>NZ_CP069004.1:0-632927 GCF_016801775.1 Sulfitobacter mediterraneus | reverse complement strand
TACGACAAAGCCAAGGGCGGCACCCGCATTGGGATAAACCTCTGGCAACAGGTCAAAAATCACGCTGACCTTGCCATATTGCGCCGCCGCGCCGAGGCCCGCGCCCCAGAGGGCGAACACAAGAGGAAAAGAAGTTCTGTCGGTCACGCTTGCACTGCCTTGGGAACCGGCACGCAATAGATGGGCCGTTGAATGGCCCACCTTGCCCGAAACGCGAGGGGCCTTCCAGCCCCCCGGCTTGGTTTACATGTGGATCACGCGCCCATAGGCATCCAGCACCGCCTCATGCATCATCTCGCTGAGTGTTGGATGCGGGAAGACGGTGTTCATCAGGTCTTCTTCGGTGGTCTCAAGCTGGCGGCCCACAACATAGCCCTGGATCAGCTCGGTCACTTCGGCCCCGACCATATGTGCGCCCAGAAGTTCGCCGGTTTTGGCGTCAAAGACGGTCTTGATCATGCCTTCGGGTTCCCCCAATGCAATCGCCTTGCCGTTGCCGATGAAGGGGAAGCGACCCACCTTGATGTCATAGCCCAGTTCCTTGGCTTTGGCCTCGGTATAGCCGACCGAGGCAACCTGCGGATGGCAATAGGTGCAGCCCGCGATGGATTCCGGCTTGATCGCATGGACCTTCTGACCCGCCATATGTTCGGCAACCATAACCCCTTCGTGGCTGGCCTTGTGCGCCAGCCATGGCGCGCCAGCGATGTCGCCGATGGCATAGAGACCGTCCACACCGGTGCGGCAATATTCGTCAGTCACCACATGGGTGCGGTCGATCTTGACGCCCAGCTCTTCCAGGCCCAGCCCTTCGACGTTGCCGACAATCCCAACGGCGGAAATGACGGTGTCAAACTCGTGTTTCTCAGTCTTGCCGCCCACCTCGATATGCGCGGTCACCTTGTCTTTGGCACGATCAAGCTGTTTGACCATCGCCTTTTGCATGATCTTCATGCCCTGCTTTTCAAACGCCTTTTTGGCGAAAGCCGAAATCTCGGCATCTTCAACCGGAAGGACACGATCCATCACTTCAACCACGGTCGTATCTGCACCCAAGGTGTTGTAGAAGCTGGCAAATTCAATCCCGATGGCCCCTGATCCGATGACCAGCAGCTTTTTCGGCATATGCGCTGGCTGCAGCGCGTGTTTGTAGGTCCAGACCAGTTTGCCGTCGGCCTCTAGCCCCGGCAGTTCGCGGGCGCGGGCGCCGGTGGCGACAACGATGTTCTTGGCTGTCAGGTCTTCTTCGCCCTTGTCGGTTTTGACGTGTACCTTGCCCTTGCCGGCCAGTTTCGCGGCCCCCATAAAGACGGTGATCTTGTTCTTTTTCATCAGGTGGCCGATGCCGCCCGACAATTGCCCCGCCACTTTGCGCGAGCGTTTGACAACCGCATCCAGATCATAGCCGATGCCGTCTGCCTTGAGGCCAAATTCCTTGGCACGGTGCATCAGGTGGAACACTTCGGAAGAGCGCAGCAAGGCCTTGGTCGGGATACATCCCCAGTTGAGGCAAATGCCGCCCAGATGTTCACGCTCAACAATCGCGACATTCATGCCCAGTTGGGCACCGCGAATCGCGGCAACATAGCCACCGGGGCCAGCCCCGATAACAATCAAATCAAAGGATTTCGCGGCCATAGAACTTCCTCACTGTGTGACGATTGCAGAATATAGTTTACCATTAAACTATATTCCCACCCGCCACAACCGCGAGATTGCCGCAGGGTCAGGCCGCCTGCATGTCGGCCTGTAGTTCCCGCACTGTAGCACCGTAGCCGCCATTTGCCACATAGGCCGTTTCAAGCTGGGTCGGCGTGCGAGACAGCGCATCGTTGCGATATGGGAAGCGACCAAACTTGCGGATCACTTCGCGATGCGCACGGGCATGCAGCAGATTGCCTTCGCGGTTCTGGGGCATGCGTTCACACATCAGCCGCACACAACGCTCCTGATCACAAAGGTTCTCCGAATGCATCAGCGGCAGGTAAAAGAACTGCCGCGCGGGTTCATCAATGCGCAGATCCCAGCCCTTGTTGATCGCCGCCTTGGCCGCCGTCAGCGCGATCCGATCACTTGCAAAGGCCTCGCCACTGCCGCGGAACATGTTGCGGGGAAACTGATCCATCAAAATGATGTACGCCAATGCGCCCGACGGATAGGTCAGCCATAGTGAAAATTTGCCCTCACAGGCGGCTTGCCAGGTTTCGTGAAACCGGTCCCGGATCTGACTGTCCAAAGCATCGCTTGCTTCATACCAGCCCTTGGGTCCGATTTCATCCAACCAGAACTCAAGGATCTCTTCAGGCCCTACCATGGTGCGCTCCCTTTATCGTGCTGCACGGTTAAGACATTCCATGCTAAGAGGAATTTAACCACGGTGCCTACTCACGAATTGTATCAAATGCGACATAGTTATCGCTATCACGTATCATTTTCGTCATCCTGGTCTGCTTCGATGGCAACTTCCTGCGCGACTTCGACTGCGACGGTGGTTGCTGAGGGGTAGATTGCGACGTAGTTGCCGGTCTCATCCACAGGCACGCCCGCACGGCGGGTGGAGCGGTAGGCGGCATAGCTGGCAAGCGCAATAAAGAGCCCGGCAGTGAACAGGTAAAATCCGCCAGGGCCAAGCGCGGTGCCCATCATCCAGCCGGTGATCACAGGCCCAAGGATGGCTCCTAAGCCGTTGATAAAGACCAAAACACCGGAAGCTGCGGCCATATCCTCGTGCTCAAGAAAGTCATTGGTGTGGGCGATCAGCAGTGAATACAGCGGGTTCGACATCCCCCCCACCACAAAGGCCGAGACCAGAAGCACCGGGAAAACATGGCCCAGCATCATACCAAGCACCGATCCCCCCGCTCCGATAAGCGAGACAACCACGATCAATCCGCGCCGGTCCATCCGGTCGGAAATCCAGCCAATCGGATATTGCAGGATCACAGAGCCAACAAAGAACATCGCCACGAAAAGTGAGATTTGTGCAACAGTTAGCCCGGCTTCGGCGCCATAGACCGAGGCCATGCCGAACTGCGCAGAGAAGACGCCACCCAAGAGGAACATGCCCACACAGCCGAGCGGAGAGTAGCTGACCAGCTCGCGGATGCGCATGGGTTTGGTGGTGTCAAAGGCCGGCGTCGGGCTGATCGACAGCAAGATCGGCGTCACGGCGATGCTCACCAGAACCGACGGGATCACAAACAGCACAAAGCCGGACGGATCGGCAGTCAGCAGCAGGGCTTGGGCAATCACGATGCCCAATGTTTGCACGATCATGTAAAGTGACAGCGCCTGCCCCCGGTTGTCGTTGGTGGCCGCGTTGTTCAGCCAGCTTTCGGCGGTGACATATACGGCAGAAAAACAGAATCCGATCAACACCCGGCCCAAAGACCAGACGATGACATTGGGGAACGTCGGGTAAAGGATCATCACTGCCGAGATGAGCGAGGCCAGCGCGGCAAAGACCCGCACGTGGCCGACACGCCGGATCATGCCCGGTGCCATGCGGGAGCCCCCCAGAAACCCGACAAAATAGCTCGACATGACAATCGACATCTCGAAGGTCGAGAAGTTTTCGATTCCGCCCCTGATGCCCAGCAGCGTGCCTTGCATGCCGTTGCCAACCATCAGCAAACACATACCCAGCAAAAGCGCCCAAGCGCTGGAAAGAACCTGAAGCATGGCGCGAATCCTTTTTGTTTCTTGCCCCTGCCTGCCTGCGGATCGCCGTGAGGTCACGCCCTTCTGCGACAAGATGGCGTGATTTTCCGGCTAGGGCAGCAGCAGTGACGCATCCCCGTAAGAAAAGAAGCGATAACGTTCGGCAATCGCATGGGCGTAGATGGATTTGATCCGGTCCTGCCCCATCAAGGCAGAGACCAGCATCATCAGCGTGGATTTGGGCAGGTGAAAGTTGGTCATCAAGGCATCGGCGATCTGGAATTCAAACCCCGGCGTGATGAAAATATCGGTGTCGCCTTCCCACGCGCGGATCGTGCCGCCTTTTGCGGCGGTCTCGATCAGGCGCAATGCGGTGGTGCCCACGGGGATCACCCGCCCGCCCGCCGCCTTGGTCGCGGCCATTTCGGCGGCAGCATCGGCGCTGACCTGTCCCCATTCGGAATGCATCTTGTGTTGGGATATATCGTCCACTTTGACCGGCAGGAAGGTGCCCGCGCCCACATGCAAGGTCACATGGGTGAAAGTCACGCCCTTGTCGCGCAGGGCCGCCAGCAACGGCTCATCAAAATGCAGCGACGCAGTGGGTGCAGCCACGGCACCGGTGTTGCGGGCCCAGACGGTTTGATAGTCGGTTTTGTCTTGCGCATCGGCGGCGCGTTTGGCGGCGATATAGGGCGGCAGCGGCATTGCGCCCGCCGCATTCAGCGCCGCGTCAAAATCATCGCCCGTGCAATTGAATGCCAGATGCCCCTGCCCGTCTTCAACCCCTTTTAAGGTGGCCCGCAGGTCGTCAGAGAAAACCACCTCCTCGCCGATCTTCAGCTTGCGCAGCGGTTTGATCAACGCGCCCCATGTGCCGTTGCCACGCGGCTCAAGCAGGGTCACTTCGATCTTGGCTTGTACGCGGCCTTGCGCACTGTCGCGAAAGCGCAGACCGTTCAGGCGTGCCGGGATCACCCGCGTGTCGTTCAGCACCAGCCGGTCACCGGGCCGCAGCCATTTGGTCAGGTCCGTGACCTGTTGATCATGGATCACATCGCCTTCGGCCACCAGCAACCGCGCTGCCGATCGCGGCACCGCCGGACGGGTGGCAATCAGGTCGTCGGGCAGGTCAAAATCAAAGTCAGAAAGTTTCATGCCCGCGCCCTAACGCCCATCATAATCAGGAACAACCGGTTTTTCCGCCACTGGCGGTTTGGCGGGCAGAATGGATTGGGTGTTGCCCTCTACCGCTGGCAATTCGGGTTTGGGCGCGCGGAAAATCTCGCGGAACATGCCGGGGGTCAAAGCCGACAGCGGGTTCACCGACACAGAGGGGTCTTTCGCCTGCCCCTTGAGTGTGTAGTGAAACCCAAACAACCCCTCACCCTTGCGGGTCAGCACCGATCCGATCCCATTGAGCAGGTACACCGGCGTGATCGTACCCTGCATATTGAGCAGCCCGGAGTTGAGCGCATAGACCCCGTCCATCGACAGCCCCATGGACGCCCCCACCGCCGATCCTTCCGTCAAGGTCAGGCTGTCGGGCGTCAGGCGGAATCGTCCCTCGACCTTGTCGAAATAGATGCCGTCACCGTTGAGTTCGTTGATCAGGCCCACCACCGACACCGCATTCAGCAAGGCCGCGATGCCCGGTGCCTGTTTGATACGGATCCCATCCATGGTCAGCTCTCCGTCGAAGGCCCCGCCGGTGCCAACGGGCAAAAGCGTCAGGCCCAGCGTTCCGCCCGTCACCTGTTTGAGCAAACCGGCCGAACGCAACACGCCGCCCGCATCTTCGGAGGTCATTCGCACCGCGCTGCGCCCGTTCTGCGGCACCACCCGGCCTGCGACCGGCGTCTGCCCGTTAAGACGCGCCTGAAACGCGCCATCAAGGCCTCGGCGGGTGTCAAAAGTCCCCGTCAGCCCGGTCAACGCGATGGTGTCGGTGATCTGCAACCGGTCCAGCGTGATCTGCATCGGCGGTCCGGCGCTGCCCCCCTGCGAGGGGCCAAATTCGGCGCGGCGCAGATCGAGCGAGCCGCCGCGCACCGCCACCTTGACCGGCCTGCCCGCGCCCTGCCCGATCAGATCCACCGGCGCGTTCAGCCATTGCCCCGCTGACAGGCTGGTGAACCGGACGCGGTCCAGTGATCCTCCCGCGTTCAGGTCAACCGTGCCCTTGGCCGACAATCCCGGACCGCCCACCGATAGGCTGTCAATCTGCGCCGGATCGCCCAACCGGCCAGAGATATTCAGCTGACCACGGGTTGAAGCGGCTTTGGTCCATGACAATTGAGGCACCCGCAGACGTACCCCTTGCAGTGCCGAGGTCAGCGCAAATCTGGGCGTTTCACCGCGGGCAAAATCCAGTGCGATATCGGCCTGCGCCTGCCCCGAGACCGTCCCCTCCGGCAAGGCCACGCCAAAGGCATCCAGCGCAGCCTGATCCAATGTCACCTGCCCGCGCAAGGCCGATTGCGCCGCGCCCTTGCCGATGGGTTGCTCCCACGCGCCGTTGAAGGCGACACCGTCAATGCGCCCCGGCCCGCTGATCCGCAGGCCGGTGTTGTCCACGGTCACGTCCAGCTCTGTCGCCTCCAGTCGCCGGCCTTTGACCAACACGTCACTGCGGACCGCCCTCAAGGCACCGGTGAAGTGATAATTCACATCCTGCACCTTGCCGCCCTTTTTGAGAGGCACCGCAATGGTGCCCTGAACATCCGCCAGGCCCTCGGCCAGCCGCACGGGCATCTTGACCTTGTCCATCACCGACAGCGGCGCAAAATTGATCAGCGACAGCGCCGCCGTGATACTGGACCGGGTCTGCAACCGGATCACCGCCGGTGCGCCGTCTTTGACCCGCACATCCGGTATGATGAAGGATGATCCGTCCACCCGAATGCTGCCCCCCAAAGGCGGCGCGACTTCGCCTTGATCCACGGTGACGACCAACCGGTCGTCCGCAAGGCTGAAATGTCCCTGCCCACCGGTGATTGGCGGCATGGTTTTCAAGAACCGCACTGTCGATTTCTCAAAATCGAATGCGAGAAAGCTGTGCCTGGCTTTATCCGGCGCGGACCGGAACGCCAGATCAATATTATGCACCCGCCCGTCAATCAGGTTGTCGCCCAACCATTTGCGGGTCTTGGGTTTCACACCTGCGGGCCAGAGCTCAAGCAAGCGATCCGGGTCGAGCCCGTCCATCCGGCCATCCAGCGCCAAACGCCAGCCGCCCGGATCGGCCGCCAATTCCCCATCCACCAGCAGGGTCTTGCCCCGGTCCGAGATCTGCAGCCGCCCCAGCGTGATGCGGAACGGGTTCAGCTCCAGCCGGAAATCCATATCCGCTTCGGACAGATCAACCGCTTCGGGATAAAGCTCAAAGGGATTGGCAACCAGATCCGACAGGGTGATCTGGCCGATCAGTTCGGTCAGCGGCCCCTGTGCGCCATCGGTGGTGAGAGAGGCCGTGCCCGTAGCCTGTCCGGTGATCCACGGGCTGCGCACGGACAATTCGTCAAACCGCAGCAACCGCTTGGCCGGATCATAGCTGAAATAACTGCGTGCGCCGTCAAAGGGCACCGGTTTGGTCAGGGCATTGGGCTGCACCGCGCCCTTGCCGATCTGCAATGTGGCATTCAACGGGGCAAAGCGGCCATCGCTGTTCAGGCCGCTGCGCACCGACCCCGCAATCGGCGCCCGCAGCACGTCGAGCCAGGCAAAAGCCGGACCCTGCGCCGCGATATCGCGGGCGGCGACCCCGTCAAAGCTGACACCAAAATCGGCGGCGGTTTCGCCAATGCGGCTGTTGTAGTTGGCCGCAAGGGTCGCCACGCCCGCGCCGCCGCTGAGCACCGCCAGATCCGCCGAAAGCGCCAGATCGCGCCCGTCCCGTTGCAGGATCAGCCGCCCGCCATCCACCGTCCAGCCGCGCCCGACACGTTCATCGTCATAGCGCAGGGTCAGCGCCCGCACTTCGACCGTGCGCAGCGCGTTGAGCGACGGGCTTTGCAGTATCTCGTCCATCTGGCCGATCAGTTGCGGCAGGGTTGCCGCCTCGCGCGCCGGGGCTTCGGCGGCCTGCCCGCCGCGGATCGACACCCGGCCTTCGCCATCCCGCTTAAGCCGCGCCACAACGCCTGACAGCGACAAAACCTTGGGCTGGATCTTCCCCTTGAGCAACGGCCGCGTGGCAAAGGTCGCCTTGAATTCATTGAAACTGACGATCTCCCGCCCTGCCGGGGTGCTGATCACCACATCGCGCAGCCGCACCTTGGGCCGCCAGCCCTCGCCCACCACAAAGACCATCTCGCCAAAGCGCACCCGCGCAGTTGGCACCATTTCCGCGATCCGTCCTTCGATCCGGGCCTGCAACCACGGCGGCGCGGCAATCGGCAGCCCTTTGATCACCGCCGCACCCACCAGCGCCAATGACGTCAGGATCACAACCAAAGACACGCTTCGCAAAACAAAGCGATGCCACCGGCGGCGGCGTTTGGGGGCTGTTCCCCCAGTGTGTGAGGCGGGCGCGGCGTCGCTCATCGCTATCCGGTTTTGGTGTTGCAGGCTTGGCCGTTGCCAATTTCGGCCTACTATGACAGTCCATAATCCCGCTTCCAAGTGAATAGAAAGTGAGCCATGCCCGAATTGTCCCAGCCTGCCCCCGATTTCAGCCTCCCCGTGACTGGCGGCGGCAATGTTTCGCTGTCTGATCTGCGCGGCGCACCCGTGGTTCTGTTCTTTTACCCACGCGACGACACGCCGGGCTGCACCAAGGAAAGCATCGGTTTTTCCGAGCATCTTGAAGATTTCAAAGCCGCAGGCGCCAAGGTGTTTGGCATCTCCCGCGACACCATGGCGAAACATGACAAATTCACGGCCAAACATGATCTGACCGTGCCGCTTTTGTCTGATGAGAATGGCGAGATGACCGAGGCCTATGGCGTTTGGGTTGAAAAGAACATGTATGGCAAAAAGTCGATGGGGATCGAGCGGGCCACCTATCTGATCGACGCACAAGGCAACATCGCCCGGATCTGGCGCAAGGTCAAAGTGCCAGGCCATGTCGAAGAGGTTCTGGACGCGGTGAAAGCCCTGTGAAACCCCTTGCCCAGATGGCCGAGGCTGTTCTGCGCTGCGCAGATGGCCGCGAGAAAACCGCCATGTCGCGCAGCTTTGCCGCGCAGTGGCAGGCGGCCCGCGATGCGGGCGACACGCCCCGGATTGGCCGTGCCGATCCGCCCCTGCATCCCTCTCGCCCCGCCGCGCCAGAGCTGTTGAACCCACGCGATGTGCCGCGCCGCCGCCCCGGCACGCCCGAGGGCCGCATCGCGCTGTTGCATGCGGTGGCGCATATCGAACTGAACGCCGTTGATCTGCATTGGGACATCATTGCACGGTTCACGGACACCAAATTGCCAATGGGGTTCTATGACGATTGGGTCAAGGCGGCGGATGAAGAATCCAAACATTTCAATCTGATGTGTGACTGCCTTGAAGCGGAAGGCAGCTTTTATGGCGCCTTGCCTGCCCATGCCGGCATGTGGCGGGCCGCCGAGGACACAGTGGATGATCTGATGGGCCGCCTGGCCGTCGTGCCCATGGTGCTTGAGGCACGCGGGCTGGATGTGACCCCCGGCATGATCGAGATTTTCAAACGCGCCAAGGCAGATGGCGCGGTTACAGCGCTTGAAACCATCTATGCCGAAGAGGTTGCCCATGTGGCCTATGGCAGCAAATGGTTCCACTTCCTCTGCGGACGTTTTGACGAGGATCCCAAGGAACGGTTTCACGCGCTGGTGCGCAAATATTTCCACGGCCATCTCAAACCGCCCTTCAACGAAGAGAAACGCGCCGAGGCAGGCATTCCCCCCGATTTCTATTGGCCGCTGACCGAGACAGGCGAACCTTGAGTTGAACCTCGCCTGCCAAGCATTTGGAATAGGCGGTTTTTTGCCCATTTGGTCAGTTCCGGTGGTTTGATGTCGCAGTATCGGTCAACAGGGTTGCCCCATGGCCGGTCACTGGATAATGAAATCTGGACCAAAATGTGCCGGGGGGGAACCTGCACCTTTGGTCGGGGGACGATAAAAAGGACAACATTGTGCGTACAAGGCTCGCCATCAAAGTGAACGCCATTCTGGAACAGTATTTTCCTGAACGCCGTGTTTTTCTCAAATCCGACAACGACACACGATTTATCCGCTTGCGCCCCGGCACACAGATTGTTGCCTTCGCAGGCTCCGCCGCGCTGGTCGCCTGGGCGATCGTCGCCACAGCCATTATCCTGATGGACAGCATCGGCTCCGGCAATTTCCGCGAACAGGCCAAACGCGATCAGCGCACCTACCAGGCGCGTCTGAACGATCTGTCCGGCCAGCGCGACAGCCGCGCCGAAGAGGCATTGGCCGCGCAGGAACGGTTCAACGCCGCGCTCAAGCAGATCTCGCTGATGCAGTCAGAGCTTTTGCAATCCGAGACCCGTCGCCGCGAGCTTGAGACCGGCATCGACGTGATCCAGTCCACCCTGCGCGACACTATGAAAGACCGTGAAACCGCGCGCCGCACCCTGGCAGAACTGAAAGACACGCTGGAGGACGGAGCCGGACAGGTGCAGGTCGCCGCCAGCAACGCCCCGATGGATTTCCTGGCCGAAGCGCTTGAGCGGACGGCAAAGGAACGCGATCAGGTTGTGGCCGATGCGCAGGATGCCCTGCTTGAGGCGGACCGCATGGCCCAGCAGATTGCCCTGATGCGTGATCAGAACGATGCGATCTTCCGCCAGCTTGAAGAGGCAATGACCGTTTCTGTGGCCCCGCTTGATAAAATGTTCCGCAATGCCGGCATGCCGCCGGACCGGATCATCGAACAGGTGCGCCGGGGCTATTCCGGCCAGGGCGGACCTATGACGCCGCTGTCCTTTACCACCCGCGGCGAGGAACCCACCGCCGATACCCTGCGTGCCAACCGTCTGCTCAACCAGATGGACAAGCTGAACCTTTACCGGATCGCCGCACAGAAGGCGCCCTTCGCCAACCCTGTTAAATCCGCCTTCCGTTTCACCAGCCAGTTCGGTTATCGCCGCGATCCCAAGACCGGCGGACGCCGCATGCATTCAGGTGTTGATTTCGCCGCCGGACTTGGCACACCGCTTTATGCCACCGCCGATGGCGTCGTGGTTCATGCCGGATGGCAGTCCGGCTATGGCCGTCTTGTTAAGATCCAGCACGAGTTCGGCATCGAGACCCGCTATGCCCATTTGTCCCGGCTTCGCGTAAAAGTAGGCCAAAGGGTCTCGCGCGGACAGCGTATCGGTGATATGGGGGCATCTGGACGCGTAACTGGCGTACACCTGCACTACGAAGTGCGTGTGGGCGGCAAAGCTGTTAACCCCATGATCTATATCAAGGCTGCAAACGATGTTTTCTAAAAGCAAAATCAACGACCCCGCACCATCCAAGGACGCCGATGCGCCCAAACCTGCGGCACCGCAAGCGCCATCCGCTTCGACACAAACCACGTCGAGCGAGTTCAAGGCCAGCGCCCCAAAGGCAAAACCTCCCGCCTCCGTGCTGTCATCTGACCTGCATGTGACAGGCAATATGAAGACCACCGGCGACATTCAGGTAGAAGGCACGGTGGAAGGTGACATTCGCGCGCATCTGCTGACCATTGGTGAGACCGCCACGATCAAAGGCGAAGTGGTTGCGGATGACGTTGTGATCAACGGTCGCATCGTGGGCCGTGTACGCGGCCTCAAGGTGCGCCTGACCTCCACGGCACGTGTTGAGGGCGACATCATCCACAAGACCATCGCCATCGAATCCGGCGCCCATTTTGAGGGTTCCGTGCAGCGGCAGGACGATCCCCTGAACCCCGGCGCCAAATCCGCACCGGCGGCCAAGGCCAATCCAGCCAGCTAAGTGGCGCAACAGTCCAAGAATTGAAAGGCATCGCCATCGGGCGGTGCCTTTTGTTTTGGGTCTGGCCTGCGAAAAGGGACCAGCTGCGCGGCAAGTCTTCAGACCCTTATGAGCGGCGGATCATCAGCCCCTTCGCCTTGCCACGATCCCTTGGCTGGTGCGTGACGGGGGGCCCGATGGAAACGCGTAGACCTGCTCAACCTCAAAACCGGCCTCAGCTACCAGTGCCAGAATCTCAGCCCTTTGAAATGTCCTGTGCCGCCACTGCAACCAGATGATCGCATTGCACCAATGCGGCTTTGACACCACAAGGCGCAGTTGCCCCCCGGGAACCAGAAGATCCCGCATTTGCCCGAGTGCGGTCAGCGGATCATCGCAATGTTCCAGGACATGCGCCGCCAAGACCACATCGACAGGCTCCGTTTCCGTCGTCTGTCCGAGAAATGACTTTAGCATCCGCGGCTCCACCCCGCGCCGGTTCAAGGCCGCTTTGCCCCGTTCAAGCATGGCTGAACTGGGCTCCAGCAGGGTCAATTCGCGCGGCGGGCCATGAATGGCCACCCATGCTTCGGCAAATGCGCCGGTGCCTGAACCAACGTCGATGACCCGTTTGTTGCGGCCATCAAGATCAGATGGCGCAGACAGAAAGCCCAAGTACCCATCGTAGTAGCCAAGCGTCCGCATCTTGTCGCCCCAACGCGGGGCGGCAATGTCGTATCGGTTGGTTGTGGAGATCTGGGTGTCTGCCATGTGGAGTTCCTGCCGGTATAGGCGATGCTGTTGCGCGAGAGCCTACTCAAGCATGTATCGGAATACCACTGAACTCAATGGAATGTGAACGCAACACAGTCCATCGGCACGCAGTGGCCTCGGCTCTCTCAGACAGAAAGTTCCCCCTTGGCCAAGTCCGGACCAAAGGCTTCTGGCTTTTGCAAACGGAACGTCTGGTCCGTCCGTGCCGCAGACAGAATCCGGTCACAGCGAAAGGTCCTTGGTCCGCCCCGCAGGTGATCGACCGCAACCACGTACCAAACCGGATATTTCAGCAATAGGTAATGTGGCTCGATCCGGCGCTCGGAGGTCTCTCCGTCCTCACGTCGATAGGCAATCTCAAGCAACTCCTGATTGATGAAAGCCTGATGCAGCGCCTGCACCACCCTTTTGGGCGGCGCATCTGCGCTGGCCTGCACGTAGGTCGAGGCGGTCACCCCCACCAGAATGCGGGATTTCAACTCATTCACCTTCTTGCGCTTCTCCGCAGAGAAGGACGCTACCAACTGCCGCCGGACACTGTCCAGATTGGCCAGAAACATCGGCGAATTCATCTGCTGGGCCACCGCGATGCTGATCAACAGATCGACCGCGTCACCATAGGTCAGGTTCAACCGGCCAACGCCCCAGTTCCGGTCAAGACGCAAGCCGCCGCCGCGCCCCCGGTCCGCATCGATCTGCATGCCGTGGTGGTCGCGCATCAACGCCAGATCGCGGGCAATCGTGCGCGGGCTGACGCCATGCTGCCGGGCCAAATCGCTGACGGTGCAATGGCTGTCCTGCTTGAGCTGGACCGCCAACATTTCGAGCCGTCTGAGTCTGCCTGGGGTATCTGCGCGTGCCATCGCACAAATAGGACATAAACTGTCTTATTTGGCAATATGGATGTTCGCAAGCCTGCGATTGCATCGCGGCTGAAACAAGGAAAAAAGCTATGAAACTAAACTACGCTGTCGTTGGAACCAACGACTTGAACGCCTCCAAAACCTTCTATGACGCCATGTTCTCAGAGGCGGGCCTGCACAGCATGTCACCTTCGGACAGAATGACCTATTGGCTGGCTGAGGACTTCGCCTTTGCCGCCGCGATTCCCTTCGATACCAAGCCCGCGACCCGCGGCAATGGCACGATGGTGGGTTTTGCCGTTGGCAGCCAGGCAGAGGTGGAACGCCTGCATGCACTGGCGCTTGAGCTTGGCGGCACATGTGAAGGTGCGCCGGGCCAGCGCGGCCCAAAGTTTTCGGCCTATGTACGGGATCTGGACGGCAACAAGCTTTGCTTTGCTGAATAGAGGCAAAGGGAGGGGCGCGCCGGCCGGGCCTGCGCCCCTACCGCCCCAGCATCCAAGTGCCATCCGGCCAGAAGGCGTGAAAGGCAAAGGCAAACATCACATCATGGGCCAGATCACGCCCCTGCCCGTCCTGCACACGGATGCTGCCCACGTCGCGGCCCTTGGCGATCTGGGCCGTGTCGAGGGCGGAGGCCTGCCCGGCCCGCCAGCTGATTGTCACACCGGCCTCTGTCAACTGCTCCGCTTCGGCTAGCCGCGTCATGGGCCAGGCGCGATTGCCGACCCGCACCACGCGTTCCAGCGCCGGAATGCCATGGGGCGGCGGGTCACCGGAATAAAGGAAGGGCCGCGTCAGGCTGTCATAACCACGATATGGATTGCGGCCATAATCGCGCGGATAGCTCGGTTCGGCCATCACCAGCCCCTGCGGATGCGCGTCCTTGAATTCCGCCCAGCTTTCCATCCAGCTTGGCAACTGGCGCAGCTCTGCACCGGTCAATTCACCCACGATCCCAACGCCTTGCGCCTGCTGCCACCAGCTTTGGGTTTCGCGGTCATACATCACCATATCCGAATTGCGCAGCTTGCCTGTGACGCCAAAGGTCAGCACCCGCCCCCGCACCCGGCCATCAAACACCATGGCCGAATTGCACAGCGGGCAGAAGGTCACCGTCACAGGTGATCCGCCAATGCGGTCATTCACGATCTCATGCCAGGTGAGGTACCGGATCGGATAGGCCCGCGCCGGATGCCCGTCCAGGACCACGGTGATCACCGGCTCGCGGTCCGCGATCCGGGTTTCCTTGCTGGCATGGACAAATTGCGGGGCATCCAGCGCAGGAATGCCATCCTTGGGCGGCCCGCCCGAAAGGATCTCGGCCCAGCTGTCCACCGAAGTGTTTCCGAAATCCGTGTCTGGCCATTCACTGCGCCAGAACTCAGGGCTGGCATGGGCAGCGGCCAAGGACAGACAAAAAGCGAGGGCGGCGGTCAAAGCTTTGATCATGCCCCACCCTGACGCAAATGGGGCCCGCAATCCAGCAGGCCCCACGCAATCTTGATCAATGATGAAGGGCGGCGTTACTCGGTCACGGTCACTTTGCGCATCAGATCGGGCGTGCCGACCACCGCACCATTGCCGCCGGTGCCGCGCTTGATCGCATCCACCACGTCCTGCCCTTCGGTCACGCGGCCCACAACGGTGTATTGCCCGTTGAGAAAGTGACCGGCGTCAAACATGATAAAGAACTGGCTGTTGGCGCTGTTCGGGTTCTGGCTGCGGGCCATGCCCACAACGCCCTTGTCATAGGGCACATCGGAAAATTCCGCTGGCACATCCGGCATATCAGAGCCGCCCATGCCTGCACGGCCCAGATCGCCGCCTTCCCGGCCAAACTGCACGTCACCGGTTTGCGCCATAAAGCCGTCGATCACCCGGTGAAACACCACGCCGTCATAGGCGCCTGCCTCGGCCAAGGTGGTGATCCGCTCCACGTGCTGGGGCGCGACGTCCTCCAGCAGATCGATCATCACGGTGCCATTGGCCTCGCCCTCGATCTCGATCTTCAGGCCGGTGGCCCCGACCGCCGTGCCCATCAGGGCAAACGCAAAAGCACCTGCAAGTAACTTACGCATCCGCAGCCACCTTCATGCTGATCATGCGGTCCGGCTCCGGTGCAGGCTCGCCCCGTTTGATCGCATCGACATGTTCCATGCCGGAAATGACCTGACCGTAAACGGTGTATTGACCGTTGAGGAAGTCGTTGTCTTTGAAGTTGATAAAGAACTGGCTGTTGGCGCTGTCCGGATTGGCAGAGCGCGCCGCGCCGATGGAGCCGCGTGCATGTGGCACCTTGGAAAATTCAGCCGGAACATTGCCCAGATCGGAACCGCCCGTGCCTGCCAGACGCAGGTTGAAGTCTTTTTCGATGTTGCCGTGTTCCACGTCGCCGGTTTGCGCCATGAAGCCGTCGATCACCCGGTGAAAGGCCACGTTGTCGTATTTGCCCGCGCGGGTCAGTTCTTTCATCCGCTCTACGTGCTTTGGGGCCACCTTGGGCAACAGCTCGATAACGACAGTGCCGCCTTTGAGCTCCATCAGGATGGTGTTTTCTGGGTCTTTGATCTCGGCCATGCCGCGCTCCTTTAAACTGGTTTGCCTCTAACTAGGTTGGATAAGCGCAATTGCCAAGCTGCTGCATTGACCTGAGGCCCCAGAAAGGCAAAACACGGGGCCAAACCAAAGGACAGGAGTATCACATGGGCTGGAAATCGCTGGATGACATGGAATTGTCAGGCAAACGGGTGCTGGTGCGGGTGGATATCAATGTTCCGGTGGAAAATGGCGTGGTCACAGATGCCACGCGGATTGAACGTATCGTTCCGACAATCACCGATATTCTGGCCAAAGGCGGCAAACCGATGCTGATCGCCCACTTTGGCCGCCCCAAGGGCCGCGTGAACCTTGAGATGAGCCTTGCGCAGGTGCTGCCCGCGTTGAACGATGCGCTAGGCCGCAAGGTTGTATTGATCGAAACGCTGGAAGGTGCGGAGAACCTGACGGCAGAGGCCGACGCGGCAGATGTGCTGCTTTTGGAGAACATTCGCTTTTACCCCGGTGAAGAGGCCAATGATCACGACTTTGCCCGCCGCCTGTCCGGCCTTGGCGATGTCTATTGCAACGACGCCTTTTCCGCCGCTCACCGCGCACATGCCTCGACCGAGGCGCTGGCGCGACTGCTGCCTGCCTGCGCGGGCCGGTTGATGCAGGCCGAGCTCAGCGCGCTTGAGGCCGCCCTTGCCACGCCAGAGCGCCCGGTTGGCGCTGTTGTGGGCGGGGCGAAAGTCTCCACCAAGATCGAACTGCTGGAAAATCTCGTGAATCGCCTTGATGTGCTGGTGATCGGCGGCGGCATGGCCAACACCTTTCTCGCCGCCCTCGGCGCGGATTTGGGCGCGTCTTTGCAGGAGCCAGATTTTTTCGACACCGCCAAAGACATCATGGCGCAGGCCGATAAGGCCGGGTGCCGGGTGATCCTGCCTGTTGATGGGCTGGTTGCGCGGGAATTTGCGGCAGGTGCCGATCACGAAGTTGTTCAGCTTGGCCCCGACGCCAAACTTGACGCAGATCAGATGGTTCTGGACGCAGGGCCAGACAGCATCGCAGTGACCGCTGCCGCCTTTGAAGGGCTGAAAACCCTGATCTGGAACGGCCCCATGGGCGCATTCGAGATTGCACCTTTTGATACCGCAACCGTTGCCGCCGCCAAAACCGCCGCGCGGCAGACCCGCGATGGCGCGTTGATTTCCGTGGCTGGTGGCGGTGACACCGTTGCCGCGCTGAACCAGGCGGGTGCCGCGGAGGATTTCACCTATATCTCCACCGCGGGCGGCGCGTTTCTGGAATGGATGGAAGGCAAGGAATTGCCGGGGGTTGCGGCGCTTTCCGCCTGAAAACGGGAAGGCTTCACCCGAAACGGGTAAAAAGGCCACGCTGCGGGCAATTCGGAAAATTTACCTGAACAATAGGGCACGGGGGGATTCACACGGCGAATCACCTGTGTCATATTGCCTTTACGTCCATCAAGAGACGATTTGAGGCAGATAGAATGACCCGCACCGCACGCCCGGCCTTTGGCACGCTGTTCTTTTTCGCCATCGCTTTCGCGTTGAGCCTGTATTTCACCTTTGCCGCTGTGCAGGGTGACTTTGGCCTCTTCCGCCGGGCGGAAATCCTCGCCGAAACGCAGGATCTTCGGGCACAGCTGGATGGGGTACGCGCCGATGTGGCGAGGATGGAAAACCTGACCAAACGTATGTCAGATGATTACCTCGACCTTGATCTTTTGGACGAACAGGCCCGTAAGGTGCTTGGTATGATCCGCTCAGACGAGATTGTAATCCGCTAAAATCAACGATTTGACCACATTTGGGTGGTTTTTGGGTGTGACTTCTTGCCCCAACGTCAAATCTCACTACCATTATGTTCTCGAATCCATTAGAAGATAGTTTAACGCTAAACTATCTGCGGACATCTGATCTGCGCAGACGGAGGACATGCCCATGGCAGCGAAGAAACCTAGTAAGAAACCCAATGTCTCAGCGGAGGAGCTCAAAGCATACTATCGTGACATGCTTTTGATCCGCCGATTTGAAGAAAAGGCCGGTCAATTATACGGCATGGGTTTGATCGGTGGTTTCTGCCACCTCTATATCGGCCAGGAGGCCGTTGTGGTTGGCCTTGAGGCCGCCGCAGAGGAAGGCGACAAGCGCATCACATCCTACCGCGATCACGGTCACATGCTGGCCTGCGGCATGGACCCCAACGGCGTGATGGCCGAGCTGACGGGCCGCGAGGGTGGCTATTCCAAGGGCAAGGGTGGCTCCATGCACATGTTCTCGAAAGAGAAGCATTTCTACGGCGGCCACGGTATCGTCGCAGCGCAGGTGCCCCTGGGCGCGGGCCTCGCCTTTGCCGACAAATACAAGGAAAATGGCCGTGTCACTTTCACCTACTTCGGTGATGGCGCGGCAAACCAGGGTCAGGTTTATGAAACCTTCAACATGGCCGCCCTGTGGAAATTGCCCTGTATCTTCGTGATCGAAAACAACCAATACGCCATGGGCACCTCGCAGCAACGCTCCACCTCCTCTGCCGAGATATACGAGCGCGGCAAGGCGTTCGGCATCCCCGGTCAAGCTGTGGACGGCATGGATGTTCTGGCCGTCAAAGAGGCTGGTGAAAAGGCCGTTGCGCACTGCCGCTCAGGCGAAGGGCCCTACATCCTTGAGGTCAAAACCTACCGCTATCGCGGCCACTCCATGTCCGACCCCGCGAAATACCGGACCCGCGAAGAGGTCCAGAAAATGCGCGAAGAACGTGATCCGATCGAAGCTGTGCGCGCCTTGCTGCTGACCGGCAAACACGCCACCGAGGACGATCTCAAATCCATCGACAAAGAGATCAAGGCCATCGTGAACGAAAGCGCGGAATTTGCCAAAGACAGCCCCGAGCCAGCGCTTGAGGAACTTTGGACAGATATTTACGCAACAGAAATCCCGCAGGAGGCTTGATAGATGGCTACTGAAATTCTCATGCCCGCCCTCTCGCCCACCATGGAAGAAGGCACGCTGGCCAAATGGCTGGTCAAGGAAGGCGATACCGTGTCGTCCGGCGATATCCTTGCCGAGATCGAAACCGACAAGGCCACCATGGAATTTGAAGCCGTGGACGAAGGCACCATCGGCAAGATCCTGATCGAAGAAGGCACCGAAGGGGTCAAGGTCAACACCGCGATTGCCGTGCTTCTCGAAGATGGCGAAAGCGTTGAAGACATCGACAGCGCCGCATCTGCCCCTGCGCCTCAAGCCAAGGCCGAAGCCCCGGCAGAGGCCGCGCCCGCCCCTGCCGCCGCGCAATCCGCGCCCGAAGCGCCCAAAGTGGACCTGACACCGGATTGGCCGGAAGGCACGCCGATGAAACAACAAACCGTCCGCGAAGCCCTGCGCGACGGCATGTCCGAAGAGATGCGCCGCGATGAAAATGTATTCCTGATGGGCGAAGAGGTGGCCGAATACCAAGGCGCTTATAAAATCTCCCAAGGAATGCTGGACGAGTTTGGCAAAAAGCGTGTGATCGACACCCCGATCACCGAACACGGGTTTGCCGGAATCGCCACAGGCGCAGCCTTTGGCGGTCTGCGTCCCATTGTCGAATTCATGACCTTCAACTTCGCCATGCAGGCGATTGACCATATCATCAACTCCGCCGCCAAGACGCTCTATATGTCCGGCGGCCAGATGGGTGCGCCCATGGTCTTCCGCGGCCCCAATGGCGCGGCGGCCCGCGTCGGCGCCCAGCACAGCCAGGACTACGCCGCATGGTACATGCAGGTGCCCGGCCTCAAGGTCGCGATGCCCTATTCGGCCTCGGACTACAAAGGTCTGATGAAGACCGCGATCCGCGACCCCAACCCGGTGATCTTCCTCGAAAACGAGATCCTCTATGGCCGCAGCTTTGATGTGCCGGACATCGACGATCACACCGTGCCATTCGGCAAGGCCCGCATTTGGCGGGAAGGCAAGGACGTAACCATCGTCAGTTTTGGCATCGGTATGAGCTACGCATTGGAAGCGGCCGAGAAACTGGCCGAAGAGGGTATCGACGCCGAGGTCATCGACCTGCGCACCCTGCGCCCGATGGACACCCCCGCGATCATCAATTCCGTGATGAAAACCAACCGCTTGGTCACCGTCGAAGAAGGCTGGCCGCAGGGTTCTGTCGGCAGCTACATCTCCTCCGTGGTGATGCAGGAGGCGTTTGATTACCTCGACGCACCGGTGATCAACTGCACCGGCAAGGACGTGCCCATGCCCTATGCCGCCAACCTTGAAAAACACGCACTGGTGACCACCGAAGAGGTCATCGCAGCCGTGAAAAAAGTAACCTACAAATAAGGAGCGGCCCGATGCCCACAGAAATCCTCATGCCCGCCCTGTCCCCCACCATGGAAGAAGGCACGCTGGCCAAATGGCTCGTTAAGGAAGGCGATACCGTCTCCTCCGGCGATCTGCTGGCCGAGATCGAAACCGACAAAGCCACCATGGAATTCGAAGCCGTGGACGAAGGTGTCATCGGCCAGATCCTGATCCCCGAAGGCAGCGAAGGCGTCAAGGTAAACACCGCCATCGCGGTTCTGCTCGAAGACGGAGAAAGCGCCGATGACATCGGCTCCGCCGCTCCTGCCCCCAAGGCAGAGGCCGAACCCTCCGCAACGCCTGATGCCGCGCCTGCCGCAACCGCCGCTCCCGCTGCAGCGGCACCCGCCCCCGCCGCCCCCAAAGGCGCCGATGGCACGCGCATCTTTGCCTCCCCGCTGGCCCGGCGCATCGCCGCGAACAAGGGGCTGGATCTGGCCAATGTCACCGGCAGCGGCCCCCATGGCCGCATCGTCAAGTCCGACGTTGAAGGGCTTTCCGCCTCTGATGCTCCAGCGGCCAAACCTGCTGCAGACGCCGCCGCACCGGCAGCGCCAGCCGCCGCCGCGCAAGGCCCGTCCACGGACGCCGTGCTGAAG
This sequence comes from Sulfitobacter mediterraneus, assembly GCF_016801775.1. Taxonomy (NCBI): domain Bacteria; kingdom Pseudomonadati; phylum Pseudomonadota; class Alphaproteobacteria; order Rhodobacterales; family Roseobacteraceae; genus Sulfitobacter; species Sulfitobacter mediterraneus. Next base: position 612,204 of record NZ_CP069004.1, on the reverse strand, counting down.
ATCTACGAAGGCCGCGAATTCGAAGAGGTCAAACTCGACGGAATGCGCAAGACGATCGCCGCCCGCCTGACCGAAGCCAAACAAAGCATCCCGCATTTCTATCTGCGCCGCGATATCCAACTGGATGCGTTGATGAATTTCCGCGCCGATCTGAACAAACAGCTTGAGCCGCGCGGCATCAAACTGTCGGTCAACGATTTCATCATCAAGGCCTGCGCTCTGGCCCTGCAACAGGTGCCCGAGGCCAATTCGGTCTGGGCCGGTGATCGCACGTTGCGGCTCAAGCCATCGGACGTGGCAGTCGCAGTCGCCATCGAAGGTGGCCTGTTCACCCCGGTCCTGAAAGACGCCGAGATGAAATCGCTTTCGGCCCTCTCAGCGGAAATGAAAGACCTCGCTGCCCGTGCCCGGGATCGCAAACTCGCCCCCCATGAATATCAAGGCGGCAGCTTTGCCATATCCAACTTGGGCATGTTCGGCATCGAAAACTTTGACGCGGTGATCAACCCGCCCCACGGCGCCATCCTTGCGGTTGGCGCTGGCGTCAAGAAACCCATCGTCGGCAAAGACGGCGAAATGGCCGTGGCCACCGTGATGTCCGTGACGCTGTCTGTAGATCACAGGGTGATTGACGGTGCGCTGGGGGCCAATCTTCTCAACGCAATCAAAGACAATCTCGAAGCGCCGATGACCATGCTGGCCTGATCCCTTTTTGGCCCCAAATACTCGCGGGGAGCATGAGGGGCCGCCAGCCCCTCATCGCCAGCCCGCAGGGATGGCATAAATCAAACAAAAAGCCGGGGTTTCCCCGGCTTTTTCAATTCTTAATACGGCGTTCGGACAGGTAATCAGTCCTGCGGTCCCAGCATGTGGTTCATCGACACCGCCGGTTGATCACAGCCCGCCTCGCCCACAATCCGCGCCGGAATTCCCGCAACGGTCTTGCACGGCGGCACAGCCTCCAACACCACAGACCCTGCCGCAATGCGGCTGCAATGGCCCACAGTGATATTGCCCAAAACCTTGGCACCGGCTCCGATCAGAACACCATCTTCAATCTTCGGATGCCGGTCCTCTTCTTCCTTGCCCGTCCCGCCCAGAGTGACCGAATGCAACATCGACACATTGTCTCCAACCACGGCAGTTTCGCCGATCACGATGGAATGGGCATGGTCTATCATGATGCCGCGCCCGATTTTCGCCGCCGGATGAATATCAACGCCAAAGATCTCGCTCACCCTCATCTGCACAAAATAGGCGAGGTCGCGCTTGCCTTTTTGCCAAAGGTGATGCCCGACGCGGTAGGCCTGCACCGCCTGATAGCCTTTGAAGTACAAAATCGGCTGAAGCAATCTGTGGCACGCCGGGTCGCGTTCATAGATCGCCACCAGATCGGCCCGCCCGGCCTGAATAAGCTCGGGGTTCTCGGCATAGGCTTCTTCAACCATCTCGCGCACAACCATCATCGACATTTCATTCGACGAAAGCTTGGCCGCGATCCGGTAAGACAGAGCCTTTTCGATAGACTGGTGGTGCAGAATACAGGCATGCACAAACCCGCCAATCAGGGGCTCGTCCGACACAGCTTGCTGTGCCTCTTTCTGGATCTGGTCCCAAACAGGGTCCATAGGTGCAATTTTTGTGCGCAGTTCAGCCATAATATCCGTCCTTTGTTGGCTCTACCCTAGCCCATGCAACATCTGATGCCCAAACGCAAATCTGTGATGTGGCACATAAAATCATGTGGTCATGAAAGTTCTACTTACAAGTTTTTTGTTGCCCGAAAGCGGCTCAACGCGGTCAGAACCACCAGGCAACACTTTGCATAATCGCGATCATCAAAACTGCGCTCGGCGGCCAAGGCGTGTTTTTGTGCCGCCGCCAACAGCGTCCCATTGCCCCATTCGGGATGATCGCGGCGCAGCCGGCGCGTATATTTGTCCGCATGGCTGGCCTGCACAATCAATGCCGTGGCAAAGCTTTCCCGGCGATCAGGTCTTGCCGCCATCACCGCCCGCGCCGCAGCAGTCACATCCGACCAAAGCACGCGGCGCATTATGCAGAAACCACCACCGCCGCGAAAAGCCCTGCCCCGTAGGTCGCCGAGATTTGCGCCACCTGAACATCAAAGGGGCGCACCGCCCCATCCGCGGACTGTGCAGCGGCTGAATAGGTCCAATTTGGCTGAGCTACGATCTCTTGGCGCAATGTCGCGCCGTTCTTGCGCACCTGCACCAGATAGGATTCGCTTTCTTCGCCCAGTGGCACTTCTGCCGCTTCCCAGCCATCCCCCCCTATCCGAGTGCGCCTGATCCATTCCAGTCGGGCGTCGCCGCCCATCTGCAAATCAACGCGCAGATGGCAGGGGCTGAAGGGGCGCAGCCCGTTGCCGTCAAATGCGACCTCCACATGCCGATACGACGGATCATCATATCCACGCCCCGCCGGTCCGATCCGGAAATGTTGCGCAACGCGGCGCAGGTTCGGGCTCAGCTCAATCTGTTTTGGGATACCGTCGAGCAGGACAAAAACCGACCCTTCCGGCCAAACCTCCGGCATCAGCGCATCAGACCCCGCCTGCCCCCGCAGCCGTCCGCGCAGCCAATAGGTGTCCTGCCCGATCAACTCTGCCTCGGCGAACTGGAAGATCTCCCAATTGCCGGGCGTACCATCCCCAATCGCCGCCGTATTTGCCCCGCTAAGAAGGGCTTGCGCCTGCACAGTCTCCAGTTGCCCAGAGATCAGCTTGACCTCCAAGACCGGCCCATGATCCATCACCCCGGCACAGGCTGCGGGCAGCGCCGTCTTGGTTATGCCGATGGTGGCGCGGGCATGGATCAGGCTGTTTAGCGTATAATCGGCATCCACGCCCGACTGGAACACCGCCGCCGCCCCCGGCCAGGGATCCGCCGTGATGGCGATATGTGGCGCATGGGGCACTTCATCGCCACGCAACAATGGCAGGTCCAGAAAGTGCGAGATCACCGGAACCGGCGCAACAAATGGCTTGATTGGGACGGGACCCTCACTCAGGTCAGCGGTGTCATAAACCTGCGGCTCAATGCGCACAGCATCCACCAGTTGTGTCAGGGATTGTTCAACCCGATCAATGCGGTATCGCCCCGCGCCTTCATTGCCCTGACCGGGCAGTTCGATCACATCACCCGCGCCCAGATCCATCCGCGACGGCGGCAACGCAAGGCGCAAGGTCTCCCGCGCCACCCGCGCTTCGGTCAGCCAACGCTCTGCAATCTGGCGCCCTTCACTGCGCGTCAGGGACATGTTCATTTCCGACCCCGTGACCGCATGGGTCGCCTCATCGGCCAGAACGGCCTCCTCCGCGATCACATCAAAATCGGCATCCGCCTGCACAAAACGCAAACGCACCCGCCCGGACACTTCGGCCTCGGCCTCACGGCTTTGCTCTGTTACACCGTCCAGCTCATCGCTCACCGCCAATCGACCCACATCGATCGCCTCCGGGGTCAACCCATCGCGGGACCGGAACACCAAAGCGCCTTCCCGTTCAACCGCGTCAAATCCGTATCGGATCATCAATGGCTGCAACGCGGCACGGGCATCGCCGACCTGCTCCACCGCATAGCCGCGCAAGTAACCGTAAAGCCCTTCGGTGCTAAAGGCCGTCAACCCCGCCCGCTCGCAGATCTCCCGCACCACTGAGGCCAAGCTGCGCGACGAGGTGCGCCCATTGATCCAATGCCCCCGCGCATAATTTTCGCCATCGCTCCAGCGTTCGATATCATTCGGGAAAAACGGATAGGGCCTGCTGTCCCAGGCCCAAACAAAGGCCCGCGACATATCCAGCATCCGGCCCTCATATTCCGAAGACAGCGGATTGTTGTCAGGCTCTGTCCAATATTCCGACATCGCCCGCAGATATTGCATCTGGATCAGCTCATCCCGCGCCCCGTTGGAAAACCGGGGAAGCAAGCTTTCAGAGCTTTTGCGATCAAGGAACTTGTTGGGTTGGTTCGCCCCTTTGTCCACCGCGCCGCAGCCGTATTCGGTGAACCAGATCGGCTTTGATTTCGGCAACCAACTGGTCGGGCTCGCTGCGCGCACCCCGCCAATCCGGTCGTGGTGCGTGTTCTCCCACCAGCCGCGCAAATCCTTGTAACGATGCACCCAAGGTTCGCCATAATCCCCATCGGTGATATCCGTGCGGATCTGCGCTGCGCGGGCGGTCTCGGAATGATAATACCAATCGAAACCTTCTCCGCCCTCAATGTTGGACTTCAGGTAATCAAGATCATAGATCGCATCCCAATCCAGCCCATCCAGATGTCCCTCCTCATCGCGCCAATCGGCCAAAGGCATGTAGTTGTCGATGCCAATGAAATCGATATTCGGATCCGCCCACAAAGGGTCAAGATGAAAGAAACGGTCGCCCGATCCATCCTGCGGCGCGTATCCAAAATATTCAGACCAGTCCGCCGCATAGCTCAGCTTGGTATCTGGCCCCAAAAGGCTGCGCACCTCCGCCGCCAGGCTGCGCAAATGCGCCACTGCCGGAAAGCTGTTTCCCGGCCCCCTGATCTGCGTCAGACCGCGCATCTCTGATCCGATGCAGAATGCCTCAACACCGCCTGCCGCAAGGCACAGCGCCGCATTGTGCAGGATAAACCGGTTCATCCCCCATTCTGCAGGGCCGCTATAGATCACGGCCCCGTCTTCCACCGTAAAATCCGCCGCTGTCGCCGCTCCAAAGAAGGCATCGACCTCGGAAACCGCCTGTGCCGTGCCATCAGGGCTGCCCGGCCGCCCCGGTGCCTCAGACAGGGTGATCCGCCCGCGCCACGGCAGATCAGGCTGAAACCCGTTGTCGCTATAGGGGTCTGGCAACTCGTTGCCCTTGAATGGGTCCATCAGGATAAAGGGGTAATACATCACCGCCTTTCCCGCCGCGTTCAGCGCCTGAATGGCCTCGATGACCGAAGCATCAGTGGGCGTGCCGCCATAAACCGGACGCCCGTCGTCCTGCACGATCACCTGCGCTGCCGACCGGTCAATCCCGCCTGAGGTCCAGGGCATTTCCGGGCTGTCCACTTCAAGCTGCTCAACCTTTGGCCGCACTGTGCACGCCCCGCACCGCAGATCATCGCCGAACCAGGACACAACCAGCGACGCCGCTTGAAGGTTTGGCAGTTCTTCAGTGACGGCATTCACACATTGGGCAAAGTCCGGCTCTGCCGCCGGAGTAGAGACATTGGCGCTTTGCAGCACCCCATCACCCAGGTCGTAGTTCACAGGCGAGGTTGCCAGTTCATATTCCCCCGTGCCGGGGATAATCGCGACGCCGCGCACGCCGAACGCAGGGGTATGTTCCCAGCCCGGTGCGCCCGGCTGCTCGGGGCGGATCACCTCAAAGGAAAACTGCGGTATCCGGTTGCCAAACTGGCCCAAGGGCAGATCTTCCATAACCACATAGGCCGTTCCGCGATAGGCAGGCACCCGGCCCGCGCCCTCGATTGCCTCCATGACAGGATCCGGCAACTGGTCTGCCGTGCCATGATAAACCCGCATGTTCAGATCCTTTGGCGCAACCTCTTCGCCATCCGCCCAGACCCGGCCAATGCGGGTGATCTCACCTTCGCAAATACCAATCGCAAGACTGACCGCATAACTGTACTCGGACACTTCCGGCGAAGGGCTGCTGCCCTTACCGCCCCCCGACACTGAGACAGTTTCGATGAAGTCAGACGCCCAGATCACATGCCCCCCCATGCGCATCCGGCCGTAAACCTGCGCAATCGCTGCACCCTCTCCGGCGTTGGTCAGGCGAAAGCGATCCACCTTGCCAGTCTCGACCGCTTCACCGCCCTGACCCAGCAGGCGCTGATCCACCACCCGTCCCAGTGTTGCGCCGACCGCACGGCCGATTGCCACGGATGACAGCCCCGCAAATGTGCCCCCGATAGAACCGCCAAGCGCAGCGCCGGCTGCGGAAAATAACAATGTCGCCATCACAAGGCTCCTTGAGGAAATTCAAACCGCGCGACAATGCGCCTGCGCCATGGACCTGCAAGCGGGCTTTCGGTCACGCCATGCCGCGCATAGGCATGTATAAAACGCGCGTCCGCCCCAGTTTCGGATTGCAGCCCCAGATGTTTTGCCACCGATCCCTGCCGCATCCGGAACAACACGACATCACCGCGCGCTGCATCCCCCAAGGGTTTGGCTCGCAAATGCCGCAGCGCCGCCGCCCAAAGCCGCTCTTCACCTTGCGGCTCGGACCAATCCATCGAATAGGCAGGCACCGCTTCGGGTTCTGCACCAAATTGCTCGCGCCAAATGCCCCGGATCAGCCCCAAACAATCACACCCCGCCCCCTTGGCCGCTGCCTGGTGCACATAAGGCGTGCCAATCCAGTCTCTTGCAGCGTGAACCACCTGATCGCCCTGAACTGTCATCGCCGCGACCCTCCGGTGTTGGCCCCTTTGGATTTCGGCACCGCAACCACCCAATCCTCACTCGGAATATCGGGGAACCCCTGAAAGTTGATCAGATTGTCGAATTTGAGCCGGCAAATCTCCAATCGCTTGTCACAACCCGCAATCAGCCGCACAGTGTCGCCGGGTGCCAGCACAGCACGCAAAGGCTCCCACAGATCAATCACCCGATTGCCGTCCTTGGTCCGGTCATGTTTGATCACCGACCAAAGCCCCGCCGCGGCGCCATCCAGTGCCTCAAGGCGGCCCCGCTCGAACCACCCCTCGCCGTAACCTTCGAAGGCATCCCAGATCAGCCTGCGACGATCCTCGATCTGCTCCACCGCACGGGTCTCGCGATAGCCCGGTTGGCTGAGATCAAACCGGCAATTCTTATCGCCCAGAACCGCGGTGCAAGGCTTTTGATAGACCCGCCCCATTGGCCGGTTCAACGCCTCGGTCAACCCGCGCAACTCGGCCCGAAATGCACCATCAATGCGCCGCAACTCACCAATGCTGCCCGAGAACTTCAGCATCCGGTGATCCGGATCCTGCCAGTTCACCAACCATGCCTTGACCGCAGCCCCGTCAAAACGGCCTTGTTCGATCTCATCCTCGCGGATGGATGCATGGCTCAACGCACCCAGCGCCTCGGTGTTGTCCACGGCCAACCCTGTGGTCTGGGCAATCGCCCGTGCGCTCAGCCCCGCATCAGCCTCAAACACGAACCCCTCGAACGCCAAAGGCATATCGTGATCGGTAAAGGCAAACGTCTTGCCATCCGCCCGCTCAATCGCCCAGGCGTGGCACAGCGTGGTCAACCCGCCTGCCAGATGGTCCAACACCCCCTGCCTTGCCCCGCCCATCAGATCCGCACCTCGATCACGGGAACATTGGGCACCTGACCGGCCTGAAAGCTGGCCACCGACGTCAGGATCCGGTCTGTGTCAAACCGCACCGGCACGTCAAACTCATAGCCGGCCAGTATCTCCATCCCCGGATCAGGCGGATGGGCAAAACGCACCATGCCCGTGACCAGATCCACCTCATAGTCCACGCCCTCTTGCAGGCTGTCCTGCTCAACCCCGACACGCACCGTGCCAGAGACCGGTTTCTTGATCGGACGGGCATAGCTTTGTGCGCCGGACCTGTAGGTCTTGATCAGCTGAAAATCGACCGTTTCGCCATTCCCGAAGCCGATGGTCTGGTCATCAAAAGCCACCTCAGCCGATCCCGCGCCAGACTTGTAATCCGCCCAGTCTTTCCAGCGAAATCCATGCATTTGTCCCATCCGGGCCTCGAAGAACCCGATGAGCACCTGCAGATCATCAATCGACCGCATGCCAAGCCCGGCATCATAGACCCGCCGCGAATGCGCCCAGGGGGTGTTGCGCTCTTCGAATCCATTGGCAAGCGTGACCACATCGGTGCGCCGCTGCGGCCCACCCACGGACCCAAAACTGAGGCTGGCCGGAAATCTGATTTCGTGAAATGTCATGGCTGTTCCCTCGCTCAGCGGTTTCTCTTGCCAACAGAAAGTGCCCGGCTCATCTGCGCCGCGATCTGGCTCTGGGATCGCTGGAATCCTTGAACATCAGGCGTCGTGATGTTCATCACCACATGCACATCGCCGCCGCCCACGCCGCCACGCACCCCCAGCTTCCCGTCCGCGCCGCGGGCCAGTGGCATAATCGCCTCCGGTCCCGCTTCCCCCATCAACCCATAGCTGCCACGCAACGGGAAATGGGTGGGCCCGGCCACGATGCCGCCGCCACCACTTTGCACACGCCCCGCGCTCACCACGCCGCCTCGCGCAAATGGGATGACCCGCCCTTGCGAAAACGGCGCGCCCTGCTCAAACGGCAGAACATTCTGGACCAACGCACCCACGCCCTGTGAAATCAGACCTCCAATATGCTGCGTCACCGGCTTGATCGCAGCGTTGTAGGCGGTGTTCGCCATCGTCTGCGCCACACTGCGCAACGCATCGGTCAATTTCATGCCGTCAAACACCACGCCATCAAACGCCTTGCGCAATCCCCGGCTCAGCCCACGCTCCATCGTCGCCATATCCTTGCCCGTCGCCGCCAAGGACACCCGCATCCGGCGCAGCTCGCTGTCGAAACCGCTGACAAGCACACTGGTCTGCGCCAATGTCCCGTTGAGCCCGGCCGCCTTGCCGTTCAACTGATCAAAGCTGTTTTCATCCGCCATCTTGTGTTCCTTTTGCTTGGTCAGGATAGGCATCCATCAAGGCGTCCAACCCGTCCCGCGTCATGGGCTGGCGCGATCCGGCCTTACCCAGCATCACCTGCAGCTCTGCCGGGGTCAGGTTCCAGAACACATCCGGCGCCAACCCCAGTTGGTGCAACCCGGCCCGCAACAACGCAGGCCATGCCACTGGCTCGCTCACTCCGGCACCACAAAGGCGCGCGCCAGCAACTCTGCTGCCGCCTTCGCCGCCGCAACAGGGCCGCCCTCGATCTCTGCCTCTGCCAATTCAGTATCGCTGATCGCGGCGCCGCCGCCGCGCAACCCAGCTCCCAAAAGCGCCAGCACATCACGGCTTGAGAACGCCCGCGTCTCGAACCGTTCGACCAGCGCCACAAGCGATCCGACCTCCAGCGTCTCCTCCAACGCCGCCAAAGCGCCCAAAGACAGCCGCGCCAGGTGGCGCTGGCCATTGACCGTCAGGGCCACTTCCCCGCGCCACCGGTTCGCCATGCTCAGACCACCACCACATCTGCGGTAAAGGTCAGCATGCCCGCCGATTGCAAGCTCAGCTCATAAGTAGCCTCGCCGTTCAACGCCCCAGCATATTCCAGCGCCGTCACCTGAAACGGGCCCTGCACCACGCCGAAATCGGGGATGATGATCTGAAAATCCGGCGTCAGCCCATCAAAGAACAACTGCCGTGCCCGCTCATCCGTACCCGCATCGCGGAACACACCTGACCCGCTGATTGCTGCAGATCGCACGCCCGCCCCGACCAGCAACTCGCGCCAACCCCCTTCGCTATCAAGCGCGGTCACATCCACCGTTTCCGCGTTGAAGCTGATCCGCGTGGCCCGCAGGCCTGCGACGGTCTCGAACTGCCCGTCACTTGTCATATCGATTTTGACCAAAAGGTCTTTGCCTGCTTGAACAGCCATGTCGTATCTCCTGTGATTGTCCGTGAATTTTCCGATGGGCGGCCCTAGCCGTCTTCGACCCTTGCCCGAAACCGCATATCAATCTGCCGCGCAGATACCGCGTCGATCCGGTGCGCCTTGGCCTTCTCAAACCACAGGCCCACCAACCGTCCCCGGCTCAGCGCCAGATCCGCCTCATGCAATGCATCGCTGACCGCGCCCGCCGCCGCCTTGGCGTCCGCAAACCCCGGCCGCGTCGTGATCACCGAAACCGTGACCACATGCACCGCGCCTGCGCCGCTGCAGTCGGAGGCGTCCTCAGCCGTTTCACTGCCCAGCCGAACATAAAGCTCCGGCAACGCACCCGAAGGCACCGCGTCATAAACCGCATCGCCCACCAGCGCCGTCAACGCCGGATCACCGCGCAACGCGTCATAGATCGCGGCCTGCAACGGCCCGGAAAGTGCAAAGCTCATACCACCACCTCCTCATCGGCAAAGCAGGTCAGGTAGCGCCCCGCGCCGTCCCACTCGGCCACCGCCTGAACGACAAAGATCCTCTCGCCATCGCGCAAACGCTGCCGCGGCTTGGGCCGATCCGGGCTGCCATAGGGTGCACCGCGCACCACGATCTTGTGCGACACCCGGCTCACCGGCGCACCGCTCTGCGCTGTTTCCCTGCCCGTGCGGGCGGTGATTTGCGCCCAAAGCGTGCCAAGGGCGACCCAGCCCTCCGTGTAGCCTCCCGCGCCATCACTCACCCGCTCAGGCCCTTCAAGGATCAGGGCATGGGATAAAACCGGCATGCTCATGCGCCTGCCCCGATGCGGATGGATTTATAACGCTCGATCAAGCTGCTGACGCCGAAGGGCATGCAGCCCTCGCTCAGCCCGGTGTCATTGCGATACTCATAATAATGTGCCGCCAACATCAGGACGGCCTGCTGCATGTCCGGCGGCAAATCCGCCCATTCTGCGGCCATACCCGCCTCGAACCGCAGCCGTACAGAGCCGCCCGTCGGAATACCCGGCAACGCCGTTCCGGTGCTGCGCAAACGCGGGCGATGCATGTCCTGCTCCAACCAGTAAAGCGCCGGACCAACCGCAATCTCGGTCCCGTTGCCCGCAATCACCGTCACCTGGGACAGTGCAGAAACCGGCGCAATCGGCAGCGGTTGCGCCGCGTCGTCGCGCCAATGGCTCACTGTCCACACGAACCCCCGTGTGAACAATGCCTTGCCAGTGCGGGCCTCAATCGCCGCCAAGGCAGCGCGCAAAAAGGATAGCAACACCACATCTTGCAACCCGTCCTGACCAAAGCCACTGCCAAGCCGCAAATGCGCCTTGAAGGCCTCCACCGGCAAGGCCGCATCCGCGACAGGTGTCTCTTCGATCAACATCATGGAAATTCTCCGAAAAATCGCAATTGGCACAACCGATCTGGTGCCCGGACGCGCGGCCGCCCGCACCGCTTGGTCGGAAGGGAACAGCTAGGCAATGCAGGGCCATTGGTTACGCGCCCGGACCGGGGCAAATGCCCCGGCCCCGCTTTTGGCTCCGGCTTACACCAGACCAAATTTCAACAGCTTGATGGCCGCAAAATCGCTCACATCGCCGCCAACACGCTTTGTCGCATAAAACAGAACATGCGGCTTGGCGCTAAAGGGATCACGCAGAATGCGCAGGTCAGGGCGCTCCGCCACGGTGTAGCCTGCGTTAAAATCACCAAAGGCAATCGCCATCTGGTCACTTGTGGCATCCGGCATATCCTCAGCCACCAACACCGGATAGCCCATCAACCGCGCAGGCTCCCCCGCCGCCAGACCGTCAGACCACATGAACCGGCCATCGCCGTCCTTCAGCTTGCGCACCAGACCGGCGGTCTTGGAATTCATCACGAAAGACCCGTTGGCCCGATACTGCGCACCCAGGGCGTAGACCAGATCAACGATCGCATCCGCTGTCAGATCTCCGTCCAGACCCGTCGGCACATAACCCAGATTGCCCCAGGTCCACGCGGCATTGTCTACCGCCGTATGAGCGAGCATCCCCTTGGGCTTGTCGATCCCATCGCCGTTGATAAAGGCATCGGCCTCGGCCCGCGCAAACTTGTCCGCGATCCGCCCCGACAGCCAGCCCTCGATGTCAAATGCACTGTCATCCAGCAACCGCTGCGACGCCTTCGGCAGGGCGCTCAGCTCATGCAGCGCAATGGTGATCCGGTCGATTTGCGGCGTGCTGGTCTCTGCCGTCGGATCTGTCTCCGTCGCCCATCCTGCGCCGACATCCGTATGATCCACCAGTACGTCATAGGATGTCGCCTCAACCTGAACCACCGCCGCAATCGCCCGGATCGACGCCGTGGTGTTCAGCACAGACTGCACACGGTCCGACGTCTGCGGATCGACCAGATAGCCCCCGTCAGAGTTGACGGCGGTGGACATGGATTTGCCCTCCAGTTCCAGCCCGCGCAGCCCATCATCATCGCCATTGCGCAGATAGGCCTGAAAGGCCACCTGATGCGGCGCGGCAGTGTCATTCGCCGCGCTCAGCGGGGTGCGTGCAGGCAGTGTCATCTTGCGGTCCAACATGGTCATTCGCTCTTCTGTTTGTTGCAGTTTCGTTTCGATTTCGGACTGGAAGCCTTTGAATTCCGTGACAAACCCATTCACGGCCTGCCGCACTTCCTCCGCCGGGGGCAGATCGCCGCCCATCGTCTTGCTCTCGCTCATTTGTTTCCCTCGATCCCTTGTTGCCTCATCCGGCGCAGATCTTGCCGCGCCCCTTCAAAGATCCCCGCCATTTGCCGCATGTCCGCAGCGCTTTGCCTGTCTTCCGCTTTCGCGGCGACCCGCGCATTCGGCAGCATCGGAAAGGTCACCAATGACACCTCCCAAAGCTCCAACTCCGCCAACAGACGCTGCCCCTTGGCCGTCTTGCTGGACTTTACAGTGCGATAGCCAATCGACAGCCCGTCAATCGCACCCGCCGCAATCAGTGCAGCGGCTTCGCGGCCCTTGGTCACGCTGTCCAGAATACGCCCCTTGACCCAGAGGCCGCGGGCGTCCTCGCGCACCTCATCCCAAACGCCAATGGGCTCGGACGGATCATGCTGCCACAGCATCTTGACGCTGCGCCCCGCCTCCCGCAGCCCCTTCAAGCTCTGCGCATAGGCGCCGCGTTGCACCACATCGCCGCTTTGGTCTGCCGCATCAAACAGGCTGGCATATCCGCTGACCTGCACGCCGCCTTCGACCACCTCAGCGCTGCCAAACCGCGCAAACTTGCGTTCAAGCCCACACCGTTCAGCGGGCAAAGTCTCCCCGTGCTCTGGCCCGCAGCCAAAGCGTATTGCATCATATTCCATGACAACTCCTCAGAATTTTGCGCCTTAAGGCGTGACCACCAGAAAGCTCTGCACCGCCTGCGCCAGGATCACCGCAACCACCCCGTAAACCGTCAGCCAAAGCCGCCGTTCCATCCGTTCCATCATATCCTCCAGACGGTCCAGCCGGCGCAGCAGGTTTTCATGATGGATCGCGCTCACCCGTTCATGCGCTTGCAACCGCAGCCCCGGTGCGCATTCAAACCGCTCATATGCCGGAAGCTCACTCATCGGCCACCACCGCAGGCAGCCCCAGCATCCGGCGCTTTTCAGCCTGGCTCAGAAACTCCGCCTGTGCCACCCGCGCCCATTGCGCATCCCGCTCCGCTGACAGGGCGGGCACCTGATCCAGATCCGGCTTGACCTCCACGATCTCGCCGGAAAGGCCGGACAACCAATGCCCCAGGGCCGCTGTGACACGCGTCGCCAGTGGCAGCACGGTCAAACGGTAAAACGCGCGATGGGCCTCCTGATAGTTGGCATAGGTCGCATCCCCCTGCACCCCGATCAGCATCGGCGGCACCCCGTAGGCCAAAGCAATCTCCCGCGCTGCCGCCTCCTTGGTCTTCTGAAATTCCATGTCGGAGGGGGAAAAGCCCATGGGCTTCCAGTCCAAACCGCCCTCCAGCAACATCGGTCGCCCTGCATTGCGCGCGCCTTGATGATGGCTCTCCATCTCGCTCACCAGCCGGTCATATTGATCTTCGCTCAGCTTGCCCTGACCTTCCGCGCCCTTGTAGACAATCGCCCCCGACGGCCGGGCGGCATTGTCCAACAAGGCTTTTGACCAACGCGATGCAGCATTATGCACATCCAGCGCCATCGCCGCGGCCTGCATCGGGCTAAAGCCATAGTGATCGTCCTGCGGATGGAAGTTACGGATATGGCAAATCGCATCGCGGCCACCCCGCAGATCAAACCGGTGCTTGCGCCCGCCAACAGCATATTCATAGGCCATCGGCCAGCCATCCGCCCCCGGCACCACCGACATCCGGTCTGAGCGTAACACATGCAGCTCTGCCGGAACCCCGGTATCCCCCACCGCCTCGACATAGCCATTGCCGCTCAAGAGCAACTGCGCATATAGCGCCTCCAGCAGCTCGGCCCGCCCCTGCGCCCCATTGGGCCGTGCCAGCAAGTCGGCAATCGGATGCGCCTCGTAGCGATGCGCTTTATCCTGCACCGCCAAAGGCAAGGCCGCCGCCGCCTCCGCAATCAGTTTGACCGACCGGAACCCGACAGGATTGCCGCAAAACCCGGTCCGCGTCAGGCTCGCCGTGTCACGCGGGCTCCAGGCAACCCGGCCCGAGGTCTGATAGGCCACAACCGGACCTGTGGCCGATGCCTTCTGCGCCGGTGCCTCTGCCGCCGCCCCGCGCCGCAGGAAATCCAAAACCATCACGTCACTCCTCATTCGCTCTGCCCCAACCGGCGCAAACAGAACCTGCCAACAAAAGGTTAAGACCGCGAAACCAGACCGTGCGCCGCTTGGCGCAACACCTCGTTTCGCGCCTCCCCCCCACTTCATTTGGCAAGAAAAACTCCTGCGCGGCACCCGCCGCACAGACTGCCCTCACAAGGTCCGCACCCCCGGTGCCCGCCACTTGGCCGCAGGCGCGATCATCAGCTCATGAATGGCCCAGACCAGCGCATCCACCCGGTCCGGGCTGCCGCCACCCTCATAGCCCCGCGCCGTCATCCGGCACATCTGGTCCTCTAGGGCATCCAGCCCGCGCAGGTGGCGCACCCGCCCCTGCTCATAAAGGGCGGCCACCGGTTCTGCCCGCGCTGCCTTGCCGCGGCTGGCATGCACCGCCTTGATGGGCAGCATCGGATCCACGCCATGCAAAACCTCGCTGACCATCTGCCCGCCCTGGTTGATCTCCACCACCAGACGGTCCGCGCCAAACCGCTCCATCGCGGCAATGGCGGCCTTGGCCCATGCGCCCGGACTGGCCCCCTGCACCGTACAATCTGCCAAGACAACCGCCCGCCAATCCTGCACTGGCCCTTGCGTCGTCGCGCCGACCACGACGATCCCGCATTCGTCGGCGCTTGCACCGCTGCTGATGGAGGGGTCAAGCCCGACAACAATCCGGTCAAACTCAGGCGGGGCTTCAAGACGGCCTTGCTCCAACATCTCGCTGGTCCACAGCGCGCCTTCCGCATCAGACAACAACACCCCGTCCAGCTCTTGCCGTCCCATCCGCGTGCCGCGATACCTTGCCCGCACCTCTTCCATGAAAGAACTTGCCAGATTGGCTGCATTCGCCTCCGTCGGCGCATGGGTCTGTACCGTCGACGGGGATTTGAGCAGCTTTTTCAAGACATCCACATTGCGCGGCGTCGTCGTCACGCAGACCCGCGGATCATCCCCAAGCCGCAGCGCAAATTGCAACTGGTCCCAAGCCTCCTGCCCGCGCTTCCACTTGGCCAGCTCATCCACCCAGGCGGCATCAAACTGCGGTCCGCGCAGCCCTTCAGGGTCATGCGCCGTATGCACCGTGGCAACCGCGCCATTCGGCCAGATCAACCGCTTGCGCGTGGCCTCCCAGTCGGGCCTGCGATCCTCTGGCGAACAGGCCAGAATGCCGCTGTCACCAAAGATCATCACCTCACGCACCTGCTCGATCGTTTCGCCCACCAAGGCCACGCGCCGGCACCGCCCCTTATCCAAAGGCCGCGCCCCCTCAACCATGCTGCGCACCCATTCCGCGCCCGCGCGGGTCTTGCCCGCCCCGCGTCCACCCAGCACAACCCATGTGCGCCACGCGCCCTCTGGCGGCAATTGATGCGGCATCGCCCAGAACTCAAACAAATAGGGCAGCGCCATCAACTCCCCCGCATTCAGATCATCCAGAAACTCGGCTTGCACCGCCGCATCTGCGCAAGCGATCCAGCTTGCACCCGATGTCAGCCCTTGCTTGCTCCAGATCGAGGGCATGGCCTGCCCTTGCGATCCCCGCTTGTCGATTTCTACAGTCATTCAGAAACATCTCCGCCTTTGTGCATTGCGTCACCAGCCCCTGCATGTCGCGCAGGTGCTTCGCCATCTGTGTTTTGTCGATATCCTCCCCAGATCGGGCCGTTTGTGCCTGGCCTTCGATCTCTTGCCGCAACACCCGAATTGCGGCCCGCAAGGCGTCAAGGATCTCAACACCATGCGCAATTTCTTCGTCCGGGGTGATTACTGTCATTGTCGCGCAAACCTCTTGTAAGGAATTCCCGACCAATCAAACGCAAAACGGCCCTCGAGGTGTCCCTCGGGGCCGTTCATTCACGTCTGCTAGCGTGACAAAATCTATAGTTCAGACCGTGCGCAAAGTCAAGAATAACAGTGTTAACAACACCTTACCCAAACGCACGCCAAAGCGGTCGCACGCGCCTAGTTCCCACCCGTCGAGGCATTGCCCGCTGCCGCTGCACCGCGCTCCGCTTCGATCTCGCGCCACTTCGCAACGTTGCGGTTGTGCTCATCCAAGGTCTCGGCAAAGGCGTGTCCACCCGTACCATCAGCCACGAAAAAGATGAACGGGCTCTCATCCGGCTGCGCTGCCGCCATCAGGCTGGCTCGTCCGGGGTTGGCAATTGGCGTCGGGGGCAAGCCTTCAATCACATAGGTATTCCAAGGGGTTGCCTTGCGCAGCTCCGACCGGCGCAAGCCGCGCCCCAAGATGCCTTGCCCCTTGGTGATGCCGTAAATGACCGTCGGGTCGGTTTGCAGACGCATGCCCTGGTTCAGACGGTTCACAAAAACACTGGCCACCTGCCGCCGCTCTTCTGGCACGCCGGTTTCCTTTTCCACGATCGATGCAAGGATCAACAGATCCTCAGGCGTTTCAATTGGCAAATCCGGATCACGCGCCTCCCATGCGGCAGAAACCAACAGCTCTTGCGCATCCTGCATCTGGGCAATCACCTCAGCCCGATCATCGCCGGGCCGCACCTCATAACTGTCGGGTGCCAGCGATCCTTCAGGCGGCTGCGTTGCAATCTCGCCATCCAGCACCTCAATCCCCTTCAGCGCCTCAACCACCTGCCAGCTGGTCACACCTTCGGCTATCGCAATGCGAAACCGCGTGTCACCCTTGGCAGTGGTCTGGGTAAACAGCTCAGGAACCTCATCCGCGCCGGGCGTGAACTCCACCCGTTCCACAAACCGGTTCGTGTTTGGGTCCAACTCGCGGACCTGCACCGATACCCGGTTGATGCCGATCCGGTACACCACTTCGGTGCCGCAAGTGCTGGCTCCGCCCTTGGTGATCACATCGACAATCTCCGCCATCGACGTGCCCGGCTGCACCAGAAAGCTGCCCGCCTTGAGCTGGGAAGTTTTCTCTTGGTAATCCGATCCGATCCGAAAAATCGCCGCAGAACTCACCGCCCCTTGCTCCGCAAGGCTCCGGCTCACTTTGCGCATGTTCGACCCGCGCTCGACCTGCAGGCAGATGGCCTGCGTCAACGGACCCTCGGCCTGATACTGGCCCTTGCCCCAGAGGATCACGCCCCCGACAAGGAACAACAGAACTGACAGGAACGTGACCGCGTTAGACGCAATGTGTCGCCACATTATTTGACTTTCCCGAACAGAACGCTTGCGTTGGTGCCACCAAAGCCGAACGAGTTGCTCAGCGCCACATTGATCTCGCGCTCGACCTTTTTGTTCGGGGCCAGATCAATGGGCGTTTCCACCGCGGGGTTATCAAGGTTGATCGTTGGCGGTGCGACCTGATCACGGATCGCAAGGATGGAGAAAATCCCCTCAATTGCGCCCGCCGCACCAAGAAGGTGGCCCGTTGCAGATTTGGTCGAAGACATCGTGACCTTGCCCGCATCCGCGCCCATCATCCGCTCAACAGCGCCCAATTCGATGGTGTCGGCCATGGTCGAGGTGCCATGCGCGTTGATATAGTCGATGTCTTTCGGCTCCAGCCCGGCAGAGCGCAACGCCGCCCGCATGGACCGCTCGCCGCCTTCACCATCTTCGGATGGCGCGGTGATGTGATAGGCATCGCCCGACAGTCCATAGCCCAAGACCTCGGCATAGATCTTCGCGCCACGCGCCTTGGCGTGTTCGTATTCTTCCAGAACCACAATGCCCGCGCCCTCACCCATGACAAAACCGTCGCGGTCCGCGTCATAGGGGCGGCTGGCGGATTTGGGATCATCGCCACGTTTGGTCGACAGCGCCTTGCAGGCGTTGAAACCGGCAATGCCAATCTCGCAAATTGCCGCTTCCGCACCGCCTGCAACCATCACATCCGCATCGCCCAGCATGATCAGACGGCTGGCATCGCCAATGGCATGTGCGCCCGTGGAACAGGCCGTCACAACCGAATGGTTTGGCCCTTTAAACCCATAACGGATCGACACCTGCCCCGAGATCAGGTTGATCAAGGCACCCGGCACAAAGAACGGGCTGACCCTGCGCGGACCTTTTTCTTTCATCATCACGGCGGTGTTGGCGATGGAGTTCAAACCACCAATGCCGGATCCGATCAATACGCCCGTGCGCTCAAGATCTTCAACGTCCGTCGGCATCCAGCCGCTGTCTTCAACAGCTTGCTGCGCAGCGGCCATGCCAAACAGGATAAAGGTATCTACCTTGCGCTGTTCCTTGGGTTCCATGTATTTGCCAGCGTCAAACGTGCCGTCACTGCCATCACCCAATGGCACTTCGCAGGCATATTGCGTGACCAGATTGCTCGCATCAAACCCCGTAATCGGGCCCGCGCCGGACTGACCGTCCAGAATACGGCTCCAGCTTTCCTCTACGCCATCTGCCAGCGGCGTGACCAAACCCAAACCGGTTACAACTACTCTGCGCATATCCAAGCCCCTTGGTGTTATATCGCTTTGGGGGGCTATACCTTGCGGCACCCCCTTTGTTCAAGTGCGCAGGCACGCCCTCGCACAGCGGACCAAGCGTGCCACGGCGACCCGCCCCCGCCAAGCCCCGAAGTTAGCCAACCGGCCCCTTACGGGTCATCAATTGCACCTTATCGCCGCCAAATTCCGCCTCGCGCAGCGGAACATAGCCGACTTCCCGTGCGATGCGCAGCGATCCGGTGTTGTCCGGCGTGATCATGCAGACCGTCCGACCTGCAATCACACGGTCAAACCAATCATGGGCGGCCTGTACGGCCTCCAGCCCCAAACCCTGCCCCTGGCTCCCCGGTTCGAGCACCCATCCCGCCTCGGGAAAAGGATCAAAATCATCGCCCAATCCGCGTGAGCCGAAGAAAAAGCCGGTCTGCCCTGCCATCTGATGCTGACGGTGCACTTCGATGGCCCATTGGCCAAAGCCAGTAATCTGCCAATGGCCCGCATTGCGTAAAAATGCGTCCCATGATTGGGATTTGGGCCGCGGTTTGCCACTGATATGGGTCACCACTTCGGGCATGGCCCAGATTTCGGCAAAACGGCCAAAATCCTCCGCCCGCATGGCACGCAGGGTCAATCGGCGGGTGTTGATAGTCGGAATATTTCGGGACATTGAGGGTGAATTGCCTTCACTCGTAAACTGCTGCTTTGCCTCAGTTTTGCGCGGCCTGCCGCCCGGCACAACCCCTGCTTTGCCCTGCCCAATAGAAAACGGCGCCATTCCGCCAAGGAACAACGCCGCTTTGAATTTCATAGCTGCAAAGGCGCTCAGGCCAATGCGAAAAGCCGATTAGGAGGCTTCTTTGATGAACTTTACCGCATCGCCAAAAGTCTGGATGTTTTCGGCTGCGTCATCTGGGATTTCGATGCCGAACTCTTCTTCGAACGCCATCACCAGTTCAACAGTGTCAAGGCTGTCTGCGCCAAGATCGTCGATGAACGACGCATTCTCGGTCACTTTGTCCTCTTCAACACCAAGGTGTTCCACAACGATTTTTTTCACGCGGTCTGCGACGTCGCTCATAATAAGTCCTCATGTCTTTGGCCCTGTTTGGGCCCTTTTCTATCCGCACGCCGTTGAACGACGCTTGGAAATTACCCCGTTGCCGAGGCGGCTATTTCCCCTGTTCGCACAGGGAATAGGGTGCGATCAAGCACCCCTCGATACGAATCTGCGCCTCGTTTACCATATCAATCCTATCAGGCAAACGTTTTGCGTCAGAGGCTACAACATGGCCATGCCGCCGTTCACATGCAAGGTGGTGCCTGTTACATAGGCCGCTTCATTGCTGGAAAGATAGACCACAGCAGCGGCAATCTCGGATGGCTCGCCCATGCGGCCAGCAGGGATTTGCCCCATGATTCCAGCCTTTTGATCATCGGTCAGCTTATCGGTCATCGCCGTGGTGATAAATCCGGGCGCAACCGCATTTACTGTGATCCCGCGGCTCGCAACCTCACAAGCCAGCGACTTGGACATGCCCACCATGCCTGCTTTGGACGCCGCATAATTGGCCTGACCGGGGTTGCCGGTGGCGCCGACCACGCTGGAAATATTCACAATCCGGCCCCATCGGGCCTTCATCATGCCGCGCATCACCCCTTTGCACAGCTTGAACGTCGCGGTCAGATTCACGTTCAGAACCGACTGCCATTCATCATCCGACATCCGCATGAACAGATTGTCGCGGGTGATCCCGGCGTTGTTGACCAGAATATCAACCGATCCCATCGCTTCTGCCGCCTGTTTGGGCAGCGCATCAACCGCCTCCATATCGCTCAGGTTACACGGCAGCACATGCGCCCGCTCGCCCAGTTCCGCCTTCAGCGCCTCAAGCGGCTCAGTGCGGGTGCCGGACAGGCCAACTGTTGCGCCCTGCGCATGCAATTTGCGCGCAATATCGGCGCCAATCCCGCCCGATGCACCTGTCACAAGTGCATTTTTACCTGTCAGATCAAACATGTGTCTTCCTTTGCTCTTTCTCTTTTAGGGGTGGGTCAGCACACCAAACCGCGCCAATTCACCCCGTGTCATCTCATGTATCCCGTCTGAGGGCGCGGCCTGCAAGGTAAACCAGTAAAACGCATCACTGCCCAGCATATCGCGGGTGTACTGCGCGTTGGCCTGATGCTCCGCCGCATCGCGCGGATAACTGCTGCCCTCGCCAAAGCCATCGGCCCAGCTGTGCACCCCGATCACCGCACCGTTTTGCGCGGTACGGCGCACGCCGGCCAGGAACAGATCCACCGCACCTGAATAGATCTCGCTCTGCGCGGTCAGATGGGTGTCCAGCCCGCGCCCGCGCAAGAAATACCCCATCCGCAATACCGCCTGATCATCGAGTGATCCTGGCATCATCCCCTGCACCACGGTGACAATCTGCGGGTTGGCGGCAATCACCGCCTCGAAATTCGCCGGTGTACGGCTGGTGATCTCACCATTGAGCCAAAGCTGGCTGCCGCGCACCTCCATCGCTGTGCGATCCACGGCATTGTCTGCAATCGCACAGCCGAGAATCGCCAATACAGCGACAAGTAGCGCGGCAAGCCGCATCAGGCGTCTTTGGCCGCCGCAACATCATCGGGCGTGCCGATGGCCCGCATGGCACTGTCCTTGGCGATCCGCCGGATCATACCGGACAGGGCCTTGCCTGCGCCGATCTCCCAAAACTCGGTCACGCCCTGCGCGGCCATCCATTCCACCGAAGACCGCCAGCGCACGCGCCCGGTCACCTGCTGCACCAGCAAATCGCGGATCTGGCCTGCATCGGTCACCGCCTCTGCCGTAACATTGGCCACCAGCGGCACTTGCGGATCATTCATCGTGACCTCGCCCAGGGCGCGGGCCATTTCATCCGCCGCTGGCTGCATCAAGGCGCAGTGGAAAGGCGCCGAAACCGGCAAAGGCAAGGCGCGTTTTGCCCCTGCCTCTTTGGCCAGAACAAGCGCTCGTTCAATGGCCGCCTTGCTGCCGGACAGCACGTTTTGGGTTGGATCATTTTCATTGGCCAACTGGCATACATCGCCCTGCGCGGCATCCTCGGCCACCTTGGCCGCTGTGTCTGCGTCCAGCCCCAGAACCGCCGCCATCGCGCCTTGACCCACAGGCACCGCCGCCTGCATTGCCTTGCCGCGAATGCGCAACAACCGTGCGGTATCGGCCAAAGACAACGTGCCCGCCGCACAAAGTGCTGAATATTCGCCCAATGAATGGCCCGCCACAAAAGCCGCCCGGTCCAGACCAATCCCCTCGGCCTTCAACGCCGCCATCGCCGCCATCGAGGTGGCCATCAGAGCAGGCTGCGCATTTTCTGTCAGGGTCAGTGTCTCGATCTCGCCCTCCCAGATCAGATCGGACAGCTTTTCACCCAGGGCCGCGTCGACCTCATCAAAAACGGCCCGCGCCTCTGGATAGGCTTCGGCCAATGCGCGGCCCATGCCGATTGTCTGTGCGCCCTGTCCGGGAAATACGAATGCGATGCTCATGTTGGCCCCTTCTTTTCAGTGGCCTTTGGTCTAGCCTGCACCGCCCCCCTGAACAAGAGTGCAGAGACGCTGTGCATGGATTGTCATTGCCTTGGCCGGATTGACACTTAGGTTGGCGCAGACCCAAGCAGGAGCTGACGATGTCCCTATCCAACACCCAAACCCGCTATGGCGCGGTGACCAAGGCGATCCATTGGCTGATGGCCCTGTTGATCCTGTCACTGATCCCGATGGGATGGTTTGCCCATCAATTGCCTTTTGAAACGGACGCCGAGCTGGCCCGCAAGGCATGGCTGTTTTCACTGCATAAGACATTGGGCGTGCTGGCATTCTTCCTTGCTGTCCTGCGGATCATCTGGGCGTTCACTCAGCCCAAGCCCGGCCTTTTGAACGCTGACAAAAAACTGGAAAGCTGGGCGGCAGACACCGTGCACTGGATGCTTTATGGCGCGATGGTGGTGGTGCCGCTGTCCGGCTGGATCTCCCATGCAGCCGCGGCAGGTTTCGCGCCGATCTGGTGGCCCTTAGGCCAGGGACTGCCGCTGGTGCCAAAATCCACCGCGGTTGAACACTTCTTTGGCGCGCTGCACTTCGTGTCCGGGCGGTTGCTGATCCTGTCCTTGGTGCTGCATATCGCGGGCGCATTGAAACACCACGTGATCGACCGTGACGCGACGCTACGCCGGATGTTGCCGGGCCGTCCGGATCTGCCTCCCCTGCCCGATCAGGCGCACAGCCGCACCCCCGTTTTGGCTGCCGTTGCGCTTTGGTTGGCGGCTCTGGGTCTATCGGCAGCATTGGCAGGCGGCAAAACCCAAGCCGCGCCCGAAGCCCTGGCCGAGGTCACATCACAATGGCAGGTCGAAACCGGCACCATCGAAATTACCGTGGTACAATTCGGCTCTGAAATCACTGGCAGCTTTGCTGATTGGACCTCTGTCATTGCTTTTGATGAGACCATCCCGACGCCCGATGTCGCGATCGGCAGTGTGGAAACAACGATCTCGATCCCCTCGCTCACCCTTGGCTCTGTCACCGCGCAGGCGCTTGGGCCTGACTTTTTTGCTGCCACGGATTATCCAACGGCGGTATTCAAGGCAGATATCAAACATGCCGCCGACGGGTATGAGGCCATCGGAACCCTGTCCATAAAGGATCAAACCGCGCCCTTGACCCTGCCGTTCAGCCTTTCGGTGGACGGCAACCGCGCTGAAATGCGCGGTGATCTGACACTGGACCGGCGCAGCTTTGGGATTGGTGATAACGTCAATGACCCCGCAACGCTGGGCTTTGAGGTGCGGGTCAAAATCACCCTGACCGCGCAGCGCGGCACGGAATAACAAAAGGCCGCCGGGGTGTCCGGCGGCCTATTGTTCTGTCTCGCGTTGAAAGTTTAGTCGGCTTTCATCGCCTCGATAGAGATTTTCACTTGTACTTCGTCGCTCACATAGGGCGCGAATTTTCCAAGGTTGTAATCCGAACGCACCAGCGTGGTGGTGGCGTCAAAACCCATCCAGGGCTTGCCCGCCATCGGGTGATCGCCTTTTTGGTTCAGCTTGGCATCCAGGACCACTGATTTGGTTACATCGTTCAGCGTCAGATCACCGGTGATCAGCGCGGTATTGTCGCCGGTGACTTCGATCCCTGTAGAGGTGAATGTCACCAGATCGCCCTCAGCGGCGCCGAAAAAGTCTGGCGACATAAAGTGTGCGTGGCGCTCTTCCCAGCCGGTGAACATCGACATCACAGGCATGGACACCGTGACCGAAGAGGCCTCAGGCGCGTCCGCATCAAACATAATCTCGCCTTCAAAGCCAGAGAACATGCCATAGCTGGTGGAGAAGCCGAGGTGGTTGTAATCAAACACGATTTGGCTGTGGCTGGCATCCAGCACATATTTCTCTGCGCCTGCGGCAAAGGATGGTCCGGCCAGAACTGTTGTCAGGCCGAGGGCCGAGGCAAGAATTGCGTTTTTCATTTGGGTCGCTCCGTTGGTTTGCGTTTGTGCAAGCCAAAATGGGGACCAAGGGCGCAAGTGCAATTGGACAGGTCTGAACAGGGTCTGCGCATTTTTGAACACTGGAGCCGGCTGGCGGCCCTTGCAAAAACAAACGCCCCGGCTATTGCCGGGGCGCTTTTGGGTCGTGGAAAGGCATTCTGCCTTTGTGTCGGGCATTCTGCCCTGTCGTTTCAGGCGTTCTGCCTGTCTTGTCCGGGCCTTCTGCACCGGTTTTTGGGCCTTCTGCCCGGATCACGCAAGCGTTCTGCTTTTTGCGGGCTTTTGCCCAGCGTCACCCGGCAGTCTGCGCCAGTTTCCCGACGTCTTTCAGCCCCCCCACGAGGCTGAAAAGGGCGTCGCGATTCTTCATTGTGATGTCCACCAGCAAGTCGTCGTTCCGGTCCCACATGCGCACGCGCGGCCCGTCCTGTTCGGCGCGGGCCAGATCGTCAAACCCGCAGCGTCGCAAGATGATGTCACCGACCCCTTTGGCCGGGCGCACCACCCGCACCTCGCGGCGGATTGTGTCGATCTCGACACGCGGATCGCGGGGAGTGCTGCTGGCCAGCAGCAGACCGAACCCGGCCAATCCCCCAGTCAAAGAAAGAGCCAGCTTGAACAGCAACAGATCGTTATCCCAGCTTGATCCCGGTGCGACCCAGAGGCCAACCGCCGCAACCATCAATGACGCGCCCATCAGCCGCTGCACCGAGCGCTGCATCACGCGGCCCTCATCATTTGGCCGGTTGCGCATCGCGCTGGTTTGTTTGTCTTCTGACAAAAAGGAAGCATCCTCGCCCTCCATAAAATCTGCTGTCGCTGTCACTGCACCCATCCTCGCTGTTCATCTTGAGTTAAGGAATGGGCGAAGAAATGGCCGAGAATTGGGCGACAACTGGGCGATGTGCGTACCTTGTCAGGGCAGCGCCGTTATCTGCCCTCTTTGCCGGCCATTGCCATTCTGCGCCAATGGCGATACCTGTGCCGCAGGCCCGACCGCCTGCCGCCCGCAATACCGGTGAAGTGTCGGATATATTTTGGACCTACCCTGTTCTGCCGGTGGGAAATGCGGGCTCCTTTCGAAAATGCGGAACGTGTTTGTGAGGCCAATCATGTCCCTTAATCCTGCTGTGGATCCTTCTCCGCAAAATCCCTTTACCCACGGGCCGCTTGGCCCGATCTTTGCCAAGACCGCACTGCCCATCATCTTTGTGATGTCGATGAACGGTCTGCTGACGGTGGTAGATGCGATCTTTCTGGGTCGCTATGTCGGCGCAGAGGCGCTTGGCGCTGTGACCCTGATCTTTCCTTTGTTCATGCTGATCGTGGCGTTGGCAACGCTGGTCAGCAATGGCATGTCCAGCAAACTGGCCCGCCACCTGGGCGCAGGAGAGCATGACGCCGCCCGCGCCGTGTTTGCCGGTGCGCATGGGCTGGCCCTGTTCGCCGGTGTGCTGCTGGTGCTGACCTATCTGGCGGTTGGACCGGCGGTTGCACAATTTCTTGCAGCCGGGTCCGACGTGCTGGCCGAGATGGCCCAGACCTATCTGGCCATCACGATGTTCATGTCGCCCTTGCTTTTCGTGCTCAGCGTCAATTCGGATGCGCTGCGCAATGAGGGCCATGTCGGTGTTATGGCCGCACTCAGCCTTTTGGTGTCCTTGCTGAACATTTCCTTTAACTATGTCCTGATCGCCCTGATGGATATGGGCGTGGCCGGATCGGCCTATGGCACGGCGCTGGCGCAACTGGTGACGATCCTGATCGTGATCGGCTTTCGCCTGTCGGGTAAAACCCTGCTCACCCCGCGCGCCCTGCTGCAAGCGCCCCTGACAAGCGATTGGGGCCGTATCCTCGCCCTTGGTGCGCCGCAAAGTCTGAACTTCATTGGCGTGGCCCTGGGCTCCACCGCGATCCTGCTGGCGCTGCAAATGGTGGATGCGCCGCAATATACCGCGACAGTTTCGGCCTATGGCATCATCACCCGCGTGATGACCTTTGCCTTTCTGCCGCTTTTGGGGCTGACCCATGCGCTGCAAACCATTGTCGGGAACAACTATGGCGCGCGGGCGCTGGACCGCTCGGATCGCAGCTTGCGGATCGGGATCTGGATCGCGTTCCTTTATTGCCTTGGTTGTCAGGTGGTCTTTGTGGCACTGGCCCAACCGATTGCGCGGCTCTTTGTGGCCGATCCTGCGGTGATCACGGCGTTTCAATGGATCTTGCAAGTCACCACTGTAATGTTCTGGCTGGCGGGTCCGATGATTGTGATCGCCTCCTACTTTCAGGCGCTGGGGGATGCGACACGGGCGGCGGTGCTGGGATTGACCAAACCCTATGCCTTTGCGCTGCCGCTGACCTTTGCCCTGCCGCTTTTGATGGGGGAGTTTGGGATCTGGATTGCCGGTCCGGTGTCTGAGATCTTGATGGCGATCCTCACCTTTGTGGTGCTGTCCCAGACCGCACGCCGCCTGAACCTGCGCTATGGGCTTTTTGCCGCCGCGCGGGCCTGATCCTATTTGACGCGCGGCGGCCTTGCCCTGCGCGTCAAACCGTGTATATGGACCCTTCCTTTGCAAATCTTTTGAACCGCGCAGTCTCTCGTGGTGGGGCCGCAAAGGATCATGCCCTGCCTATGAAATGCGCCTTGATAAAAGTAGGAGTACACATGCCACTGTATGAGCATGTTATGATTGCGCGTCAGGATCTTTCCAACACGCAAGCCGAAGGCCTTATCGAACATTTTGGTGCCGTCCTGTCCGACAATGGCGGGAAACTCGTGGATCACGAGTACTGGGGCGTCAAGACAATGGCCTATAAAATCAACAAAAACCGCAAGGGCCACTATGCCTTCCTGCGCAGCGACGCACCAGCGACCGCCGTTCAGGAAATGGAACGCCTGATGCGCCTGCATGACGATGTCATGCGTGTTCTGACCATCAAAATGGATGAGCATAAAGACCTGCCATCCGTTCAGATGCAGAAACGTGACGAACGGCCCGAGCGCCGCGAACGTCGCTGATTTTGGCTTGAGGAAAAGGATCTAAACCATGGCTGCAAAACCATTTTTCCGCCGTCGCAAGGTCTGCCCATTCTCGGGCGACAACGCACCTGCGATCGACTATAAGGACACACGTCTGCTGCAACGCTACATCTCAGAGCGTGGCAAGATCGTGCCTTCCCGTATCACCGCGGTATCCGCGAAAAAGCAGCGTGAACTGGCCCGTGCCATCAAACGCGCCCGCTTCCTCGCCCTGCTGCCCTACGCCGTTAAGTAAGGAGAAAGCACATGCAAGTTATCCTTCTGGAACGTGTATCCAAGCTTGGCCAAATGGGCGAAGTTGTGGACGTAAAGCCGGGTTATGCTCGCAACTTCCTGCTGCCACAGGGCAAGGCGCTGTCTGCGTCCAAAGCCAACGTGGAAGCCTTCGAAGCACGCAAAGCACAGCTTGAAGCACAGAACCTCGAAACCAAAAAAGAAGCCGAAGCCATGGCGGACAAGCTGAACGGTCAGCAGTTCATCGTGATTCGCTCTGCTTCTGACGCCGGTGCGCTTTATGGCTCCGTCACCACCCGTGACGCCGCCGAAGCATCGACAGAGGCTGGTTTCACCGTAGACCGCAAACAGGTTGTTCTGGGCAGCCCGATCAAGGATCTGGGTCTGCACGATGTCACCGTTGTTCTGCACCCCGAAGTCGAAGCCACAATTCAGTTGAACGTTGCACGTTCCCCTGAAGAGGCCGAGCTTCAGGCGTCCGGCAAATCCATTCAGGAACTGGCCGCGGAAGAAGAAGCCGCAGCTGATTTCGAGATTGCCGAATTGTTTGATGATATCGGTTCCGCCGCATCCGACGATGACGAGCTGGCCGAAGCGGTCCAGCCTGCAGAAGAAGCTGAGGACGACGCGGCGAAAGCCTGATCTCCCCCTTCCCTTCTATCGAACAGAAACGCCGCGCAGATCCTGTGCGGCGTTTTTCTTTGCCCTGCGCAAATCGCCGCCGATGCCAAAGGCTTTACCTTGTCGTAACGCCCTTGCGGGATAAACAGAGGCTATTGTTCCTGTTTGCCGGTGCGTTCCATGCCTCACCTCTATTCCCGACGTTCGATGTTGTTGCTCTGCGCGGGGGCGTTGCCGCTTGCGGCGTGCGGGGGTGGCGGCAACAGCGCCCCGGCGCCCTACACCAACCCGCCCGAACCGCCGCTCTATCCCAATGAAACCCCCGCCTTGCGGGCCAGCATCAACCGTTGGGCGGATCACTATGCCTTGCCGCGACCGCTGGTGCACCGTCTTGCCATTCGGGAAAGCACGCATAACCCTGCGGCCCGCAACGGCCCTTATTGGGGGCTCCTGCAAATCCTGCCCGCCACGGCCCGCACCATGGGGTTTCGCGGACACCCCGCTGATCTGCTGGACGCGGAAACCAATTTGCAGTTTGGTCTCAAATACTTGCGCGGCGCGTGGCTCTTGTCCGATGGTAATTTCGACACCGCCATCGGCTGGTACGCGCGGGGCTATTACTATGAGGCCAAGCGCCGCGGCATGTTGGTCGAAACCGGTTTGAAGTCTGGCTGACGGGATGCGGCCTCTGGCTGGATCTCCGTCAAATCACGCGCAGACCTACCCAAAGCCCCAGTGCAAAGGTCAAATGTGTTTGCAGGCTCCGGCTGCGGGCCGACCACGGCTCTGGCAATTTCCGCCCCGCAATCCCCATCCCGAATGCGGGCTGCATCACGAACCATGGCGCCACAACGGAGCCCACTCCGACCACAAACGCCGCAGCGACCACGGATGCACCGGCCTGCACCATCCAAACCGCAGGCGCCGCCCAGATCACACCAATCACATAATGGAGCAACCAACCAAACGGGCGTTCACCGCCGCGTTGTTCAGTGGCCGCGATGTTGTTGTGAAACCATCGACCGGACCACATGTGCAACATCCAGCGGCCCAACAGCGCGTAATCCAGCCCCCTTACCCCGCTCAGCCGCGCCCGCAGCACCGAAATCACATCCATCACCACCGTGGCCACCACACCAACCGGGATCACCTGCGCCGCTATTCCATCTCCGAACATTTTTTGCCTCTTGTCAGTTACGTTCACGCTGCGCAACCTGCATCTTCAAGTGCACTTGAGGTCAACCATGCAAAACCCCGACATTTCCGAACTGGCCAAAGACAGCGGCGTGCCTGCCTCAACACTCAGATATTACGAGGAAATCGGACTGATCCGCGCGGTCGGACGCAAGGGGATCAAGCGCGTGTTCACCGCAGATGTGATGGACCGTCTGACGTTGATTGGCCTGGGCCAGCGGGCCGGTTTCAAACTGCGCGAGATCGCGGCGCTGATGGGCCGACGGGACGCGCCGCGCCTGTCGCCAGACGCCCTGCGTGCCCGCGCCGATGCGCTTGACCTGCAAATTGCAGAGTTGCAACGCATGCGCGATGGCCTGCGTCATGCGGCCAATTGCACGGCACCCAGCCATCTGGAGTGCCCCAAGTTCCGGCGTATCCTGCACATTACAAAAACCCGCAGGCGGCAGGGTAAACCTTAGCGGAGACAAACGAAAAAGGCCGCACCAGATGGCGCGGCCTTCACAACTTGGATCAAGTTGATCTTATTCGTCTTCGAGCGCTTCAACGGCCTTTTGCAGGTCGTCCTTGCTGATCTCTTTTTCAGTCACTTCGGCGTTTTCCGCGATGTGATCAATCACTTTGTCTTCGAACAAAGGCGCACGCAACTGTTGCTGCATCTGCTGGTTTTGCTGAACGAATTCAAAGAACTGGCGTTCCTGACCAGGGTACTGTCGTGCCTGGTTCATGATCGCCTGGGTCATCTCGGCGTCGGTCACCTGTACTTCGGCTTTCTGGCCCAGTTCTGCCAGCAGAAGGCCAAGACGCACGCGGCGTGTCGCCAGCTTGGTGTGCTCTTCCTTGGTTTCGATCTCGGGGTGATCGTGGCCTTCAACGTCAGGGTTTTCGTCATGCCACAGCTGGTGGGCAATCTGGCCCGCTTCGGTTTCAACCAGGGTGGGCGGCAGGTCAAAGTCAACCATGCTGTCCAACTGGTCCAGCAGGCCGCGCTTCATCACCGCGCGGGAGGCACCGGCGTATTCGGCTTCCAGACGCTCAGCGATCTGCGCTTTCAACCCGGCCAGATCTTCGGCACCGAATTTTTTCGCCAGTTCATCGTCGATCTCAGCGGCAACAGGCTCTTTCACCTCTTTGATTGTGCAATCAAATGTCGCTTCTTTGCCCTTCAGGTGCTCGGCCTGATAATCGTCAGGGAAAGACACGGTCACGGCTTTTTCTTCACCGGCCTTTACGCCAACCAGCTGCTCTTCAAAGCCGGGGATAAAGGAGTTGGACCCCAGAACCAGCGGATAATCTTCGGCAGAGCCACCTTCAAAGGCTTCGCCATCCACTTTGCCAACAAAATCCATGACAACCTGATCGCCGTCTTTGGCTTTGGAGCCTTTCTTGCGGGCTTTGAAATCCTGCGCGGTTTCAGCAAGGTTGGCCAGCGCTTCATCCACAGCGGCGTCATCGGCTTTGACCACCAGCTTTTCCAGCTTGATCTTGGACATGTCCAGTTCAGGGATTTCTGGCAGCGCTTCATAGGTCATTGTGACCTCGACATCGTCGCCTTCTTTCCAGTCTTCGTTGGCCATTTTCACTTCGGGCTGCATCGCAGGGCGATCGCCGGATTTTTCGAAATGCTCGTTCATCGCGCCGTCGATGCTTTCCTGCATCGCTTCGCCCATCACGCGCTGGCCAAACTGCTTTTTCAGCAGCGCCATCGGCACCTTGCCCTTGCGGAAGCCCTTCATCTCGACTTCAGGCTGCGCCTCGGCCAGCTTCTCGTTCACTTTGGCGTCCAGCTCGGCCGCCGTCAGGGTGATGGCATAGCCGCGTTTCAGACCTTCGTTCAGCGTCTCGTTGACCTGCATGTTTGCTCCATAGGATAGGGCCGCGCCGCGCGGCGCGGGTAAAAATTTCCGCCCTTCTATGGCTGATGAAGGACGTGCGCAAGGGGGTCAGCCCGGTCGAACCGGCCTTAGGCGGTGGTTGGGGTTAAAAACCTGCCTGCATCTGCAAAACAGGCCCCTTGGCCACCGGATCGGATCACATGCCCAAGGCTTCTTTGTACATTTCCAGAACCGCCTCTTCTTCGGCGATGTCGTCCTTGTCGCGTTTGCGCAGAGCGATGACCTTGCGCATGACCTTGGTGTCATAGCCGCGCGCCTTGGCCTCGGCCATGACTTCTTTTTGTTGCTCGGCCAGGTCTTTCTTTTCCGCGTCCAGACGCTCGATCCGTTCTACAAACTGGCGCAGCTCGTTGGCTGTCACACGGTATGTCGCATCGCCTGCGGTTTCGATCACGTCTGGGTTGGTGCCTGTATCGCTCATCTGACGGTCCTCTTGATTGGCTTTCAGACTGACTACCTTCGGGGCGGCGCCCCCGCAAGCGGGACTTGCCCCAAGCGGGGGATTGTCGTAGCAGCCTGCCATGGAAACCGACACATTTACCGTTTTTGATTGGATCATCTGGTCTGGTGCCGCGCTGTCCCTGCTGGGGCTCGTTGGGCTGGTCTGGTGCATTCTCAAGGTCACCCGCGCCAAACGTGCACAGCTGGATGATGAGGCGATGCGCGCCGTGCTGCAATCTGCACTGCCGCTAAACCTTGGGGCGCTGTTCTTGTCGGTCATTGGCCTGATGATGGTTGTGGTCGGGATCTTCATGGGCTGAGGCGGGCCTTGCCTCCTGCCCTGCGACCCATTGCACCGACCTGCAATGACGGCTGGACAGGAACCCGCTCTGCGCTTAAATCATCCTATGGATATTCGCCAAATCACCCCCCGCTATTTTGTCAGCCCGCAGATTGACCCGTCCGATATGGACGCCCTGCGCGACGCTGGCATCACTCGCATCCTGTGCAATCGCCCTGACGCCGAAGTGCCGCCAAGCCACAGCGCTGATGCGATCCGCGCCGCGGCTGAGTCTGCAGGGATCGCCTTTGCGGTTCAGCCGCTGACCCATCAGACCATGGTGCCCGATGTGATTGCCAAGAACCGGGCGCTGGGTCTGGATACGGGCGATGTGGTTTTGGCCTATTGCGCCTCTGGCACCCGCTCGACCATTGCATGGGCGCTGGGGCAAGCCGGCACGCTGCCCGCAGATGAGATCGTCGCAGCCGCCGCGGCGGGCGGTTATGATCTGAGCAACATCCGCCCCGCGCTGGATCAACCTTTCGTTTGATCCCTCTGGATTGAAGCTACCCCGCCTCTTGTTCGGCGGGGGGATCTTCGAAGCCCGGCAGGTCTGACATGTCCGGCAAATCAGGTAGTTCCGGCAGATCGGGCAAATCCGGCAGGTCGGGCAGGTCGGGCAACTCGGGCATGTCATCCCCCATTTCAGGCGGCTCCGCTCCGTCATAATCTGCACCCGGCATCTCCATCATTGCAGCGGCCGGAGACAAGCCAACCGCAGCGCGGGCATCCCCGTCCGGTTCCGTCTGCTTTTGACCCTGCCCGGTCTGTGTGACCCGCAGCGCCCGCATCCCGTTGACGCGCCCCAATGTGCCAAGGCCAAGTGCTTTGCCGCCCATGGTCAGCACACGGGCCTGATCAAAGGCACATCGGCCCAGATCAATCTGATCCCCCACCTTGAGCGCCCCAAGCCGGCGCAGCGGCATCCGAAACCGGGTGAGCGCGATATTGAGATCAACGTGCAACGCCAAAACCGTTTCGGTCAGCTTTTTGGGAACCCGTTTGTCGGGTGCGACGCTGTCATCTTTGGCGTCCTCCGGCGGGATGGGGTCTTGGGCCATCTCGCTGTGCGGCAGGCAAAGGGTCAATGACCCCTGCCGAGTGCCGCCATCGATATCCACCGTGATTTCGATGATTTCAAAATCCTGTGCCGTCAGCGCCATCAACAGCAGCCGCGGCGTAGCCGTCCGCGCACCAAAGGTATAGCCGCGGATCAGGTCGCGGTCGGCCTCCGTTTCAGGCAGGCCAGCCGCACGGAGGATCAGCGCGTCAATGAAAGGCGCACACATCGCGGCATCGGTTTCGGTCATGGTCCGCACGTCGCCCTCTGCGGCGGGCAAGACCTTTCCCATGGTCTGTTGTTGCAGCAAGGCGCCGACGAGCGCCTGATCGACCACAACGCCGCCCCTTTGCCGCTGGGGCCCATCCATCAGCAGCAGCAGCGCATCCGCCGGAAACAGCTCACCCAAGGTGTCCGCGCTGCGGGTTTCGCGTCGCAGGCCAATCACTGCCATCGCCATATCGAACAGATCATCCGCCACCTTGGCCAAAGTCAGGCGCAGCGCCTTGGCCAGCGTCATTGCACGGGCCTGATGCGTCGCACGGCCCGAATGGGCTTTGCGATGCAGGACACCTGCAGGCGGTGTTGTCTCTTCGGTTATGGCTGATTGTTCCTGGTCTTGACCCATTGCCTCCGCCCGCGGTTGGGATTGCTGGGTCCAGCCATAGCGGAAGATTGGTTACTATGGCCTTTATGCGGGCTGGCTGAGTTCCGATTGATCTGTCTGGACCGGGGCAAGCGCCGATGCCGGCAAGAAAACCCGGAACGCCGCCCCTTCATAGGATGTCAGATAGCTGATTTCGCCGTCCAGCCTGTGCATGATCTCGCGGCAGATCGCCAAGCCCAACCCTGCACCATCTCCTTCGGCGCCAGTTGCGCGATAGAACTTTTCGAAGATGACAGCCTGCGCATCGGCGGGGATGCCCTCACCATTGTCGACAAAATCAACCGTGATCCCGTCGCTGCGCCGCCCCACCAGAATGGTCAATGCGGGCGTGTCGGCGCGGCAGTACTTCTTGGCATTGGTGATAAGATTGATGAATACCTGCACCAACCGGTCCAGATCGGTGCGGATGATGATCTTTTCCTGCACCCCTGCGCGGGTCACGCTGATGGGGTTTTCGCTGCCGGTCAGGGCCGTGGTCACCGCCCGGTCCAGCACATCTTGCAATGCGCCTTCGCCAATGTGCAGATTGCCCTGCCCGTTTTCGAGCACGGACAGATCCAACAAATCGTCAAGCAGCCGGGTCAGGCGAATGGTCTCCGAATGGATGATCGAAGCATAGCGGGTCTTGTCCGCCTCGCTGAGCTTGGCCGCGTCCCGCAGGATTTCAGAGAACGACCTGATCGAGGTCATAGGCGTGCGCAACTCATGGCTGATCTGGCTGAGGAAACTGTCCTTTTGCAGTGACAATTGGGTCAGCTTTTCATTGGCGTGGCGCAATTCTTCGGCGGTTTCGGACAGCTCTCTCGATTTGGCCTCAAGCTGGCTGGAGTATTCCAGCATCTGGGCGGATTCGTCCGCCACCGCCAGCAAATCCTGCACCGACACTGACGTGCCGCCAACGATCTGCCCCACCATCGCATGGGCCGTGGCCGCACCAACCGAACCTGCCAGCTCGCGCTCCAACTCCTGCACAAAGGCCGGTGTGGGTTCCGGCAGGTTGCCCGGCCGTCCCTGTGCCTTGGCCTCTTGCCGGAAAAATGCCTGTGCCTCGGCCGCCCCCAGGATCCGCTGGGCCATAATCATCAAGTCTTCACTGCCCGCCACCGAGGCCGTCCAGCCCCGCGCCGATCCGCCGTGGTCCAGCACATTGACAAACTGTGCGCCCTGCAATCGTTCAATCGGATCAGGAAAGGTAAAAAGCGAGACCACAAAGAACATCAAAGTGTTCAGGCTCAGGCTCCAGACAACGGCATGTACCGTGGGGTCCAGTCCCTCAACCCCAAAAAGCGCTTGCGGGCGCAGCCACGCGGCCCCCATCAAGCCTTGCTCAAAGGTGCTTTGTGACAGGGCCACATCCATGCCAAAGCTGGGCAAGAGCATGGTGAAGACCCACAGGACAAAGCCGATACCCAACCCGCAGAGCGCGCCCAACCGCGTCGCCCCGCGCCAGAACATGCCGCCCAAAAGCGCGGGCAGGAACTGCGCCACACCGCCAAAGGAGATCGTGCCAATTGCCGCCAAGGCGCCGCTGCCGCCACTCACGCGGTAATAGGAGAAGCCAAGCGCGATGATCAGCAGGATCGAGAGCCGCCGCGCAAGGATCACCACGCTGCGCACATCGCCCGATTGGGTGGCACCGCCGCGCCGCAGGTTAAGCCAGATCGGCATGACGATATGGTTGCTGACCATGGTGCTGAGCGCCAGCGTGGCCACGATCACCATGGAGGTGGCAGAGGAAAAACCGCCCAGAAAAGACAGCATCGCCAGCCCGTTCTGCCCCTGGCTGAGCGGCAGGCTGAGCACAAAGAGGTCAGGGTTTGATCCCGCAGGCAGCAAATCAAGGCCCACAACCGCAATCGGCACCACAAACAGGCTCATCAACATCAAATACAGTGGAAAGGCCCATGAGGCGATTTGCAGATGCCGGTCGTCGTTGTTTTCCACCACCATGACCTGAAACATGCGCGGCAGACACAGGAACGCCGCCGCAGAGACAAACATCAACGCCGCCCAACGGCTGCCCTGCACTTCCCAATCACCAATGGCGGAGGCGTCGATACGCTCAAGCGTGTCGCCCACGCCGCCTGCCAGCCCCCAGACCACAAAGACCCCAACCGCGATCAATGCGACCAGTTTCACCACCGCTTCCACTGCGATCGCGATCACCACACCATGGTGGCGTTCGTTTACATTGAGATTGCGCGTGCCAAACAGAACGGTAAACAGCGCCAGCCCCGTTGCCACCCAGAAGGCCGCCTGTGCCCTGTTGAACGGCGCACCCTCGGCCCCGGCAAGGCCCGCATCCGGTGTCGCAAAAATTGCCAGAGATAGGATAACCGACTGTAATTGCAGGGCAATATAGGGCGTCACGCCGATGACCGCCATCACGGTCACAACAATGGCCAAGGTGTTCGACTTGCCATAGCGCGACGAGATCAGATCCGCGATGGACGTCACACGCTGGCTGCGCCCGATGCGCACCAAACGGCGCAGAACCCACCACCAGCCAATCATCACGATAGACGGGCCGAGGTAAATCGTCAGATACTCCAACCCCGACCGCGCGGCATAACCCACCGCTCCGTAAAACGTCCATGCGGTGCAATAGATCGACAGCGACAGCGTATAAACTACCGGTGAGCGCAGCAGCCATC
This sequence comes from Sulfitobacter mediterraneus, assembly GCF_016801775.1. NCBI lineage: Bacteria > Pseudomonadati > Pseudomonadota > Alphaproteobacteria > Rhodobacterales > Roseobacteraceae > Sulfitobacter > Sulfitobacter mediterraneus. The sequence goes on along the minus strand of NZ_CP069004.1, from coordinate 575,724 downwards.
CCCCGCGCCCCCGCAATGCGGCGCGTTCTGCGAGAAAGGCGATGGCAAAAAGTCCGACAACATAGGTCAGGCACACCAGCACCAATTCGTTGAGAGAAACCATCAGGGCGTCCTGTCCGAGCTGCCCTGCGCCGTGTCTACCTCCGCTTCGCCGCGGGTGTAGCGCCACAGCGCCCAAGCCATGACCACCAAGGCCAGCCAGACACCAAAGAGATATCGCAGGGCCACGCTCATCGGCATCGGATCGGCATCACCCGCCTCTGGCAAAGGCCAAAGCAGGGGCACCATCCACAGGCACAGGCCAATCAACGGAAGAAACCGCAGCGCGTCCATCATCCGCCGCATTCGATAGCTGCGCCGTTCCAGAAACATGCGCCGCTGCGGCATCGCTCAGGCCCCTTTCATTGTGTGGTCAGTTCGCGCACCGCATCCAGCATCTCGGCATTGGAAAACGGTTTGGTCATGAACCGGCTTACGCCTGCTTTTTCCGCCATCTCGCGGTCGCGGCTTTGGCCGCGTGCGGTCAACATAAGCACCGGAAGCGCATCAAAGGCCGGATCGGCCCGCAAATCATGCAGGATTTCAAACCCGCTTTTGCCAGGCAGCATTACATCGAGCATCACAAGATCCGGCCCGGTGTTTCGGATCACGTCCACTGCGTTTGATCCATTGGCCAAGGTTTCGACCCGCCAGCCCTCATTCGACAGCAAAAAGCGGATTGCCTCGGCAATGTTTGTTTCGTCCTCAACCAACACGACATGTTTGCTCACGCGCGGTCCTCCTCCCCCAAGGTGGCAGGGCGGCTCTGTCTGATGCAGCTGGCGCCATGCCGACCCTGAGCATGCAACGGTTTGAGCGGGCTGTCAAAAGCCCAAAGGCCGCAGTCAGACGCCGCTGCTGAGAATTGACGGCTCTCGGCGGGCGGCGCAGCTCTCTTGCGGGCAAACCCGGCATGTCGATCCCATCGACCGCCCCTGCCCCGCGCCGGCGGATGCGGGCAGCAAGACCATCACCGCCTGCACAAGTGGCAACGCATTGTAGGACGGCGCCGATTGGGTTTCGGATGTGGCAAAACATTCAAATTTGGCTTGGGCGCGGCCCAGTTGCATGACGGTTTCCGAAATCACCATGCCCGTTTGCGCCAATGCGCCAAACAGCGGCCAAAGCGGACAACAGGCCCCGTGGCGCGGCACGGTGAAGCCTTCGACCGATTTGCGGAAAATCACCGTGCCAGAGCGGTCGCAGACCACAAGCCCCGCGCCCAGCTCCGGCAAGGCGGCTAAACGGCGCAGAACAACCACGACAGGTTTGTGCAGGTTCCGCGCCAGCGTCAGCGGGTCTGTTCCTGCGGTTTCGATCTCCTTGCGCAGCTCTTTGAGTGACAAGGCCGCTGCATCACGTGCCCATTGTTGCAAGACCCCTCGCGCAATGTATTTGGCGGCCTGCGACCTGAGCATCTCGGCGGTCTCTACAATCTCGGCAATAGTGGCCTCGGTCGCGGAACCGGTTTCCAGACTGCCAAAGCTGAAATCATGTTCTGACAGAAACGCTTCGACCTCCTCTTGCGGCGAGCTGGCAGCATCGGCGGCGTCCGCTTCGGCATCAAGATAAGACACCAGGGCCTGCGCACTGTCAGACAGGCGGTGGCTGTCTTCATTGATATTGGCGTGAAACCGTTCACGCCATTCCGGCTGAAGGGTCTTGGTTTCCGCAAGGATCGCAGCGGTGGACCGGATCGCGGCAGCGGTGGAGAGAAGCTCGTGCATGGACGCCGCCAGATGCGGATCATGGGCGAGCCTGTCGGTCAAAGCCTCGACTGTCTGTTCAAGGGAGGCCACCCGCCGCCGCGTTCCGGCCAGCACATCGGCCCAACCGGGGAAACGCCCGGCGAATTCGTCGGCTCGGCTGGCCTCTGGTCCGGTCAAACCCGCCTCGTCCGCAGCCTCGCGCAGGGCGGCGATCAGGGCAGCCTCCGCCCCTTCGGTCAGGGTTTGCGGCTCGACCCCCAGAACCGCCGCGATATTGAGGAGCAGCTTGCCGCCGATTCTGCGGCGGTTGTGTTCGATAAGATTAAGGTAGCTGGCCGAGATACCGATATCGCGGGCCAGATCCGCCTGTTTGAGCCCGGCCATCACGCGGCGTTCGCGGATGCGGCTGCCGGTCAGCCCCTCACGTGCCATTGCCGTGGCTCCGGTCAATATCCCGCGTTTTCAATGGGTTTCTGCGCTGCAATATCATTTTCTTTACACCTTCGAAAATGTTCCTGCGAAGATATTTACAAATTTAATGTGTTTATCAAGGGGGTTATTGATTGGTTTTCATATAGCAGGCGATAGTCAATTTGCACATTTGTGCCGTGTGAAGGTGCGCGGGAGACGCGCCTTTGCTGTTTCATAATTCGGGAGGAATTCATGTCATTTTCCAATCTGACACGTCGTGGTCTGATCAAAACCAGCGCAGCAGCTGGTGCCGGTCTTGCACTGCCGACGTATCTGCGTGCCGACGGGCACTCTGGCTTTACCAACGCCCCCACGGGCAGCACCGTAACCCTGGGCTTTAACGTGCCCCAGACCGGCCCCTATGCCGAAGAAGGTCTGGACGAGTTGCGCGCCCAGGAGCTTGCTGTTCAGCACCTCAACGGTGAAGGCGACGGCGGTATGATGAACACTTTCAGCTCCAAAGCGCTGAAAGGGAACGGTATTCTCGGCAAGAAGGTCGAGTTTGTAACAGGCGACACGCAGACAAAGTCTGACGCGGCGCGTGCCTCTGCCAAGGCGATGATCGAAAAAGACGGCGCAATCATGATCAACGGTGGTTCGTCCTCCGGTGTGGCTGTTGCTGTTCAAGGCCTGTGCCAAGAGGCCGGCGTTATCTTCATGGCGGGTCTGACCCACTCAAACGACACAACAGGTAAAGACAAGAAAGCCAACGGTTTCCGTCACTTCTTTAACGGTTACATGTCTGCAGCGGCCCTCGCGCCGGTGCTGAAAAACGCTTATGGCTCTGACCGCCGCGCGTATCACCTGACGGCTGACTATACATGGGGCTGGACACAGCAGGAATCGATCGCAGCCGCGACCGAGGCCATGGGCTGGGAAACTGTGAACAACGTGCTGACGCCGCTCGCGTCCACGGACTTCTCGTCCTACATCGCGCCTGTGCTGAACTCCGGTGCGGACGTTCTTGTTCTGAACCACTACGGCGGCAACATGGTGAACTCGCTGACCAACGCGATCCAGTTTGACCTGCTGAACAAAGAAGTGAACGGCAAGAAGTTCGAGATCGTTGTTCCGCTTTATTCCGAGCTGATGGCCGCTGGTGCGGGCAAAAACGTGCAAGGCGTTATTGGCTCCATGAACTGGAACTGGCAGCTGCAGGATGAAGGCTCCAAAGCCTTCGTGAAATCCTTCGGTGAAAAGTATGGCCGTCCGCCATCCAACTCCGCGCACACCTGCTATGTTCAGACGCTGCTCTATGCGGATGCCTGCGAACGTGCCGGCACTTTCAACCCATGCGGCGTTGTCGAAGCTCTGGAAGACTTTGAGTTCGACGGTCTGGGCAACGGTCCGGTTCTGTACCGCGGCGAAGACCACCAGTGCTTCAAAGACGTGTTGGTCATGAAGGGCAAAGAGAACCCGTCCAACGAATACGACACACTGGAAATCGTTGAAGTGACACCGCGTGCTCAGGTTGAGTATGCGCCAGATCACCCGATGTTTGCCGGTGGCGAGCTGGGCAAGTGTAACCCAGGCGCATAAGCCGACCCAATCCAACGACTACAGGGCGCATTCCGTTTGATGCGCCCTGTCCCATACCGTTACGCCGGGCGCGACCTGCCTGCGTAATGACGCATTGCAAGAGGTGGGGACCATGGACGCAATCATTCTTCAATTCCTGAACGGCCTGGATAAGGGATCCGCCTATGCGTTGATCGCTCTGGGCCTTACGTTGATTTTCGGCACGCTGGGGGTGGTGAACTTCGCCCATGGTGCAATCTTTATGATTGGTGCGTTCTGCTCCGTTACCCTCCAGCGTATTCTGACGCTCAGCTCGGAAACGCTGTCGGAAACCGAGAAGGACTTTCTCGGCAATCCGCTCAAGATCAAAACCCCCTATGTCGAAAGCTGGTTTGGCCCCGAGGTGGGCGCTTCCATCATCGACTGGGCGGTGCCTCTGGCGATCCTGCTGGCGATACCGGTAATGCTGTTTGTCGGCTTTGTCATGGAACGGGGCCTGATCAAACACTTCTACAAACGTCCCCACGCTGATCAGATCCTCGTGACCTTTGGCCTTGCCATCGTGCTGCAGGAGGTCATCAAGTATTTCTACGGCGCCAACCCGATCCCGACCCCCGCGCCTTCTGCCTTTGTTGGCAGCTTTGACTTTGGCCCCTTGCTGGGGCTCGACAGCTCGCTCGCTTATCCCTACTGGCGTTTGGTCTACTTTGGCTTTTCTGTGCTGATCATCGGTGCTGTCTTTGCCTTCCTGCAGTTCACAACCTTTGGCATGGTGGTGCGCGCAGGCATGGCTGACCGGGAAACTGTGGGCCTTCTGGGCATCGACATTGACCGCCGGTTCACCATCATGTTCGGCATCGCGGCGGCGGTCGCGGGATTGGCAGGTGTGATGTACGCGCCGATCAACTCGCCCAATTACCACATGGGTATGGATTTTCTCGTCCTGAGCTTCGTGGTTGTGGTCGTCGGCGGCATGGGCTCCCTGCCCGGCGCGGTTCTGGCTGGCTTTATGCTGGGTATCCTCGAAAGCCTCGCCTCCATGAACGAAATCAAAAACATTCTGCCCGGTATCGACCAGATCATCATCTACGTGGTTGCTATCATCATCTTGCTGACACGTCCGCGGGGCCTGATGGGCCGCAAAGGCGTGATGGAGGAATAAACAATGCTCGGACTCAAAAAACACGACACCCAGTTGTTGATCATTGTGATCTGCCTGGCGCTGTTCGCCCCTTTCCTCCTCAACCCATTTCCTGCCGGTTCTGCCATGGCGCAGTTTAATGCAGGCTATCCGGACCTGATGCAGCGGTTTGCGATCTTTGGCATCTTTGCCATCGGTTTTAACCTGCTGTTTGGTCTGACCGGTTATCTCAGCTTTGGCCATGCGGCCTTTCTGGGGATCGGATCCTACTCGGCGGTCTGGATGTTCAAGCTGCTGGGCTACAACATCATTCCCGGAATGATCCTGTCGGTCATTGTTTCGGCCTTCTTTGCCCTGCTGATCGGCTATATCTCGTTGCGCCGCTCAGGGATCTACTTTTCGATCCTGACACTGGCCTTTGCACAGATGCTGTTTGCGATTGCCTATTCGGATCTGATCGGCCGCTTTGTCGGCACGCCGATCACCAATGGCGAAACGGGCCTGCAGGTCTATACCTCCGATCCGCAGTTTTTCCACAGCGCCGCGAAACCGGACATTCCGCACCTCTTTGGCCAAAAGATGCAGTCGACCTATACATTGGATGTCGGTGCATGGAGCTTTGACTTCAACTTTGGTTACTATTTCTGTGCGCTGGTGCTGATCTGCATGTTCTATCTGGCGATCCGTATCTTCCGCTCACCTTTCGGGCTGATGCTGCGGGCGGTGAAATCGAACCAGCAGCGGATGAACTACACCGGTCTGAACACCAAGCCCTATACTCTGGCGGTCTTTGTGATCTCTGGCATGTATGCCGGCCTTGCGGGCGGTCTGATGGCCTCCATGGATCCGCTGTCGGGCGCGGAGCGGATGCAATGGACCGCCTCTGGCGAGGTGGTTCTGATGACGATCCTCGGCGGCGCAGGCACCTTGATCGGTCCGGTTCTGGGCGCGGGCTTCATCAAGTACTTTGAGAACATCTTTGCCAAGATCAACGACAACGTGTTGCACAGCTGGTTCTCCTTCCTGCCCGATGGCATCGAGGATTTCATGGTCACCATCGTCCACCCCTTCGTGGGCAAGGGCTGGCACCTGACCCTTGGCTTGCTGTTCATGATGGTTGTGATCTTCCTGCCTGGCGGCCTTGTGCAGGGCGCTGAGAAAATCGGGGCCACCTTCCGCCGCAAGGACGCAAAATCCGCCGACGCTGAGGCGAAAGCCGCCAAACAGCGCAACCCCGCAGCTGAATAAGGAACGAAACAATGGCAATTCTAGAAGTCAAGAATGTCGGCAAACGGTTTGGCGGGTTGCAAGCGCTGGGGGATGTGAACCTCAACGTGGAAGAAAACACCGTGCATGCGATCATCGGACCGAACGGCGCGGGCAAGTCCACCTTGCTGAACTGTTTGGTCGGCAAATTGATCCCTGACACCGGATCGGTGATGTTTGACGGGCAATCGGTTCTGGGCCGCAAACCCTTTGAGATCAACCAGATGGGCATCAGCCGCGTGTTCCAGACACCCGAGATCTTCGGCGATCTGACGGTGATGGAAAACATGTTGATCCCCTGCTTTGCCAAACGCGATGGCGCGTTCCGGATGCATGCACTGGAAACCATCGCCAATGAGCAGGAGATCGTTGCCAAGGCCGAAGAAATGCTGGTCGATATGAACATGATCGACAAACGCGAGATGCACGCCGCCTCCATGTCACGCGGTGACAAGCGGCGCTTGGAAATTGCGATGTGTCTGGCGCAGGATCCACGTTTGCTGTTGCTGGATGAGCCAACGGCGGGCATGGCGCGGGCGGATACCAACAACACCATTGATCTGCTCAAACGGATCAAGGAAGAGCGCGACATCACCATCGCCATCATCGAACACGACATGCATGTGGTGTTCTCACTGGCCGAACGGATCACCGTTCTGGCACAGGGCACGCCGCTGGTGGAAGACACACCTGACAAGATCAAGGGTCATCCCAAGGTGCGCGAAGCCTACCTTGGCGAAACCCAAGCGGCATAAGGATCAGAAAAATGAACACCGCAACACTGAACCGCAACGCCAATCACGCCGCCACCGCACCCGCCTTTCTGTCGGTCTGGGATCTGCATGCCTACTACGGCGAAAGCTATATCGTGCAAGGCGTGACCTTTAACGTCCATGAGGGTGAAATCCTTGCCCTGCTGGGCCGCAACGGCGCGGGCAAGACCTCCACCCTGCGGGCCATCGCCCGTCTGAGCGAACCCGAGGTGCAGCATGGCGAGATCTGGCTGGACCACCAGCCCCTGCACAAGATGGCCAGCCATCAGGCCTCTGCCGCCGGTCTTGCATTGGTGCCCGAAGACCGCCGGATCATCCCCGGCCTGACGGTTGAGGAAAACCTCAAACTGGCCCAGATCGCGCCACCGGTGGGTTGGTCACTGGATCGTCTGTATGATCTTTTCCCCCGCCTCGGCGAGCGGAAAAACCAAGAGGGCGTCACGCTTTCAGGCGGCGAACAGCAGATGTTGGCCATCGCCCGCGCCCTGGCCCGGGACATCAAAGTGCTATTGCTGGATGAACCCTATGAAGGTCTCGCGCCGGTGATTGTGGACGAGATTGAAAAGACACTGGGCCTGATCAAGGAACAGGGGATCACCACGATCCTGGTTGAACAAAACGCCGTTCGCGCCCTGAAGCTGGCCGACCGCGCTGTGATCCTTGATACCGGCGGGATCGTTTTTGACGGCACGGCCGAAGAGGTTCTGAACAACGCAGAGCTGCGGGCGGAATACCTCGCAATCTGATCTTGGCATTGGCTGAGGCCTGAAATTACCCCCAACTAAGCAGCAGGTCCGCCTGCTGCTTTTTTTGTTGGCCGGTGGGCCATCGCCTGCGCGCCTCTACCCCTCCAACAGCTTGCGCAACTCGGTCTTGAGGACTTTGCCATAGTTGTTCTTGGGCAATTCCGGCAGGTGGTGATAGCGTTTGGGCCGTTTGAACCGCGCAATCTCGTTCAGGCAAAGCGCATCCAGCGCCGCGGCATCGGCATCCCCGACGACAAAGGCAATCACCTCTTCGCCCCATTCTGCATGGGGTCGTCCGACAACGGCCGCTTCGCTGATCATTGGATGGGTCAGCAAGACCTCCTCTACCTCGCGTGGATAGACGTTTGACCCACCGGTGATGATGACGTCCTTGCTGCGGTCCTGGAGGGTCAGGTAGCCTTGATCGTCCAGAAACCCCATGTCACCGGTCATCAGCCAGCCGTCTTTCAGGGCTTTGGCGCTGCCCTCGGGGTTTTGCCAATAGCCGGGCATGACCGTTGCGCCGCGCACCATGATCTCACCTTGTGATCCGCTGGGCAATGGTTGCCCGCCTGCATCCCCAATGCGAATCTCGACCGCCGATTGCGCCCGTCCAACGGAGGCCAGCCGCTTTTGCCAGTCAGCGCGGCTGCGGTCTGCCACATCGGCGCGGGACAGGGCGGTGATCCCCATAGGGCATTCTCCTTGCCCGTAGATCTGCACAAAGACCGGACCAAACTGGTCTACAGCCTCAATAATATCGGCATTGTACATCGGGCCGCCCGCATAGACGACGGTGCGCAGCCCCCGCCCGCGCAGGCCTGCGCCCTTGGCGTAATCGGTCATCCGTTTGACCATCGTGGGCGCAGCGAACATGTGAACCGATCCGAAATGCGCGGCCAGATCAAGGATTTCCGCCGGATCAAACCCGCCAGACGCCGGGCAGATATGCGCTGCCCCCTTGGCCACATGCATCAGGGCATAAAGCCCTGCACCATGGCTCATCGGGGCGGCATAAAGCGTTGCGTCCTCCGCGCGCACCGGATCGACGTCCGCCTCATAGCACAGCGCCATCGACATCAACATGCCATGGGTGATGATCACGCCCTTGGGCTTGCCCGTGGTGCCGGAGGTATAGAACAGCCATGCCAGATCATCCGCTGTGCGATCCACCGGGTTCAGCATGGGCGGGGCGGCCATGGCGGCCTCGAAATCCTCCTCGGTAATGGTGACAACCTGCGCTGCGCTGTCCGCCTCCCTCAGACCCTGCGACAACTCCGGGCTGGCAAATACCAACTTGGCACCGGCATCCTCAATGATGAACGCCGCCTCACGGCCGTGCAGCTTGGCATTGATGGGCACCGCCGCCGCGCCGCAGCGCCAGATGCCATAAAGAACCACCAGATAATCTGGCACATTTTTCATGAAGATCGCGACCCGGTCCTCCGGCGCAACGCCCTGCGTGATCAGCCAAGCGGCCAGCGCACCGGCGCGGGCGTTCAGTCCCGCATAGTCACAAATCTGGTCCCGCCCCTCAAATACAGCGGGCCAATCCGGCATGGCCGCAGCGGTGCGGATCAACCAATGGTCGAGATTCATGAAAACGTCCCCTTTGAATCCCACCATGCCAAGCCTTTATTGAGGCTGCAACTGGCGGCTTTCCATGGGGAGGCCCATGGCATATAAGCGAAAAAACGTCACGGCACTTTCGGTGCCTGCACAAAAGAAGTGTTGAGGAAAAAAATGACTAAGAACACCCATGACGCTGATGTGGCCTTTATCAAGGCCTTGGCCGAGCTGCTGAACGAAAATGACCTGACCGAACTGCAGGTCAAACGCGATTACGCCGAGGATGACAGCCTCAATGTGCGGGTCAGCCGCAAGCCACCCCAACAGATCGTGGCACCGCAACAGATGCAGGCTGCAGCACCGATGGCCGCTGCGCCCGCCGCTGCGGCCCCGACTGCCGCCGCTTCCGCAGAAGAACCTGCAGATCCGGCCAGCCATCCGGGCGCCGTGACCTCCCCCATGGTCGGGACCGTTTATATGCAAGGTGAACCGGGCGCACCGGCGTTTATCACGGTTGGCGCAAGTGTCTCTGAAGGAGATACGCTTTTGATCGTTGAGGCGATGAAAACGATGAACCACATTCCAGCCCCCAAGGCGGGCACAATCAAGCGCATTCTGGTGGGCGATGGCGATGCCGTCGAATTTGGTGCGCCGCTTGTGATCATCGAATAAGGGCGCCCAGATGTTCAACAAGATCCTCGTTGCCAACCGCGGAGAGATCGCCCTGCGCGTGATCCGTGCGGCCCGCGAAATGGGCATTCAATCGGTTGCGGTGCATTCCACCGCCGACAGTGACGCGATGCATGTGCGGATGGCGGACGAATCTGTCTGCATCGGTCCGCCTTCATCCAGCCAATCCTACCTGTCCATTCCCGCGATCATCGCCGCCTGTGAGATCACCGGCGCCGAGGCGATCCACCCCGGCTATGGCTTTCTGTCCGAGAACGCCGGATTTGTGCAGATCATCGAAGATCATGACCTGACATTTATCGGCCCCACGGCGGAGCATATCCGCGTCATGGGTGACAAGATCACTGCCAAGGACACGATGAAAAAACTGGGCGTGCCTTGTGTGCCCGGATCCGAGGGCGGCGTGGCCAACCTCGAAGAAGCGAAAAAACTGGGCGAAGAGATCGGGTATCCGGTCATCATCAAAGCCACGGCAGGCGGCGGCGGCAAGGGCATGAAAGTGGCCGAAACCGCAGCGGACATGGAAAAAGCCTTCCAGACCGCGCGGGCCGAGGGCAAGTCGAACTTCGGCAATGACGAAGTGTATATCGAAAAATACCTGACCACACCGCGCCACATCGAAATTCAGGTGTTTGGTGATGGCAAAGGCAAGGCCGTGCATCTGGGGGAACGCGATTGTTCCTTGCAGCGCCGCCACCAGAAGGTCTTTGAAGAGGCACCCGGCCCCGCCATTTCCGCCGAAGAACGCGCGCGGATCGGCAAGGTTTGCGCCGATGCCATGGCTGACATCAACTATATCGGCGCGGGCACCATCGAGTTTCTTTATGAGAACGGCGAGTTTTATTTCATCGAGATGAACACCCGTTTGCAGGTCGAACACCCTGTGACCGAGGCGATCTTTGGTGTTGATCTGGTGCGCGAGCAGATCCGCGTGGCCAGCGGCATGGATATGTCCTTTGGCCAGGATGATCTGACCATCAATGGCCATGCCATCGAAGTGCGCATCAACGCAGAAAAACTGCCTGATTTCCGCCCCTGCCCCGGACGCATCACCCAATATCACGCCCCCGGCGGTCTGGGTGTGCGGATGGATTCGGCGCTTTATGATGGCTATTCGATCCCGCCCTATTACGACAGCCTGATCGGCAAGCTGATCGTGCATGGCCGTGACCGGCCCGAGGCACTGGCGCGTCTTGGACGTGCCTTGGGCGAGCTGATCGTCGATGGTGTTGATACCACGGTGCCGCTTTTCCATGCGCTGTTGCAGGAAGAGGACATCCAGTCCGGCGGGTACAACATTCACTGGCTGGAACACTGGCTGGAAACCAATCTCGGCGATGCCTGATCTGCAATGTCCGAGCTGACGCCGGAACTGCTGCTGCATGGCTATTCCATCGGGATTTTTCCGATGGCCGAACACCGCGACGACCCGGAGATTTTCTGGGTCGACCCGCGGCGGCGCGGAGTGATGCCGCTGGACGGGTTTCATCTGTCCCGGTCACTGGCAAAGGCGATGCGTCGCTCGCCGTTTCGCGCCAGCGTGGATGAAGATTTTGCCGGAGTGGTTGAGGGCTGCGCAGATCGTGCAGATACCTGGATCAACGATGAAATCTTTGGCCTTTACAACGCGTTACATCTCAAACGTCACGCCCATTCCATTGAGATATGGGAAGATCAGACGCTTGTGGGCGGGGTTTACGGTGTCAAATTGGGCGGCGCCTTCTTCGGCGAATCCATGTTTTCGCGGCGCACCAATGCATCAAAAATGGCGCTGGCTGTGTTGGTGGATCGGTTGCGGCAGGCAGGCTTTGTGCTTTTTGATGCGCAATTTTTGACCGATCATCTGGCGTCACTTGGTGCGCAAGAGATCACCCGCGCGGAGTATCACGCCCGCCTTGATCGCGCCAAAGAGGTGAAAGCCCGCTTTGATGCGCCGCCGGTGGCCAGTCTTTATGAGGTTGTGCAGCGGATGACCCAAACGTCGTAACGGGCATGTTCCAGCGCCGAAAGCGCAGGCGCGGAGGCAATCATCCAGCCGGAAAAAAGCGTCCCGGCCTTGCCCGCTTCGGAGATTTCCAAGGCGGCATAAGCATTGCCGGACGGGTTGCCCGCCGGATAGCGGCAGTCGGCCATCACGATCTGCAAATTGCCGAACCGCACGGCGTTGCCAACGCCAATATCAATATCTGTGGTCTGGCCCGATACCTTGTCGAGCGCCCGCAGGACACCGCCAGAGGCACTTGTCACCTCTTGGGCGGCCAAAGGCGCCGCCAGACAGGTCAATACTGCTAGGTATTTCAACATTTTAGCCACCTCACCGCATCGCGCCGGAAACGCAAATACCGGTTACTCAGGGCTCCATGCTTCGTAATCGCCCCGGTCTGCGGGTTTCTGGCGCCGGATTGACCCTGCAGGTGCATAGGCCATCTCGGTGCCAGACAGGTTTTCAACATGGGGCTTTTCCCATGGCTTGTGCACCAATGGGCGGTCACTGGGCGTTTCATTCCAGGTGTGGTGCAGCCAGCCATGCCAATCGGGGCTGACGCGGCTTGCCTCCATGTCACCGTTGTAGATCACCCAGCGTTTGCTGTCGTCATGGTTGCGGTAGTAAATATTGCCCTGATCATCCTCGCCCACTTTGGTGCCTTTGCGCCAAGTGAAAAGCTGTGTGTTCAAGGTCTGGCCATCCCACCAAGTGAGAGCCCGGAAAATTGTGTTGAGAATGCCCATGACGGTCTCCGCTCTTGTTGTTCGGGTTATGCACCATGGCCGCGGCGGCGTCCAGTAACCTATGGTGTTGCAGCAAAGACTCCCGCCATAAAACTTGGTCAATTTGCCGGTTAAATCCCTTTGGATCGCGCAAACATTCGCCGTATTGTTTCCAAAACGGAGATAATACCGATGGCAGGCACCCCTTCGAAACCGCTGCATGTGGCGGAATGTCATGGCGTGAAAGTGCCCGACAGCCCGATGATGACCCCCACCCGCGCTGAGCGGATCAATGCAGCGCGTTACGAGGGGCAGGAAATTGCCGGTGCATTGGATGTGATCCGCCCCGGCGACAACATTCTTGAGATGGGTGCGGGGATTGGTCTGGTTGGGGCGATTGCCGCGAAAAATGGCAAACCTTCCAAGGTGTTATCCTTTGAGGCAAATCCGGGGTTGATCGAACATATCAACGCGCTTTATCGGCTTAACAAGCTGGAACAAGTGATCGAGGTGCGCAACGAGGTCCTGATCTCTGCGCCGGATGCGCCTCAGACGATGGCTTTTCACATCCGCAATTCCTATCTCGGCTCCTCTCTCATCGACAGTGACAAACGTTCCACCACACGCGTCGATGTGCCGACAGCGGACTACGCCCGTGTGCATGCCGAATTTGCCCCTGATGTGCTGCTGATGGACATCGAAGGTGGCGAGCTGGATTTTCTGCGCCACGCCGATCTGACCGGCATTCGTGCGGTTGTCATCGAATTTCATCCCGAGGCCTATGGCAAGGACGGCATGCGCGAATGCAAAAGCATCCTGCGGCAAGCCGGATTTGCGCAGGTGCCGGAACATTGCACGCGCCATGTCTGGACCTGCATTTATGATGAAGAGCTCAGCCCGCCCAAGCCGGATCGTGGCTGGACCCGCGAGATGCGCGAGGTGCCGCAGGCGATTGTGGTGCCCCCTGCGGAGCAGGATTTTGTACAGGAGGCTGGCATTCTGCATGAGGATGGCCGCTATTGCCCCACGGGCGCCCTGTGGCGCAACGGGCGGGCGCTGACGGTTGAACCGCCGATGCCGAAGGGTGATCTACCGCTGCGCAAGGGGCGCTGGCTTTGGGGCGGCGTCCTGTGGATGCATTTCGGGCATTTTCTGGTGGAAAGCACCAGCCGCCTTTGGGCCTTGCCCGCGTTGAAGGGTGAGATCGATGGTATCCTGTTCGTCCCCAAACGCCCGCGCAATGGCAGCGAAGTCGCTGATTTTCAGAAGGTATTCATTGATCTGATGGGCTGCGATGTGCCGGTTGTCTGCGCTGACAAACCAGAACAGGTGGAACAGCTTGTGATCCCCGGTCAGGGCTTTGGCCTTGGCACGATGATCGAAGGCACCCAGAACTACCAAGACGCGATCCAAGGGCATTTTGCCAAAGATATCGCTGCGGACGGGCCGGAGAAGCTTTATATCAGCCGCAGCGCCCTGCCCTCGGGTCGCGGTAATCTGCTGGGAGAAAAGCAGCTAGAGACCTATCTGGAGGCTGAGGGTTACACGATCTACCACCCGGAAAAACATGATCTCACAAGCCAGATCGCAACATACAAAGCCGCCCGCAAGGTGATCGCCGCCGAAGGGTCGGCGCTGCATCTGCTGGCCATGGTCGCCGATCCGGCAGCGGAGGTTGCGATGGTGGTGCGCCGCCCCTCCGGCGCCACGCGGCAGTTGGAGCGGCATTTGACCGCGTTCCTCGGCAAGCCCCCCGTGACGGTGACACAACTGGCCCGATCATGGAAACCTGTCGGCCCGGCCAAGCCGCGCCTGTGGATGGGAGAACTGAACATGCCCGCTGTTCAGGACGAGCTGACTGCGGCAGGTTTCATCGGTCAGACCGCCAAGAAATGGCCCTCTCTGAAGCCGGCAGAGGTCAGCAAGGAGCTGGGAAAAGGATTTGAGGAGGTCGCCTGAGGGGGCGATTTGATCAATCCGGCAAAAGCGCCGTCACCTCAATCTCGATCCGGTATTTCGGGTCGATCAGCCCGCATTCGATCATCGTGGCCACCGGTGGGTTGGCGCCAAATGTCTCGGCGAGGATCGGCCAGCAAGGTTCGAATTCATGGCGGTCCGGCAGCATGTAAGTGACTCGGATCACATCGGCAAAGCTGCAGCCCGCCTCGGTGAGCGCCGCTTTGATCACCTGCAAGGCATGGCGGCATTGTGCCACCACATTATCACCCTGCCCGACGGTGCCCGCCACATGCACAAAGCCACCTGCGACAACGGCACGGCAATAGCCGACCTTTGGTTCAAATTCGCCGCCTGAGTGAATGCGTTTGATGGTCATGGAAATTCCTCACGTTCAATTAAAAAAGGGCGGACCCATAGGCCCGCCCTCAAATCGTTAGCCGCTGATCACGGATCAGCCCGCCGTCGCCGGCTCTTTCTCGGCTTCCTTGCCATGGATCATCAGCGGCGCGGCGTCCGAATTCACGGCCTCCTCGTTCACGACCACTTCGGACACGGAATCAAGGCCCGGCAATTCGAACATTGTATCCAGCAGAATGTCTTCGAGAATGGAGCGCAGGCCCCTCGCACCGGTTTTGCGTTCGATGGCACGTTTGGCGATGGCCGACAGCGCATCTTCGGTGAAGGTCAGCTGCGTGTCTTCCAGCTCAAACAGGCGCTGGTATTGTTTGACCAATGCGTTCTTGGGTTGGGTCAGGATGGTGACAAGCGCGTCCTCATCGAGATCTTCCAAAGTCGCCAGCACCGGCAAACGGCCGACGAATTCAGGGATCAACCCGAATTTCAGCAGGTCTTCCGGTTCCAGCTCGGTGAAAATCTCGCCGATGCCGCGGTCATCATTGTCGCGCACATCCGCGCCAAAACCCATGGCAGAGCCCTTGCCGCGCGCCGCGATGATCCGGTCCAGACCGGCGAATGCGCCGCCACAGATGAACAGGATGTTCGTGGTGTCCACTTGTAGGAATTCCTGCTGCGGATGCTTACGCCCGCCCTGCGGCGGAACGGAGGCCACGGTGCCTTCCATCAGTTTCAGCAAGGCCTGCTGCACGCCCTCGCCCGACACGTCGCGGGTGATGGAGGGGTTTTCGGACTTGCGGGTGATCTTGTCGACCTCGTCAATATAGACGATGCCGCGCTGCGCACGTTCAACGTTGTATTCAGAGGCCTGCAACAGCTTGAGAATGATGTTCTCAACGTCCTCGCCCACGTAACCGGCTTCGGTCAATGTGGTGGCATCGGCCATGGTGAAGGGCACATCCAAAATCCGTGCCAGCGTTTGAGCCAGCAAGGTTTTGCCGCAGCCGGTGGGGCCGATCAGCAAGATGTTGGATTTGGCCAATTCGATATCGCCGCCCTTTTGGGCATGGTTGAGGCGCTTGTAATGGTTGTGCACCGCGACCGACAGCACACGTTTTGCTGTCGCCTGTCCGATCACGTAATCATCCAGCACTTCGCAGATGTCTTTGGGGGTTGGCACACCATCGGTTGCCTTGAGGCCCGATGCTTTGGTTTCCTCCCGGATGATGTCCATGCAGAGCTCAACGCATTCATCGCAGATGAAAACGGTTGGCCCCGCAATCAGCTTGCGCACCTCGTGCTGGCTCTTGCCGCAAAAACTGCAATAGAGGGTGTTTTTGCTGTCGCCGCCGGAATTATTCGCCATCTCAACCCTTTCAGGTCTTTCGTGTTTATTTGCCCCTGCGTTGGGGACTGCGTGGTTGGCCCTGATCCTAGGCCAGAGGCACCGGCGCTACAATCGCAAAATCGCAGCGCCGGATGGTTCAGGTGTTACTTGTCATCCTTGCCCTTTGTGGGGGCGTCCGGATCGTCTGCCTTGCCGCGGCTTTCGACAATCTCGTCGATCAGGCCCCAGTCTTTGGCGTCCTCCGGTGACATGAAGTTATCCCGCTCAAGCGCCTCTTCGACTTTCTTGAGGGTCTGGCCCGTATGCTTGACGTAGATCTCGTTCAGGCGGGTTTTCAGTTTCTGGGTTTCCTGCGCATGGATCATGATATCCGTCGCCTGCCCCTGATAGCCGCCAGAGGGTTGGTGCACCATCACACGGCTGTTGGGCAGTGAGAACCGCATGCCTTTCTCGCCCGCCGTCAGCAGCAGCGAACCCATCGAGGCCGCTTGCCCGATCACCAGCGTGCTGACCTTGGGTTTGATGTATTGCATGGTGTCGTAGATCGACAGGCCCGAGGTCACAACGCCGCCGGGGCTGTTGATATACATGGAAATTTCCTTCGACGGGTTTTCCGCCTCCAGGTGCAAAAGCTGCGCCACGATCAACGAAGACATGCCGTCATGCACCGGGCCGGACAAAAAGATGATCCGTTCCTTCAGCAGACGCGAGAAAATGTCATAGGCGCGTTCGCCGCGGCTGGTTTGCTCCACCACCATGGGGACCAGCGTGTTCATGTATGTTTCGTATGGATCTGTCATTGATGCCTGCCTGTTAAGATGTCCGCAGGACCATACCCGCAAAACCGTTACCCAGAGATTAGTCTCGCCCCTTGGGGGGTTCAAGGGGGGCTCTGCCCGCCACGTCCAATTGGCGAGGCTGCGCGGCCTTGCAACTGGCGCTGTGCGGGGGTCAAATGTCGCGGGCGGGCTGCCATCGGCCGCTTGGAGGCGAATTTTGCAGCGGTAACAAAACTGACATCTGAGCTACATAAATCCATTACACAAACGGGCCACTAGGGGCGCAACGCAACCTGCAGCCATAGGAAAAGCCATGACGCGCAAAGACATCCTGAATGACCCCAGCATCGGCAACAAGGCCGAAGCCTTCGAGGCCTTTGATGATATCCCGACAAATCCCAATCTGAGCCGCACCATCGGCGATGTGATCAACGCCCGCTATGGCCGCCGCGATGTTCTGCGCGGGATGCTTGGGGTGTCGGCCACCACCGCGCTTTTCGGCAGCTCGGCCTTGATGGCCCCGAACGAGGCCTCCGCAGCCGAGGCGCAGAGCCGCTACAAATTCGAAGAGCTGACGGCAGGCAATGACGAGACCCACCATGTCGCCGAAGGCTATGGCGCCCAGGTGTTGCTGCGTTGGGGTGATCCGGTGCTTGCGAATGCGCCCGAATTTGACGTGATGAACCAGACCGCCGAGGCCCAGCTCAAGCAGTTTGGCTACAACAACGATTACGTCGGCTTTGTGCCGCTGAACGAGGCTGGAACACGCGGCCTGCTGTGTGTGAACCACGAATATACCAACGAAGAAGTGATGTTCCCCGGTCTGGGCCGTCAGGACAAAGCCGGATTCGAAGGGATGACGCCCGAATTGATCGGCATCGAGATGGCTGCCCATGGTGGCACCGTGGTCGAGATTGCGCAGGATGAAGCAGGCCAATGGTCCGTGGTGCGGGACGGCAAGATGAATCGCCGGGTGACACCGTTGAACACCGCAATGACCCTGTCTGGCCCTGCGGCGGGTCACAAGCGCATGAAAACAAACGATGATCCTGCTGGTATGAACGTGATCGGCACGATCAACAATTGCGCGGGCGGCATGACACCTTGGGGCACATGGTTGATGGCCGAGGAAAACTTTCACGGCTATTTCTGGACCGATGTTCTGGATGCGGATGGCAAGCCGGACCTGAGCGCGCATGACGATGCCGCGCAGAAGAAACGCTACGGCGTGCCGGGCCGCTGGTATGCCTGGGGCAAGTTCCACGACCGCTACAACATCGACAAGGAACCCAATATGCCGAATAAATTCGGCTGGGTGGTCGAAGTGGACCCGATGGACCCCACATCCACACCGGTCAAACATACCGCGCTGGGGCGTTTCCGCCATGAAGGCGCGGAAACCACTGTCAGCACCGATGGCAAGCTGGTTGTCTATATGGGCGACGATAACCGCTTTGACTATCAGTACAAATATGTCTCCAACGGCTCTGTCTCCGCGGACCGCGCGGCCAATGCCAAACTTTTAAGCGATGGCACGCTTTACGTGGCACGCTTTGATGAGGATGGCACCGTGCATTGGCTCCCGCTGGTGCATGGCATGGGGCCGCTCACGGCTGAAAACGGGTTTAACGATCAGGGCGACGTGCTGATTGATACGCGCCTTGCAGCGGATCTCTTGGGCGCGACACCGATGGACCGCCCCGAAGACGCGCAGCCGCGCGGCGACGGCACGGCCTACATCATGTTGACAAACAACAACAAACGCAAGGAAACCAACACTGCCAACCCACGCAGCAAAAGCGACTTTGGCCATATCATCGAGATCAAGGAAGACGGCGGTGATCACGCGGCAACCCGTGGCACCTGGTCCATCCTTGTGAAATGTGGCGATCCGTCGGTTTCCGAGGTTGGCGCACAGTGGAACCCCGAGACCTCTGAAAACGGCTGGTTCGGATCGCCCGACAATTGCGCCATTGATGCCGACGGCCGTCTTTGGGTATCGACCGATCAGGGCAGCAAATGGGGCAAGACCGGCAAATCCGACGGGCTGTATGCGGTGGAAACCGAAGGCACGGCGCGCGGCACGTCCAAGCTGTTCTTCCGCTGCCCGGTGGGCGGCGAGATGTGCGGCCCCTACTTCACCGATGATGGCGAGACATTGTTCCTTGCCGTGCAGCACCCTGGCACCGATGGCACCAAAGACCTCAAGGGGTTTGAACGGGCCTCAACCTTTGAAGATCCCGCGACCCGCTGGCCGGACTTTGACCCCAAGATGCCACCGCGCCCCTCGGTGGTTGTGGTGACAAAGAAAGGTGGCGGCAAGATCGCCGTTTGAATTCAAACCAAGACATTTCAGAAGCCTATGCCCCGCCGTTTTGGCGGGGCTTTTCTTTTTTCCAAAACTCCCAATTGGCCGCTCAAAACAAGAGAAAATGCAAATAAAAACACCACCATTTGACCTAACTGCGCCCGCCTCTTTTCGCATTTCAGACACAAATTCGGGTGATCCCATTGCAAGGCTTTCCGGCCGGCCCTGATCGTTGGCTGGTCTCTCAACATGGGGTTTGCGCGATGACCGCCTATATATCCGAGCTCGACACGCAGGGCGGTATTGGCAATGAGTTTGTCGAGATCGCCGTACCAATCGGTACCGACATGTCCGGCTTCACGCTTTATATCTACGACGAATTCGGCAGTGTCCTCAGTGGCCCTTACGGGATGGGTTCCCTTCAGGCGACCATCGGCAATCAGGACGTTTACGTTCTGGACAATGCCTCTGTCGGACTGCCGGGCATTCGCAGCGAGGACGGTGTGGCATTGGTGGATGACACCGGAACCTTGGTTCAGTTCATCTCTTTCGAAGGCCGGGTTGTGAATGCTACCAATGGTCCGGCAGCCGGCCAGTCGAGCACCGATATCGGCACGCCCCCCGCGACCGGCAGCTTGCAGTCGGACGATGGCGGAGCGTCCTATTATGCGCAAGCCAATCCGAATGCAGGCACCGTGCCATGTTACGCCCCCGGAACCCTGATTGACACGCCGTCCGGGCAATGCCCTGTCGAAGACCTGCGCGCCGGGGACCATGTGATCACGGCCGACAATGGTGCGCAACAGATCCAATGGGTGCGCTGCAGCGGCCAGACCCTTTTGTCTCTCGCGGAAGGCAGGTTGCCGGTTCTCATTCAGACCGGGGCCTTGGGTCCGAACCTGCCAGAGCGGGATTTGGTGGTCTCACCTCAACACCGCATCCTCGTTGGCGCCAACGGACAACTGATGGAGATTTTTGAACGGCCCGCATTGGTCCCCGCCAAAGCGTTGACCGGTCTGGCGGGCATTCGGTACATGACAGGCAGATCGCAGATCACATGGGTGCATTTTGCCTGCCGGCGCCATGAGATTGTCCGCGCCAACGGCTGTTATGCAGAGAGCCTGCTGCTTGGGCAGATGGTGATCAGCGGGATGACACAGGCGGAGCGTCGCAGGGTCAAAGCCCTATTTGGCGCGGCACCACATCAAGGTGCGGCGCTGAACGGACCGACCGCGCGGGTGTGTCTGAAGATGCAAGACGCGAAAGCGCAGGTCCAACAAAGTCTGACCGGAGGCCTGAAAGTCAGCCACAAAGATCAGAGAAATCGGCCAATGGCACCGGCGGCAAAAACTGCCGCCAGTGCCGGGCTTGAAAGGCGCTACTCTGCCAAACATTCCTGCATGTCTGCGGCGAGTTGATTCAACGTTTCCAGATAATGAGAGCGGCCCAGCGGCACATCTGCACCCAAGGGATCGAGCGTGCCGATTTTTACGGGCATACCTTCAGTTACAGTAACCAGCAAAGCTTGGTTCAACTGCGGCTCTGCAAAGGCACAGACCACGCCCTCTGACTGCACATGCTCACGCAATTGTGCGACACGCGCCGCGCCGGGGCTGGCGGCCTCTGTGTCATGAACCGAGGCCACGGCATGCAGTTCATATCGCGCTTCGACGTATTGGAACGCATCATGGAGCACGACAAAGGGGCGGTTTTGAAGCGGGGCAAATGTCTCCTGTGCTTTGGCCTCATGCGCCAGCAGGCTTTGCATCAGGGAGAGTGCGTTTTTTTGATAGAGTGCGGCATTGTCCGGATCCATCTTTGACAATTGGTCGGAAATCGCCACCGCCCAAGCCGCGCCATTCAGCGGGTCAAGCCAGGCATGCGGATCGACGCCACCCGTGTGGTGGTCGTCGTGGTCGTCATGATCGGCGTGTTTACTGTCGTCCGCATGATCATCATGGGCTTCATGACCATCGTGTTCCTCGTGGTCTTTGTGCTCATCATGATCGGCGTGGTCATCGTGATCGGCGTGGTCATCATGATCGTCATGATGATCTTCGGAACCATGGTCATGGTGGTGGTCCTCAAATCCAACACCTTCGCGCACTGGCAAGACCCGCGTGCCCTCCACATCCATCAGGCTCATATGCACGGCATCACCCGCAAGGCTTTCCAGCGGATCCGCCAACCACGGTGTCAGACCGGGGCCAACCCAGATCACCAGGTCCGCTGCGGCCAGATTGCGCGCCTCTGAGGGGCGCATGGCATAACCATGGGGGGAGGCACCGGGCGCAATTATCAAATCGGGCGCCCCTGCCCCGTCCATGACAGCCGCGACGAGGCTGTGCACCGGAGCAATATCTGTCGCCACACGCGGCACTTCGGCAAAGGAGGTCGTGGCAAGCAATGAAAACAAAAGGCTGAGGCGGCGCATGGTGGTCTCCGGTAATGTTATAATATCACGCTTGCTACCGTGGATGTTATAACATATCAATAGGGAAAATTCAGAAAGGCCTCCCATGTCCGCTATCGGCTTTGCCGCACATGATCACGCCGCCTGCGTCAAAGGCACCTTGGCCAAGGCAGAGGCCCACTGCGCCGAAACCGGCCTGCGCCTGACCCCTGTGCGGCGGCGGGCGCTCGAAATTCTGCTGGCCGAGCATCGGGCGCTGGGGGCTTATGATCTGCTTGCCGTGCTGGCCGAGGAAGGTTTGGGCGCACAGCCGCCTGTCGCCTACCGTGCATTGGATTTTCTGGTAAAAGCCGGGTTCGCCCATAAGATCGAGGCATTAAATGCCTATATCGCCTGTGCGCATCTGGGGTCCGATCACGCGCCCGCATTCCTGATCTGTCGCAGTTGCAAATCGGTGGCGGAGACGGACACGGCCCCTGCCCAGGGGCGCCTGGGCGAAGCGGCTCGCGCCGCCGGATTTACCATAGAACGCACCGTGGTCGAGGCCGAGGGCCTTTGCCCCGATTGTCAGGATGATGCGGCGTGACATTGATTGAGACCAAGGGTCTGACCCTGCGTTATGGCAGTGCAACTGTGCTGCGCGATGTGCATTTCAAACTCTCACAGGGCGAGATTGTGACCATTGTCGGCCCCAACGGGTCTGGCAAGTCCAGCCTGCTGCGGGCCTTGATCGGCGCATTGAAGCCGGCCAGCGGGGCGGTGATCCGCAAGCCGGGGCTCAAGATCGGCTATGTGCCGCAGAAGCTGCAAATCGACGGGACATTGCCCCTGACGGTGCAGCGGTTCCTAAGCCTGCCAGTGCGCCAATCCCAAGAAGTCACAACCCAAGCTCTGGCACAGGCGGGCGTGCCGGAACTGGCACAGCGGCAAATGACCGATCTGTCCGGCGGGCAGTTTCAGAGGGTTCTGCTGGCCCGCGCCTTGCTGGGATCGCCCGATGTTCTGATCCTTGACGAGGCGACACAGGGGCTGGACCAGCCGGGTGCCGCCGCGTTTTACCGGCAGATCGAAGACGTCCGCCAGCGCACAGGCGTGGCGATCCTGATGGTCAGCCATGATTTGCATGTGGTGATGGCCGCCTCTGACCGGGTTTTGTGCCTCAATGGCCATGTCTGCTGTGAAGGTGCGCCGGAGGTCGTCGCCGATGCGCCGGAGTATCGCGCGCTCTTTGGCACTGGCACACAGGGGGCTTTGGCGCTTTACCGGCATCATCACAACCATGACCATGATCATGATCACAGCCAATGCGGTGAGGACCAGAATGTTGGATGATTTTGCAATGCGTGCCGCCCTTGCCGGGCTTGGCGTTGCGCTGGCCGCCGCGCCTCTGGGCTGTTTTGTGATCTGGCGGCGGATGGCCTATTTTGGGGATGCCACCAGCCATGCTGCCCTGTTGGGCGTGGCGCTGGCCTTGGCGACAGATCTGCCGGTTGTGGGCGGCGTCCTCCTGGTGGCGCTGGTGATGGCGCTGATCATCAGTTCCCTGACAGAACGCAATGTCAGCACCGATGCCCTGCTGGGGGTGCTGGCTCATTCGGCGCTGGCGCTTGGCCTTGTGGCCGTGTCGCTGATCCCCGGACAGCGGGTGGACCTGTCGGCCTATCTGTTTGGCGATATTCTGGCGGTGCGGCAGGTGGATCTGGCGATCATCTGGATCGGTGCCGCGCTGGTCGGCGGCCTGATGGTCTGGCGCTGGCAGGCGCTGCTGACGGCAACGTTGAACCCCGATCTGGCGGTTGCATCGGGCGGACATCCCAAGCGCGAGAAACTGGTTCTGACATTGGCGCTTGCCGTGACCGTGGCGGTCGCACTCAAGGTTGTTGGGGCGCTGCTGATCGCAGCCATGTTGGTCATCCCCGCCGCCGCCGCGCGACCCTTTGCCCGCACGCCGGAGGTGATGGCGATCTGCGCCGTGGCGATTGGCGGCTTTTCCGCATTGGGCGGATTGGCCGGATCCTTTGCCTTTGATACCCCTACAGGGCCGAGCATTGTCACTGTGGCGGCTGTGGTCTTTGCCCTGTCTGCGGCAATTTCACCGCTTCTGCGACGAAGATAACACTGGCCTTTTCAATAGATTACAATACGCTCCCCCACAAAAGGGGAGAGTCATGCACCATCAGGTTGTCATCATCGGGGGCGGTCCATCGGGGCTTTTGCTGGGGCAATTGCTACACGGGATCGGCGTCGATGCCGTGATCTTGGAACGAAAGACGCGCGATTATGTGCTGTCGCGTAACCGCGCAGGCGTGCTGGAACGCGGCATGCTGGACCTGATGAAACAGGCCGGGATCGACAGCCGCGCGCAGGCCGAAGGGCTGCCGCACGATGGCACGCTGATCGCCTATGAGGGCGATATGTTCCGCGTTGATCTCGCCGCCCACGCGGGCCATTCGATCATGGTCTACGGGCAAACAGAAGTGACCCGTGATCTGTATGACGCCCGCGACAGCATTGATGCGGTGACCCATTTTGAGGTCAGCAATGTGGTGATCAACGGCGCGGACAGCGACCGGCCCAGCGTCAGTTTTGACAAGGGCGGGCAATCGCATCAGATCGACTGTGATTATGTGGCGGGCTGTGACGGGTTTCACGGGGTCAGTCGCCAGACCATCCCCGAAAACATTCGGCAAGAATTTGAAAAGGTTTATCCTTTTGGCTGGCTCGGCATCCTGTCACAAACGCCGCCGGTCAATCACGAGTTGATCTACGCCAATTCGCCGCGCGGCTTTGCCTTGTGTTCCATGCGCAGCGCAAACCTCAGCCGCTATTACATCCAATGTTCGATGGCCGATACGGTTGAAAACTGGTCGGACGAGGCGTTCTGGACCGAGCTCAAGCGCCGCCTGCCCGAAGACGTTGCGGAGAAACTGGTCACTGGCCCGTCGATTGAAAAATCCATCGCGCCGCTGCGATCCTTTGTGACGGAGCCGATGCGCTGGGGCCGGTTGTTCCTGTGCGGAGATGCGGCGCATATCGTGCCGCCCACCGGGGCCAAGGGGCTCAACACTGCCGCCTCGGATGTACACTACCTCTTCCAAGGGCTCAAAGCCTGGTATCAGGACCAGAACCCTGAGGGCCTTGACCAATATTCGGAAAAGGCGCTTGCACGGGTCTGGAAGGCCGAGCGGTTTAGCTGGTGGTTCTCATCGCTGATGCACCGGTTCCCGGACCAATCGGAATTTGACCTTCGCATGCAAAAAGCCGAACTTGATTTCCTGCGCAGCAATGACGCGGCGCAAAAAGCCATGGCCGAAAATTACGTGGGGTTGCCCTACTGATGTCTGACACAAAGATCCCCCAAGGCGGCTATGCCGCCCGCCAGCCCGGTCATCATCCCGTGGCGCTGTATCCGCCCTATCGCACCTCCGTCAAACGCAGCCCGCAGGCCGCGCCGCTGTCCTTTCCCACCAGCATTGGTGAGGAAAGCGGGCCAGTCTTTGGGCATGACCTGCTTGGCCCGCTGGATGCGGATCTGTTGCATAATTACGCCCAAGATGGCGCCTCGGCCATCGGACCGCGCATTATTGTGCATGGCAAGGTGCGCGACCAGTTTGACCGCCCCGTTGCCGGTGCATTGATCGAAGTTTGGCAGGCCAATGCCGGCGGGCGCTATCGCCACAAGAAAGAAGGCTATATTGCCCCGCTTGACCCAAATTTTGGCGGATGCGGGCGCACCATCACCCGCGAAGACGGGTCTTATGAGTTTCGCACCGTGCTGCCCGGCCCCTACCCCTGGCCCAATGGCCCGAACGATTGGCGACCGGCGCATATCCACTTTAGCCTGTTTGGCGCGGGATTTGCCCAGCGGTTGATCACGCAGATGTATTTCGAGGGTGATCCGCTGATCTGGCGTTGTCCGATTGTCGGGTCGATCGGGGATAAATCCGCCGTTGAGCGACTGATCGCACCTCTGGATATGAACCGGACTGTGCCAATGGATGCCCGCGCCTATGAGTTCAACATCACCCTGCGCGGACGGCGGCAAACCATGTTTGAAAACCGGATGGAGGGTCTGTGATGGGCGATCTGCCAGAAACCGCAAGCCAGACCGCTGGCCCCTATGTTCATATCGGCTGCACGCCGAATTTTGCAGGGATCACAGGGGTTTATGATGAAGACCTTGGCGCACGGATGATCACTGGCGATGTTGCCGGGGAACGGATCACGCTCACGGGCCAGGTCTTTGATGGCACCGGCACGCCACTGCGCGATGCAATGGTCGAGGCCTGGCAGGCGGATGCGGGCGGGCGCTATGCGGGGCAAGACGGGGCCGATCCGCATTTTACCGGATTTGGCCGATGTGCCTGCGATCAGGCCACCGGCGCGTTTACTTTTGAGACGGTGAAACCGGGGGAAACTCCATGGCCACAAGGCGGGACGCAAGCGCCACATATCACCTTGTGGATCGTGGCGCGGGGAATCAATCTCGGGCTACACACGCGAGTCTATTTCCCGGGTGATCCGGCGTTAGAAACTGATCCGGTTTTGGGCCGGATCGAACATCGCGTGCGGGTTCAAACCTTGATCGCCGATGCCGAAAAGGATGGGGTGTATCGATTCAACATCCACCTGCAAGGCGCTGACGAGACAGTGTTTTTCGACGTTTAGACCAAATCGGCCTAGACCAAACACGCGGAACAATGCCCGCCGCGCCGGACCCCGAGGAGCAGGAAAACTGCCCCTCGTGCCCAATCACGTCACGCGGCTGCGGACCTTGTATTTGTCATCATCCCACAGATCATTGGCCATCACATCACGGATGATCCCGACCGCGGCAGTGACATCGCCCGCGTCCAGATAGAGCGGCGTAAAACCAAAGCGCATGATGTCGGGCGCACGGAAATCGCCAATCACGCCGCGATCAATCACCGCCTGCATCGCGGCATAGCCATGTTCAAACCGGAACGAGACCTGCGAGCCGCGGATTTTTGCATCGCGCGGGCTGGCCAGTTCAAGCTGTGGCACCTGCGCCTCAACCTCAGCGATGAATTGTTCCTGCAAGGCCAGCGACGCCGCCCGCAGATCCCCCATATCAACACCGTCCCAGACCTTCATCGCCTCTTCCAGCGCAGCCATCTGCAAGATCGGCGGCGTGCCGACGCGCATCCGCTCGATACCCTTGGCTGGCGTATAGTTCAGATCAAAATCAAAGGGTTGCCGGTGACCGAGCCAACCACTCAGCGCAGGTTCGACCGTATCTGCCAGATCAGGCCGCACATAGATGAACGCAGGCGCACCCGGCCCGCCATTGAGGTATTTGTAGGTGCAGCCAACCGCAAATTCACAGCCCGACCCGGCCAAATCAACCGGGATCGCCCCCGCCGAATGCGCCAGATCCCAAACCATCACCGCCCCCGCCGCGTGGGCCAGTTTGGTCATGGCCTTCATGTCATGCATCCGGCCAGAGCGGTAATCGACCTCTGTCAGCATCACCACGGCAATGTCATCGCCAATCGCTTCGGCCACCTCTTCGGGGGCCACTGTGCGCAGCTCGTAGCCCTGCTCCAACAAGCCAACCAGACCTTCGGCCATGTAAAGGTCCGACGGGAAATTGCCCGTGTCACTCAGGATCACCCGCCGTTCCGGGCGCAGTTTCACCGCCGAAGCCAGCGCCTGAAACACCTTCACCGACAGGGTATCGCCCATCACAACCGATCCCGCCGATGCGCCCACCAGCGCGCCGACCTGATCACCCACCCGTTCGGGCATCGCCATCCAACCGGCCTTGTTCCAGCCGCCGATCAACATCTGCGCCCATTCGCCCGTCATCACCTCTGACACGCGGGCCGGCACGGTTTTGGGCATCGGGCCCAGCGAATTGCCATCCAGATAGATCACGCCTTCGGGAAGGATAAACTGGTCTTTTCTCAATACATCAGCCACTTAAAGCGCTCCTCTGACGTGCCACAATTCCGGAAACAGCTCTACTTCGAGCATTTTGCGCAGGTAGGCCACCCCGGATGTGCCGCCCGTCCCCCGTTTGAACCCGATCACCCGCTCCACCGTGGTGACATGGTTGAACCGCCAACGGCGGAAGTAATCCTCAAGATCCACCAGTTTTTCGGCCAGCTCGTAAAGCTCCCAATGGGTCTGGGGATCCTCGTACACCTTCTGCCACAGATCCTGCACCTCAGGCTTGGCCTCCCAGGCCGTGCCTTCTGCCTCTCCTGCCAGGGATGGAACGCCCAGACGGTCGCACAACAGATCGATCGCCACCTGATAGAGGCTGATCTTGCCCAGTTCATCGGTCAGCGCGGCATGAGGCTCCGGCGTGTGTTCATGCAGTTTGGTCAAGGCGCGGTTGCGGTTGCCCAAAAGGTATTCGATCAACCGGTATTGATAGGACTGAAACCCCGACGATGCCCCCAGATAGGGCCGAAACGCGGTATATTCGCTGGGCGTCATGGTCCGCAGCACATCCCAGGCTGAATTGAGCTGTTCAAAGATCCGCGCCACGCGGCTGAGCATCTTGAACGCAGGCTGCAATTGCCCGTCTGCGATGCAACGGCGTGCTTCTGTCAACTCATGAATGGCCAGCTTCATCCACAATTCGGAGGTCTGGTGCTGAATGATGAACAACAATCCGTCATGGGCCATATCCAGCGGGTTTTCCACGGTCAGGATTTTGTCCAGCCCCAGATAATCGCCATAGGACTTGTCCTTGGCGAAGTCCATTTTGGCCCCTTTTGCGGCCTCGTCAAACGTGCTCATTGGTCTTCTCTCAGTGCAAATCTTTGAATTTTCCCGGTCGCCGTCTTGGGCAAGGCGTCAATGAAACGGACGTCGCGGGGGTATTTGTAGGGAGCAATGGTTGCCTTCACATGGTCTTGCAATTCCTTGACCAGCGCCGCATCCCCAACGGCCCCTTCAATCAAGACCACATGGGCCTGAACAATTGCGCCCCGTGCCTCGTCCGGGGCACCAACAACGCCGCATTCACTGACCTTTGGATGGCTCAGCAAGGCCGCTTCGACCTCCGGTCCGGCAATGTTGTAGCCCGCCGAGATGATCATATCGTCGTTGCGGGCGGCAAAATGCAGATAGCCGTCATCGTCCATCATGAAGCTGTCGCCGGTGATGTTCCAACCGTCCCGCACATAGGTCTTCTGCCGATCATCCGCCAGATACCGGCACCCCGTTGGCCCGCGCACCGCCAGTTTGCCAACCTCACCGCGCGGTACGTCACCGCCGTTGTCGTCGATAATCCGAACCTCATAACCGCCAACAGGTTTGCCCGTACAGGCCGCCTTGTGATCATCAAACCGGTTGGAGATGAAGATATGCAGCATCTCGGTTGCGCCAATTCCGTCCAACATCGGCTTGCCGGTCTTTTCCATCCAGTCGTGATAGACGGGCGCGGGCAATGTCTCGCCTGCGCTGACCGCTGCGCGGAGCGAGGACAGGTCGGCGCCCTCCTCCATCGCCTGAAGCATCGCGCGATAGGCCGTGGGCGCAGTGAAACAGACGGTTGCTTTGAACTTTTCAATGATTTCAATCATGTTCGGCGGGCTTGCGGTTTCCAGCAATGTCGCTGCCGCGCCAAAGCGCAGCGGAAAGATCGCCAATCCGCCCAGACCAAAGGTAAAGGCAAGAGGCGGCGATCCGACAAAAACATCCTCTGGCGTGACCTGCAGCACCTCTTTGGCGTAGCCATCTGCGATAATCAGCAGATCGCGGTGAAAATGCATCGTCGCCTTGGGATCGCCCGTGGTGCCCGAGGTAAAGCCAAGCAGCGCCACATCGTCCTGCGCGGTTGGCACGGCATCAAAATGTACCGGCTTTTCCAGCGCCAGGCGGTCCAGCTCTGCGTCATGGTTGCTGGTCCCGTCAAAACCAACCACGGTCTTGAGGAACCTCGACGCCTTGGCACATCCAGCCATCTCGTCCATCAGCCGGGTATCGCAGAGCGCATGGCTGATCTCGGCCTTGTCGACAATCGCGCCCAGTTCCCCTGCCCGCAGCATCGGCATGGTGTTGACCACCACCGCACCTGCCTTGGTCGCGGCCAGCCAACAGGCCACCATCGCGGGATTGTTGGCGGATCGGATCAAAACCCGATTGCCCGGCTTGAGGCCAAGATCCTCGACCAGGGCGCGGGCCAGCTTGTTGGTCCAGTCGCTCAGTTCCTTGTAGGTACGGCGGCGGCCATTGCCGATCAACGCCGTATGATCGCCAAAGCCTTTGGCGACCATTGCATCGGTCAGCTCGACACCGACGTTCAGCCTGTCCGGGTAGTCAAACCCATCCAGCAGAAAATCCGGCCAAAGCGCCTGATCCGGCAGGTTGTCGCGGCAATAGCTGTCGCTGTGTCCGGTTGGCCCAAACATCTTAACGTCCTCCCAAGGTCTGGCGGGCGATCACCACCCGCTGCACATCGGATGCGCCCTCATAGATCCGCAAGGCGCGGATTTCACGGTATAGCCGCTCAACCGTTTCGCCGTGGCGCACCCCGTCGCCACCGTGCAGTTGTACCGCCTTGTCAATGACTTGCTGTGCATGATCTGTCGCAAACAGCTTTGCCATCGCGGCCTCGCGTGTGACCCGTGCCGCGCCGCTGTCCTTGGCCCAGGCGGCCCGGTAAATCAGCAAGGCCGAGGCATCCACATCCACCGCCATATCCGCGATATGGCCCTGCACCAGCTGCAAATCGGCCAAAGGCGCACCCTGAACATGGCGGGTGCTGACCCGCTCCATCGCCTCATCCAGCGCCCGCCGGGCAAATCCCAGCGCCGCCGCCGCAACGGTCGAGCGGAACACATCCAGAACCGACATCGCAATGGCAAAGCCTTTGCCGCGCTCGCCCAACAGGGCCGATCCGGGCAGTTTCACATCGTCAAAATGCAAGGTCGCCAAGGGATGCGGCGCCATCACCTCAAGCCGCGCCTCTACCTTTAGACCGGGCGTATCGGCAGGCACCACAAAGGCTGACAGCCCCTTGGCCCCCGGCGCCTCCCCGGTGCGGGCAAAGACGGTGTAGACATCGGCAATCCCGCCGTTGGAAATCCAGGTCTTGCGACCGTTCAGGACAAATCCGTTGCCATCCGCCTGCGCCGTCATGGTGGAATTGGCCACGTCCGATCCGGATTGCGGCTCGGTCAAGGCAAAGGCCGATATGGCCGCGCCGCTGCGGGTCTTTGGCAGCCATTCCGCCTGCTGTTCGGCAGTGCCAAACAGAGAAATCGCACCGGTGCCAAGCCCCTGCATGGCAAAGGAAAAATCGGCCAGCCCGTCATAACGCGCCAAAGTTTCGCGGATCAGGCAAAGCGAACGCACATCAAGGCTTTCGCCGGCCTCGGCCCCCGAATGGCGCAACCATCCACCCTGCCCCAGCATTGTCACCAGATCACGGCAGGCCGCATCGGTATCCCCGTGGTCCACAGCGCCAAGGTTCTGCGCCGCCCATGCGTCCAGCGCCCCGGCCAGTTCCCGATGGTGATCCTCAAAAAACGGCCATGTCAGAAAACTCCGATCCGGCATTGCGCTCCTCCCTCTTCCCTTTTTGGCCCCAAATACCTCCGGGGGTTTGGGGGCTGGCCCCCAATGTGGTCTCCGTTTGGGGGCTGGCCCCCAAGTCCGTTGTCAGTCCGGGCTCAATCGCCCTCAAACACGGGCCGTTCCTTGGCAACAAAAGCCTTGTAGGCCCGCTCAAAATCGCCGGTCTGCATACAGATCGCCTGCGCTTGCGCCTCGGCCTCGATGGCCTGCTCGATCGACATTGACCATTCCTGCGCCAGCATCGTCTTGGTCATCATATGGGCAAAGTTTGGTCCCGCCTGGATCTTCTTGGCAAAGGCCAGTGCCTCGGCGTCCAGATCGGGCCCGTCCACCAGACGGTTGAAAAAGCCCCAGCGCTCGCCTTCTTCCGCCGACATCGACCGCCCTGTATAGAGAAGCTCAGCCGCGCGGGTCTGGCCGATGATCCGGGGCAGGATCGCACAGGCCCCCATGTCACAGCCCGCAAGGCCCACGCGGGTAAACAGGAATGCTGTTTTGGCCTCAGGCGTGGCAAGCCGCAGGTCAGAGGCCATCGCGATGATCGCGCCGGCCCCCACACAGATCCCGTCCACTGCTGCAATCACCGGCTTGCCACAGTTTACAATCGCCTTGACCAGATCGCCGGTCATACGGGTAAATTGCAGCAGTTCTTTCATGTTCATGCGGGTCAAAGGCCCAATGATATCATGCACATCTCCGCCAGAGCTGAAGTTGCCGCCGTTGGAGGCAAAGATCACGATGTCCACATCGTCAGCATAGACCAGATCGCGGAACCAGTCGCGCAATTCGGCGTAGCTGTCAAAGGTCAGCGGGTTCTTGCGGTCAGGTCGGTCGAGCCGCACCGTGGCGATGCCGTCTTTGATCTCGCAAAGAAAATGTTTCACATCACTGCGCATTCTCAGGTTCCTTTTTGTTCATTTCCATATCTGCCTGGTCCGCCGCATCGGCAAAGGCTTGCAGCCGCGCGGCCATGGCGCGGGCGTCTTCGGGGGTCACATCTGCCAGCATCAGATCCACCCATTTCTCATGGGACAGCGCTTGGCGGGCAAACTCCGCCTCCCCCGCGCGGGTCAGGCGCAGGCGGGTGGCGCGGCGGTCTCCGGGCACGGCGATGCGTTCGACAAAGCCCTCATCGCTGAGCCGGTCGGCGATGCCGGTGACATTGCCGTTGGAGACCCGCAGCACGCCCGATAGCTGGCTCATCTTGAGCCCTTCGGGATGGCGCGACAGGGCCGACATCACGTCAAAGCGCGGCAGCGTTGTGTTGTAGTCCCGGCGCAGGTTGTCGCGCAATTGATGTTCGATCCCGCGCACCACTTTCAGCAGCCGCAGCCAGAGGCGCACACGATCCTTGGCGGCGGTCATATTTCCCCGCCCGAAACACTCAGCGCGTGACCATTGACCATCGAGGCCTCGGGGGAGGCCAGAAATTGCACCGCTGCGACGACTTCATCCGTTCGGATCATCCGGCGCATCGGGTTGCCGCCCACCACCATCTTTTCGGCCTTTTCGCGGGGGATGTTCATGCGTTCCATCACCCCTGTGACCGCAGCCTGCCCCATATCGGTATCGACAAATCCCGGGCAAACCGCATTGCAGGTGATGCCCTCGCGGGCCAGTTCCACGGCCAAAGACCGCACCAGCCCCAGCACACCATGTTTGGCGGCGGAATATGCGGCGATATTCGCGCCGCCTTTCAGGCTTGCGGTTGATGCGATGGCAATAAGCCGCCCGCCTGCTGTCATGCCCTTAAGTGCCTCGCGGAAGGTCAGGAAAACCCCGGTGAGGTTCACTGAAAGCGTGCCTTGCCAGACCTCGAGCGGCATATCAGCCACGCGCATGGCCTTGCCGGAACCGGCATTGGCGATCACCACATCATAAGGCGCATCAAACAGCGCCTTGACCGAGGCCTCCTCCGTCACGTCCAGATGTTTGCAAGTCATCCCGCGCCCGCCGTTGGTCTCTTCAAGTGCGTCCATACGGCGCCCTGCGATGGTCACGTCATCCCCCCGATCGGCGTAATGCTGTGCAATGGCGCGGCCAATGCCTGATCCACCGCCCGTGATTAAGATGCGTCTCATACTTTCTCCATCTCTGCGGCGCGGTCCGCCAGTCGCCACGCCTGATCCCGGCCCGCCTCATAAGGCAGCGGCCATTTGGCATGACGATCGCCAATTTCAGTGGCGGCGTGCAAGGTCCAATAGGGATCGGCCAGATGTGGCCGCGCCAGGCAGACCAGATCGGCACGGCCTGCCATCAGAATGGAATTGACGTGATCAGGCTCATAAATATTGCCCACTGCCATGGTTTTGATCCCGCCATCGTTGCGGATGCGGTCCGAGAACGGCGTCTGGAACATCCGGCCATAGACGGGCTGACCTTCCTTGCTGGTCTGGCCTGCGGAGACATCAATGATGTCCGCGCCAGCGGCCTCAAACATCTTGGCAATCTCAACGGCTTCTTCCGGGGTCACGCCATCATCACCAGCCCAATCGCTGGCTGAAATACGCACTGACATCGGCTTGCTCTGGGGCCAGACCGTGCGCATCGCATTGAAAACCTCAAGCGGATAGCGCATCCGGTTTTCCAGAGGGCCGCCATATTCATCGGTCCGGGTGTTGGATAAGGGCGAGATGAAGGACGAGATCAGATAGCCGTGGGCGGCATGCAGTTCGATCATGTCAAAGCCTGCCCGGTCCGCCATCTCCGCGGCGCTGACGAATTCATCGCGGATCTGGTCCATATCGGCGCGGGTCGCGGCGCGGGGCACCGCATTCTCATCCGACCACGGGATTGCGGAGGCGGACACCAGTTCCCAGTTGCCGGATACCAGCGGCTTGTCCATGCCTTCCCAGCCGATCCGGGTAGAGCCTTTGCGCCCCGCATGACCGATCTGACAACAGATTTTGGCATCGGTTTCGGCATGGGTGAAATCCACCAACCGTTTCCAAGCGGCCTCATGCTCTGGCGCATAAAGGCCCGGACAGCCCGGCGTGATGCGCCCCTCGGGCGAGACACAGGTCATCTCGGTGTAGACCAGCCCCGCGCCGCCCTTGGCCCGCTCACCATAATGGATCAGATGCCAATCGGTCGGGCAGCCGTCCACCGCCTTGTATTGCGCCATGGGCGAGACCACGACACGGTTCTCCAGCTTCATATCGCGCAGCTGGAACGGGGCAAACATCGGTGCGCGCACCGGGCCATTGGCCCCTGCGCCGGCTTGCTCCATGAACCAACGCTCAGCCCCTTCGAGCCATTTTGCATCCCGTTCGCGCAGGTTCTCATGGCTGATCCGCTGACTTCGGGTGAGCATGGAATAGTTGAGCTGTACCGGATCAAGATCGAGATAGCGCTCCACATCCTCAAACCATTCCAATGAGTTACGCGCAGCCGATTGCAAGCGCAGCACCTCAAGGCGGCGGGCGTCTTCGTATTTCTGGAAGGCCACTTCGATATCGCTCTCGGCG
Organism: Sulfitobacter mediterraneus; assembly: GCF_016801775.1. Classification (NCBI taxonomy): domain Bacteria; kingdom Pseudomonadati; phylum Pseudomonadota; class Alphaproteobacteria; order Rhodobacterales; family Roseobacteraceae; genus Sulfitobacter; species Sulfitobacter mediterraneus. The sequence goes on along the minus strand of NZ_CP069004.1, from coordinate 540,910 downwards.
GTCACGTGATCGGCCAACGAGATGGCCGATTCCATCGCCAGTTTGCTGCCTGACCCGATGGAGAAATGCGCGGTGGCCGAAGCATCGCCCAGCAAAACCACGTTTTTGTGGCTCCATTTTTCGCACAGAACGCGGGGAAATTGGATCCAGGCGGACCCGCGAATGTGTTTGGCGTTGGTCATCAGGGCATGACCGCCCAGATGGTCCTTGAAGATCTCTTCGCAGATGGCGATGGTCTCTTCCTGGGTTTTTTCGCCGAACCCATAGGCGTCAAAAGTGTCCTGATTGCACTCCACAATGAAGGTCGCGGTTTCATCGTCGAATTGATAGGCGTGGACCCAGATCCAGCCCTTGTCCGTCTTTTCAAAGATAAATGTGAAGGCGTCGTCGAATTTCTGATGCGTGCCGAGCCAGATGAACTGGCACTTGCGCACATCAATGTCCGGCTGAAAGGTTTCCTGAAACTCCAAACGTGTTTTGGAATTGAGCCCGTCACAGGCAACCACCAGATCGTAGTCATCCATGTAATGCGAGGCGGCATGCACTTCGGTCTCGAACTGCAGGTTCACGCCCAGTTCCCGCGCCCGTTCCTGCAAGATCAGCAATAGCCGCATCCGCCCAATGCCGCAGAACCCGTGGCCGGAGCTGACGGTTTTCTGGCCCTTGTAGACCAGCGCGACATCATCCCAATAGGCAAAATGACTGCGGATCGTCGCCGCCGACACCGGGTCATTGATCTCAAGATTATCAAGCGTTTCGTCCGATAGAACCACGCCCCAGCCAAAGGTATCATCGGGTTTGTTGCGTTCCAGCACGGTCACATCGGCGTCCGGCTGGCGCAGTTTTAACGAGATCGCGAAATAGAGCCCCGCAGGCCCGCCGCCCAAACAGATCGCACGCATCAGCCTCTCCCTCAGATGTCCATTTGCAGGCAGGGTATGGTGAGTCGTGATTTGCTTCAAGTAAAAATATTTTAGATATAAAATAATATTCGCGGTCAATCCTTCAGCGCCAAAATCCGCCGCTATGAAGATGAAAGCGACCTGAAATGTCGGGAAACCTGCGCGACAGGGGTTCTTTCAAAATGCAACGGTCTGCGAAAATGAAAGGACAACAGATGAGCCTCCGCAAAGGTCGCCGCGCCCGTCAGGCCCCAGACACAACCACCCCGCCCCGCAGTCACGCCTACCGGCAAATGCGCCACCCCTTTGAACCCCAACGAATTTTTTCGGATGATGCCATTGCCAACATGCACCAGATGGCGCTCAAGGCGCTGTCCGAACTGGGCATGAAGGTCTTGCTTCCCGAAGCGCGCAAATTGTTTGCTCAGGCCGGCGCCCTTGTGGATGACAGCACCGAAATGGTGCGGATCGGGCCGGAACTGGTGGCAGCAGCGCTTGAGACCGCGCCGCGGTCCATCCGGCTGCGGGCGCCCAATCCCGACCGCGAACAGCGGTTTGAGCCCGGCGCAATGCTGTTTTCCGCAGGGGCCGGTTGCCCCAACTCCATTGATGCGTTGCGCGGGCGACAACCAGGGCGCCTTGAGACCTTCGAAGAGAGTCTCAAGCTTGTCCAAAGCTTCGACGCGATCCACATCCTCGGCCCCTCGGTGGAACCGCAGGACGTGCCATCACACCTGCGACACTACGCGATGATGGAAGCCCAGCTGAGCCTGAGCGATAAACCCGCCTTTATTTTTGCCCGTGGCAAAGCGCAGATCTCGCAAAGCCTCGAAATGATCGCGCTGGGGCATGGGTTGTCAGATGACGAGCTGCGCAATGGGTCGTGGTCCTATTCGATCATCAACACCAATTCGCCCCGGCAGATCGACGTGCCGATGGCCGAAGGCATCATCGAGATGGCCCGTGCCGGCCAGATGACCATCATCACGCCCTTCTGTCTGGCAGGTGCGATGGCACCAATCACCGTGGCCGGTGCGCTGGTCCTGCAACACACCGAAGCCTTGGCCGCGATCACCCTCACACAGCTCACCGCCCCCGGTGCGCCGGTGACCTATGGCGGCTTTGCCTCCAATGTAGACATGAAATCCGGCTCCCCCGCTTTCGGCACGCCATCGCATATGAAACTGACCATTGGCTCGGGGCAATTGGCGCGGCACATCGGCCTGCCCTGGCGATCCGCTGCAGGCGCGGCTTCAAACATCTCGGATGCGCAGGGCGCGGGTGAGAACCACATGGGGCTCTGGGCGGCGCTGCAGGCCAATGCAACGCTGACCGTGCATTCGGCAGGCTGGCTCGAAGGCGGGCTCAGCTTTGGATTTGAGAAATTCATCAACGACATGGAAGCGGTGCAACAGCTTGCCGAAATGGCGATGCCAACCCCCGAAGATGACGCCAGCCTCGGCTGGGATGCCTTGGTGGATGTGGACCCCGGCGGGCATTTCTTTGCCACGCAACACACCATGGACCGCTACCGCGACGCCTTTTACACACCGCTGGTTGCGGATCTCAGCAATCACGGCGCATGGGTCGAAGCGGGATCCAAAACCTCAACCGATCGCGCCGTGGACGTCTGGCAAGGGCTGCTGCGCGACTTCATCCCGCCCCCAAGTACCGCCGGTATGGCCGACAAATTGAAAGCGTTTGTAGATGCGGGTACCAAGGCGGGCGGCGCCCCGCCCACCGAAGGTTAAGGCCGCCCGAAGGCATAAGGGGGCCAGCCCCGCCGCCGCTGCGCGGCGCTCCCCCGGAGGTTTTTCCGGCCAAATGAAGACAAGAGCGCCTTTTATCTTGATTTGGCCTGAAACCACTTGGGTCCGGGGCAACGCCCCGCGAGTTTGCGAAGCGCGGTGATCGTGCCGGAGGTTTAGGGCGTGATCAGTGACACGCCCGGAATGCGCTGAATGGCCAGCACGTCTTCGTCGTAGAGATCGGTCATTTCCTCGACCAGATCTTCGGTCCAGCCATCCATGTCCAGTTCCTCTTCGATCTCGTCTTCGAGCGCGAATTTGTCGAGGAAGGCGGCAATCACCCGGCGCTTCTGGATTTCGGTCAGGTCCGGATGGCCATCCAGATAGGCGCGGAACCTTTGCATGCCTTCCTTGCTCATGATCGAAGCCAGCAGATCAAACCCGCCCGCGACCTTTTCATGCGGCTCGAACCCGGCCATCTCGCGAATGATTTGCGACCAGATCAGCGGCATGTCCTCGTTGCACCAGATGGTAATCGGCACATGCGGCACCGCTTCCTTGATGTCTTCGATTGTCTCGGACCAGCGCACGTCCAGCGGGTCATGCGGCCCCCAGAAGGCATCCGGATCTTTCTTGTCCGCCTTCCCATGCAAGATCGGCAAAAGCGCCGCCGGATTTCGGATCGCCAGAAAAATCTCAAGATCGTCATCAGGGAACAGTTCGGCCATGAACCGCATGCGCCGCGCGGCTGCGGGGTAAAGCTGGCCTTTGCGCACCGCCGTTGCTGGGGTGCGGAAAAAGTTGGGATCCGAAAGGATCACCCTATCGGCCTTGCTGCCATCAAGGATGACATCCAGCAGCACCTCACGCGCCTCGGCGGAGGCCGGAGTGCGGTGCATGGCGTTCAAAGTGTCGCGGATCAACCCGCGGTAACTGTTCGGTCCGGGCACAGCGATCCCGCGTTGACCAAATTCACCCTTGTTGCGCAGCAGCGATTTCATCAACCGCTCTTGTTCTGTGAAATGCGCACCTGTGTGCAAGATCAATTGCATGATCAACCGCTCGATTTTATTGCTATGGCACGTTGAATACAGCGTTGAAGCGCTTGTGTAAAATGCCAATCCGCCGCTGCCTGCAGGGCATTGCAAACCCAAGTTGAGCGCTGGCCAAAGACACGCCAAATGGGCGAAGTGAAATTTCCTGACTTTTGCCCAAGAGAATGTCTTGCATCCCCCCAAATCATCTTTTAAAGAACGCCCACGCTAGGCGGTGACACGCACCGGACAGCACTGACATCTTCGATGTCTGCCCCTATAGCTCAGCTGGTAGAGCAATTGATTTGTAATCAATAGGTCCGCGGTTCGAGTCCGTGTGGGGGCACCATTTCAATCAATCAGCGCCTTGTTTCTACTGGAAAGATCCAGATTTCTGGCCTTACCGATGTAGTCCACGGCCCGGCCCGCTGATGCCCCTCGGGCCAGTCAGCGCGGCAATCAGGCCCCAGCCGCACAGTTTTTGCACAGTGGTGCATAAAGAACGGCGTTCAGCCGTGCCTCGGAAATCGGCTCTTCACATTTCTTGCAGATGCCAAAGCTACCGTCCTTGATGCGCTTCATTGCAAGGTCAAGAAGCGCGATTTCCTTTTGGGCCGCCATCCCAAGCCCCTCAAGCACCTCGTCATCTTCAAGATCGATCGACTGGTCGTTCATATCGGCAGACTTGGGTTCGCCAAGCTCGTGATCGACATCGTGAATGCGGTCATCCAGTTCTTTCATGCGGGCGGAAATCAGTTCTGCGTAGTGGGTCAGGTCAATCATGTCTGTTCCTCGTTGGTTTGCCCGAACATTATGATCGGAAATCCATTTCTGCGTATTGACTGGGATCAAGCGCAGGAATTTTTCTCCGAAAAAACAACGGTGCGCACTGCCCACCGAACACCGTGCCGGGCAGCGATTTTGCCGACCTGTGCCAATCAGCCCGTGCAACTGCGGAACACGCCAGACCTGCATATCCGGACTGTGATTTGGCAGGTCAAAACCCGGCGCATTTGACATGGCTCAATGGCAAGCAGGCGGGGTTGAGCGATGATAGGCTCATGAAACAGGAACATGGACATAGCCGCAAGGAAATCGCTGACCGTCTGTCGGCGGGCCATCGGCACAGCAACCTCAAAGACATGATCTATGGCGGGATTGATGGCGCGGTTACGACCTTTGCCATTGTTGCAGGGGTCGAAGGCGCGGGATTGTCGCACAGTATCATTGTGGCCCTTGGCCTTGCCAATATTCTGGCGGATGGATTTTCGATGGCAGCGAGCAACTATTCAGGCACCAAGGCAGAACTGGATGATCGCAAACGCATTATCCAAATCGAAGAACGCCATATTGCAGAGCACCCAGAAGGCGAATTGGAAGAGCTGCGGCAGATATTGCAGATGCGCGGCCTTTCCGGTGACGTGCTTGTTCAAGCGACAAGTGCCATTGCCCGCAGCCGCGACAAATGGATCGGGATGATGCTGACGGATGAATACGGGCTGGCGCCCAATGATCCCGAACCCATGCGCGCCGCCCTTGCGACGTTTATGGCATTCATGATCGCGGGATCTGTGCCTTTGATACCCTTCTTGTTTGGGCTGGCAGATGCGTTTCCCATTGCCATCGTTTCGACCTTGCTCACCTTCTTTTTCATTGGCGCTGCCAAAAGCCGCTGGTCACTCGCCAAATGGTGGCGCTCAGGCCTTGAAACATTGCTGATCGGGGGCACGGCCGCTTTGTTGGCTTATGCTGTTGGTGGATTGTTCCATCCGTAAGCGCAGGCATTGAGGGGCATCAATTCGGGCACGCCAGAACGTGTCGAATGAGAAGCAACGACGGTGGCTCCTCGTTCCCAGATGCCACAGGAAAATTCTCCCGCAAGGGATGCGATATTGTGGTGAAGCCAGGGTGATTAGTCACCCGGACCGCCGAAACCGCTCAGGCAACGCTCAATTTCCACCTTTGGCGGGGCGCGCAGCGTTTGCAGGATGACGCAGCTTCGTTCGGCAGCGTTAATCAGGGCGTTCAGATGCGGCTCCGGCAAATCACACTCTGTTCTCAGATCGACCTTCATATGTGCGCTTTGAAATCCGACGGGCACGCCCTCCCCTGTCATGAGCGCCCCGCGCACGTCTGCACCAAGGCTGACCTGCACTTCGAGGTGGCTCAACTTGATCTCCTTGAGATTGGCAATCATGCGGATCGCCGTGTCAAGGCAACTTGCCAAGGCGGCGGCGAGAAGTTCGCCCGGGCAGGGAAAATCGCTTTCTCCTCCGACGGCTTTGTGGACAGATACCGGGATATCCAAAGGGATGCCTTCGCCGCAGACAACATGCCCATGGATCGGGTGATCGGCGGGCACTTGGGCATCAACAGTCCTTGCGTGGTCATGCACCCATGCAGCCTCCGGTGTGTCATGATAGCGCTTGCGCAGGGGCAATTGACGGTCGGAGATATTGCTCAGCGGTCTCTGTGCGAAGGATTGAATGTGGCTCAGATGATTGGAATCCAGTGTCATTTTATCGCCCCCGTCCAAGTCCGGGCACAAACGCGGGAACCTCACGTTGATAGGTACGGTAGTCCTCACCGATTTGGGCAACCAAGTCCCTCTCTTCGAGATGGAGTACAGCGATGACGATGTATCCCGTGGTCACCACTGCAAACAGCAGATGCCCGACTGACATGGTTGGCGTTGCCCAAAAGGCAATGAGAAACCCGGTCATGATGGGATGGCGCACCACTTTGTACAGGCCAAATTTGATGAACCCAGGTTGCGTCGCCGTGCGCCTTTTCAAATTTGCATAGATTTGCTTGAGGCCGAACAGATCAAAGTGATCAATCATGAAAGTCGAGGCCAGAACAACCAGCCAGCCGACCCAGAACAATGTGGTCAGCACCGCTGCGATGATCGGAGTGTTGATATGCCATACTGGCGCCGGCAGCGGCTGCCAGAACACAAAGATCAGGATCATCGCAACGCAGGTCATCATGATATAGGTGCTGCGTTCGGCGGCTTTGGGGATAACTTTTGTCCAGATGCGTTTGAAAGCGGGACGCGCCATGACGCTATGTTGCAGGGCATAGACAGACAACAGTGCCAGATTGATTATCAGCGATCTTGCAACCGGCCCCTGCACCCCGGAATCAATGGATTTGGGCACCAGAATGTTTCCAACGAAACCAATGGAGTACAGGAACGTTACTAAAAAGATGACGTAGGCGGCGACGCCATAAATGAATGTCAGTGATCGGCCCATGGCAGGTTCCTTGCATTGCGGCACCACCCGTGAATTCGGGCTTACTTCAAGGATGGGCGCTGGAAAGGGTTGGAGATACTCCGGATTATGTACCAAACGACTACTGAATCCGTAGTAGCCAGCCCCCCACGCGCACTATAGGCATCATGGATGGATAAAAAATCTAAGAACCTATCAGGCAGCCTCTGCCCGGCAATGGCATCGGCAGATCTATTGGGCGACAAATGGACCCTCTTGTTGCTGCGCGAGATGTTCTTGGGAACCACAAGGTTCAGCCGGTTTCAAAAGGCCATCCCCAGAATGTCCCCATCGATCCTGAGCAAACGGCTCAAGACACTTGAAGCGGCAGAGATCATCATTCGAAAGGCAGCGCCATCTGGTCAGGCTACCGAATACAAGCTGACCCGCTCTGGCCGGGAACTGGGGCCAATAGTGGAAAACATGGCTGTCTGGGGTATGAGGTGGCGAAAACGCAGCATTGCGGCGCAAGATTGCGATGTTGGCGGGTTCATGTGGGATTTCCACCGAACGCTGAACACCTCTGGCCTGCCTGACGGAGAAACCGTGATCCTCGTGCAGATTTCCGACCGCACGGATCTGAACACTTGGTGGGTGATTGTAAACGACGATGATGTTGACCTTTGCACCGATGATCCGGGGCATGATGTTGATGTATACCTGACAGCACCGCTTGCAAATCTTATCGCACTCTGGCTGGGCGATGTCGGTGTGCAGCCTGCCGTTGATGACCAAACCATCTATTTGGACGGGCCAAGGCATCTTATGAACACAGCGCAGGATTGGATGGCCCAGTCCCCCCTTGTCGGGGTGCGGCCTGCTGCTTCTGCGCGGTGACATTTCAGGCCTCGTAATGCTTGGGGACTTTTCGCCATGCGCAGCATCGCAGAAACCTGCAATGTAATCCCCGATCAGCCATTCCCTGCCGCCTGCATAAAGGGCCAGAACGATCATCTCAAATCTACTGTCCGAACGCATGATGCCCGACCGCCATTGACAGGCAATTCAAGCACGCACGCTGCGGCGCTGTATGCGCAGTCGCCTCAACTTTCCGATCAGGGCACCTGGCGTCTATCGTAGCTGCGCGGATGTGTTGACCCAAATCAATGTGGGCCATGCGATTAACCCTAAGATGAAAGCGATTGCGGGCAATGCTCGGTCTTGGGGGTGCGACGATGGATAAGACATCTCGAAAAGCGGTACATCTCAAGCGATCCATAGGCCTGCCCGGACTTGTTCTGTATGGCCTTGGCGTCACAATTGGTGCTGGCATCTACGTTTTGGTTGGTGAAACGATTGTGCGTGCGGGCTCATATGCACCTGCCGCATTTTTGCTTTCCGCCATCGTAATGGGATTTACGGCGGCCTCCTTTGCCGAATTGTCCGGGCGGGTTCCACAGGCCGCGGGCGAAGCGGTCTATGTCGAACGGTCATTTGGTCTTCCCTGGCTGACGATACTGGTCGGCCTTGCTGTTCTGGTCGAAGCGATGGTCGCAGCTTCGGCGATCGCGGTGGGGGCAGCAGGCTATGTCGGAGAGTTGATACATCTGCCAGAAGAAGTGCTGGTGGTCTCCATCGTCCTTTCGATGGCCACGATCGCAGCATGGGGCATACGGGAATCCGTGGCCATAGCGGGTGCGATGACATTGGTGGAGGTTATAGGCCTCGTGGTCATTATCGTCTTTGGGCTTGTTGGCGATCCGGGCAGCATAAGCGCGTTGCCATCTTCACTTATGCCCCCGGCATCGGATGGTGCGGCCCTTTCTGGCGTGTTGGCCGCGAGCATGATCGCATTCTTTGCATTCATTGGTTTTGACGACGTCGTCAATCTTGTCGAGGAAGCCAGGAACCCATCCAAGATCATGCCATGGGCCATTGGTATCACGCTATTCGTGGTAACTGTGCTCTATATTTTGGTATCGTTTGTCGCAACGCAGACTGTTTCTGCCGAGGGTTTCGCGGGCACATCTGCACCTATCAGCTTGCTCTTTGAAAGCCTGACCGGACTGCCCCCGCTTGCCATTACCCTGATCGCAATTGTCGCGACCATGAACGGTGTTGTGATCATCCTTATCATGGCCGCGCGAGTGGCATACGGCATGGCACAGGAGGGTCGGCTTCCAGCTTGGATCGGCGTTGTATCCCCGCGCACGCAAACCCCTCTCAGAGCAACAATACTGGTCGCAACAGCGGTGTTGGTTATGGCAACAATGATCCCTCTGGATAAACTGGTGGAAACATCGTCCGAAGTGCTCTTGGCGATTTTTGTTTTGATCAACCTGGCACTGGTGTGGATGAAGCTCCGGCATGCCCCTGCACCGGCAGGTACGTTCAAGGTGCCTATCCTATTGCCCATTGTCGGTGCGATACTTTGCCTGGGACTATTGATCGGTGCGTCCCTCGTCGGAAGCGAGATCTGAAAGATGCAACAGGTCCGGCCGCTGTGCGCTACTTTTGCTCGGGGAATCTGGGCCGCGCGGCACTCAAAGGCTCAAGGCGAGGATTGAACCCATGCGGATTTGGAGACACCGGGTTGCGCCGTTTCTCATTGTTCTGAACACATCGCGAACGCTGGCCTGCTGTTCTAAGGCCAGCCTGGTCTGCCTCGGCCCCTCTGGCCAAGGCAAATGGTTCAAGATGGGCAGGTGATCAACCTTTGAGGCGCTCAACAATGCTTTGCGCGGTAACGGTGCCGACGGTGCCTATGGTGTCCGTGACGTTCAGAGCGGTCTGTGCGCCGCTGAGTTTATCAATCAGGTCGGCCACGGGCGTTTCGGCCGGAACTTCGGCGGATGCGGAACCGGTCTGCGCCCCCATCACATCCCTTGCCGTCAGAACGCCAAGCGGGTTCATATTCGCCACAAAATCCGCCACATATTCTGACGCGGGGTTTGAGAAAATCTCGCGCGGGGTGCCCAGTTGCACGATGCGCCCCCCTTCCATGATCGCGATGCGGCCGCCCAGCTTGAAGGCCTCGTCCAGATCGTGGCTGACAAAAATGATCGTCCGTTTCAGATCGCGTTGCAGGTCCAGCAATTCGTCCTGAAGCCGGGTGCGGATCAGTGGATCAAGGGCCGAGAACGGCTCATCCATCAACAGGATCGGCGCTTCGGTGACAAAAGCGCGGGCGAGGCCCACGCGTTGTTGCATACCGCCCGACAATTCGCCCACTTTGCGGTCCGCCCAATCGGACAGGCCCACAAGGGCCAGTTGTTTGTCTGCACGCTCAAGGCGTTCTTTCTTGGGCACATCCGACAATTCCAGCGCCAGTGCCACGTTGTCGCGCACGCTGCGCCAGGGCAGCAGGCCAAACTGCTGAAACACCATGGATACGCATTCGCGGCGCACCCGGCGCAAATCCGCGGGGGAGCAGCCCTGCACATCGCAGGACCACGCCCCATCGTTCACGGTGACATTGCCGCGCACCACGGGGTTCAGCCCGTTGACCGCCCGCAGCAGCGTCGATTTTCCCGACCCCGAAAGCCCCATCAACACGAGGATCTCGCCCTCTTCGACCTCGAAGGAACAATTGTGCACGCCCAGCACCTGCCCCGTGGCGGCTTCGATCTCTGCACGGCTTTGGCCGGCGTCCATCAGCGGCAGGGCTTTGCCCGGCTTTTCGCCAAAGACGATGGAAACGTTATTGAATTCAACAGCTTTGGTCATTTTCCGCCCACCCGCAACATTCGATCCAGCATGATTGCGACCACGACAATGATCAGCCCGCTTTCAAAGCCAAGGCCGGTGTTCACTTGATTGAGCGCGCGCACAACCGGCACGCCGAGCCCGTCCGCACCCACCAGCGCGGCAATCACCACCATTGACAGCGACAGCATGATCGTCTGGTTCAGCCCGGTCATGATCTGCGGCAGCGCATAGGGCAGCTCGATTTTCCACAGGGTCTGGCTTGGCTTGGCGCCAAAGGCTTCAGCGGCCTCAAGCAGCGCCTTGGGCGTAGAGGAAATGCCCAATTGCGTCAGGCGGATCGGGGCGGGCAAAACAAAGATCACCGTGGCGATCAGACCCGGCACCATGCCGATGCCAAAGAACACGATGGCCGGGATCAGGTAGACAAAGGTCGGCAGGGTTTGCATCAGGTCCAGCACCGGACGCATGAAACGGTACAGCTTGGGCCGGTGCGCCGCCGCGATGCCGATGGGCACGCCCACACCCATACAGACCACACAGGCCGAAAGCACCAGCGTCAGGCTTTCGGTGGTTTCCTCCCAGTAGTCCTGATTGAGAATGAACAGAAAGCCCAGCACAACAAAGACCACGGTTTTCCAATTGCGTTGGATCACCCATGTGAGCGCGGCAAACAGCGCAATGATGATCAGCGGATGCGGGGTTTGCAGCACCCAAAGGATCGCGTCGATCAATTGTTCCATCAGCAAGGCCAGCCCGTCAAAGAACCACGCGCCATTGATCTGCAGCCACTCGAACATCGCCTCTGCGACGTCGTCGATTGGCACTTTGTTTTCTGTCAGCCAGTCCATTGCGTCCCCCGCCAAACTGTTGTGCATTCAAAAAAGATGCCCGTCCTATGGTTAAGAACGGGCATCTTTCGATTGTGGGCTGATCTTACTTCAGCGCGTCTTTGGCGGCCATCATCGCGTCGCCGCCGTCCTTGGTGGTGACCCCTGCCAGCCAGCCGTCGAGCACCGATGCATTGGCCTTGAGCCAATCTGTGGCGGCCTCTTCTGGATCTTTGCCATCATCCAGAATGGCACCCATGATTTCGTTTTCCATGGCCAGCGTGAATTCCATGTTGCCCAGCAGTTTGCCAACGTTTGGGCATTCCGCGGCATAGCCGGCGCGGGTGTTTGTATAAACGGTCGCGCCGCCCAGATCGGGACCAAAGAAATCATCGCCGCCCTCAAGGTAGGTCAGCTCAAAGTTGGCGTTCATCGGGTGTGGTTCCCAGCCGAGAAAGACAACCGGATCGCCCTTGCGGTTGGCGCGGGCCACCTGTGCCAGCATCCCCTGTTCGGAAGATTCCACAACTTCAAAGTCTTTGAGACCAAAGGCGTTGTCGTCGATCATCGACTGGATCAAACGGTTGCCGTCATTTCCTGCCTCGATACCATAGATCTTGCCATCCAGCGCTTCGCCTTTGGCGGCGATGGCGTCAAAGGAGGTGATGCCCATGTCGGCGGCAGCCTTGTTCACGGCCAATGTGTATTTAGCCCCCTGAAGGTTGGCGCGGACAGTGTCGACTGTGCCAGCCTCGCGGTAAGGGGCAATGTCCGCTTCCATTGTGGGCATCCAGTTGCCAAGGAAGACGTCGATGTCGCCCGCTGCCATGGAGGTATAGGTCACAGGCACCGACAGGATCTTGGTTTCGGTGTCATAACCCAGTGCATCCAGGACGACGCTGGCGGCGGCGGTGGTGGCCGTGATGTCGGTCCAGCCAACATCGGAGAAGGTGACTTTGTCACAAGAGGCGGCGGCTACAGATGTGCCGATGGTCAGCGCCAATGCGGTTGTCGCAAGCAAGGTTTTCATGGTTCAGGTGACTCCCAGATGATTTTTATTGATTGATGAGCCAATAAAAAAGCAACTGACCTGACAATGCAACATGATTTATCCCCCGGCGCGGGGGGCAGCGGCAAATAGCACCGCGCTTGCGCCCTGCCCGTCCCAGATCATAGACTGTGAGATATTGACGCAGTTTTTTGATCAAGGACACTCCATTGAGCAACGCCCCCTCTCGCCCGGCGCAGCGCACCACCCTGCGCAACTTGCGCATGTTCAGCGGCCTTTACCTGCTGGCCTATGTGACCTGTCATTTGCTGAACCTGTGCCTTGGCATTCTGTCGGTGGATGCGATGGATGCTGCGCGCCCCTATCTTTCGGGTGTCTGGACCAATGGTGCGGCCTCCTATGTCACGCTGACGATGCTGCTATTGCATTATTTCGTCGGGCTGTGGTCGATTTACCAAAGGCCAAGTATCTCCGGCACTGCCCAGGATCTGGTGCAAGCCTTGTCGGGGCTTACGGTTCTGCCCTTACTCGCCACCCATGCGATTGGCGTGTCGATGTTGCAGCAATCGGGCGTTTTGGTGGATTATGTCCTGATCAACCGGATTTTCTGGCTCAGCAATCCGGGCATCGGATTGACGCAGGTGGTTCTGTTGTCGGTCGTTTGGGTACATGGCTGTGCGGGCCTGTTCATGTGGCTGCGCGCCAAGCGGGCGGCAGCGGGGTATTTGCCCTGGCTTTACCCAATGGCCGTGGCAGTGCCGGTTCTGGCGTTGATCGGGTTTGCGCAGGCCGGGCGGATCGTGCTGGCCGAGGGCGCGGGGCCGGAATTGATCCGCGATCCGGCTTTCGTGGCACCGATCCCCTTCGGCCTGATCAAGACTGTCACAAACTGGGTGATCTGGGTGTCTGCTGGGCTGGCTGCGCTGGTGCTGGCGGGGCGCGGTTTGCGCAACTGGCTGGCGCAGAATGTGCGGGTGACAGTGACCACCGAAGATATCGGGCGGATTGCCCCCTTGACGGGTCAAAGCCTTCTGGACGGGTTTCGCCGCGCCGATCAGCCCCATGCCAACCTGTGTTCCGGGCGCGGGCGCTGCGGCACCTGCGCGGTGCGCATTCTCGATGTGGCAGGCAATCCGCCGCCACCGCCCACCCCGCTGGAGCAGATGACGCTGGACCGTATCAACAAGGGCGATGACGTGCGGCTGGCCTGCCAACTGCCACTTGAGCATGGCACCGAATTGACCGTCGCACGGGTGTTTCCGCCGGATTTCAGTTTTGACAGCCCCCGCGTGGCAGAACCGGCGCGGCATACCGATGAGGTGCCTGCATGATGATCCGCCTGATCCGCGCCCTTTCGCTGTGTTTGGGCCTGTCCTTGGCGGGCGTCCCCGCCAACGCGCAAGACACCAGTGCTGCGCCCGTTGATGCCCCTTCCGCCAATGATCTGCACGAATTCACCCGACTGCTGGCCGATCCGCGTATTCAAGGATGGCTGACCGCTCAGGCGGACACCGCCGAAGTGATCGCCGAGGACAACGGCGCAACCTTTCGCGAAGAGGCCGAGGCTGTTCTGACCGGCATACGGGCGCGGATTGGCGATCTGGGGCAGGCATGGCGCGCTTTCCCATCTGCCCCGGCCTATATTCTTGAGCGCTGGCAAACCAAGGTCACCCCCGCACAACAGGTGCGCGGCCTGACCTTTGTGATGATTTTTCTGTTCGTGGGCGCGGGGCTGGAATGGCTTTACCGGCAATACACCAACCCGGTGAAACTGCGCATTGAGCTGCAACACGTCAGCACCGTGCGCGAACGGGTGACGGCGGCAACCTTGCGGTCGTTGATCACCTTGACCGGTTTGGCGATCTTTGCGGTTGGCAGCATTGGCACCTTTGCCGCCTTTTCATGGCCGCCGACATTGGAAACCTTGGTGCTTAACCTCTTGGTTGTGGTGTTTGGCGTGCGGGCAATCCGGGCGGTGCTGGTGTTGTTTCTGGCCCCCTCGGTCGAGGAGTTGCGGTTGCTGCCGCTGTCCAATCCGGTGGCCAAATTCCTGTCCAAACTGCTCCTTTGTCTGGCCGGGTTCTTCGTGCTCGCCGCGTCTATGGCAGATGTCTTTGGGCGCATCACCGGCAGCGGCGGACAGACGCCGCAAGCCCTGGGCGTGAGCCTTGCGCTGGCTACTTTGGCGCTGGTTCTGACCCTGGCCGCAGTGATCTATGGTTTTCACAAGATCGGGGCAATCCTCGCCCTGCCCCGCAGCCGCACACAGCGGCTTTGGCGGGTCTATCTGTGCGTGCTGGCGGTTCTGGTCTACGCCGCGCTTTTGCTTGATCTGCCCCCCTTGATGTGGAGCTTTGCACTGCTTGGTCTCTTGGTGCCCGGTCTGCGTTTGCTGCGGCTTTGGGTGGATGACAGTTTTGACCGCGCCAAAGCTGAGGTGATCCGCATTGAAGCGCCCGACCCTGATGCCGCGCCGCAAGACGCAGGCGATCTGGCTGAAGCCGCCCAGGAAGAACCGGCCGAAGAGACAGACGCGCCCCTGCCCGATCATCCTTACGAAAGCTATCGCCCGCTGGCGCAGCGGTTGGTGCGTTTTGTGGCGCTGTTTGCGGTCGGGATCATTCTGGCGTTGGTCTGGGACTTGCGGGTCTTTGAACGCGCGGCAACGCCGACATTCTCGGGCCGCGCCCTGCGGGTGCTGATCGACAGCGCGGTGGCGCTTTTGCTGGCGGACCTGGTCTGGGTCTGGGCCAGTTCGGCCATTGACCGCAGATTGGCCGCCTACCGCCCGCCCGAACCGGGTACAGCGCCGGGGCCAGAGGCGCGGATGGCCACCTTGCTGCCGTTGCTGCGGGTCACATTGATGGTCACGTTGCTGGTGATGGTGGCGATGTCTGTGCTGTCCTCGCTGGGCGTTAACATCGCGCCGATCCTCGCCGGTGCGGGCGTGTTGGGCATCGCCATCGGATTTGGTGCGCAGTCACTGGTCAAGGATGTGGTCTCGGGGATCTTTTTCCTTGTCGATGATGCGTTCCGGGTTGGCGAATATGTCGAAATTGACCAGCTCCGCGGCACGGTGGAGAAAATCTCGATCCGGTCCCTGCAGATCCGCCATCACAGAGGCGCAGTTCATACCCTGCCCTTTGGCGAATTGCGTCATCTGACCAACCATTCGCGTGATTGGGTGATCATGAAGCTGGAATTCCGCGTGCCCTTCGAGACCGACCTGAAGCTGGTCAAGAAGCTGATCAAAAAGATTGGCGCGGAGATGCTCGAGAACGAATTCTACGGTCACAGCATTATCGAAACGCTCAAGTCCCAAGGTGTGCGGCGGATGGAAGAGTTTAACATGGTGGTGGGCGTCAAGTTCATGACCCGCCCTGGCGAGCAATGGCTGGTGCGGCGCGATGCCTACCAGATGGTGCGCGATGCCTTTGAAGCCAACGGCATCCGCATGGCCGAGCGAAACGTCAAGGTCGAAGTGGCCGGATCTGACAACATGACCGAAGAGGAACGCACGGCGGTCGCAGCCGCCGCCCAGCAGGCCACGGAAACCCAACTTGGCCCCAAGGCGCCGATCCCGGATGAGCCGTGATCGCCCTGTGGTGCCAACTCCCTTTGTGATGAGGGCGAGAATGACGCACCGATGAGGCTTTGCTTGTGGCTGTCTTGATGTTAGAACTATTAGACTTTTAGCGAACGAAAGACCTCCTTATGACTCTGGCGCAATCCAGCTCGGATTTCATGGCCTGTTCAGATTGCAACATTCGCAATCGTGCTGTTTGCGCGACCTGCGAGCCGCATGAGTTAAGCCGGCTTGAAGATATCAAGTATTACCGGACCTTTGATGCGGGCCAGTCGATCATGTTTGAGGGCGACGAGATGCATTTCGTCGCATCCGTTGTGTCAGGTGCGGCAACGCTTTCTCGTACCCTGCCGGATGGGCGTATCCAAATGGTTGGTTTGCTGTTGCCCTCCGATTTCATTGGCCGTCCGGGACGGGATGCCGTGGCCTATGACGTGGTCGCGATCCAAAAGGTGACCCTGTGCTGTTTCCGGCGCAAACCTTTTGAAAACATGATCAAAGATACGCCGCATATCGGACAGCGCCTGCTGGCGATGACGCTGGATGAATTGGAAGTTGCCCGCGAGTGGATGATGCTTTTGGGCCGCAAGACCGCGCGGGAAAAGATCACCTGTCTGCTGTCCTTGATTGGCCGGCGCACCGCGTCGTTGCATATGCAGAAACTTCAAGATGGCCTGTCGTTTGAAATGCCGATGTCGCGTGAGGCAATGGCTAATTATCTGGGCCTGACCATCGAAACCGTCAGCCGCCAGATGACCGCCCTGCGCAAGGACGGCATTATCGAGTTGGGCGGCACCCGCACCATCACCATCCCCGATCTGGCTGGTTTGATGGCCGAAACCGGGGACGATACCGATGGGATGATGCTGACCTGATACGTCAGTGCGCGAGGAACACCGGCAAAGCCGCGCTTTCCAGCATATGCCGTGTCGTTCCGCCAAACAGCGCCTGCCGCAGCCGTGAGTGGCCGTAGGCGCCCATCACCACCAGTTCACAGCCCAACTCCTGCGCACGGCGTTCGATGGTCTGCGAAACCGTGTCATCGGTGCGCGACAACACCATCACCTCGCATTTGACATCATGGCGGGCCAGAAACTGAGCAAAGGCGCCACCGGGATCTGACCGGTCTGGCGAATCCTTGGCTGGATCGACAATGGCGACATAAACACTGCTGGCGCGGCGCAGCAGCGGCAGCGCCAGACGCGCGGCCCGCAGTGCGGTTGCGCTTTCGTCCCATGCGACCATGACCTTTTTCGCGGGGGCCAGCATTTCATGCTTTTCGGGCAGCAGCAAAAGCGGGCAATCCCCGTCAAACAGAACCGTTTCCGCCGTTTGCGCCACATGGGCCGCCGCAACCCTGTCAGAGGACCGTTGCTGAATCACCAGATCGCTGAACCGGATATGCCGGGTGATGTCATTGCTGCGCGACGAGGTCAGCGACGACACCTCATCCACATCCCAGCGGATATCTTCCTTTGCCAGCTCCTGCTGGGCAACCTCGGCCAGTTCTCTGGCCCGGAGCATCCCGTCTTCGAGGCTGGCCGAGATCGGCACCGCGTCCAAGGCCCCCTGCACCACACCGGGCTGATCCAGACCTGTGCCCAATGCCAGAACCTGAAGATGCGCATCACAGGTACGGGCAAAACTTGCCGCGGCCTCGATCTGCGATACGGCTGTTTCCTTGTCAGTCAGAACAGTGGTGACAGTCTGAATGGACATGCTGTTTCTCCTTTTATTTCCCAAGCAGCCTGCATGTCGCATTGACCCCTGTCTTTGATATCGCCCAAAAAGAAAACGAGCGGCATTTGACACAGATCAAAGAACATCTGCGGGCCAAGATGCAAATGCTGCTCTACGACGCAAACCGCGCCTTCCCGCTCCTCGGGGTTGGTGGCGGACAGAGGGGACAGAAAATGACGTCTGATTATTTCAAACTTATCATATTGGGGCTGATTACGATCTTTGCAGCCCTTGCAGCCGATTGGGGCCGCGATCTGGCTTATCAGATCCATGCGCTGATCATCATGGTTGTGGCCGCCGGGATGTTCATCTGGGTGCTTCGGCGCACAGACGAGCCAAACAATGGCGGTATCGACGCAAACGGATACATGGACGACGTGGTGCGGGCCGGCGTTATTGCCACCGGCTTTTGGGGCGTTGTCGGGTTTCTTGCCGGGACGTTCATCGCGTTTCAGCTGGCCTTTCCAGCGCTGAACTTCGAATGGGCACAACCCTATGCGAACTTCGGGCGTCTGCGTCCCCTTCACACATCAGCGGTGATTTTCGCCTTTGGCGGCAACGCGTTGATCATGTCGTCGTTCTACATTGTGCAGCGCACCTGCGGCACGCGGCTTTGGGGCGGGAACCTGCGTTGGTTCGTGTTCTGGGGCTATCAGCTGTTTATTGTGCTGGCCGCGACCGGCTATCTGCTGGGTGCCACACAATCCAAAGAATATGCAGAACCTGAATGGTATGTGGATATCTGGCTGACCCTGGTTTGGGTGGCGTTCCTGTTCATCTACATGGGCACGCTGATCAAGCGTAAGGAAAAGCACATCTATGTGGCCAACTGGTTCTTGCTGAGCTTTATCATCACCGTGGCGATGCTGCACCTGGTCAACAACCTGTCCGTTCCCGTCAGCATCTGGGGCTCGCGCTCTATTCAGGTGTTCTCGGGTGTGCAGGATGCCATGACCCAGTGGTGGTATGGCCACAACGCCGTTGGGTTCTTTCTGACTGCGGGTTTCCTGGGCATGATGTACTACTTCGTGCCAAAACAGGCCGGCCGTCCGGTGTTCAGCTACAAACTGTCGATCATCCATTTCTGGGCGCTGATCTTCTTGTATATCTGGGCCGGTCCGCACCACCTGCATTACACCGCTTTGCCTGACTGGGCCTCGACCCTTGGCATGGTGTTCTCCATCATCCTGTGGATGCCCAGCTGGGGCGGGATGATCAACGGTCTGATGACGCTGAACGGCGCCTGGGACAAGCTGCGCACCGATCCGATCATCCGGATGTTCGTGATCAGCCTTGCGTTCTACGGCATGTCCACATTCGAGGGACCAATGATGTCGATCCGCGCGGTGAACTCTCTGAGCCACTACACCGACTGGACCATCGGTCACGTACACTCCGGCGCACTTGGCTGGAACGGTATGATCACCTTTGCGGCGCTCTACTTCCTGACGCCTAAGCTTTGGGGCCGTGCGCAGATGTACTCCATGTCTGCAATCAACTGGCACTTCTGGCTCGCGACGATCGGTATCGTCCTTTATGCGGCATCCATGTGGGTGACCGGCATCATGGAAGGCCTGATGTGGCGTGAAGTGGATGCACAGGGCTTCCTCGTGAACTCCTTTGCCGACACCGTTGCTGCGAAGTTCCCGATGTACATCGTGCGGGGTCTGGGCGGGGTTCTCTACCTCACCGGTGCGCTGATCATGGTGTGGAACATGTGGATGACCATCCGCGGAGGACAGAAAGTCACTGCCCCCGTTGGTGTGCCAGCTGAGTAAGGAACAAAAACATGTCTGATAATCAAAACACTGCGCCCAAAAAGGGCTTCCTTGCCCGCCATGCGATGATCGAAAGATCGGCCACCTTGCTGATGGTTCTGTCTCTGGCCGTTGTGACCATCGGCGGGATCGTGGAAATCGCACCGCTGTTCTACCTCGAAAACACCATCGAAGAGGTAGACGGCATGCGGCCCTACACCCCGCTGGAGCTGACTGGTCGGGAGATCTATGTCCGCGAAGGCTGTTATGTGTGCCACAGCCAGATGATCCGCCCGATGCGGGACGAAGTGGACCGTTACGGCCACTACTCCCTCGCAGCAGAAAGCATGTATGACCACCCGCACCAGTGGGGGTCCAAGCGAACCGGCCCTGATGTGGCACGGGTCGGCGGCCGTTACTCCGACGGCTGGCATGTGGATCACCTGATGGACCCCCAGTCCGTGGTGCCTGAATCGATCATGCCCAAGTATGCGTTTCTTGCGCGTACCCCGATTGATGCGAAATACATCGAAGACCTGATCCGCACCCAACGTTTCGTCGGCGTCCCCTACACCGATGAGATGGTTGAGAATGCGGCGGCGGACTTCCTCGCTCAGGCCGATCCCGACAGCGATTACGACGGTCTGCAGGAGCGCTATCCCAACGCACAGGTCCGCAACTTTGACGGCCAGCCCGGCCTGACGGAGATGGACGCGATGGTGGCGTATTTGCAAATGCTTGGCACGCTGGTCGATTTCTCGACCTTCACGCCTGACGCAAGCCGTTAAGAAAGGAGACCACGATGGAAACCTATTCTTGGATGCGGGAATTCGCGGACAGCTGGATGCTTTTGGCAATGACGCTGTTCTTCCTCGGCGTGATTGTCTGGGCCTTCCGGCCCGGCAGCCGGAAGACCCACCTGGAAACCGCCAACATTCCCTTTCGCAATGACACGACCGGATCTCTGGACGGTGCCGATGGCACCGACCCAAAGGGCGGACACTATCAGATCGGAGACGCGAAATGAGCGCGCAGAACACGAAGAGCGGCAAGAACGATAACGTTGACGACGTCACCGGTATCGAAACCACGGGTCACACATGGGACGGGATCGAGGAGCTGAACAACCCTCTGCCGCGTTGGTGGCTGTGGTGCTTCTATCTGACCATCATCTGGGGCATCGGCTATTCCGTGGCCTATCCGGCATGGCCATTGATCAACGGTGCGACCGAGGGCTTGCTGGGCTATTCCACTCGCGGCGAAGTGGCCCGGGATATCGACGGGTTCCGCGAAGCCTCTGCCGCGCGGGACGCTCAACTGGCCAGCGCCGATCTGGACACCCTGCGCGAGAACGAAGATCTGTTCCGCTATGCCGTGTCTTCGGGCGCCTCTGTCTTCCGCAACAATTGTTCGCAGTGCCACGGCTCTGGGGCGGCGGGTGCCAAGGGCTACCCCAACCTGCTGGATGACGACTGGCTCTGGGGCGGCTCGATGGAAGATATCGCCTACACTGTCCGCCACGGTATTCGCAACGATGTGGATGATGATGCCCGCTATTCCGAGATGCCCGCCTTTGGTGAGCTGCTGGAGAAAGAGGAAATCACCGCATTGGTCGAACATGTTCGGTCCTTGTCGGGCGAAGAATTTGACGCGGCTGTCGCGGCACCGGGGGCCGAGCTTTACGCGGACAATTGTGCCTCTTGCCACGGCGACGCTGGCCTTGGCGACCGTGATCAGGGTGCGCCAAATCTGGCGGATGCGATCTGGCTTTATGGCGGTGACCGCGAGGCACTGACAGACACCATCACAAATGCCCGGTTCGGCGTGATGCCCCCATGGGGTTCGCGTTTGACAGAGGCACAGGTGCAGGCTGTTTCAGCCTATGTTCACCAGCTTGGCGGCGGCGAAGAACCCGCAAACTGAGACCAAGCCACAAGAGACTTTGCGCTTGCGGTTCTGTTCGCACCAAACCGCGCGCAAAGGAAGGGGTGCCTGAGGAGGGGCACCCCTTTTTTTTATGTTCGTCCGGTAATGTCGGTGTTGTGCTCTGCGGCCAGCATCGTCCTGAATTGCATCACGGCCTCTGCAGCCAGACCTGCCGCACGAAACACCTCGGCGGCAAAGCTGACCGGCGCTGTACCGGGGGCGGTGATCACGCTGGCGTCGCTTACGGCCGCGGGTTGAGGCAGATAGTGGCCCTGCCCTGAGTAACTTGGTGCATTGTCTGTCAGGAACGCCGGTGCATTGGACGTGTGGGCACAGTTGTCCAATAGCCCTGCCCGCGCCAATGCCAAGGTACCGCCACAGATCCCGGCCACCGTGCCGCCATCTTGATGATGATGGCGCAGCAGCTCTGAGATTTCTGGCGCGTGGTCCGTTTCCCAGATTGTGCCGCCGATCACGGCAATCACACGGGGCCGCAATCGCGCCAGATCAGCCAGGGTATTGTCCACCTCAACCTTCATTCCGCCTTGCGAGGTCAGATAGGCCCCGCCCAGTGTGACATATTGTATCTCAAGCCCATAGAATGGCCCACCCGTGCCCCCGATCAAAGCATATTCCCAATCGGCAAATCCATCGCAAAGCAGTACCGCAACCTTGTGCATTATTTTGTCCTTTCAATGCGTTAATTGATTTGGGTGTGACAGCCCAATGGATCTGCGTCCAGTAAAGAACCTGCCGTTTCGGCCCCCGACTGCGGTCTGCTGACGCAGGCTGTCAGGACACTTGACCCAGATCAAAGCAAAGATCACGCTGCGGCTGCATAACTCCGGTGCGAACAGACCCTTATTTGGACCGATTCAAATGACAGATTCCCCTCAGCCGCTTTATACCCCCCGTGAACCCATCTTTCCGCGCCGTGTGTCAGGTTTCTTTCGCACGATGAAATGGTGGATCATGGGCATCACCCTTGGCATCTACTATCTGCTGCCGTGGGTGCGTTGGGATCGCGGGCCAAACATGCCTGATCAGGCGGTGCTGGCGGATCTGGCCAACCGGCGGTTCTTCTTCTTCTGGATCGAGATCTGGCCGCATGAATTCTATTTCGTCGCGGGCTTGCTGATCATGGCGGGGTTGGGGCTGTTCCTGTTCACCTCGGCGCTTGGCCGGGTCTGGTGCGGCTATACCTGCCCGCAGACCGTCTGGACCGATCTGTTCCTGCTGGTCGAACGCTGGATTGAGGGGGACCGCAATGCGCGGATCAGATTGCTCAAGGCGAAATGGGATTTCCGCAAATGGCGGCTTCGGGTCAGCAAATGGATCGTCTGGCTGCTGATCTCCATCGCCACCGGCGGGGCCTGGGTGTTCTATTTCACCGATGCGCCGACCCTGGCAGTGAACCTCTTCACATTGGACGCGCCTTATGTCGCCTATGCTTCCATCGCGGTGCTGACCGCAACCACCTTTATCTTTGGCGGTTTCATGCGCGAACAGGTCTGCATCTACATGTGCCCATGGCCGCGCATCCAGGCCGCGATGATGGACGAGGGCACGCTGACCGTGGGTTATCGCGATTGGCGTGGTGAACCGCGTGGCAAGCATCGCAAAGGCGCCCGCGCCGCCGCTGCCGCCCGCACCACAACGGCTTATGCCGAAACCGAAGTGCCCGAAGTGGAAGTCGCGCAGGGCGATTGCATCGACTGCATGGCCTGCGTCAACGTTTGCCCCATGGGTATCGACATCCGCGATGGCCAGCAGATGGAATGTATCACCTGCGCCCTGTGTATCGATGCCTGTGATGAGATCATGGACAAGATCGGCAAGCCGCGCGGTCTGATCGATTATCTCGCGCTCGAAGATGTGCCCCCCGCCAAGGAAGAGCCCGAATACCAAAGCTGGAAGCCCAAGCCGGTGTGGCAGCACGTGTTCCGCACCCGCACCATCCTTTACACCACGCTGTGGTCGATTGTCGGTCTGGGTCTGCTTTTTGCGCTGTTCATCCGGTCGGACATTGAACTGACAGTGTCGCCAGTGCGCAACCCGACCTATGTGACCCAATCGGACGGGTCGATCCGCAATATCTATGACGTGCGCTTGCGCAACAAATCTGGCGATGACCGCCTGTTCCATTTGTCGCTGACCTCGGAGGAGACACTGCGCATCAACCTTGAAGGCAGCGAGACCCTCAGTGTAGAAGTACCCGCAGACAGCACGATGTTGCAGCGCGTGTACGTCACTGCACGGCGGCAAGATCCGGCGGCCAGCAGCGACCGCACCGACTTGCGGATCTGGGTTGAAGATCTGGACACACAAACCCGCGCCAGCACGGCAACAATCTTTAACGGGAAAGGCTCATGATCATGAAGCGTACAATGAACGGCTGGCATGTCTTCGGCATTTTTGCAGGGTGTTTTGCCGTGATCATCGGGGTGAACCTGACCCTGGCCTTTCAGGCGGTTTCCACCTTTCCGGGGCTTGTCACCAAGAATTCCTACGTGGCCAGTCAAAAGTTTGACGCCGACCGCGCCGCACAAAATGCACTGGCATGGGATGTCTCTGCCGAGATCACCGATCAGCAATTGAGACTGACCGTGCTGAACCGCGACGGCGTCGCCTTTCAACCGGCCGAGGTCAAAGCCACACTGGGCCGCGCAACCCATGTGGCAGAGGATGTGACCCCGGCCTTTGTCTGGGATGGCACGGCGCTGGTGGCTGATGTGGATGTGCCAGCAGGCTATTGGACGCTGTGGCTGAACATGACGGCCGAGGACGGCACCGAATTCCGCCGCCGCATCCCGATCACTGCGCGATAGGAAACGCTCATGTCACTGGCCGAAACCCCTCATTTGGCTGCCTGTCCGGGTTGCGTGGCAGGCCCCCTGCCCGCTGCCGCGCAAAGTGATGCGGCGGGTGATACCTTTCATCTTTCGCTGCCTTCGATCCATTGTGCGGCCTGTATCTCCACCGTGGAACGCGGGCTCTTGGGCCGGTCCGATGTGCATGCAGCGCGGGTCAATCTGAACCGCAAACAGGTTGAGATCACCGCCGAGACCGGCACGATGCCCGAAGATCTGATTGATCATCTCACCGGGCTGGGGATCGAGGCACGCATCCTTGATGTGGATGCCCTGGGGCAAGATGGCGACCGCGAGGGCCGCGCCTTGCTCATCCGCATCGCCATCGCGGGCTTTGCCATGATGAACGTCATGTTGATGTCGGTCGCGGTTTGGTCGGGTGCCACCGATGCCACGCGCACATTGTTTCATTGGCTGTCCGCCGCGATCTCGCTGCCTGCCTTGGGATATGCCGCACAGCCGTTTTTCCGTCATGCCTGGACGGCCCTGCGTGTCGGGCGGCTCAACATGGATGTGCCGATCTCGCTGGCGCTGATCCTGACGGCGGCGATGTCACTTTATGAGACAGCCGCTGGCGGGCATACTGCCTATTTTGATGCGACCCTGTCGCTGACCTGTTTTCTGCTGATTGGCCGTTACCTTGACCATCGCTGCCGCGCCACGGCACGATCTGCGGCCAAGGAACTGGCCGCGCTCGAAGTGCCGCGCATCCTGCGCAAGACCGACGAGGGGCGGGAAACCATCAACCTGAGCCAAGCGCAGGTGGGTGATCCGATCATCGTTCTGCCCGGCGCACGGGTGCCAGTGGACGGCGAAGTGATCGAAGGGATCAGTAACATCGACCGCGCCCTGTTGACCGGAGAAAGCCTGCCGGTGGCGGCCAATGTCGGCGTTCAGGTTAGCGCGGGCGAAGTGAACCTGAGCGGGCCATTGACGATCCGCGCCACGGCTGTGGGCGCCGACACCAGCCTGCGCCGCATGGTCACGATGATCGACGCGGCGGAATCGGCCCGCAACCGCTATACCGCATTGGCCGACCGCGCCGCCGCGATATATGCCCCGGCTGTGCATTTGCTGGCGCTTGTCACCTTCGCAGGCTGGATCACCTACACCGGTGATTTCCGTCATTCGCTGAACATCGCGGTGGCGGTTCTGATCATCACCTGCCCCTGTGCCTTGGGACTTGCTGTCCCTGCGGTGTCCACCGCGGCGGCAAGCCGGTTGTTCCGTTCCGGTCTGCTGGTCAAGAACGGCACCGCCATGGAACGGATCGCGGAAACGGATGTGGTGGTCTTTGACAAGACCGGCACATTAACCGAAG
Source organism: Sulfitobacter mediterraneus (assembly GCF_016801775.1). Lineage (NCBI taxonomy): Bacteria > Pseudomonadati > Pseudomonadota > Alphaproteobacteria > Rhodobacterales > Roseobacteraceae > Sulfitobacter > Sulfitobacter mediterraneus. Next base: position 515,267 of record NZ_CP069004.1, on the reverse strand, counting down.
GCCAGCTTGAGGTTGGCGCGGTTGAGACATTGCCACAATCCACCCGCGCCATCGCGCTGGGTCTTGCGCAATCCTCGACCCATCCGATTTCCCGCGCCCTGGCTTTGGGCCTTGAATCCCTTGGCACCGCAGCAGCCTCTCTGACCGACGTGACCGAACACCCTGGCAAGGGCGTTTCCGCCCGGTTCAACGGTCAGCTGGTCAAGCTGGGTGCCGATCATTTTGTCGGGGCCAAAGCTGAGGGTGGACATGGTGCATGGGTGCAAATCGGTGACGCGGCGCCGGTGTTCCTGCCCCTGCAGGCCACCCTGCGCAAAGGGGCCGAAGACATGGTGGCAGAACTGCGCAAAACCGGCACCGAGATGCATCTGATTTCGGGTGACACCGCCGCCGCGACACAGGCCGTGGCACAGGCGCTTGGTATCAGCCATGTGCATGCGGGGCAAAGCCCGACGGACAAGATCGCCTATCTGAACGGATTGGCGGCAACCGGCAGCAAGGTCTTGATGGTCGGCGATGGTCTGAACGATACGGGCGCATTGGCCGCCGCCTATGCCTCCGTCGCGCCGGCGGCGGCGGCGGATGCGGCGCGGGCGGCCTCGGATGTGGTAGTGCTGGGCGATACGCTGTCCGCCCTGCCCGAATTGATCACAACATCGCGCAGCGCCAAGCGGCGCATTCTGGAAAACTTCGGCATCGCGGCAGCTTACAACGCCTTGGTGATCCCCTTCGCCATGGCCGGATTTGTCACGCCGCTGCTGGCAGCCATCGCCATGTCCAGCTCATCCATCGTGGTCTTGCTCAACGCGATGCGGCTGCAACGGAGGCGCAAGGCATGAATATCCTGTCCATCCTGATCCCGGTTTCGCTGGGCCTTGGCGGACTTGGCCTGCTCGCCTTTGTCTGGAGCCTGCGGGCCGATCAATACGACGATCTGGACGGTGCGGCATGGCGTGTCCTTTTGGATGACGAAACCGCGCCAGTTGATCTTGATCAAAGACAGCCCGAGGAAAGCGATTCAAAAAAGTCCTCATGATGGATTTTGACACACTCAAGGCCCGTGGCCTTTTTGACCAGCGCCTGCCCCGATACACCAGCTATCCGCCGGCCCCTGCGTTTCATGACGGCATCGGCGCCGATTTTCAGGCCAAGGCGCTTGCCGCGCTGGACCCGGATGAGCCGATTTCGCTTTATTTGCATATCCCGTTCTGCGAACGCCTGTGCTGGTTCTGCGCCTGCCGTACGCAAGGGGTCAGCAGTCTCGCCCCCGTTCAGCACTATATCGCCACGCTTGAGGCCGAACTGGCCGTGGTGGCCAAGCATCTGAAGGGCAAACAGCGGATCAAACAGATGCATTGGGGCGGCGGCACACCGACGATCCTGCCGCCGGAGTTGATCAAACGGCTGGTTGCGGCGATTGATGGTGTGTTCCAACGTGATGAAAACACGGAATTTTCGGTCGAGATTGACCCGACATTGGTGGATGCTGACAAGATCACCGCGCTGCGGTCCGCAGGCATGTCACGGGCCAGCATCGGGGTGCAGGATTTCGCAACTCAAGTGCAGGAATCCATTGGCCGGCTGCAAAGTTATGACCAGACCAAGACCGCCGTGGATCTGTTGCGACAGGCTGGCATTGCCTCGCTGAACATTGATCTGGTTTATGGTTTGCCGTTTCAGTCCGTCGAAGGGTTCGGGCGCACGCTGGATCAGGTTATGTCGCTGGACCCGGACCGGATCGCGCTTTTTGGCTATGCCCATGTGCCGCATATGGCCAAACGCCAGCAGTTGATCCCCGAACAGGCGCTGCCGGATGACCGCGCCCGCTTTGCCTTGTTCAATCACGCCACGGATGTGCTGACCGGATCGGGCATGACCGCCATCGGGATCGACCATTTTGCCAAGCCCACAGACAGTATGGCCATCGCGGCGGCACAGGGCAAACTGCGGCGCAATTTTCAGGGCTATACAGTCGATGGCTGCGGCACATTGCTCGGTCTGGGTGCCTCGTCCATTTCGCGCTTTGAGACAGGGTTTAGCCAGAACACACCGCAGACCGGCCCCTATTCCAAGATCGTGCGCGGTGAGGAACTGGCCACTGCTCGCGGGTACGAGCTGACGCCGGAAGACAAGCTGCGCAGCCGGATCATTGAAATGCTGATGTGCGATTATGCCATTGATTATAAAGAGTTGTCGCTGAGCGATGCACAGCAGGCGATGCTGGCGCCGGCCTTTATGGCGCTGCGGGCGGAATGTGCAGGCCTTTATACCGAAGACGCCGATCGCCTGTCATTGTCGGACGAGGCGCGGCCCTTGGTGCGCCGTTTGGCACATTTCTTTGACACGTTCACCATGGGCAACGTGGGTTATTCGCGGGTCTCCTGAGAGACCCGCCTGCTTGCGCGGGATGGGTTTGGCTCAGGCCGCAAAAGGATCATCCAGAACGCCAATCAGTGGCATCAGGAAATCCCCGTTTGCGGCATCCAGCGCATCCGCAAAGAATGCGTCAATCGCGTCGGTAGAGGCCTCAATGCCCGCCGCCGTGCCATCAAAGAGCGCCATCGCTTCGGCAGCGTCTTCCACGTCGGACATGCCTTTGTGCACGGCGAAATAGGCGCCGATGTCGGTTTTGACCTCCAGATATTGTTGGTCCGCCGCCTGTTGCGTGATGAATTCGGCGCTGGCGTCCTCCGGCGCGTCGGCCCGTGCGCCGCGCAGCACCTCAAGAATGAAATCCGCCCGCTGGACCGACCCATCATCCAGAAGTCCAACCCAGAAGTTGAGCCCTGCCACATCCGGTGTACGGCCCAGCACGTTGTTGTAGACGGTTTCGGCAAATTCCAGATTTGATGTGCCATCCGGATAGGCCGCGCGGGTTTCATCCTGATCAATGAACAGTTTTGCCATGTCATCAAGGGTCGTTCCATTGTCAAAGGCGGTGGCCCAAAAGAACAGCCCAACCGCATCCGGAGCGCGGTTGAAATAGGCGATGTAAAGCTCGATCACGCTTTCCATCTGGTCTTCGCTCAGGGCGGCGGGACCGGCAAAGGCCCGCAGATCCATATCCCCGCCGTTAAACAAGGGTAAGGTACTGTCAAAGCTGAGAAATTCGATGTCTTGCAGCGTATCGGTGCCATTTCCATCGGCGCGGCGGTCGGCAATGACCATGCCACTGCGGCTGATGGTGAGCGTGTGACTTTGCTGTGCGCCGGCAAACTGCGCGGTGTCCACCCCTGCGCCGCCGTTCAGATCATCATCACCCTGCCCGCCGTTCAACGTGTCGTCGCCATCGCCGCCGGATACGTCATCAGGGCCGGTGCTTCCGGTCAGGGTATCATCCGTTGGGCCGCCTTCGACCCGGTCTTTGACAAGCGGTCCGATAGGGCCAAAGCTGGAGCTGGTCAGGGTTTCCTCGGTGCCGTGGCCGTCAGTATAGGCAATCCGCGCTTCGATAAAGGCGTCCAGATCGGCGGGCGTGAGCGTGTATTCAGCAGCCTCGGCACCGGCGATCACCGCACCGTCGCGCAGCCAGGCAAATTCAAACGCGCCCAATCCATCTGCGTCAGCCACAGCGCTTGTATCCACGCTGATTGTTTTGCCCACTTCGGCGGTGCCGGTCACGACCAGCGCCCCTGTGGGCAGGTCGTTTCTGTTCTCCACCACGCCACTGGCGGCCGAGGTTAGGGTTTCCAATGTGCCAAACCCGTCTTCGTAACTGATTTGCACGTGAATTTCCGCGCCGATATCTTCTGCACCCAGATCATAATTGGCAGTCACGGCATCAGGCTGCACCAGCCCGTCACGGAACCAGACAAAGCTGAACGCGCCGGTCCCGTCAGGATCACTGATCCCGGAGGTATCTGCAAATAGTGTGCTGCCTTCTTTGGCCATGCCGGTCAATGTAATCGCGCCTTCGGGGGCATCGTTTACGTTCTCGACGGGCGCTGTGGCGGCTGATGTAAGGGTCTCAACCGTGCCATGGCCGTCGGTAAAGCTGACTTGGACCTCGATCGTTTTGCCAATATCGGCGGCTGTCAAAGCATAGCTTGGACCGGTCTGCCCCGGCACCGGATCGCCGTCGCGCAGCCAGACATAGGCAAACGGGCCGAGACCGTCGAGATCCGCGATGCCGTCCGTTTGGGCGGTCAATATGCTGCCCTCTTGCAAGGAGCCGACCACTTGCGGTTCACCTGTTGCTGGATCGTTCACGTTTTCGATCAGGGCCGTTGCACCGGAGGTCGCTGCCTCGGCATTGCCGAACTGATCATTGAAAGACACCCTCACAGAAAGGGCACTGCCGATGTCCGCAGCGGTCAGGACATATTCGTCCTGTGTGGCACCGGCCACGGCTTCGCCATCGCGCAGCCATTGATAGTGGAACGGGCCAAGACCATCCGGATCGGTAAGTCCGCTGGGATCTGCGGTCAATCTCGCGCCTTCCTTGGCCTCACCGTAGATGTTGACCGTGCCCGAAACCGGATCGTTTGTATTGGTCACAGGGCCGGTTGGGCCGGACAGCAGAACCTCACTGGCGCCAAAACTGTCGGTAAAGGCCAGACGGGCGGTAAAGACCTTGCCAATGTCGGCGGAGGTCAACGCATAGGTTGTGCCGGTCACGCCTGTGTCCTGACCATCGGCGAGCCAGGTGATTGTGTATGGTTCCAAACCATCCTCATCGGCCAGATCGCTGACCGAAGCGGTCAATGTACCGCCCTCGGTCACATTTCCGCCAATGATGAGCGTGCCACTGGCGGGATCGTTCTGGTTCTCCACGATGGCGGTTGCGCCGCTGATCAGGGTTTCAAGGCTGCCGTGCCCGTCAGTATAGGACAAACGCACTTGCAGTGAGGTGCCAACATCCGCCTGCACGGGCGTGTACTGCGCCGCCGTTGCGCCCGCAATTTCGGTACCGCCGCGCAGCCACTGATAGGAAAACGCGCCCAATCCGTCGGGGTCTGCAATGGTGCCGGTGGCAGCCGTCAAAGATGTGCCCTGCTTTGCCAAGCCGGTGATCTGCACTTTGCCCTGAGGCGCATCGTTGACGTTCTGCACGGGGCCGCTTGGGCCGCTGGTCACGGCCTCGCTGGTGCCTTGCCCGTCAATGTAGGAGACCCGCACCGACATCTGGGCATCCACGTCCTGTTGCCCCAGTTCGTAGGTTTCTGCAGTCGCGCCAGCGACGCTTTGACCGTCCCGCAGCCATTGGTAGGAGAATGCGCCGAGGCCATCCCCGTCTGTCACTGCCGACGCATTTACGCCCAGCGTTTCGCCTTGCGCCGCGATACCGGTCAGGGTGACGCTGCCTTGGGGTGCTGTGTTGGTGTTTTCGACCGCGGCTGTTGCGGTGCTGGTCACGGCTTCTATCGTGCCTTGCCCGTCTGTATAGATGATCCGTAGGGAGATTGTCGCGCCAACGTCGTCTTGTTGCAATTGATAGCTACTGCCGGTTGCGCCGGCGATATCACTGGCGCCCCGCTGCCACTGGTAGGAAAACGCGCCGAGGCCATCTGCATCGGACAGAGCATTTGTATTTGCGCTCAGCGTTGCACCTTCCTGTGGCTGGCCATTGATCTGCACGATGCCTTGCGGTGCATCGTTGATGTTCTGCACTGCCGCGCTGGCACCGCTGGTCAGGGTTTCCAATGTGCCTTGCCCGTCGACAAAGCTGACCCGCACCGAGATCTGTGTATCCACATCTTGCTGGGACAGTTGATAGCTGGCCGATGTAGCACCGGATATTTGCGCGCCATCGCGCAGCCACTGGTAGGAAAAGCCGCCCAACCCGTCGCTGTCAGTGATAGCAGATGTGTCCGCCACGAGGGTCGCGCCCTGCAAGGCCGTTCCCGTGATATCTACCACGCCTTGCGGTGCATCATTCAGGTTCTGTACAGGACTGGTTGCCGCGCTTGTTACGGTCTCAAGTGTGCCTTGCTGATCGGTGTAGCGGACCCGCAGCGCGATGTCGTGGCCAACGTCGGATTGCGTCAGGGCAAAGCTGCTGCCTGTTGCGCCATTGATTACGCCGCCATCACGCAGCCATTGATAGGACAACGCCCCCAGCCCATCGGCATCGGTCAAGGCATTGGTGCGCGCAGAAAGCACGCTGCCTTCTTGCGCGGTGCCGTCGATCTGCACGCCGCCTTGGGGCGCGTCATTGATGTTTTGCACGGTGGCAGTGGCGGCGCTGTTGATGTGTTCGGTTGTGCCTTGCTGGTCGGTGTAGGACACGCGCAGGCTGATGGTTTCGTCTACATCTGATTGGGTCAGGCGGTAACTGCTGCCCGTCGCGCCAGAAATCGCCGCGCCGTCCCGCAGCCATGTATAGTTGAACAGACCAAGGCCATCTGCATCGGACAAGCCAGAGGTCTGCGCGGTCAGCAACACGCCCTGCCGTGCGGTGCCATTGATAGAAATCCCGCCTTCCGGCGCGTCGTTGACGTTTTGCACGGTGGCCGTCAAGGCGCTGGTCAAGGCTTCGTCATAACCGGCCTGGTCTTCGAAGCTGACGCGCAGTGAAATCCGCTCGCCCACATCGGCCTGGCCCAAGGTATAGCTGCTTCCGGTTGCGCCGCTGATCGCGCTGCCATCACGCAGCCATTGATAGGAAAACGCCCCCAGACCGTCGGCATCGGCAATCCCGCTGGTATTCGCCGTCAGGGTCTGGTCTTCGCGGGCGGTGCCGCTGATGGTGACAGATCCGGTTGCCGCGGAATTGCCCGCGGGCACATCGCCTTGCAGTTCGATGTTGGCGGCGGTCAGGGGTGTCCCGCTTTGCGAGCCGTGAAATATGTCGATGTAGGTGCCGTCAGACAATGTGAGCCGCGAGACATTGGAGAAAGGTTTGGTGATCGAGGCAATCGCCGCATCCGCCGTGGCAAAGCCGCTGTCAATCAGCCGGATCACCTCGGTGCCAAGATCAAAGTCATAGACCGTGTTCTCGCCATCCCCAAGGCCGACGACAAAGGTGTCGGTTCCGCCTTGGCCGAACATCACATCCTCCCCCGCGCCGCCGCGCAGGGTGTCATTGCCTATGCCGCCCTGAAGCTGATCATTTCCGGCATCGCCAAACAATTCATCCGCGCCGGTCTGGCCAAACAAAGTGTCTTGCCCGCCGCCGCCGTGTAACGTGTCATCGCCCAGATCACCCTGGATCTGATCGTTGCCGCCCAGACCGTCGATGAGATCACCGATGATGGTGCCAAAAATCGTTTCGCCCCCGCCAGTGGCGATGTCAGGTTGAGATCCCTGCGCGGTGTAGTCTGTGACCTCGTAACCGATATCGGCAAGGATGGCTTTATCCACTTCGCTCAGCAGTACGCGTGTACCCGTGGTCAGCATCGGATCGAGCGATACGGTATCACCATCAAATCCTTCTTCGACGTGGCTGTGATCATCGTGCAGAGGCACAGCTGCGCCGCCGTTCACCGAACGGGCATTGGTTCCGGTAAAGGTTTCGCCCGATACCAGCGCATCAAACGCACCGGAGGTGCCAATGCCAAGGATATGGCCGATCTCATGCACCGCGACCGACAGGAAATCGTTCTGCCCCGCAGAGGGTGCGCCAAGGCCAAAGTTCCAGTTCGTGCCGGTGTCAAATGTCAGCGTGCCTGCCCAGGGCTCAAAGTCGCTGACCGCACCTTGGCCGCGAAAATCATCGCTGATCCGCGCTGAAAAGATATCGCCGGATGCCGAATACCCCGATGGTCCGGCGTATCCCAAGGTGGAGCCGCCAAGCGAGGCCGCGCCCACGAACACAATCAGGTCATCAACGGCCTCGGTCAGGGTGATGGTTTCCTGGGTCACGCCATTTGTTGGATTGGTGATGTCGAAAGAGATACCCGCCTGCACGTCGTCAAAGTCGTCACCGATGACGCTTTCCCAAAGACGGGCCGCTTCCTCGAGGGTGGCACGGCGGCTGGCGTCCGAGAAAAACCCATTCGTGTCAAAGCGATAGTCAAACTTGATCTCAAACGACATGTCGTAAACCCTTAATCATCAATCCGGCGCCTTTGCCCCCAGGTGCACCCGCGCAACCGGCCCCGTCTTGCATCACACATTCGCAAAACCGGCCCGCAAAAACGCCCAAGCGTCTGTGACCATGATCGAAAAAGTTGACGAAAAGATGTTCCAAATCGTGCTTGGGCACAGAAAATAGATAAACGTGACCACAACGCCAGTGCAGCCTGCGCCGTCGGCGAATATCGGCATAGTGGAGATGTCCCTCGGCAAATTGCCGCTGTCGAAGCCCATGGAGGCGGTCAGTCCAGAACCACCGCCACCAGCCCGACGAAATCACCCATTTTAACCAGCCCCGGCACATGACGTGCCGCCAGAATGCCGCTGCGCCCTGCAGTGCAAATCTGTGGCGCAACGCCGGTACGGTCTGCCGGCCAGATGCGGGCAATCGGTTGCCCCTCAGTCACTGAATCCCCCATGTCCCGAAGGTATTCGATCATCCCCGCAGTTTCCGCAAAGTGAAAACAACTGGCATCCGGCATGTCGATATTGATGGTTGGATCCTGCGTCATCTCACCTTGCAAAATACCACTGTGGATCAACAGGTTGCGAATCCCCTTGCGGGCGATGGCGACACTTCGGGCGGTGGATGTGCCCGCGCCGCCCAATTCGGTTGTGACAAAGACCTTGCCCTGGTTTTCGACCTCGGTGTCAAACATGCCAACGTTGTCGATCTCCAGCATTCGCGCCGAATAGGGCGCGTTGAACGCCTGCATCGCGGCCATGCAAGCGGCCTCCTGGGTTTTGTCCTCAAGCACATGCGCTGCCGCGAAGGGCAGAAAATCCAGCGTGCTGCCGCCTGAATGGAAATCCAGCACCACATCGGCCAGCGGCACCAGCCGGGTTGCGATAAAATCGCAGATCTTGGCAGTGGCGTTGCCATCGGGCTGGCCCGGAAAGCTGCGGTTCATATTGGCCCCGTCAATGGGCGAGCACCGCTTGCCCGCCGCAAAGGCAGGCATGTTCATCATCGGCAGGATGATCACCCGGCCGGTGATCTGATCGGGGGTCAGCGTCACCGCCAGATCCTGAAGCGCAATGGGCCCTTCGTATTCATCGCCGTGATTGGCCCCGGTCAACAGCGCGGTTGGCCCGGTCCCATTGGCAATCACCGTGATCGGGATCATCACAGAGCCCCAGGCGCTGTCATCGCGGCTGTAGGGCAGCTTGAGAAAACCATGATGCACGCCCTGCGCATCCAGCGGGATTGTGGCGCTGATCGGGTTGGCCGTCATCGTTTCACCCACAACTCACGCGGGGTGTTGCACAGGCATTCATGGCCCGTTTCAGTGATCAGGATCGGCTCCGTGATTTCCAGCCCGCCATCATCAAGCCAGAGCGCGGGCATAAAGTGGAAGGTCATCCCCGGCTCCAGCACAGTGGTGTCGCCGCGCCGGAACGAGATGGTACGTTCGCCCCAATCGGGGGGATAGCTTATTCCGATGGCATAACCGCAGCGGCTGTCTTTCTCAAAACCCGCCTTGTTGAGCGTGGCATTGAATGCGTTGGCGATGTCCTGGGCCTGATTGCCCGGCTTTGCCTGTTCCAACCCAGCCTCAATGGCATCGAGAACCGCGCTTTCCGCATCACGGTATTTCTGCGGCACATCGCCAAGGAACAGCGTGCGCGATTGCGGACATTGATAGCGCCGGTGTGCGCCTGCGATTTCAAAAAAGGTCGCCTCGCCCTTCTGCATCGGGCGGTCATCCCACGTCAGATGCGGCGCTGTGGCATCAAGGCCTGACGGGGCCATTGGCACAATCGCCGGATAATCCCCCCAATGCCCTTCAGCCCCGCGAATGGCAGTTGCGTAGATCTCGGCGATCAGATCGTTCTTGCGCAATCCCGGTTCGGCCAATTCGAGCACACGTTCATGCATGACTTCGACAATACGCGCAGCGCGGCGCATGTATTCAATCTCAGTCTGGGATTTGACCGCCCGTTGCCAATTGACCAAACCTGTCGCATCGGCGAACCGCGCCTCCGGCAATGCACCGGTCAGTGTCATATGCGCCTTGGCGGAATAGTAATAGTTGTCCATCTCAACGCCAATTCGCGCATTTGACAGCCCAAGTTCGTTCAGCAAGCCCGCCAGATCGGACATTGGATGTTTGTCGGGATTTTGCACATAGGTGTCATCGTAGCCGCGAATGTGGTCCGCGCCGTCCATGAATACCGTGCGCCCCGCGCCCACCGCATCCATCGCCCTGCCCCACCAGACCGGATCGCCCGATTGGGTCAGGACCACACCCTGATAAACGTAGAAGGACCACCCGTCATAGCCCGTCAGCCAAGACATATTGGATGGATCGCAGACCACAATAGCCTCAAGTCCGGCTGCGTCCATCGCGGTGCGGGTTTTGGCAATGCGGCGGCGATATTCATCATCAGAGAAGTTTTTATCAAATGTTGTCATGGGCTTGTTCCGGTCAAATCCGCGCGGGCCTGTCCCGCCTCCCGATTAGATTTTCCTGATTTGTTGCAATTGACAAGCGCCCATGTTGCACCGACATGATCACCCTCATGAAATCACCGCGCCTTGATAAGACCGATATCGCCATCCTTGCCCTGCTGTCGCGCAATGGCCGGATCAGCAAAAGCGATCTGGCCCGCAAGGTCGGGCTTCGGCCCACGGCGTGCTGGGAGCGGATGCAGCGGCTTGAAGAAAACGGCGTCATCACAGGCTACCGCGCAGAGTTCCATTTGCGCGCCATCGGCCCGTCTATCACGGTCTTTGTCACGGTTGAGTTGGGCGCGCATCGTGCTGAAAATTTTGACAAATTTGAACGCGAGGTGGCCCGCCATGATGAGATCACAGGCTGCTGGGCCTTGGGCGGCGGCTTTGATTATCTGTTGCAGGTCGTGAGCCCCGATATCGACAGTTACCAGCGCCTGATCGACACGCTTTTGGATCAACGTGCGGGGGTGACGCGCTACTTTACCTATATCGTGACCAAGCCAGTCAAAGACGGCCCGCCACCCTTTGATCTGCTCAGCGGGGGCTGAGCGCAATCCGATGATTTTTTGGGATCAGAACCGATTTGCCGAAAAATCATCGCCGCGCCGCAGGCTAGGTCAAACCCAATGAGGCAATACATCTGCCAAGACAAAGACCAAAGGACCGGCCATGACAGACACACGCAGCAACGACCAGCTTAGCCAGTGGGACCACGATCACTTTTTCCACCCTTCGACCCATCTGGGCCAGTTTGCCCGCCGCGAAATGGGCAACCGGATCATCACCGGGGCCGAAGGGGTTCATATCACGGACCGCGAGGGCAACCGGTCGCTGGATGCTTTTGCCGGGCTCTACTGTGTGAACGTCGGATATGGCCGCACCGAGATCGCCGAGGCCATCGCCAAACAGGCGCATGAACTGGCCTATTACCATTCCTATGTGGGGCACGGTACCGAGGCCTCCATCACCCTGTCGCGGATGATTGCAGAGCGTGCGCCCGAAGGGATGAACCACGTCTATTACGGGCAAAGCGGATCTGACGCCAATGAGACCAACATCAAATTGGTCTGGTACTACAACAACATCCTTGGCCGCCCGCAGAAGAAAAAGATCATCTCGCGCTGGCGCGGTTATCACGGCTCCGGTCTGATGACCGGCTCTTTGACCGGATTGGGATTGTTCCACAACAAGTTTGATCTGCCGCTGTCGCAAGTGGTGCACACCGAAGCCCCCTATTACTATCGCCGCGATGATCTGTCCCAGACCGAAGCACAGTTCACCGCCCATTGCGCGGCAGAACTTGAGGCGTTGATTGAGCGTGAGGGGCCAGACACCATCGCCGCCTTTATCGGCGAGCCGGTTTTGGGCACAGGCGGCATTGTTCCGCCCCCTGCCGGATACTGGGAAGCGATTCAGGATGTATTGAACAAACACGATATCTTGCTGATCTCGGACGAGGTCGTGACCGGCTTTGGCCGTTTGGGCACCATGATGGGATCGGATCACTACGGGATGAAGCCTGATCTGATCACCATCGCCAAAGGTCTGACCTCGGCCTATGCACCGCTGTCCGGCTCCATCGTGTCGGACAAGATGTGGAAGGTGCTGGAGCAAGGCACCGATGAAAACGGCCCCATTGGCCATGGCTGGACCTATTCGGCGCATCCCATCGGCGCAGCAGCGGGGGTGGCCAACCTCGAATTGCTGGACCGGCTGGATCTGGTGGCCAACGCGGGCAGCACCGGCGCGCACCTGAACGCCGCGATGGCGGCGGCATTGGGCACCCACGCCCATGTGGGCGAGATCCGCGGCGAAGGGATGCTTTGTGCGGTCGAGCTGGTGAAGGATCGTGATGACCGGATCTATTTCGATGCCGCTGAGAAAGTCGCACCACGGATCGTGGCAAGGATGCTGGAACTGGGCGTGATTGCCCGCGCCATGCCGCAGGGCGACATCATCGGCTTTGCCCCGCCGTTCTGCCTCACCCGATCCGAAGCGGACCACGTTGTCGGCGTGACCCACCGGGCCATCACTGACATTCTGGGCTAAACAACCAGCGGGCGGCGATCAATCGCCGTCCGCCACCCCAGCCGCCCGTGCCCGCGCCCGCCGTGCACGATAGCTGGGCAGCACCACGAGGATCGCGGCAATCACCAAAAGGCCAAGCGTCATGGGCCGTTCCCAGATAAACCCGATACCGTCATAAAGCTGCATGGAGCGGGCGAAGTTGTTCTCAAGCATGCCGCCCAGAATGAACCCGATCAGCAGCGGAGCCAGCGGGTAATCTGCAAACTTCAGCGCCGTGGCACAGATGCCGAAACCCACCAGCAAAAGCAGCTCTGTTGCATTGTTCTGGCCGATGTAGGCGCCCATTAAGGTGAAAAACAAAATGAACGGGATCAGATAGTTGCGCGGGATCGATAGCACTTTGGCAATATAGGGGATCAAGGGCAGGTTCAGGATCAACAACACCAGATTGCCGATGAACATCGACATGATCACCGCCCAGAAAATCTGCGGCTCGTCGATCATCAGGCGCGGCCCCGGCGAGACATTGAGCGCGATCAGAGCCCCCAGCAGGATCGCCGTGGTGCCAGAGCCGGGAATGCCCAGCGTCAGCAGCGGCACAAATGATCCAGTGCAGGCGGCGTTGTTGGCGGTTTCGGGCGCGGCGAGGCCTTTGATCGACCCTTTACCAAATTCTTCCTGCTCTTCTTTGGTGGCGATGTTGCGTTCGACCGCGTAACCCAGAAAGCTGGCGATCGTGGCACCCGCACCGGGCAGAACCCCGATGAAGAACCCCTGCAAAGATTGCCGCCCGATCACCGGCGCAATTGCGCGGGCCTCGCTGCGGGTGATGCGCAGGTCTTTGATTTTGCCGTCGCCGCCACCTTGGGTGATTTTCGGTTTCAGCACCAGAAACAACGCCTCTGGCAGGGCGAACATCGCCATCGCCAGAGTGATAAAGCCAAAGCCCGATTGCAGGTCCATCACCCCCATGGTGAAGCGCGGCAGGTTAAAGAGCGCCCCCTCGCCCACGGTCGCCATGATCAGGCCCAGCACGGTCATCATCATCGCCTTGGCCACCTGCCCCGTGCCCGCAAAGGCCGCGATGGCCGACAGACCCACCACCATCAGGGCGAAATATTCTGCTGAATGGAAAAGCAGCGCCACCGAGGACAGCATCGGCGCAAAGACCATCAGCAGCAATGCACCGATTGTACCACCGGCAAAGCTGGCGATGGCGGCAATCGTCAAGGCCTTGCCGGCCTTGCCCTGTTTCGCCATCGGATAGCCATCAAAGCTGGAGGCCACGGTGCCCGCCACCCCCGGCGCATTCAGCAGGATCGAGGATGTCGAACCTCCAAAGATCGCGCCGTAATAAACTCCGGCCAGCAGGATCAGCGCCGCGGAAGGATCACCCATCGAGATCGCCACCGGGATCATGATCGCGATGATCGACATCGGGCCAAGGCCGGGCAGCATGCCGATGAATGTCCCGATCAGACAACCACCAATCACCATCAACAGGTTTTGCAGGGAAAGGGCCGTTTGCAGGCCAATCAGAAGTCCTTCGAGCATGTCATCACCCTCCGAAAAAGCCGGGCAAGGGGCGCATGTAGATTCCCAAGACCTGTTGCACCAGATACCAGACCACCACAGCCGTCAGCACCGAAACCGGCACCATCAGATGCCATTTGCGTTCGCCCAGAATGAACGATCCCAGAATGAGAAAAGCACCGGTGGAGAACAGAAACCCAAGCGGCCGCAGGCACAGCGCATAGGCCACCATCAGCGCCAGCAGCAAGATCGCCTGACCCAAATGGTAATCCCCCAAGCGGCGGTAATCGATCTCACCGACTTGGGTTTCTCTTTTCTCCAGCCCCAGCAGGATAATCAGCGAGGCAAGAATGCCCAGCACCGACAAAACTTTGGGAAAGGTGCTTGGCCAGATGGGGTTGCGCTTCATAAAGGGGGCAAGGCTGCCGTCCATTGTGAACCACGCGGTGTAGCCATAAGTCAGGCAAATTCCGAGCAATATCAGTGCGATCCAGCGATCAAGCGCCATCGTCCCATCCCCCCTTTGGTGATGCAGGGCGGCGTACCGCCCTGCCATGTTCAGCCTTTGTTAAAGAAAGCCGAGCTTTTTCATCAGATCACCGATGACCTTTTCCTGATCTTCTAGGAAAGCGCGGAAATCATCGCCGGAGTTGTGGATGTTGACCCAACCGTTGCGGGCGCGCACGGCCTCCCATTCAGGTGTGTCATACATTTTGGCCAGCGCATCTTGGTACATCGCCACTTTGTCTGCGGGCAGACCCGGCGCACCAAAGAACCCGCGCCAGTTCACAAAGCTGGTGTCGATACCCTGCTCTTTCATAGTCATCGCATCCGCTGCGGCAGCCACACGTTCATCGGCTGTCACACCGATAATCTTGACCTCGCCTGCCTTGGCCAGATCCACCGCTTCGGAAAAGCCGGTCGAAAGCGCGGCAATCTCGCCTGACAGCAGCGCCGCCATGGCCTTGCCGCCCGCGTCATAGGGGATGTATTTGACGCCAAGCGCATCTTTGCCCGCCGCTTCCATCACCATGGCCGCGACCAAATGGTCCATGCCGCCGGGAACGGAGCCGCCGCCGATAGCCGTGGCAGAAGGATCCGCGTCATAGGCCGCCAGCAGATCCGCCATGGAATTGATCGGGCTGTCCTTGCCCACAACAATCGCCGCGTAGTCACCGATGGTGCCCGCCACCAAGGTCAGATCGCGGAAGTTATGCGGGAACACGCCCGTCAGCGAGCGGATCACGATGGGCGTGGAGTTGACCATCAGCGTGCCGTGGTTGCTTTCGGCGTTCTCGATCAGATAGCCGATGGCCTTGCCGCCGCCGCCACCTGACATGTTTTCGTAAGAGGCGGTGCCCACAAGGCCCGCGCCGGTCAGTGCCTCGCCGGTACCACGTGCGGTGCCATCCCAGCCGCCGCCAGCACCGCCGGGGATCAAGAAGTGAATGCTGTCGAGCACCTTGTGGCCATCCGCCATCGCAGGTGCGCCAAAGCTAAGCGCGGCAACGGCAGCGCCAATCAGGGCGCGGCGGCCCAGTTTCAATGTGGTCATGTTGTCCTCCCATTTGACATCTGGCCGCAGCACGGCTCAGTTGAAGGAAGACTAGAACGCCAACCTGACACAAACCTGACACGTCACAAGAAGGCCGCGCCGCGCCATGAAATTTCTGTTGGTCGAAGACAATGCCGAGCTGGCCAAGGCGATTTCGTCGCGGATGAAGTTCGACGGCCATGTCGTTGATCACGCGGACAAACTGGGCGATGCCATCGCCTTTTCCGAGACCGGTGAATATGATCTTATTCTGCTTGATATCATGTTGCCGGATGGCGACGGGCGCAGCTTTCTCAAACAACACAGATCGGGGGGACAGGACACGCCGGTGATCGTTTTGACCGCCCGCAGTCAGGTGTCCGACAGAATCAGCATGCTCGATCTTGGAGCCGATGACTATGTGACCAAGCCGTTTGACCACGCCGAATTGCAGGCCCGGTGCCGCGCAGTGCTGCGCCGCAAGGCGGGCAAGGGCAAGACCGAGATTGAGCTGGGCGGCGCGGTGTTTGATCCGGTGGCCGGCACCCTCCAGATCGGCGGCGCGGCGATTGGTCTGCGCAATCGCGAATTGCGTCTGCTTGAATTGTTCATGAATGCACCGGGGCAGATTTTCTCCAAACAAAAGCTTTTTGATCGGCTGTTTTCCATTGATGACGACGCCAGCGAGAACGCGATTGAGGTCTATGTCGGGCGTCTGCGCAAACATCTCGAAGGCAGCGATCTGCGCATCACCACGTTGCGCGGGCTGGGCTACAGGCTTGACCATGGTTGAGGCGGTGCCTGTCTCCGGATCGCTGCGCGGACGGCTTATGATCACCCTTATTGGCGGCGCGGCGGTGCTGGCGCTGCTGCTGTTTCTGGCCTTGCGCAGCTATGCCGCGCAGGTCGCACAGGAGGGTCAGGACAGCATTCTGCGCGCCTCTGTCGCTTCTATTCTGGATGCCGCTGTGCTGCGACGCGGACAGGTTGAGATCGACATTCCCTATGCGTCCTTTTCCATGCTCAGCACCGCCTCTGATGATCGGGTGTTCTATGCGGTACATCAGGACCAGTCCTTGGTTTCAGGCTATGAGGGGCTCTTGCCCAAAGCAGACAGCCAAACAGCGCAAGACGGTTTTCAAACCGTTGAATTCCTGAACACGTCCCTGCGTCTTGCAACCGCATCGCGCATGCTGGTGGGGGAAAGCGAACGCACGCAGATCACAGTCTCCGTGGGCCAGACCCAAGACGCGCTGGCCGGAACGCTCAACCGGATTTCGCGCAATGCGGCCTATTTTGGCGCGGGGTTCTTTGCGCTGGCTGTTGTGCTGTCGCTCTGGGCGACCTCCGCCACCATTGGCCAGCTCAAACGCCTGACCACCTCCGTGGCACGGCGCGGCCCGCAAGACCTCAGCCCGTTTGCCAAGCCGGTGCCGTCAGAGATGCTGCCGCTGGTGCAGTCACTCAATTCACTGATGGGGCGGTTGGATCATTCGCTCAAGCAGTCGGAGGATTTCATCGCCGAAGCCGCGCACCGCGTGCGCACCCCGCTGGCCACCGTGCGGTCCTATGCCGAGGCGACGCTGCAACGGGTCAACCGTGGTGAAAACCGCGAGGCGTTGCGGTCGATGATCCGCGCGATTGATGAGAGTTCACGGGCGGCAGGGCAGTTGCTGGATCATGCGATGATCACCTTTCGCGCCGATCATCTGGACCGGCAGGACATTGATTTGGTTGAATTGGTGCAGGATCTGGTCCTGCGCCTGACACCGGTTGCGGATATGCGCGATGTCGATCTGCGGGTCCATGGCACGGCGCAACTGCCCTATTCAGGTGATCCGATCCTGCTGCAGAACGCCATCCGCAACGTGATCGACAACGCCCTGAAATACGCTCCGACAGAAAGCGCGGTGGACATCACACTGACCGGCGATCCGGTAAAGCAGATCCAGGTTTGCGACCAGGGTCCGGGGTTTCCCCCTGCGGAAATCGATACGCTGGCGGCCCGGTTCAAACGCGGTAACAACGCCGAGGGGATCATTGGATCCGGATTGGGCCTGACCATTGCGCAGGATGTGGCCTTGGCCCATGGCGGCACATTGAACCTGTCAAACCGGGTGGAGGGCGGCGCATGCGTATCCTTGCAGTTCTAGTTCTGTTGCTTTGGCCCGTGGTAGGTTTGGCACAAGACTGGGAAGATCAGCAGCTATTTGAAGGCAGCGCGGCAAGCCAGACACTGCGGGTGTTGTCCAGCACCGACACCTCGTTTTTTGCACCCATCATCCAGCGGTTCTTGCGTGAACAGCCGGGATGGGCCATCGAATACTTCGTGCATAGTACCGCCGAGATTGACCGGCGATTCCGCGATAACCCCGATGGCTATGATTTGGTGATCTCAAGCGCGATGGATTTGCAGCTTAAACTGGCCAATGATGGATATGCCATGCAGATCAATGACATAAGCCACCCCGATTGGGCGCAATGGCGGCAGAGCCTGTTTGCCTTTACCACGGAACCGGCAGCGATCGTGATCAACCGAGCCGCCTTTGCCGGACATGACATGCCCCAGAACCGTCAGGATCTGATCCGGGCGTTGCGGGCGCGGCCGGAGCAGTTTCGCGGACGTTTGGGCACTTATGATGTGCGCGAGTCTGCGCTTGGCTATCTGTTTGCCACGCAGGACGCCCGCGCATCCGAAACGTTCTGGCGGCTGATGGAGGTGATGGGCGGGCTTGATATCCGGCTTTATTGCTGTTCGGGCGAGATGATTGACGATCTTTATTCCGGCAAGATTGCTGTCGCCTACAATGTTTTGGGCAGCTATGCGCTGGCGCGGCGTGACACCCACGATGCGCTTGAGATCATCTTGCCGTCTGATTTTCCGACCACGATGATGCGCACGGCCTTTGTGCCCAGCGGTGCCAGCCATCCGCAAATGGGCGCTGAGTTCATCCGCTATCTCATTGCGCTGCAGTCGGCCGGAACGCCCCAGGATTTCCCCCTGCCCCCGCTCAACTTGGAACAAGGCAGCATTGCACAATCCACCATCGCACTGGAGCCTGCGTTGATGACCTATCTTGACCGGCTCAAGCGGCGCACGTTTCTCAAGGAATGGCAAAGCGCGATCATTCAGGACCGCTGAAAACCTGGCTCAGGATTTGCCGCGAAAGCCGGGCACGCGGCCGGTAAACAACGACCACAGGACAACAACCATATAGGCAAGGCACAGCACCACGAGGGTGGTCCAGACATAGGTCAGCACCGCCGCCGCCACGACCGCCACGCCAACAAGGTAGTATTTGACATTGTGGCGCGAGACCTTGGTGGTCTTGAACGACCAAGTCGGCACCCGGCTGATCAGCAGCAGACCAATCACCACCATATAGGCACAGATCACCAGCTCCGGCAGGACCAGCGTATTGGGAAAGGCAAAGGTCGCGAACATCGGCAACAGGACCAAGAGCGCGCCTGCGGGGGACGGCACGCCCGTGAAATGCGGACTGGGAGGTTGGTCGATTTCGGCCTTGCTGGACACGTTGAACCGCGCCAGTCGCACCACGCAGCAGACCGCAAAGACCAGAACCGAAAACCATGCGGCACTGTTCATGTCTTGCAGCGCCCAGAAATACAGGATCAGCGGCGGCGCAACCCCGAAGTTCAGAAAATCGGCCAGTGAATCGAGTTCCGCACCCATGGCGCTGTCGCTGCCCAAAAGCCGCGCCATGCGGCCATCAAGACCGTCCAGAACACCGGCCACTACAATCAGCTGCACCGCAAAAACGAAATTGCCCTGAACCCCATAACGAATGGCCGACAGACCGGCGCAAATCGCCGCAATGGTGAGCATATTCGGGATCAGCTGGACCAGCGAAAACTCACCCTTGGTCTTTTCAGGAAGATCGCCCATCCGTTTGCTCATGCGCCCTCTTCGGTCGCGGCGGGCAGTTCGGCCAACACCGTTTCGCCCGCGATCATGGTTTGGCCAATGCGGACCATCGGCTCGACCCCTTTGGGCAAATAGACATCCAGCCGCGAGCCAAAGCGGATCAGCCCAAAGCGTTCACCGCGCTGCAAGGTTGCGCCGGGTTCGACAAAACAGACGATGCGCCGGGCCACCAGGCCGGCGATCTGCACCACGGCCAGTTCCTGCCCGTTGTCCATCTTGACGCAAAGGCTGTTGCGTTCGTTGTCCACGCTGGCCTTGTCCAGCGAGGCATTGAAAAACTTGCCGGGGCGATAGCTGACCGCGCGGATTTCGCCGGAAACCGGCGTGCGGTTCACGTGGCAATTGAACACGTTCATGAATACGCTCACACGGGTCAGCGCCTCATCCGGCATGCCCAGTTCCGCGGGCGGCACCGCAGGTTCAATCAGGGAGATCACGCCATCGGCAGGGCTGATGATCAGTCCCGGACGGTCCGGCGTGACCCGTTCAGGATCGCGGAAAAAGTAATAGCACCACACCGTCAAGCCAACCCCGATCCAACCCAGAAAGGTCGAAAACACGAACAGGACACACGTGACAGCCGCAAATATGGCAACAAATTTGATGCCTTCAGGGTGCATTGGTTTGATGAAGGTGCCCATCATTTGCATGGCGTCTTTTCCTTGTGGCAGGTACCGCATCCCTCATAAGGCGATTGGGCAAGAGTGCAAGGGTATTCACACCGGCCTCAGGTCAACCACCTTGGCCGCGCCGCAGCGTCAGGCAGGTGGACCAGATGTGTCAGCCCCGCATTGAGCCGTCCCCAATTCCCACCATCCCGCAGCAGCGCCGCTGGCCATGATGTGGTTCGCGCCATTGCCGTTTCAAGGCTGTCACCGGCTTGTTCCGTCAAAACCGCGATGGCGCGGGTCAAATCCAGATGCGCCCCGGCCAAGGTGCCATCCGCCAGCGTCAGCCGGTCACCGCAGCGCCGGATTTCGCGGCCATTGAGGGCAAAGCTGTGCACGTCGCTGCCAGCTGTGGCCATGGCATCTGTCACGGCAAATATCCGATCCTTGCGCCCCTTGGCCCGCAGCGCCAGACGCATCGTTGCGGGATGCACGTGAATGCCGTCAGCGATCACCCCGGCAAAGACATCGTCCTGATCCAGCACGGCCCCTACCAGACCGGGGGCGCGGTTGGTCAGCTGGCTCATGGCGTTGAACAGATGCGTTGCGCCTTTCGCGCCCGCATCAAAGGCGGCCATGCAGGTCTCGTAATCCGCATCGGTATGGCCAAGGAAAACAACCACGCCAGCGTCTGACAGGGTTTTGATCTGCGCCAAGCTGGCGTTTTCAGGGGCCAGCGTGACCTTGAGGGTGGCAATGCGATCAGCTGCCCGCAGCAGCATCTGCAAATCCTCGTCCTCCATAGGCCGGATCAGTGCCCCGTCATGCGCGCCCTTGCGGGAAACCGCCAGATGGGGCCCTTCGAGATGCAGGCCGACGATACCCGGCAATCTGGTCGCTTGCGCCTCGATCACGGCGGCAATTGCCGCCTCCGTCCGGGCACGGGTGTCCGTGATCAGCGTGGGCAACAAGGCGGCTGTGCCCAGCGCGGCATGGGCCGCTGCCATCTGCTGTAGGGTTTCCACCTTGGGCGCGTCATTGAACATCACGCCGCCGCCACCGTTGACTTGCAAGTCCACATATCCCGGCATGATCGTTCCACCTGCCAGATCGGTCGCAACGCAGCCTTCCGGCAATGGTCCTTCGGGCACCGCCGCCACCTGCCCCGCTGCATCTGCAATCAACATATGCCCGCGGTGCAAGGTTTCTCCGTCATGGATGTTTGCGCCCAAAAAGGCCTGGCTGGGTTTCAACATCGTTGGCCGGTATCCTTGCGGCGATCTGCATCACTTTGGATCTAGCACATCCAGTGCCGAGCCTGCCAGTGGCCCGATGCCAAATCCGCAGGGTCAGGCCGTTTGTGCGCGGGCGATAATCTGCCTCATATGAACGACATAGCTTTCGGGCAGGTCCAGTTCGTCCAGCCCCTTGAGGATCGGGCGCACATAGTCGTCACTGGGTGCGATCATGCGGGTCAATCCGGGTATTTCATAGGTCACCGAGGGCACCTCATTGCCATCTGCATCAATGAGCGTGATCTCTTTGCGGGCCCACATATCCTCTGACACGGCGGCTTGATCCAGCTTTTCCATGTCATCTTGGCTCAACTCATATTGGATCCCGTACATGACATCATCGGGAGCCACATCCAGCGTGCATCCGGTCACGCCATCGCGTTTGCACGCTCCAAAGCCCATCCGGTATCCCTTGAGTTTCATAATCCCCAAAGGTTTGGCGGAGGGGGCAAACTTTTGCATGCCTTCGACATCCAGAAGTGTCCCGTAGGCAAAGTAATTCATGTGTTGTTCCTTTCGTTCATCTTATTCAACCGTTTAAAAACCTGTTTAGTGGCCACATCGTGCCGCACCCGGACCGCGCCCATTTCTGCGCGGGGGGCGGCGAAACCGGTTCACCCAAGCGCCGAGGCAACGCTCCATTTTTCTGGGCGGGCGGCCTGCACGCGAATATTTTCGATGTCGGCAATTCGGTGGCAGGCCGCGCGATGCCCTTCTGCGACTTGCTGCATTTGCGGGAAGGTCTGGTGGCATTGATCTTGCGAAAACGGGCATCGCGGCGCAAAGCGGCAGCCCCTGGGCGGATCCACCAGATCAGGCGGCGTGCCGGGGATGGCAATCGGCTCTGCCTCGCTGTCCAGATCAGGAAGGGAGTTCTTCAGCCCCAAGGTATAGGGATGAAACGGCGTGTTCACGACCTGCGCTGTTGGCCCCTCTTCGACGATGACACCGCCATACATCACCGCCATGCGGTCACAGTTTTCGATCACCAGCGCCAGATCATGGGTGACCAGCAGGATGGAAAAGCCGAACTGGGTTTGCAGATCACGGATGCGGCGGAAGATCTGGTCCTGGACAATGACATCAAGCGAGGTTGTCGGCTCATCCGCCAGGACAACAGAAGGGTTCAGAACCAATGCCATCGCAATGATCGCCCGTTGCCGCATACCGCCCGAAAACTGATGCGGGAATTCGCGAAAGCGTTTGGGGTCGACACCGACAAGTTCGAACAGGTCTTTGGCGCGTGCCGTTGCCTCACGGCGTGAGACATTCTCGTGCGCCTTGATGGCATCAATGATCTGATCGCCCACCCGATGCACGGGATCAAGCGCATTCAAAGCACTTTGGGTGATCATCGACATGTCTTTCCAGCGCCGCTGACGGCGGCGTTCCGGGGTGGCGGCGATCATGTCCTCTCCGTTCAGACAGACCGCTCCGGACAGGATCTCTGCGTTGCCAGGCAGAACCCCCATGACCGATTTCAAGAAGGTACTTTTGCCGCAGCCGGATTCGCCGACCAGACCAAGGTTTTCACCGGCCTCAAGGGTGAGCTTCACCCCCTGCAAGGCGGCGGCAGGGCCGCGGTCAGTGCGATAACGAACGGACAGATCAGTGACGGACAGGCGCGGGTTTGCCATGATCAAAGCCCCCGCAGGCGCGGATTGACCGCTTCTTCATAGGCGCGTCCGATGAAATAGACGGAACTGACCAAAACCATGATCGCGGCCCCCGGAGGGATCACCCACCATGGGGCGCGGTACATCATCTGGCTGGCGAAGGCCTGATAGATCACCGATCCCCAGCTGACGACTTCGGGATCGCTGTAGCCCAGAAATCCGATGCTGGCCTCGGTGATGATGGCCCATGCCAGCGCAAAGGCGATGTTCACCAATGCCAATGGCAGGATGTTCGGGGCAATTTCGCGGTAAATGATGGTCCAATCACTGGCACCGGACACACGGGCGGCGGCAATAAACGGCATTTCCTTGAGCGACAGCACCTGCGCCCGGATCACCCGCGCGGTGGACCGCCACATCACAAGGGTCATGGCAAAGATTATGGTCCAGATGCTGCGCCCCGAAATCGAGAGCACCACAATGATGAAGGGCAAGAAGGGCAAACCCAGAAACACGTCTGTTATGCGCATCAGGATGGCGTCGGTCTTGCCGCCGAAATAGCCGGAAATCAGTCCGACGTTGACGCCGATGACTACGACGCCCAGTGCTGTCAGCACTCCCACCAGCATCGCGGGCCTTGCGCCCCACAAGATCTGGCTGAACACATCCCGGCCCAGCGCCGTGGTGCCAAGCCAATGATCCAGCGATGGCGGGGCCAATCGCACCAGTTTGCCCGCCGCATCATAGTTACGCTCCATCGGGTCAAAGGGCGCGATGAGCGGCCCAATGATCGCCATCAGGGCGCAGAAAACAAAGATCCAGAAAGCGATCTTGCCAGACCAGGTCTGATGCACGGTGCGCAAGAAGTGCCGGGCAAAGGCCACCGGCCCTTTTTCAAGACGCGCCTCGCTGGCCGCCATCTGTGTCGCGGCGGTATCGGCGGTGATCTCAGTCATAAACAATCCTCGGATCCAAAAGCCCATAAAGAAGATCAGCCGCAAAGGTGCCCAGCACCGTCAATACGGCAATCAGGAAGAAAGCGGCCTGCACCACCGGATAATCCGATGTCTCGACGCCCTGGATCATCAGCAATCCCAGCCCCGGCCATGAAAACACGGTTTCGATCACGACAGAGCCTGCGACAGCCCAGCCAAGGATCATCGGGATCGTGGTCGCCACTGGCAGCATGGAATTGCGCGCCGCGTGGTGAAACAGGATGCGGCGTTCCTTCAGCCCCTTCATACGGGCCAGTTCAATAAAGTCCTCACCGATCGTGCCCAGCATGCTGGAGCGCATCAGCAGCAGCGGGAAACAGATCTGATAGGCGGTGTTGACCATGAAGGGCAGTGCCAGATGGTGCAGGAAATCCTTGGAAAGATACATCGCCAGCGTCGGGTCCGGGAATGCACCGGGGGTGACGATATGGCCCGCTGGAAACCAGTCCAGCCATAGCGAGAACACCAAGATCGCCAGCATCGCGACCCAGAACACTGGTGCCGATTGAAAGGCCGTGGCCGCAAACACCACAGAGAACTCTGCCTTGCCGCCACGCCACCATGCCATCACTGCGCCGATGATCATGCCCAACCCATAGGCCGCTATGAGCGACGGCAGGATCAGCATGATGGTGTTCATCAGCCGTCCCTCGATCAATTCCGCAACCGACCTATTGGTCCGGAAAGACACACCAAAGTCGAACTGGGCGTAATTCTTGAGGTAGATCACGAATTGCTGGTGCAGTGGTTTGTCGAGGCCGAATTGCTCCATCATGGCGGCTTGGGCCTTGGGATAAAGCGCGTCACTGATCACCATGGCCGTAGGATCACCCGGCATCAGCCGGAACAAAAAGAACATCAGCACCAGCATCGCCAGCAGGGTCAGCACCATATGGACCAGACGCGTGACAAGATACTTACCCATGGGCGGCGTCCTTCCCTGTGTTGGCCAGATGACAGGCCACCATCTGTTTGCCCGTTGAGGCCAATGGCGGCGCCTGTGTTGCGCAATCAGCAATCGCCACTGGGCAACGGTCGCGAAACAGGCAACCCTCCTGCGGCCGGATCGCATCGGGCAAAGCCCCTTCGATCTGCGCGGCGGGCCTCTCCGCCCCCGGCACATGGCTGGGAATCGAGGCTATCAGCGCCTTGGTGTAGGGATGGCTGGGGTTTCTCAGGATTTCCCGAACAGGGCCGATCTCGACAATCTTGCCCAGATACATGATCGCCACATCGTCACAGATCGTCGGAACGGTCGCCAGATCATGTGTGATGTAAACCAGCGACAGATCGCGTTCCCGCACCAACTGGCGTAACAGGCGGATGATGTCCCATTTGATCGACACGTCCAGCATCGAGATGGGTTCGTCCGCGACCAGAAACGTGGGGTCCAGAACAATCGCCCGTGCGATGCACAAGCGCTGCCGCTGCCCGCCACTCAGAAGATGCGGATGTTTGCTGAGGAACAATTCGGGCGGGTTTAGTCCCACCTGTTCCATCGCTTTGAGAACAGCTGTGCGGATCTTGGCTGTATCGGTCTCCCCCTGGTAGACCAGCGGGCGCGAAACGATCTGAAACACATCATGGCTGGGGTTGATGGAGCCGTAAGGATCTTGAAACACCATCTGCATCTGCCGGTGAAAGGCATGGCGATCGCGGATGCGCATCTCACCCAGATCGTCCTTGTTTATGAGGATGCTGCCAGCTGTGGGGCTTTCCAGCCCCACAAGCATCTTGGCCGTGGTGGATTTGCCGCATCCGCTTTCGCCGACGATGCCCAGCACCTTGCCTGCATCAACCTTGAAACTGATCCCGTCCACAGCGCGGACCATCTTGTGCCGGTCCGCGGAAAAAAGAGACCTCAGCCCGGTCACCACCGGATAATGACGAATGAGATTGTTTGCTTCAATCATTGGGGTGACCTGTTGTCGATTGCGGGCTGAGGTATGGTTTAGACTGTGCGGATCACTTGGGCGGAAAGTGCAGCCGTCCGTCGTCATCCCAGGTGAACCCGGCGTCCTTCAGCATCTGCCGGGCCAGATCGAGATCAAAGACCGGAGGCTTCAGTGCGGGATTGTGCCAATAGGCGTTGACCGGCACGATCGAACTGCCCGAGGCCGCCGCGAGACCACCAAAGATGTCATTGATGATGGCATCATAAGGCACGGCATGGGCCAAGGCGCGGCGCAGGTCCTTGTTCCAGAACACCGGCCCTGTAACCTTGTAGCGCACAGAGTTGTAGCCGTTCGACTTCGCCTCATAGAGCTTGATGTTGTCGAGACCGCGGTATTCATCAATGGTGATCGGAACAACCGGCTGGAAAGAGGCGTCAATCTCGCCCTTGCGCAGTGATTGCATCACCACCTCGGCAGAGCCGTAGACAATGCTCAGGATATCAGACTGCGGTTCGCCATAGTGGTCTTTGCGCGCAGACAGGTACATCTCCTGCCCCTCCTTGCGGTATTTCACGGTGTAGGGGCCGCTGCCGATTGGGCGATCATTGGCAAAATCCTGTGGCTTTTCGATGCCCAGATCCTCTACCAGCGTGCCCCAGACATGCTGCGGCAAGACATAGACCTGCCCCAGCGTGTTCATCACAAAGGGCGCATAGGGTTGGTTGAGTGTGAAACGGACCGTGTCATCACCAACAACGTTCACCGAGGCCACTTTTTCAAGATATTTGGTGAAGTAAGCGGATTCCCACTTTTTCATATACTCAAAGGTGAATTTCACGTCCTCCGGTGTCACCGGCTGTCCGTCAGAGAACGTGTGACCTGTGCGCATTTTGACATCCACGGTCAGGTCATCGACCACCTCAATGGACTCCGCCAACCACATGCGTGGCGATCCGTCGGGTGCAAGCACCACGAGCTTGTCATAGATCAGGGCCAGATTGGTCAGGTCTTCATTGGTGCTGGCCACCAGCGGGTTGAGCGTGGTGTAATCCACCGTCCAGCCGATGCGCACGGGACCACCATGTTTGGACTTCATCCGCATGATATTGTCGTTGGCGCGGATGCCCTCGGGCGAGGCTTCAAAACCGTCGATCTCCATGTTGTCGCTGTTGATCGCATGGGTGCTGATGGCATAGGTCACGATGGCCTCGGGGGGATCGTTGTACAGCTCCTCCTGCAAGGCATAGATCACTTCGCGGCGTTCTTCGGGGTCGTAGATGCCCAGCTGCTTTTCGCCCAGTTTGTCCACCATGGGGTTGCTGTATTCCCCTACGTTCCAGTTGCCGGGGGCGGAATTTGCCGAGTTGAACTGAGAGTTGGTGAAAAAGTCCGGCTCAAGCCGAAGCGGATTGCCCGAGAGCGAGGACAAGACCGCGTCAAACTTATGCTCCTTGAACCACAAAGACAGCATCGGATTGGGGAAGGCGACGGGATTGATATTGACCTTAAGCCCCAGCTTCTCCCACTGCTCTGCCACGTAGTTTGAGCTTTCTGCGTAGTGCGAATATTTCGCGGCGGGCCAGGTCAGGAAATCAACCTCTGGCACAATCTCGCCGTCTTGGGCCATGGCGCTGATTGGCAAAGCCATCAGCGCAGAGGCGGCCATTAAATTCCGAAACATCATACATCCTCCCCGATGTGAAAGTCAGAAACAGGATCACCCCAATCACGACATCTGCCTTTGCAAAGCATATTTGCCCGAAAAACGGACCAAATTGCGGGTTTGGAGTTGCCCAATGTGAATTTGTTCCTCTAGTTTGGAGAAATGCCAAAACATGTAAAATGAAGATTTCGCCGCTCTATCAGTCCAAAATGGAATGACAAAATACCCGACGTGAGGGACATCCGATGAGACGCACATTGCCGCCAACCAGTTCTTTGGCCTGCTTTGAATCGACCGTCCGCCTGGGCAGCGTCACCTTGGCCGCGGAGGAGCTGAACCTGACGCAAAGCGCTGTAAGCAAACGCCTTTCGGGGCTTGAAGATTTGTTGGGGCGTAAATTGTTCACCCGCGAGCAGCGACAGCTCACCCCGACACCGGCAGCGCGTGAATATGCCAAAGAAGTCAGCGAGATTATCAACCGATTGGAAATTTCAACCGCGCGGCTGATCTCTCAGGGCCGGCATGGCGGTGTGCTGACCGTTGCCATTCTGCCGACCTTTGGCACCAGATGGCTGGTGCCGCGCCTGAGTGAGTTTCTGTCAGAACACCCATTGATTGAGCTGAACTTGATCTCGAAGATCAGCCCCTTTGATTTTGAAAACGAAGTCACGGATCTGGCCATCCACTTTGGCCTGCCTGAATGGGACAAGGCCCATTGTGAATACCTGATGGACGAGGCCGTCGTGGCCGTTTGCGCCCCTTCCGTGCTTGAACTGGACCAACCCATGATGCAGGCCAACGAGATAGCCTCACATACGTTGATCCAGCACACCACGCGCCCCTATCTTTGGAATGATTGGCTGAAAAGTTGCGGCACCCGGCCAGTGGGCGCAACAGTTGGCCCGCGGTTTGAATTCTACGCCCATGTGATCGAGGCCGCGCTGGCCGGCATCGGCGTTGCGGTTCTGCCAGAGTTCCTGATCCAGAACGAGTTGGAGCGCGGCATGCTCAGGCTCGCCCATGAGCATCGCTTGGTCTGCAAGGAACGGTATTATGCCGTGTATCCGGCAAAAAATTCGCACAATTCCAACGTTGTGGACTTTGTGAACTGGCTCAAGATCAAATGCGAGGAACAGACACAATTGTCGCAACGCGGAGAACTTTGAACCGCCCGGTCAGTGTGCTGGCCTGCGCCGGCCTTGCCCTTCCCTCTTTTGCGGTGCATCCCTTGATCATCACACAAGGCCGGAGACACAGTGGAAGCGGAATTTGCCATCATCGGAGGCGGGATTGTCGGGCTGTCGCTTGCCTATGGCCTGCTCAAGCGTGGCAAATCGGTTTGCATCTGGGATGAAGGTGACAGCGCCTTTCGCGCCTCTCGGGGCAATTTCGGGCTGGTCTGGGTGCAAAGCAAGGGATTGCATCAACCGGCCTATGCGCAATGGACAAGGGCCTCTGCCCGCGCCTACCGGAGCTTTGCCGATGAGATCGAAACTGTCTCTGGCCTGCCACTGAACCTGCAACAGGATGGCGGCTATATCATCCACATGAGCGAAGACAGCCTTGATGCCGACCGCAAGCTTTACGATGGGTTGCGCAACCGTCTGGGGGGCGATTATCCGTTCGAGGTGATGGGCCACAACGCGCTCAAGACAGAAGAGCCCAACATCGGACCCAAGGTGGCGGGCGCGCTCTATTGCCGTGAGGACGGGCATGTGAACCCTTTGCGGCTGTTGCGCGGGCTGACCATCGCGGTGCGCCAGTTGGGCGGCACGGTGCGGACCGGCCACAGGGTGACAGACATCCAGCCGCAATCGGCGGGGTTCACCATTACCGACCAGAACAACACAACTATGGTTGCAGAAAAGGTTGTGCTGGCCGCCGGGTTGGGCGCGATGACGCTGGGGCCGCAGCTGGGGTTCACTGCCCCCATCCGGCCGCAGCAGGGGCAGATCATCATCACCGAAAAGCTGCCCAAACTGATGAACCGGCCCAATGTCGAGGTCCGGCAGGTCGACGAAGGCGGCATCCAGATCGGTGCCAGCAGCGCCGAGGTTGGTCTCAATGATCGCGAGGATGTGGCAACGGTGGCCGGACTGGCGGCGCATGCAGTGGATATGTTTCCCAAACTGGCCCACGCCAGAATGCTGCGCAGCTGGGCCGCGTTGCGGATCATGTCACCCGATGGACTGCCGATCTACCAGCGGTCGGTGCAGCATCCCGGCGCTTTTTTTGTGACCTGCCACAGCGGCATCACGCTGGCGGCGGCACATGCAGGGGTATTGGGTGATTGGTTGACCGACAGCGCGGAGCAGCCTGATCTGACAGCTTTTGGTGAGGACCGGTTTGATGTTTGAACGGATGGACAAGGGCCAGCGTGACCGCCTGCGCTTCACCTTCAACGGCGCAGAGGTCACTGGCCAATCCGGCGATACCATCGCCGCGGCATTGCTGGCAAAGGGCCATAGGGTGTTTCGCCAGACCCCGACAACCGGCGCGCCCCGCGGGCCTTATTGCATGATGGGCAGTTGTCTTGAGTGTCTTGTGGTGGTGGATGGCGAAACGGTGCAAGCCTGCCAGACCGCAGCGCAGGACGGTCTGACCGTTACATCGCCGCCCCCTGTAAAGGACATCCCATGACCCGCTCCGACTTGATTGTCATCGGTGCAGGTCCAGCTGGCATGGCCGCCGCCATGCTGGCCGCGCAGCAGGGCATGTCTGTGCTGGTGCTGGATGAAAACCCCGCGCCGGGCGGCCAGATTTACCGCAATCTGGCAACATCCACGGCAACACAAAGGGCTGTTATGGGTCCGGACTATGCCGCAGGCCTGCGGCTGATTGATGGCTTGACTGCGGCCCCCCTCACGGTGATCTCAAGCGCGGTGGTTTGGGATGTGGATCAAGATTGCACCGTCACCTATTCCAAAGACGGCCAGGCCTATCGCGCCAAGGCAGATCACCTGCTGATTTGCACGGGCGCAACGGAACGGCCTGTGCCGCTGCCCGGTTGGACCTTGCCAGGGGTGATGACTGCAGGCGCGGCGCAGATCTTGATGAAGACCAGCGGATTATTGTGCAAGGACGCCGTTCTGGCGGGGTCCGGTCCACTGCTTTATCTGGTCGCAGTGCAGATGGTGCAGGCAGGCACGCCGCCCAAGGCGTTGGTCGAGACCCAGACACCCGCCCACTACCGCGCCGCGTTGCGCCATGCGGTCGGCGCATTGCGCGGCTGGAAGACCTTGGCGAAAGGGGCGCGGATGCTGCGCGATCTGCGCCGCGCCGCTGTGCCGCGTTACACGGCTGCCAGCGATCTGGCCATCACGGGCGATACTGCCACCAGTGGGCTGCGGTTCACGGCTCTGGGTCAGGCACATCATCTGGAATGCACGACCGTGCTGTTGCATCAAGGGGTGGTGCCAAACACACAGATCACCCGCGCCTTGCGCCTGGATCATCGCTGGCACGCGGGGCAACGCTGTTTCCACCCGTCTGTTTCCGAATGGGGGCAAAGCAGCCATCCACAGATTTACATCGCCGGTGATGGTGCGGCAATCGGCGGGGCCAGAGCGGCAGAGCACGCCGGTCAATGCGCCGCTGCTGATATCTTGCGCAGCGCTGGCCGGATCACCACCGCCCAGCGTGATGGCCTCGCGGCCTCCGCCAAACGAAACCTCGCCCGCGAACGGGCGCTGCGCCCGTTTCTGGATGCGCTTTATGCCCCGCCCGCCGGGGTCATGCAGCCCCCTGATGAGGTGATCGTCTGTCGCTGCGAAGACGTAACCGCAGGTGACATTCGCGCCTATGCCCGCCTTGGCTGCAAAGGGCCAAGCCAGACCAAGGCCTTTGGCCGCGCGGGGATGGGCCCCTGTCAGGGGCGCTCTTGCGGACTGACGGTGACCGAACTATTGGCGCAAGCCACGGGGCAAAACCATCAAGACACCGGATATTTCAGGATCCGTGCCCCGCTGAAACCCGTCACATTGGGCGAAGTTGCCGCCCTGCACAGCCCCGCCCCATCACAGCCCGAAGGACAAGACCCATGATCACCCGCAGCCACACCGCACAGCGCATGAGCAAGATCACGATCCACAAGGAAACCGTCTATCTTTGCGGTCAGGTTGGCGGGGCCGAGGGCGATGTCACCGATCAGACCCGCGAATGCCTGCGCCGGATCGAAACGTTGCTGGCCGAAGCCGGATCAAGCCCTGCGCATATCCTTCAAGCGGTGATCTGGCTGGCGGATATGTCGGACTTTGCGGCGATGAATGCGGTTTGGGACAGTTGGGTGCCCGAGGGCGCGGCCCCCGCCCGTGCCTGCGGCGAGGCAGCCTTGGCCCGGCCAGAGCTGAAGGTCGAGATCATTATCACAGCGGCAATGGCCTAGCGCCCGACACCTCGTCAACCCGCGTCGCCGTTGGGGATCAACACGCAAAGCTGCGCAATCCTGTCCTCAGTGGTTTGAAAATCCTGTGCCGCATTGGCAATTCCCTGACTGGCCGAGAGCAACAGCGCAGCCAGTTCCTGGGGATTGCGGGAGACCTGCGCCAGGGCCTTTGCAATTGCGTCTTCGATAACACTGTCGGTTTCCACAAACTGAACCGACCGCAGACGGGTCTTGGCAGCAAAGAGCTCAGCGGCATGCGGCGATTGCCGCACCAGATCATGCACAATCCGGTGTTTGTCCGTCAGGGCCGCCCTCACCCGCTGTTGGACCGTCGCCGCGTCCGAGGCCAGCGCCGCCTCCACCGCATTGATCAAACGGGACGCCACATGATCGGCCACCGCGACAAAGACCGCATCCTTGTCAGGAAAATAGCTATAAAGTGTCGCCTTGGAGACCCCCGCCGCTTGCGCCAGTCCCTCCATCGAGGTGGCGCGAAAACCCGATTGCACAAATGCCTGTTGGGCCAATGAAACGATACGGTCACGGCGGCTGGACCGGAGGGGGCTGAGGGCATCTGTCATAAAAGCTGTTCCATTTTCAAAACTATACACTATGATCGCTATTCGTTCAATTCGTTTTGATTCTCCTTGTTCAAAAAATGGAACTGCGTCATGAAAATCATCAAGTGGGCCCTTCTCGCCCTTCTCGGAACAGTGATCGCCACCTTGCTGGCGATCAAGCTGATCTATGGGATGGGCAAGCCCTACCCTGATGTTTCAACGCCGCCTCTGCGCAGCGATGCGGCGCCCGCAATCACGCTGCCCTTGCCGCCGGGTATGGTTGCCGCAGGGCCGCAAGGGCGGATCTTTTTCACCTATCACCCGTTTCATCGCCCGCAGGACCATACAGAACATCTGATCTTTGAATGGACCCCTGGCGGCGCGGTGCCCCTGGCGCCTGAAATTGCCGCGCAATTGCACGGTGTGTTCGGCATCACCGTGGACCGCCAAAACCGGCTTTGGGTCGTGCGCCCCGGCGCCATGGAAGGCCGCCCGACGCAGGTCGTGGCCATCGACATCGACAACGGCCAGATTGCCTTTGAACATACATTCCCCGATGGCATGGGCGGTTTTGCGCAGGATCTGCGGGTCTCGGCTGATGGCCGGTATGTCTATCTGGCCGACACCGGATTGCTACGGTTCACCGATGCGGCGCTGCTGGTACTCGACACCCAAACCAAAGAGGTCCGCAAGGTGCTGGAGGGCCATGAAACGATCGCGCCGCAAAATTGGGTCATGCGGCGCACCGATGGCAGTGCCTATCGTCTGGGCTATGGTTTGGTCAGTTTTCAGGTGGGCGTGGACGGATTGGAATTGTCCGAAGATGGCGATTGGCTGATCTATGCGGCGATGAGCCATGACAGTGTTTACCGTGTGCCAACCGCTCTTTTGACCAATTTCGACAGCCGCCCTGAAGACATCGAGAACGCCATCGAAAAACTCGGCCCCGCCCCGATGAGCGATGGCATCGCGCTGACCCCGGCGGGGGCAGTGATCCTGACGGACGTGGAAAATGGCGGACTGGCGGTCCTTGAGGATGGCAGATTGCAAACGCTTGTGGCCTTGGACGGCGTTGATTGGGCCGACAGCGTGACGGTGGCCCCGAATGGCGACATCTGGTTTACCGACAGCCGCTTGACCGATCTGCTTGATCCATTTGGCAATCCCGCCTCGGCCGAGGTCATGAAGCAATCGGCGCCCTATGCCATCTACCGCATTCCGGCGGGCAACACCGCAGAGTGACGACGGCCAGCGGGGAAACACCGCCGTCGCGACATCGGGGAACAAAACCGAGGTGACATTTGCAAAGAACGGACCGTGCCGCGTGCATAGCTTAACGGAACGTTTAACTTTGCACGCGGCTCCGCCTATCGCTTGATTGCATCAACGCTCAGGCGGGGCTGCATTTCAAACAGGCACTGTCAAGGCGTTGCAGCTTTGCTCGCTCACCCAAAACTTGCCATTTGCAAAGTCCGGGCCGCGTTTCGTGTTGAAAAACGGGGCTTTCATCCCTTTCAGAAAGAAAAACATATCGCGAGTAAATTTTTTGATAACAATGTAAAACTTTATCACCTAACATGCGACTGACCACAAATGAGGGGGCGCCGCAATGTCCGACACCAAGATCAAGAATATGGAAGAGTTTGCCCAGATCAGCGGGCTGTCCCGACCAACGGTGTCCAAGTATTTTCACGACCCCAATAGCGTTCGGGCCAGCACCCGCCAGCGGATCGAGGAGGCGCTTGAGGCCCATGACTACCGGCCAAACATCTATGCGATGAACCAGAACCGCAAGTTGACCAAGAACATCGGTATCGTGGTGCCCTATCTGGCCGATCCGTTTTTTGCTGAGATCGCCCGAAACATCGAAACCCGCTGCATTGATGCTGGCTATTCCCCGACGTTGTTCAGTTCTCACGGTGATCCTGATCTCGAACGGCAAATCCTTGATAACCTGCGCCTTCTCAAACCCGCAGGCGTGCTGCTGGCCCCGCTTGGGCGCGCCTCGGACCGCAGCATTATCGAGGCCTTTTGCAATGAGGTGTTCACTGTTCTGTTCGACAGCAATCTTGATGGCCTGGGGGAGGCCTTTGTCGGATCTGACAACGCGAGCTTTGTCTCCCAGACCGTTGATTATCTTTGCAGAACGGGTGAACCGCCCTGTTTCTTCGAGATGCGCAATCCGGCCAATCCCAACGCGAACAAGCGCAGGGCCGCCTTCATCCAGAACATGGAAGCACGCGGGCATGAGCCGCATGTGATCCGTGTCGAAGGCACCGGCTGGCATTTCGAAGAGATTGGCAAGCAAGGCGGGCTGCGGGTGCTGGAGGACAACAGCCTGCCCAGCAGCACGATCCTGTGCAGCAATGACCGTTTGGCGATCGGCTTTCTTTCGGCCTGCTATGAAAAAGGCCTGCGGGTCGGGCGCGGCTCCGGCTGTGCGCTGCGCGTGGCCTCGCATGATGATCACCCGTTCTCGCGTTTCACCTGCCCCTCCCTCACCACGGCCGGGCACGATTATGACGGCGTGGCCAAGGGCAGCGTTGAGCGTCTCTTGAAGCTGATCGAAACCGGAGAGCGGTTTGCCGAACGCACCGATACCCTATGCGCCGCACAACTGGTGCTGAGGGCGTCGGCATAAATCATCACAAAATTTACGCGCGTTAATTTTAGATTGACGCCCGTCGCCTCTCTCGCTTAGTCTGCGGCCATATAACATCCAGCTTAGGGAGGATTCGGATGTCTTTGAGAAACGCATTTCGTGCGGCAACTGCGGTCACTTTGATCACCGCCGGTGGCGCATTCGCCGACACCATCACCATCGCGACAGTGAATAACGGCGACATGATCCGCATGCAGGGTTTGACCGATGACTTCACCGCCAAAACCGGCCACGAGGTAGAGTGGGTTACGCTGGAAGAAAACGTGCTGCGCCAGCGTGTGACAACCGATATCACCACCAAGGGTGGTTCCTTCGACATCATGACAATCGGCATGTACGAAACGCCGATCTGGGGCGCAAACGGCTGGCTGGTGCCACTGGACAATCTGTCTGAAGAATACGACGTCGATGACATCCTGCCAGCGATGGCCGGCGGTCTGAGCCATGATGGCACGCTGTATGCGGCACCGTTCTATGGCGAAAGTTCCATGATCATGTATCGCACCGACCTGATGGAAGCGGCTGGCTTGGAAATGCCAAAAGCCCCTACATGGGACTTTATCGCCGAGGCCGCAGCCGCGATGACCGACCGCGACAATGACATCAACGGCATCTGCCTGCGCGGCAAGGCCGGTTGGGGTGAAGGTGGCGCGTTCATCACCGCGATGTCCAATTCCTTTGGCGCACGCTGGTTCGACATGGACTGGAACGCCCAGTTCGACACGCAGCCATGGGCAGACACGCTCAACTTCTTCAAGAACATGATGGATGCCTCCGGCCCCGCCGGTTATGCAACCAACGGCTTCAACGAGAACCTGTCGCTGTTCAATCAGGGCAAATGCGGCATGTGGATCGACGCCACGGTCGCGGCCTCTTTCGTGACGGGCAAGGATTCCACCGTTGCAGATCACGTTGGCTTTGCGCTGGCACCGGACAACGGTCTGGGCAAACGCTCCAACTGGCTCTGGGCTTGGGCGCTGGCCATTCCTGCCGGCACTCAGAAGCAGGACGCCGCACTGCAGTTCATCGAATGGGCCACCAGCAAAGACTACATCGAACTGGTCGCGGGCAAAGAAGGCTGGGCCAACGTTCCTCCGGGCGCACGTACTTCCCTGTATGAAAACCCCAACTACCAGGCCGTGCCTTTCGCGCAGATGACGCTGGATTCTATCCTGTCAGCCGATCCTAACAACTCCACCGTTGAGCCAAGCCCATATGTGGGTGTGCAGTTCGCGGCGATCCCGGAGTTCGCAGGCATCGCAACAGACGTGAGCCAGGAGTTCTCAGCGGCTTATGCCGGTCAGCAGACCGTCGAAGAAGCGCTGGCCAAGGCGCAGGCCCTGACCAACGACGCCATGGAAGCGGCTGGCTACAAATAAGCCGCGCTGACATCCAGTAAGGGCGGCGGCCCGGTCGCCGCCCTTCACCCAGACGACCTTTTCATTCACTCTGATCTTATTCTGGCGGCAAGTCCGCCCCCGAGAAAGGTGTATCCAAAATGGCCACCAAAGCATCCAGATCCGCCGCCCGCGTAATGATGGCCCCTGCTGTGATCCTGCTTTTGGGCTGGATGTTGGTGCCCCTGACCATGACGCTTTGGTTCTCGTTCCGCAAATACCTGCCCCTGCGCGGCGGTGATCTGGGATGGGCCGGGTTTGACAATTACACCCGTTTCGTCAGTTCCAGCGCCTTTTGGCCCAGTGTACAGGCCACCCTCATCATCGTGGGTTCTGTTCTGGTGATCACCGTTTGCCTTGGCGTGTTGCTGGCGATGTTGCTGGACCAGCCGATGTGGGGGCAAGGCGTTGTCCGTATCCTCGTGATTGCACCGTTCTTCGTGATGCCCACCGTATCTGCGCTGGTGTGGAAGAACATCTTTATGGACCCCACCAACGGTCTGTTTGCGCATCTTTGGAAATTTTTCGGGGCCGATCCGGTCTCGTGGCTGTCGCAGGCCTCCCTGCCCTCGATCATCCTGATCGTCAGCTGGCAATGGCTGCCTTTCGCGACGCTGATCCTGCTCACCGCGATTCAATCGCTGGACAGTGAACAGTTGGAAGCCGCCGAAATGGACGGCGCACCGCATCTCAAGCGGTTCTGGTTCATCATCCTGCCGCATCTGGCGCGTGCAATCACCATTGTCGTGCTGATCCAGACGATTTTCCTTCTGTCGATATTCGCCGAGATTTTCGTGACCACCGGCGGTGCCTTCGGATCAAAAACCCTGACCTACCTGATCTTCCAGCGGGTGCTGGAAAGCCAGAACGTTGGCCTGGGATCGGCAGGCGGCGTCTATGCAATCATCCTCGCTAATATCGTCGCTATCTTCTTGATGCGGATTGTGGGGAAGAACCTCGATGCTTGATCCACACCGCACCCCCGCCCGTTACGGCACCTCGCCCCGCAGCTTTTTCAACCAAAGGACTGTCTGATGGCCCGCTCTGTCACCTCACAACGCAAGGCGATCAACACTGCAGTGGCTTGGGCCGTTGGTTTGCTGATCTTCTTTCCGATCCTCTGGACCATCCTGACCAGCTTCAAAACCGAGGCGCAGGCGATCAACGACCCGCCGCTGTTCCTGTTCTTTGACTGGACGCTTGAGAATTACACCGTGGTGCAGGAACGCTCCAACTATATGCGGTTCTTGTGGAACTCTGTGTTCATCGCGGGCGGTTCCACCATTCTGGGCGTGATGATTGCCATTCCCGCCGCGTGGTCGATGGCCTTTGTGCCCTCCAAGCGGACCAAGGATATCCTGCTGTGGATGCTCTCCACCAAGATGTTGCCGGCGGTTGGGGTTTTGTATCCGATCTACCTGATCTTCATCCAGTTTGGCCTGCTCGACAGCCGTCTGGGTCTGGTGATTGTGCTGATGCTGATCAACCTGCCGATCATCGTCTGGATGCTTTACACCTATTTCCGCGAAATTCCCGGCGAGATTCTTGAGGCGGCCCGCATGGACGGTGCCACCCTGCGCGAAGAGATCCTCTATGTGCTGACGCCCATGGCCATCCCCGGCATTGCGTCAACCTTGCTGCTGAACTTCATCCTGGCCTGGAACGAGGCGTTCTGGACACTCAACCTGACCGCCGCGAAGGCCGCACCGCTGACCGCGTTCATCGCCAGCTACTCCAGCCCTGAAGGGCTTTTCTACGCCAAACTCTCCGCCGCATCGACAATGGCGATCGCACCCATCCTTGTTCTGGGCTGGTTCAGCCAAAAACAACTGGTGCGCGGTCTGACCTTCGGCGCCGTGAAATAAGACAGGAACCAAAGATTATGGGACGTATCACACTGGACAAAGTCACGAAAAGCTTTGGCGATGTCGAAGTTATTCCACCCTTGGACCTGACCATCGAAGACGGTGAGTTTACCGTTTTTGTCGGCCCGTCCGGTTGCGGCAAATCCACCTTGCTGCGACTGATCGCAGGTCTTGAGGATATCACCTCGGGGCAGATCCGGATTGACGGCACCGATGCCACCAACGTGCCGCCGTCCAAGCGCGGTCTTGCGATGGTGTTTCAGTCCTATGCGCTCTATCCGCATATGTCGGTGCGCAAGAACATCGCCTTTCCGCTGCGCATGGCCAAGCTGGACAAGGCCGAACAGGACCGCCGCGTCGAACAGGCGGCGGCGGTTCTGAACCTCGCCGATTATCTGGATCGCAAGCCCGGCCAGTTGTCCGGTGGCCAGCGCCAGCGTGTTGCCATCGGCCGCGCCATTGTGCGCGAACCTTCGGCGTTTCTGTTTGATGAGCCTTTGTCCAACCTTGACGCGGCCCTTCGGGTCGGGATGCGCATGGAAATCTCCGAGCTGCACAAAAAACTTGCCACCACGATGGTTTACGTGACCCACGATCAGGTCGAAGCGATGACCATGGCGGACAAGATCGTGGTGCTACGGGCAGGCCATATCGAACAGGTCGGCAGCCCGCTTGAGCTGTATCACAATCCCCGCAACCTCTTTGTGGCAGGCTTTATCGGCTCGCCCACCATGAACCTGATCAGCGGACCGGAGGCAGCCAAGCGTGATGCCACAACCATCGGTATTCGCCCCGAACATATCACGGTCTCCGACAAGGAAGGTGCTTGGAAAGGTGTTGTGGGCGTGTCCGAGCATCTGGGCTCTGACACGTTCTTTCATATCCATGACACGGGTCTGGCTGAAACCATCACGGTGCGTGCGGGCGGCGAGGTCGGGTTTCGCCATGGGGATACCGTACATCTGACCCCGCGCGAAGATGTGATGCACCGCTTTGACGCGCAGGGGTTGCGCATCGCATGACACGGCTGGCCGGTAAGAACGCCCTGATCACGGGTGCGGCGCGCGGGATCGGTCTGGCCTTTGCCAAGGCTTACGTGGCTGAAGGGGCGCGTGTGGCCATTGCGGACATCGACATTGACCGCGCCCAGACCGCCGCCACCGGATTGGGCGATGCGGCGATTGCGGTGCAGATGGATGTGACCGATCAGGCCAGCATCGACCGCGCCGTGGCACAGGTCACCGATGACTTTGGGCAGATCGACATTCTGATCAACAACGCCGCGCTCTTTACCGCAGCACCCGTAGTCGAAATTGACCGCGCCGATTATGCGCGGGTTTTCGACATCAACGTGGGTGGCACGCTGTTTACGCTACAGGCCGTGGCCCGCCACATGATCGAATGTGGCACCAAGGGCCGGATCATCAACATGGCCAGTCAGGCCGGTCGCCGCGGAGAGCCATTGGTCGCAATCTACTGCGCAACCAAGGCTGCGGTGATCAGTCTGACGCAGTCGGCAGGGCTCGATCTGATCAAACACGGCATCAACGTCAATGCCATCGCTCCCGGTGTGGTGGACGGCGAACATTGGGACGGGGTCGATGCGTTCTTTGCCAAATACGAGGGCAAGGCACCGGGCCAGAAGAAACAAGAGGTCGCGGCAAGCGTGCCATACGGCCGGATGGGCCGCGCAGAGGATTTGACAGGTATGGCGGTCTTTTTGGCCAGTGACGAGGCGGAGTACGTGGTGGCGCAATGCTACAACGTCGATGGCGGTCAATGGATGAGCTGATGGCAGATGGTGCAAACGGCAATGGTCTGGTCCGGCTGAGCGATCAGACCCTCAGCGTGCTGCCCGGCGGTGTTGCGCGACCAACCTACAACCGCCAAGCCCTCACCGCAGGTATTGTGCATATCGGTCTGGGCAATTTCCACCGCGCCCATCAGGCGTGGTATCTGCATCGGTTGATGCAAATGGGAAAAGCGCAGGATTGGGCCATCATCGGCGCAGGTGTGCGGGCGGCCGACAGCGCCCAGCGCAGCCGCCTGTTGGGGCAGGATTGCCTGACCACGCTGATTGAACTGGACCCCGCGGGCATGTCCGCAGAAGTATCGGGCGCGATGATAGCTTTTCTGCCTGTGGCCGCGGACAACGCGCCGTTGATCGCACAGATGGCCGATCCGGAAATCCGCATTGTGTCGCTCACCGTGACCGAGGGGGGCTATTACGTCGATCCGGCGTCTGGCGGCTTCGACGCAGGCCATGCCGACATCACGCATGACGCCGCCCATCCCGGCAGCCCGCGCACCGCCTTTGGCGCGATCATCGCCGCGCTTGGCCTGCGCCGCGTCCAAGGGACCGGCCCCTTCACGGTGATGAGCTGCGACAATCTGCAAAGCAACGGCGATGTGCTGCGCCAGACGGTGCTGTCCCTGGCGCGGATGTCCGATCCGGCGCTGGCAGACTGGATCGCGGCAGAGTGCAGTTTCCCCAATTCTATGGTCGATTGCATCGTTCCGGCCACCGGTACAGCCGAACGGGCGCTGGCCAACCGTTTTGGCATAGACGATGCCGCGCCAGTGACCCATGAGAACTTTCGCCAATGGGTGATCGAGGATGATTTCTGCGCCGGGCGTCCGCCACTCGAAGAGGCCGGCGCGACCTTTTGCGACGACGTACACCAGTTTGAAGCGATGAAGCTGCGCATACTTAATGGTGGGCATCAGATCATCGCCGCCGCAGGAGATCTGCTGGGCATCGAAACCATCGCCCAGACGATGGATCATCCGCTGATCCGTCAAACCCTGCGCAAGATCATTCAGCAAGAGATCGCGCCCCATGTGGCTGATGTGCCCGGCATGACCCCCCTCGCCTATCTCGATCTGATCGACCGCCGTTTTGCCAATCCCGAGATCCGCGACACCACGCGGCGGGTGGCCTATGACGGGTCAAGCCGCCAGCCGGGGTTTATTCTGCCATCGGCACGCGACGGTCTGGCCGCAGGCACGCCGGTGTCCGGTCTGGCACTGGTTTCGGCCATCTGGGCGCGGTATTGCCTTGGAACCCGCGAGGATGGGACATCGATTGAAGCCAATGATCCCAATTGGCAGGCGCTGACCGAGCTGGCCAAGCAGGCGGCTGTCGAACCTGACCTTTGGTTGGCGCAAAGGCAGATCTATGGTGATCTGTCGTCAGCCACGGCTTTTGCAGCAGCCTTCTCCGGCTGGATGAAGCTGCTGCATTCAGACGGCGTTGAGGCAACCTTGACCCAATATCTGGACCTTTGAGCGATGATACTGTGTTGCGGCGAAGCCCTGATCGACATGATCCCGACACCCACCGCATCGGGCGGCATGGCCTACGCCCCGCATACGGGCGGCGCGATCTTTAACACCGCTATCGCACTGGGCCGCCTTGGCGCGGATGCAGCACTGCTCAGCGGGGTGTCCACTGACGGATTTGGTGAGATGTTGGTTGCCTCGCTGCGGGCCAATAACGTCAAGACGGATCACCTGATCCGCTCGGATCGACTGACCACTTTGGCGATTGTGCACCTGACAGAGGGCAAGGCGGTTTATTCCTTCTATGATGAGAACTCTGCCGGTTCCGCATTTGCAGCGGCGGACATGCCCGCCCTGCCGGACGATCTCACCGCCCTGTATTTTGGCGGGATCAGCTTGGTCGCGGAACCTGCGGCCACCGCCTATGAGGCGCTGATGGCGCAGGCGGCAGGCCGCAACACCATTGTGCTGGATCCCAATATCCGTCCGGGGTTCATCACAGATGAACCGGCCTTTCGTGCGCGGCTGGCGCGAATGATCGCAAAAAGCGACATCGTCAAGGTGTCCGACGAAGATCTGGACTGGATCGACCAAGGTGGCGGATCGCTCACGGATCGCGCCCGCCGGTTGTGCGAGGCCGGACCGCAGTTTGTCGTGGTAACCAAAGGCGACAAGGGCGCTACTGTGG
Source organism: Sulfitobacter mediterraneus (assembly GCF_016801775.1). Taxonomy (NCBI): domain Bacteria; kingdom Pseudomonadati; phylum Pseudomonadota; class Alphaproteobacteria; order Rhodobacterales; family Roseobacteraceae; genus Sulfitobacter; species Sulfitobacter mediterraneus. The sequence goes on along the minus strand of NZ_CP069004.1, from coordinate 472,842 downwards.
TGAGCCGCACCGCCCAGTTGGACAGCCCGGCATTATCCGCGCAAGTGGTCGACACCGTTGGTGCGGGCGATACCTTTAACGCCGGTTTGATGCTGGGTCTGGACCGTTTGGGCCTGTTGAACAAGGCCAGCCTGGCTGCAGCACAGGTTCCACAATTGCGCCCCGCCCTCACGCTGGGCGCACGCGCGGCGGCTGTGACTGTCTCGCGGGCCGGTGCAAATCCGCCTTGGGCATCGGAACTGGATCTTTCGGAATGACCCAGCCGCATGTCACGCAACTGGCAGGCCAAATCGCGGCGCTCAGTGATGGCAGGACACGCCGCATGATCGCAATCGCCGGTGCGCCGGGGTCAGGCAAATCCACCATCGTTGCGGAACTGGCCAAGCGGATACCGGGCAGTGCGATCGTTCCGATGGATGGGTTTCATCAGGACAATGACATCCTTACGGCGCGCGGCCGCCTGCACCGGAAGGGGGCGCCAGACACCTTTGACACAGGCGCAATGCTGCGGGTGTTGCAAGAGGTCGCGCGTGGAGGCGCGGTGTCGGTGCCGGTTTTTGACCGCGGTGCCGATGCCGTGGTGCCAGATGGCGCGTTGATCCCGGCCACAGCCGATATCATCCTTGTGGAAGGCAATTATCTGTTGTTGGACACGCCCGGTTGGCGCGAAATGCACGAAATGTGGGATCTGACGGTGCTCTTGGATGTTCCGCCAGATGAATTGCGCAGGCGGCTGGTGCGCCGCTGGACAGACCATGACCTGACCCCGCAACAGGCGCAAGATCGCGCCGCATCAAATGATCTGCCCAATGCTCAAACGGTCATGGCGCAATCGATTGTTCCCGATATCCGCCTTAAATCGGCTTAAGGACGCATTTACGGCGATTGATTCGGCCCATTTGCGGATTCATCCGGTGATTGAATCGAAACAATTGCGAATATCTCTGATCATTGTCCCCCAAGGGCGCATGGCGTCCGCCTTATTTAGCGCTTATTTGGCGGAAGGCACTTTTACAAACCTCAAACTAATGCATTGTTTTAATTATATTTAATCTAATATAGCGCTGTTCTCAGGCGTTGCCAGGTGGCCATTTTTACGGGCATTCTCTGCCTTGTTTAGGACCAAATAGAACTGTGAGACCACCCGATGCCTCTTTCAAACGCGGCGGGCGCAACACTATCCATTGTCGCTCATATTGATGACGATCTGCTGTTTCAGAACCCCGATATCCAGAACAGTATTTCTGCGGGTGGTGGGCATACGACAGTCTACCTGACAGCCGGTGATGCCGGTCAGGACGCCGCCTATTGGGAAGGGCGCGAAATGGGTGCGAAGGCGGCCTATGGCCATATGGCGGGCGCGGATGATTGGGTCGACACTCTCACAACCTTTCACAACGGCACCGATGATTTTGAGGTCCGCGCCTCCTATTTGGAAAGCGACCCTGACATCCGGCTCTATTTCCTGCGGCTGCCCGATGGCAATCCAAACGGGTCCGGCTATGCCAGTACGGACCAGCAAAGCCTTGAACAGCTCTGGGATGGCGATATTGCCTTGATTGACAGTGTGGATGGGGCCAATACCCTGTCTGCGGATGATGTCTCCGGTCTCCTGCTCGGGATCATGGAACATCATCAGCCGGATGCCATTCTCATTCAAGACCACAGCTCCGAACATGCGGGCGGCAACCATTCGGACCATGTGAATTCCTCACAATTTGCCTATGAGGCACAGCAATTCTACAGCAGCGATCATGAGCTGATTTCCTATGTCGAATATGCCACTGCCGATCTGGGCGCGAACCTGTCGGATGAAGATGCGGCGCAAAACCTTGATACCTTTTACGAATACGCTGCCCATGACCCGCATGTCGCCAATGGCACGGACGCGGAGGGCAATCCGATCATTTCAGACACCTACCGCGCATGGACCGAAGCCAGCTATGAGGTCGGCAACCTGCCAGATCCCCATGCTCATCCCGAAAACTGGACGGATCAATTTGCGAGTGGCGCAGGCGGCTGGGATAATGGCGAACACATCCGCACATTGGCCGATGTGAACGGTGACGGTATGGCCGATATCGTTGGTTTTGGCGACAGCAGCGTCGACATCGCCCAGTCGGACGGCACCCAGTTTGAGGCTGCAACCTCGGCGATCAATGACTTTACCCAGAACGCAGGTGGCTGGCGCATCGATACCCATGACCGCGCCATCGCCGATGTGAACGGCGACGGCATGGCTGATATTGTCGGCTTTGGCGGCAGCAACGTCATTGTGGCGTTGTCCGATGCAACCGATTTCGACGCCATCGAGCTGTGGTCAAACGGCTTTGACAGCGACGCCGGATGGGACAGCAGCCGCCATGAACGTGAGGTTGCTGATGTGGACGGCGACGGGCTGGCCGATGTGGTGGCCTTTGGCGAGAACCGCGTGACCGTGGCCTTGTCCAACGGAACGGAATTTGAGGCGGGCCAAGGATGGTCAACCGATTTTGGATATAACGACGGCTGGCGCATGGATGCCCATGTACGGGTGTTGGATGATGTGAACGGTGACGGGCTGGCCGATATTGTCGGATTTGGCAGTGATGGCGTATCGGTCGCCACCTCCAACGGCAATGGCTTTGACGAGACCGAGCTTTGGCTGGATGAGGCTGCGGCGGGCAGTGACTGGAACGCAGCGGATCACACCCGCACAGTTGCAGATGTTGATGGCGATGGGCGGGCCGATATCGTGTCCTTCGGTGCGGATGGTGTCTATGTCGCAACCGCAACCGGCACCGGGTTTAACGATGCAACGCTCTGGACCACGCTCATGGGCACATCCGATGGCTGGACCAATGCGGATGACGCACGCAGCGTCGGTGATGTGAATGGCGATGGCCTGGCAGATCTGGTCGGCTTTGGCGCAGAGGGGGTGCAGGTCGCCCTTTCTACAGGCACCGGATTTGAACAGGTTGATGGCGCGCCGCTGGTGCAGGATTTTGAAACGGCAGCTTATGTTTCCGACAGCAACCCGCCGGAGGAAGAGCCTGACGCAAGCCAAGGCACCGAAGGGGACGACACTCTGGTTGGCACCACCGGCGATGACACGATCCTTGCCCTTGGCGGTGACGATTCCGTCGAAGGGGATATGGGCGACGATCTGATCGATGGCGGCGATGGCGCAGATACGCTGCGCGGAGGTCATGGGGCCGATACGATCAACGGCGGTGATGGCGATGACCAGATCGAGGGGCTTTATGGCGACGACGTGATCACCGCCGGTGCCGGCAACGATCACGTTTTTGCCCGCGACGAAGACGATATCGTTTATGGCAATGACGGAAATGACACATTGATCGGCGGGCGCGGCACCGACACGATATATGGCGGCGCAGGCGATGACCTGATTGCAGGCAGCCAGCTTGATGACGAAATCCACGGCGGCGACGGCAATGATCTGGTGTTTATCGGCACGCCTGAAGGATCCGACCGGATTTTTCTGGATGATGGCAATGACATACTGGATGGCGGCAGCGCCGGGTCCGGCTTTTATGCCGAGGGCGGCAATGGCAACGATCTGATGAACTCCGGCGTTGGCAATGACACGTTGCTGGGCGGTGCGGGGAATGACCAGATCAACAGCGGCGCTGGCGATGATCTGCTGTATGCAGGTGGCGGCAGCGATATTGTGACCGGCGGCGATGGCGATGACGTGTTCTTTTTGCAAGACCTGCCCGGCAGCGTGCGCATCACCGATTTTGGCGCCAATGGCGCGGCAGACCAGATCGACCTCTCCGAGATTGCAGGTTTTGATAGGGTAGAAGACCTTTCAACGGCCCTGTCTTGGGTGAATGGCGAAATGACCATAACCCTGCCCGTGACCGACGGTGTCTTGACAGTCACTGTTCTGTCCGATGCGCCGCTGAGCGCCGGTGATTTTGGTCTCACTGGTGATCTGGTTCTGCCCGAGGTCGTTGAAGACACCGTTGATGATGGCAGCGACGATGACACTGTCGATGGCGGCAATGGTGATGATACCGTCGGTGGCGGCAATGGAGATGATACCGTCGATGGCGGTACGGGCGATGGTCCATACTATTCACTGGACGGGCCGGACGCAGGCCATTTTGACATTGATACCGTCACAGGCGAGGTCAGCAACAAGGATTGGTTCACACCGAACTACGCGCAGGTTTGGGACACCAATGGCGATCACATCTATGAAGCCTCAGTCGTGGAACATGATGCCACCGGAGCCGAAATTGGCCGAAGCGATCTGCAATTGGTGGTGACCCCAACAGAGGCGATCTGGCGCGATGCGATTGATCTGTCGGGTGGTGACGACACGGTCGATGATGGCAATGGTGATGACACCGTCGACGGCGGCATTGGCGATGACACCGTCGATGGCGGCAGTGGCGATGATACCGTCGATGGCGGCAGTGGCGATGACACCGTCGATGGCGGCAATGGCGATGACACCGTCGATGGGGGCAGTGGCGGCGATCCGTTGGATGGCGGCACCGGCGCAGGCGAAACATACGTTTTGGCCGGCACGGATGCAGGACATTTCGACCTTGATCCGGACACCGGCGAAGTTACCAACAAGGATTGGTTCACGCCGAACTACGATCAGGTTTGGGATACCAATGGCGATCACATCTACGAGGTTTCCGTGCTTGGTCTGGACGCAAACGGCGAAGAGATCAGCGCCAGCCATTTCGAACTGGTTGTGACCCCCACAGACACGTTCTGGCAGGTTGGCGATGCCCCTGACGGCGATGGCGGCGACACCGATCCGGGCGATGAACCGGGCACTGGCGATGACATTGATCCCGATGGCGGCACAGGCGGTGACACTGGTGGCGATAACGGCGGCGGCACGGATGAGGCTGTCTTGCGCTTTGCCCTCGAAGGGCCGGACGCGGGCCACTTCAATGTGGACAATGACACCGGCGAGATCAGCAACAAAAGCTGGTTCACCCCGTCATATGATCAACTCTGGGACACCAACGGCGACCACATCTATGACGTGTCGGTGGTGGAGTTTGACGAGGCGGGCGATGAGATCGGCCGCGATGCGCTGCAACTTGTGGTCACGCAAACCGATAGCTTCTGGCAAGATGCCCCTGCCCTGGCAACGGGACCAGAAGAGATGACAGGCGAAGAGATCATGGCGGCGCTCGCCCTGCCGGAAAGTGCCGATGACAGCCTGATTCCGCCGGATGATCCCGATGAAATGGAAGACCCGTTGCTGGGCTTCTAGGCTGGGGCGGTTGGCCCTTCGCGCGCCGCGCCAGCGTGCCGCTACGCCCGCAGAATGGCCGCGCCCTCAAAGGGCGGTACGTCGGCGGCGGTTATGGCTTCGCCTTGCAAATAGGCCGGCTCGGCCAGCCGCGTTAGCGGATCAAAGGTTCGGCCCGTCTCTGAGCCATCCAGCCACCGCCAAGACGCGTGGCCCTGCAGGCGGCATATCCGGCCCGCCGCATGTACCGCCAACACCATCTGATCAATCATCCCTGCCCGCCCGGCGGTGATGTTCAACGGGACCGGCGCATCGGGGTGCAGATCCGGGATATGCATGATAGGGGCATGGCTGAGCGTCAGCCGCGCATGAGACAACCCGCGCCGCTGCATCAGGTGAAGAATGGAAATTTCCAGTGGGAAATAGCCATCGATGAAATCGCCAAAACGACCCGGCGCTTGCGATCGCACAACAGCGTCCATCATCAGAACAAGCCAAAGTATTCTTGCTGTTCCCACTCCGAAACGGTCATCAGGTACCGGTCCCATTCTGCGCGTTTGAGTGTGGCCAGGTAGGATGTGAATTCCGCACCAAAACTTTGCCGGATGTGGCCTGATCCGTCAAAGGCTTCAATCGCCGCCAGCAGGCTTTGCGGCAACCGGTCTGCGCCTTCGCCGTAAGGGGATTCCGTGGCAGGCGGCGCAGGTGTTTGGGATCGCAGCCCGGCCAGCCCTGCATAAATTTGCGCGGCAAAGGCGAAATGCGGATTTGCGGTGGTGTCGGCCACACGGTTTTCAATGCGCGACGCGGCGTCACCGGGATACATCAGCGCCCGCACCATCGCGCCGCGATTGTCCCAGCCCCATTGAATGCGGTTCGGGGCCAGTTGGAAAGGCGTGAATCGTTTGTAGCTGTTCACCGTCGGGTTCGTCAGCAAGCAGGACGCAGTGGCATGTGCCAACAAACCCGCGATCCAGCCATCGGCTTGCGGCGTCAGCCCGCCATCTGCCTTTGGCACAAATACGTTCTGGCCCGTGTCGTTTGCAATCAGGGACTGATGGATGTGCCAGCCGTTCGCCGCCGCATTGGGCAGGTTGGGTTTGGCCATGAATGTGGCATGGAGCCCCCGCGTCTGGCAGACCTCCTTGACCATTGTGCGAAACAGCACAAACCGATCCGCTTGGGTCTGCGGGTCTGACGGGGCAAAGGTGAACTCGAACTGGCTTGGCCCCATTTCGATTTCCATCGAACGCGGCTCAAGCCCCATGGCATCGGCGTTGCGGCGCAGATCATCCAAAAGATCCTGCGCTTCGGAATAGCGGGTTTCGCTGAGGTACTGATGGCCCTGGGTCAGGTTGGATGTCTGCACGGGCGCGGGGGGCATGGTGGCTTGCGCATGTCCCAGCGCGGCATCGCGCAACTGAAAAACCTGAAATTCGACCTCAAGCCCAAAGACCGCCTGATAGCCCGCAGCGTCCAGATCAGCCACCGCCTTGGCCAGTACTGCGCCGCAGGCAAAGGGCACCTCGGCGCCGCTTCGGTCCAGCACATCGCAAAGCAAAATCGCTGAATGGGGCGACCATGGCAGGATGAAAAACCGTGCCGGGTCCGGTCGGATCAACACATCACCCGCGCCTGCCAAGGGCAGATCCGCGACCTGCGCCCCTTCGGTCCAGACCGGGAAGACGGTGCTGTTGGACGTGTCTTTGAGCAGCAGCGTAGAGGGGATGCCGATGCCCTTTTCAAAGGCGGTTTCCAAAGCGCCGGCGACGATGGTCTTGCCGCGCAAGATACCGTGTTGATCGACAAAACAGATGCGCAGGGTCTCAACACCCTGTTGCGCAACGGTTTCAAGGACATGCGAAATGAGTTCTGCGCGGGTGTTCATAAATACTTAAACCGATGCGTCCCAAGGGCATTCTGACCGCCGTGCAATATCTGCCGCATGGCTTGCGCTTTGCCAGTTGGCGGTCGGCGCGATGGCGTCGTTTGACAGTGGGCCAAGAATCCCCATTACATCCGCCCGGCCTTGCATCGGCAAATCCTCAGGCCGCTCCGCCGCGAGATCTGCAATCGCCTTTCGCAACATCCGCCGATAACGGATGATCGCCACATCACTGCGGCCCAGATGTTCTTGTCTCCGGTCCTGAATTGCGCCCATCCCTTCAACCGCCCATTGATCATGCACGTTAATGTCCAGCCCCATGCCTGTATAGGTCAGGGTCTCCTGTTCGGCCGGATCGTAGTGATAGTTGTTGTCGCGGTTCTTCAGTGGCGCGTAATCCGGCAAGCTGTGCTCTTTGAGCCGCTGTTCTCGCATCAGTTCCTTGTTCACCGGGTTTTTGAAGCTGGTGAAGATCGTGAACCAATAGCAGTTTTCATCATCGATCGGCACATGCCACTGGGTGATCGTCATCTCGCGCGACATCGGAATGCAGATCGCCTCGGGAAAAATCTGGTTGGTCACGCGGACATGGGTCAGGTCGTTGTCCATATGGCGCAGCGCGGTGATCTTGAGGCCATAGTCGGTCTCGTCCACCTTGATCTCTGGCCGTGGGTATTCGCGCAGCACCTGCGTCATGGGCATGTCGGTATGGGCCGCCTTGTCCCGGAATTGTTTGCCATAGCTGTCGCTTGGGTCTTCGTCTTCCAGGAACCTGTGCAGGAACGAGGCATGGGCCGGATCAATACCGATCTCCAATGCCTGAAGCCAGTTGCAGCGCCACAGGCCTTTGAACGCAAAAACATGGCTGTCCGGTGCGCGGAAACAATCAAAGTTTGGGAACTTAGGCGGATCGCCAGGCCCCATATAGGCAAAGACCGCCCCTTTGATCTCATGGACGGGATAGCTCGGTCCGTTTGGATCAAGGATGATCTCTTGCGGTGCGGGACAATAGGCCGGTGGCTCTCCCTCCGGTGCGATGCGTGTTCTCAGGTTCAGTGTGCCGCTATCGGCGCGAACAAGGGCCAGACGTTCACCCAGCAGATTGACCGCAACGGGAAAATCGCCCCGCAATTCGTCGCTTAGCGCGGCAGGCTGCCAATAGTGGCGCAGCACGTTGCCTGCATCGGTGTTTGGACCAATGCGCGTGATCTGGTCGTTCAAGGCCTGGCTGATCATGTGTTGTCCCCCTGTGTTTCGCACCATGCCGAGATGACACCGTTTTCCTCTTTCACCGGCACCATCGGCACTTTGATCTGGGTGTACATTTTGGACCCTTCCGGTTCGGCAGGTTGTTCCACGCATTGGCCGGTCCGGTCAAAGTGCCAGCCATGAAAGGGGCAGCGCAACCCGTTGTCTTCAAGCCGGCCAAAGCACAGATCTGCCCCCCGGTGCGGGCAGTTCCTGCCAATCAACCCCAAGCCGCCTTCCTCATCACGGAACAGGACATAACGATCACTGCCAAGGGTGATCGGCAAAAGTGGACGGCCCGCATCCAGCGTCGCGGATTGCGCGATGACCTTCCAATGACCCTCAGCGTGATTGTCCGCAGTGATCGGGGAGGTTGTCATGATTGTTGAACCCTCTTCATTTGTGCGATATATGAACTTAAATGCGTAATATGAACGTAACCCAACAATTGGACCCCCGTCAACATGACCACGCGTGACACCGCATCAACATTTGCCAAAGGCCTTGCCGTTCTGAGCTGCTTTGAGGGCGGGCGGAACGATCTGACCATGGCCGACATTGCTCGGCTGACCGGCTTTGATCGGGCCACAGCCCGCCGCCTGTGCCTGACATTGCAAAGCAGTGGCTACCTTTACAAACACGAAAAGGCCTTGCGGCTGACACCCAAGGTGCTGGCCATCGCGGGCGGTTATCTCAAGGCAGAATATATAGGCAAGTCCGTGCAGCCGACACTGGATCAATTCGCCAGAGAGCTGGACGGAGAGATTGCACTTGCGGTGCGCGATGGCACACGGGCCATCTATGTGGCGCGATCCGCCGTGCCTTCGGCGCGCCTGTCTCTGGGCCTGTCGGTCGGCAGCACACTGCCGCTGTTACCCACGGCGGTCGGGCGCATGCTGCTGGCCGGTTGCTCTGGGCCAGAGCGGGAACAGATCATCAACGATTGCGGGATGGTGCGGTTTACCGAACAGACGACACTGGACCGCCCTGCCCTTGAGGCCGAAATTCACAAGGCCGCCACCCAGGGCTTTGCCTTTGCCGCCAACGAGTTCGAGATGGGCGCCGCCGGGGTGGCAGTACCGGTTCACGGCATTTCACAAACGCAGGCGGTCTTGGCGACCACTGCATCGGTCAATTACCTTGACCGGCAAAGCCAGCTTGATCACGTCCTCGATATCCTGCGCAAGGCGGCGATGAGCCTGCGCAGGTAACACCGCCATGCCCGATTGCACGTTGGCCCGCAATCAGGCAGAAACCAAATGACCTGGCGGAAAGCCACGGAAAGGAACAGCCCGCTATGATTGCCTACGTTACTGTTGGTGCGGATGATATCGCACTTGCGAAACGGTTCTACTCTGCGTTTTTGCCAGCGCTTGGTTACGGCCTGACAGAGGGTGCGGAGGGGCTCAGCTTTGCACTGCCGGTGGCACCGGGGCAGTCTCCGGTCCTGCCGGATTTTTACGTCAAACCGACCTTTAACGGGCAACCGGCCACAGCCGGAAACGGCGCGATGGTTGCCTTCGAGGCCGGCAGCCAAAGCCAGGTGCGCCAATTGCACGCCGCCGCCCTCGCCGCTGGCGGGCAGGACGAAGGGCAGCCGGGGTTTCGTGCATCTTATGGGCCGCGTTTTTACGTCTGTTACTTGCGTGACCCGCAAGGCAACAAGATCGCATTGTTTTCCAGCAACCCAAATGAGCCCGGCCGGGACGATTAGGTCTATGCGGGGGGACTTTGGATCCGCGGTCCCGAAAGATGGGCAATCACGCTTTTTCTAACGGCGCGAATGCGGGGGATGTCCCGCAAGTCTTGATGTGATCCCACCCAGATCGGCACTTCAATGTCGGGCATTCTATCCGCCAGATGCAAAAGGTCCGGAACACGGTCGCCAACGAATGATGGCAAGACCGCAATCCCGGCCCCCGATTGCGCCATGCGGGACAAAACCACAAAACTGTCCGATCCGGACTGCATGCTGTCGCCCGGCACATTGGCAGACAGCCATTTTGCCGGGACTGATCGCGCCAATGGGCCTTGCAGCCTGAACCATTTGTCCAGATCCGCCGAGGTGGCATAGGCCCGGAACACAAGCGGGGTCACGGATGTGGCAATCATGTCCTCCGGCAATGTCATCGCGGGGCGCACGAACAGATCGGCCTCCATCCGCGCGAAATTGAGGTGGCTGTTATTGCTCAGCAATTCGATCTCAAGCTGCGGGGCTTCGGCCTTCAGGGTCTGCAAGACATCCGGCAACAAATACTGGCAAATGGTATCCGTGGATGAAATGCGCACCACCCCGCTCAGCTGTGGATTTGCCCCCAGCATCAGCCGCTCAACGCCCAGGACCGCGTTTTCAACCTCCCGCACCGCCTGAACCAGCGCCTCCTTGCCGGGCAACACCCGGTAGCCGTTTGCGTTTCGGTCAAAGATTGCGCCACCGTTCTGCGCTTCAAATGCAGCGACGCGCCTCAGCACGGTTGCATGGTTCACGCCCAGATCACGGGCGGCCGCGCTGACCGATCCGGCCTCGATCACCGACAGGACGTACCGCAGGTTGTCCCAGTTTGAGCTGTGCATAATTTCGCAAACCCTATGCAATTATTCCTACTTCCTTTGAATATTCACACAGCTAGACTGATCCGCATATATATTTTTGGGAGGACTGCGGATGAAACTGGGAATTTGCGCACTTGGCGGCATGATCACAGCGGCGGTTGTTGCCACATCAGCGATGGGCGATGGCCACGCGGACAAGGCGATCATGGCAGCCGTCAAAGCGCGGCAATCACAGATGACACTGTATTCATTTAACATCAGCGTTCTGGGCGGCATGGCCAAGGGTGACATTGCCTATGACGCGGAGGCGGCCAGTGCCGCGGCCAGCAATCTGGCGGCATTGGCGCAGATGGATCAGTCGCGCATGTGGCCGCAAGGATCCGACAACGAGGCGCTTGGCACAGAAGCCACTGCGGCACTGCCCGCGATCTGGCAACCCGGCAGCACCGCCGCAGAAAAGGGTATGGCACTTGCCGAGGCTGCGATCGCGATGGAGCAATCAGCCGGCGCCGGGCTCGATTCATTGCGCGGTGCAATTGGCGCGGTTGGCAAATCCTGCGGCGCATGCCACGAAAGCTATCGTCAAAAGAACTAAGGGTTGATCAACAGCCGCGCTGGAATGCAGCGCCGGATGTGATTTTTAGTGGCCAGTGAGCGGGATATGCTTGCTGGCCTTTTTCCTGTCTTTCTGGCAAGGATGGACGCGGCGCTTGGACCCCGCCCTGCAAATGCCAGAAGGCCGCGCATCGCCCTCCCCTCAGATCGCGACCGAACCTCGACCACCGCCCATGCGCACAAAAACAACAAATCCTGCGGTAAACCCTTGATCGGTATCCAAGATGGGGCCACCATCGCGCGGTTCATACAATTTATTCAAAAATGTCGGGCGGTGCTTACGGCCGCGTCAGAAGGGCGATCAAAGATGACACAAAGCAAAACCTGGCTCAGCATGATCTGTGCAGCGCTGTTATCCTCTTTGATCGCAGCACTGCCAGCCGCTGCGCAATCCCCTTTTGAGGGTGGCTGGACGCTCAACACAGAGATGTCCAACCTCAGTTTCCAGTCGGTCAAGAAACAGACCGTTGTGGAATCCAGCGGCTTTGCCACCTTTCAAGGCACAATCGACGAAAGCGGGATGGCCAAGGTCACGGTCTTGCTTGATTCCGTAGACACCAAGATCGACCTGCGCAACGTCCGCATGCGGTTCTTATTCTTTGAAACGTTCAAATTCCCCGAGGCCACGATCACGGCGCAGATCAATCCTGCCGACATTGCTGATCTGGCGACAGTCCGGCGCAAGAAAGTGGCTGTGGATTACACGGTCGACCTGCACGGCGTGCAGCAATCCTATCAATCCATGGTCACCGCAACCTTGCTGACCGACGATCTGGTTTCCATCGCCTCGGCCACGCCGATCTCTGTGCCTGTGGCCGATTTCAACCTGACCGAAGGTTTGGGCAAGTTGCAGGATGCCGCAAATGTCGAGATCATTCCCTCCGCCACGGTTTCCTTTGACTGGGTTTTTGCCCGCAACACCTCGACCCTCGCCGTGGCCCCTGCGGCCGCGCCCGCGCAGCCGGCCAATGCCGCGCTTGAGGCCGAAGGAGATTTTGACAAGGCGGCCTGCAAAGGGCGGTTCGAAATCCTTTCGCGCACAGGGAATATCTACTTTGCCTCCGGTTCTTCACGTTTGGAAAACAAATCCGGCCCATTGTTAGACAGCCTCGCCAGCATCATGTCGCGCTGTCCCGGTATGATCATCGAGGTGGGCGGTCACACGGATAGCGTCGGTTCTGCTGCCTCCAACCAACGTCTTTCCGAATTTCGTGCAGCCTCGGTCGTGACCTATCTGGAGGGCAAGGGCCTTGCAAAAGACACAATGGTCGCCAAGGGTTACGGAGAGACGCAACCGATTGCAGACAACGCCACCAAAAAAGGGCGCTGGGACAACCGCCGGATCGAATTCAAGGTGCTTGAAAACTAGATGAAACAGATCTTTCGACTTTGGACAGCGCTGCTGGTGCTGAGTTTCGGGGCGCAGTCCGCGTGGGCCGAGACCCGGCTGGCGCTGATTGTGGGCAATGGAAGCTATTCTTCTGTCACGCAGCTGGACAATCCGGTGCATGATGCCGCTCTGATGGCGCAGGCACTGACCGCAAAGGGGTTCGAGGTCACGATGCTGACCGATGTCGGGCAAACCGCGCTGAACCAAGGGATCGCGCAATTCGGGCGCGATCTGCGTGCGGCAGGAAAGGATGCAACCGGTTTGTTCTACTACGCCGGTCACGCGGTGCAGTCGTTTGGCGAAAACTACCTGTTGCCGGTGGATGCCAGCCTGACCGATGCTGCGGATTTGTCCTTGGTCGCTGTTCAGGCAGAGGCCGTCCTGCGGCAAATGCGATCTGCGCAGAACAAGACCAATATCGTCATTCTGGATGCCTGCCGGAACAACCCGTTTGAGGCCATTCGCGATCTCAACGACAACGGCTTGGCCGAGATGAAAGCGCCGACTGGTACGTTCCTGTCCTATTCCACGGCGCCGGGCGCCGTTGCATTGGACGGTTTGGACGGCAATAGCCCCTTTACCAAAGCTTTGGCCGTGCAGATCAACGTTGTCGGATTGCCGATTGAACAGACCTTCAAACGCACCCGTATTGAAGTGATTGAACAGACCAATGGCCGTCAGACCCCGTGGGATACGTCTTCACTGACCGGGGATTTCTTTTTTGAGGCCAAGCAGCAGCTGACAGCGCAAGAGTTGCAGGAAAAGCAGTTGTGGGATTCCGTGAAGGTCAGCGACGATCCCGTGCAGCTTATGCTGTTCCTGCGCAGCTATCCTGCGGGCCGGTATCAAGAAGAGGGGCGTCAGCGCCTGACCGCCCTGTTGGAAAAAGAGCTGGGCACCGGGCCTGCGGCCCCTTCAGACGGCGCCGCCCAGGACACCGCAGAACCCGCCGTGCCTGCACCCAAGACGCAGGACACCGCTGCCGCGCCCGAGCCCCCTGCCCCGCAAACGCCAAGTGCAAGCGAGGACGAACTGATCGCCGCCGCACAAAGCAGCGGATCAGCGGTGGATTATCAGGCATATCTGGACGTGTTCCCGCAAGGCACATATGCCGAGCTGGCGGCCTTTGAACTGAAAATCATCAAGGAAAAAGCTGAACGCGCTGCCGCTGCAGATACGCCTGTTGAGCCCCAAACCCAAACCATTGCCGCGACGCCCGAAACACCTGCGGTGGCCGATCTGTCTGGTCTGACCTTCGACACGCCATTCCCGACAGGCGGTGCGCCCATTCAAGGTCTCAGTATCTCAGAGATTGTAGAGCTTGCACCGATGTTTGCGCCGATTGAGGGCATTCCGGAGGAATTGTGGAAGGATCAGACCTGTTCCAACTGCCATGAGTGGACCAAAGAAGCGCTTTGCGCCCAGGGCACCACTTACACCCAGAACAACAACGTCCGGGCCTTGTCCAAACAGCATCCATTCGGCGGTGTCTTCAAGCAGGGCCTGCGCGACTGGGCGACGGGCAAATGTAAATAGGGCCGCTTGCGCCGGGTACCTTTGGCTAAGGCAAGACATTATGCACGACCTCCACCACTGGCCCCGCCAGAGGTTGATTGGTTGAGGCAATGGATTGCACCGCCCGGCCATGCTACCGGTTCCGCATTGCAGACCCTCTAGGAGTATTTTTATGGCCGGTCTTTTGATTGCATTCACCGGGGAAGGACAGTTGTTTCAAATCTGGCCCACCCACGCGATGAAGCGGTTCCCGCAGGCGACCCTTTATGATCGCAGCGCCAAGGTTACGGCCTTCCGCCAAGCGGAGGCCAAGCTGGGCAAGGATGGCTGGCTCAACCCCGAGGGTCAGGCAGCCGCCAGACGCACGGCACAGAACCTTGCCAATCCGACCGAGGTTGACGCGACCGTAACCTTCAGCGGCCCCCTTCAAAACGGTGTGGTGAAGGTCAAATGCAAAACCGGTGCCGAAAAGGTGTTTCAGATCCGGCTGAACAGCCTGGACGACAGGGCCATCGAACAGGCGTTTTTCAACGTCGATGCGGCGATCACCCGCTGCAAAGTCGGCGCACCGATGGCCTGAAGGCTGAAGCCAACCGCCCGTGCCGTTCGCGGCGTGGGACGTAGCAATAAAAACGGGCGGGTGCAGAGGCGCGTTTGAAGGTGCGTCACCACCGCCAAGGAGATATCAAGATGATAATTTACGGTCTAAGCACCTGCGCGATTTGCCAAAAGGCCCGCAAGGCGCTGGAAGCGGAACACAAGGATATCCGATTTCGCGATGTCCGCGCCGAGCCGTTGAGCGAAGCTGAACTGGCGGAGCTGATTGCAGAATTCGGAGACCGGCTTGTGGATCGCAGCACCAATGACTATCGCGGACTGAATGCCTGGTTGAAAGAGTCAGAAGCCGAAGCGCAAATCGCAGCCCAGCCCAAAGTCATGACCCGTCCTGTGATCCGCGACCAAACCGCGTTTTATCTGGGCTGGGATGAAACGGTGCAAAAGGCGTTATTGGCAAAGTAGCGGCTTTGCCACCGTCTCACCCCACCGCTTGTTCCCCCAAAGGCTCAGCGTTTCTACTTGCGCAGATCTGTAGGGGTCTTGCCGGTCTCACGTTTGAAGGCCTTGTAAAATGCGGAGCGCGAGTTGAAGCCGACGTCATAGGTGATCACAAGGATGGTCGCGTCCGTCGTTGTCAGTTGCTTGATCGCATCCTTGATCCGCCAGCCGTTCACCAGCTCGAAAAAGCTTTTGCCCAGATGGGTGTTGAGAGTTTGCGAGACATAATGCGAGGTCACGCCGATGTGCTTGGCCAGATCCCAAAGCGACAGGTTCGGATCGCGGTAGAGCAGATCCTTGGACATTGCCGCTTCGATCTTGCGGGCGATGCGTTCGGCGCGGTCCGGATCGAGTGCGGATTTTTCGTATTTTTGAGCGGGTGGCAGATCCGGCATGCGCGGTTCGACCAGCGGGCCGCGGACCAGGCCTGGACGTTGCCGCAGCCCCCAAACGCCGATCACCCAGAACAACGCGAGCAGTGAAAAACTGCTCAATGTCGAGACCCACGGCCCATACGCTTCTTCGGAAAATGCGCCGACCCAGATCAAGCCCGTGAAGGCCAAGTTGACGCAGAGATAAAAGCCGGCACTTGCGAGAATAACCCAAACCCAGGTCAATTCCCTGTTTTCGGTGCTGGCAAAAACATCTTTCAGCCGGGTCTGATAAGCCATCAATCGACGCACCGTAAGATAGACATAGGTGCCGATCATGATCTTGAAGGCAATATCTGCAACCAACACCGCCAGGCCGACAAGCAAAACCACCACCAGTTGCGCAACATCCTCCTCCAATTGGGGCTCAGACAGTTCGACGGGAAAGAAGAACAGAGTCCAGAAACACAGCGTCACGAAAACAATCGGAACAATGTGGTTTCGAATGTTCGCAATGCGCTCTGGCACGCCTTCTGTGGTCAATGCGCGCACATAGACCCAGAACAGGAAAGGACAGGCGATTTCCAATGCGCCGGTGATCAGATTAATCCGCGACAGCACCCCGGTCCCGGAGGGGTCATAAGCCTCGGTCAAAACCGCCACGCCCGTTGAGATGCCCTGAAACAGGAACAGCAACGCCAGCGGAAAATATACCCCTGGGTCGCGACGCCTGAGCATCAACAGATGCGCACAAAACAGACAGATGCCCGTCAAGGCGATGTTAAAAAACAGGTCAATGCTTGCAAAGGTCATTCAGCATCTTTTCATAATTCAAGCACAGATCGGGTCCCTGTGCATGACAGTGCAATGACAGATCGGCAACCATACATATCATAGCCATTCTCTGTTCTCCCAGTTGTCGCGACTGCGCGGCGGTCATGGCCTTCTTGATTGGCTGGACACTTCGCATGCCCAGCCAAGCGGTGACTGGTGGTCGCGCCGCCCCGCGAGGTAGAGACCCAGCGCAGAGAAAGCTGATTTGCGGCGTCCGCCCTCACCCAGCAATCTGGCTGGCGCGCTCGCGGCTCAACCAACCTCGGTCTGCTCCATCTGTTGGTTCTTCAGAACGCCAAAGAACTTGTAGCAAGAGCAAGGTTCTCGGCCGCCACACGTTGCTGAACCGCAGCGCAGGCTTGCAGGTTTCCTGCCAGACAGGCGGCATCAAGCTGCTCCCGCGCAGAAATTTCCGCAGGCGTTTCGCAGGCGCTGAGGCCCAGAACCGCAAGGATAAGGTATCGTTTCATGTCATGTCTTTCTTTGTGTTTTCGCATTTCTCCCCCGATCTTTTCGGTGGGTCACATGCTGCGCAGAGCCATCGCCAGCCAAGTGAACTTTTCCTTGGCGTTCATCGTTCGAGGCATCAGGGTGAAACGGCTATTGATTGGCTTCTGACCAGTTGTGACCGTATCAATTGGCCCGTGATCTCCACGAGAGTCGTCCGCCCCAACAGGGCGAGACAATGTTTTTCGAGAACCAAGCGGCCCGCTGCCGGATCTGGCGAGGGATGCACAGACCTGAAAAACACAAAGGCCGCGCAGGGCGGCCTGATGACAACGAGAAGAGGGAAAAGGTGGCGGAGGCTCAGGGATTCGAACCCTGGGGACGCTTTCACGCCCGTCGGTTTTCAAGACCGGTGCATTCGACCACTCTGCCAAACCTCCGCGATATGTCTCCCTTAATCAACCTGTTACGATTCGGCAAACCGAGAAATGGCGCGACGGGTCGGGGAATTTTGCCGATCCGCCCTCGCCAGCCTTTTCAGGTGCGACTTGCCGCGTTAGGATGCCGCAAAGATCCCCGTCAGGGGACGATTGGTGCTGCCGGAAAATCGGCAAAAACGTGCCCGACAGGGACACACAGGCAAGGACAGAACATCATGAGCAGGCCCGTTGACCGCATGCAATTTACCCGCCCCCGCTTGCGCCTTTTTACCGGTGCGGCGCTTTCTCTGACGCTTCTCGCGGGCTGCGATGAGAACGGGCAGTTCAACCTGCCGTTGCCCAAGCCCAAGGCGGAGGCCAGCGCCGCGGGCAGCACGCAATCGACCAAGCTGATTGAACGCGACGTCGAAGCGCCGGAAATTTTTTCGGCCACCGAACAAGGGCTTTGGGACGGACGGCCCTCGCTGGGCGGTGTCTGGGTGGCCCATCCCGATGTACAAGAGCCGGAGCGCGTGATCATCCGCAACCAAGCCAATGGCAAGTTCGTAATCGGCGCATTGTTCCGTCGCGAGCGCGAATTGCCCGGGCCGCGCCTGCAGATCTCCTCCGATGCGGCGGCGGCGCTCAGCATTCTGGCCGGTGCGCCGACAGAGCTGAACGTGACCGCATTGCGCCGCGAAGAGACCGCCGTGCCAACGGCGCCGGCCCCTGCCCCCGAAACCACCGATACAGTGGCCGCGCCCGCCGAGGTGTCAGAAACCACGCTGGATCCCATCGCCGCCGCTGGCGCTGCGATTGAGGCCGCCCCTGCCACGCCCGTGGCCGAAGCCCCTGCTCCGAAACCCGCCAAAGCCGCGCCCAAGCGCAGCGCCTCATCGCTCAAACGGCCCTATGTCCAGATCGGCATCTTCAGCGTCGAGGCCAACGCCAAACGCGTGGCCAAGCAGATGCGCGGCGCCGGGATTGTCCCGACCATCAAGCGCGGCGAAACCAACGGCAAACCGTTCTGGCGCGTTGTCGTTGGCCCGGCCAGCAACAAATCCGAGCTCAATGACCTGATCAAAAAGATCAAGGCCGAAGGGTTCTCTGACGCATACGCCGTCACCAATTGATCTGAACGACAGGAGCATACCCCCCTCATGATCCGCTTCTTTGCTGCCTGCCTGGCGCTGATCCTACTGGCCCTTCCCGCCGCGGCCTTCGATACCAAGGCCACAGCGGCCTATGTCTTTGACCAGACCACCGGCACCGTCTTGCTGACCAAGAACGCGGACACCCCCTTGCCGCCTGCGTCGATGTCCAAACTGATGACGCTATACATGGCGTTTGAGGCCATTGAACGGGGCAAACAGAACGGCGGTCTGGATCTGGTGGAAAAGCTGCCAGTCTCCAGCCATGCGATGGCCTATGGTGGGTCGACGATGTTTCTGGACACCACGGACCGGGTCAAGGTCGAAGACCTGCTGCGAGGGATTATCGTGCTGTCCGGCAATGACGCCTGTGCTGTGATTGCCGAGGCTTTGTCGCCCGATGGCACCGAATACGGCTTTGCCCGAATGATGACCCAGCGGGCACAGCAATTGGGCATGACCAATTCCACCTTTGCCAATTCCAATGGCTGGCCGCAGGCCGGACATCTGATGTCGGTGCGCGATCTTGGCCTATTGGCGAACCGGATCATCACTGATTTCCCCCAATATTATCCGCTGTTCTCGGAGCGCACGTTTGCCTTTGACGGTCGTGCGCCAAAAAACACCACGAACCGCAACCCATTGCTCGGCCTTGGGATCGGGGCGGACGGGCTGAAGACCGGACACACCAATGAGGCCGGTTATGGCTTGGTTGGATCGGCCAAACAGGGCGACCGCCGGGTGATCTTTGTGCTTTCGGGTCTGGGCAGTTCGTCGGAGCGGGCGCAAGAAGCCGAAGCCATCGTCAATTGGGCCTTCCGGCAGTTCTCGCAAAAATCGCTGGGCGCGGCCGGCAAACGTCTGGCCGATGCGCCTGTTGCCATGGGCGTGTCCGACAGTGTGGGCCTTGAGTTGCAGGATGATCTGTCGGTTCTCGTGCCGGTCTCCGGCGGTGTCAAAGTGACCGGAGAGGTAATCTACACCGGCCCGATCCATGCGCCAATTGCCAAGGGGGACGTGCTTGGGGAATTGCGGGTTGAGCGGGGCGATCTGCCCGAAGTGCGCGTGCCGCTGGTCGCCTCTGACGCGGTTGAACCGGGCGGCTTCATGGTCAAGGTGACGGCCGCCGCAAAGCATTTGCTGGCGCGTCTGAATGCCGGACCGCAGGACGCATCGTGAGCCAACCGGGACTTTTTATCAGTTTTGAAGGCATCGATGGTTCTGGTAAATCGACGCAGGCGCGTCTTTTGGCCGAAACGCTTGAGGCGCAGGGTATCGACGTTGTCCTGACCCGTGAGCCGGGCGGTTCGCCCGGCGCGGAAGAGATTCGCGCCTTGGTGTTGCAGGGTGATCCGGATCGTTGGTCAGCCCGAACAGAAATCCTGCTGTTCACCGCGGCCCGCCGGGATCATCTGGAACGCACGATCCAGCCGGCACTGGATGCGGGAAAAGTGGTGATCTGCGACCGTTTTGCCGATTCCACGCGGATGTATCAGGGGCTGTCGCGCGGCGATCTGCGCGGCATCGTCGATCAGTTGCACAGCCTGATGATCGGGGTGGAGCCGGACCTGACCATCCTGATCGACATGGATCCGGCGAAAGGCCTATCGCGTGCCCTGTCGCGCCAGACGGTGGAAGAGCGGTTCGAGGACTTTGGCGAAGATCTGCAAAAGGCGATGCGAGCCGGGTTTCTGGCACTGGCCAAAGAATATGCAGAGCGGTTCGAGGTGATCGACGGCGCCCGCCAGATTGACGAGGTCGCGGGCGATGTTCTGGCCGTTGTTCAAACGCGGCTGGAAAAGGCAGTGCAAAGCTGATCTCAGGCTGCCCCGGCCATCCCCAAAAGCACCGCTTTGCTTGCCTCATCGGATGGAAAAAACAACTCGATCTTGAGATCATCCAAGGACAGATCCTCTGCCGTGCCGAACTGCGCGATGGTCGAGAACAATGACAACTGCTGATCGCCGATGCGGTAGATTGTGGGAATAACCGGCGGCGTATCCTCTGTGCCTGATGGCCCCGCCGCTTTGGTCAATTCCTCCGCCACCGCATCAAACCGCGCATCGCCGCCACGCCCCGCACTTTCCGTGCGCAGCCGCAGCGCCAGATGCTGTGCCACTTCGGGCCAGTTTACAATCACCTGCGGCAGCAAGTCAGAGCTTGAGATTTCCAGCAAATCCGCCCCTTCGTTGACCCCCAACATGCCAAACAGTCGCTGCGCCGATTGGTTCATCCGCACCACCCGCCACATCCGGTCCAGCGCAAAACCGGGATAGGGATCATGGCGCATCAACATGTGATCAATCGCGGCGCGGATCGGGGCCATCTGCGCATCCTGCCAATCCCGCCCCGGATATCGCGCGGCAAAGCCTGCAAGGGTCAGCATCTGATTGCGCACCGCCAGAGGCAGATACAGCGCCGCGCCCAAACGTTCCACCATCTCGCGGCTGGGCTTGGCGCGTCCTGTTTCCAAAAACGACAGATGCCGCGAAGAGACCCCTGCCTCCAGCGCCAGATCAAGTTGACTGAAACGGCGCTGCTTGCGCCAGGATTTGAGGCTGTCTGAAAATGTGGTCATGGGATCAGGCTATCACGAATATTGGCGCGGCGCAGTTACCTCTGAGGTAATTGATTTGCCTCCTTCCAATGGCGCATCACTGTGCCACTTCAACGTCACAGGAGGCTGCCATGCCAGCACAATCTGCAAAAAGACTTGGCCAGTTCGCGGCCATCACCGTGATCGGCTTTGGCCTAATCACCGCCCTTGGCTCCAACCCTGCAACCAATGCTCTGCCCAACGTCCTTGTGGATCTGCTGCATTGGCCTTTCAACGGGCTTGAACAGGTGGATACCCCCGCCGCCCGCGTCATCGCGGCGATCGCAGGCGGGGTCATGGTCGGCTGGGGCATCAACTTGCTGCTGATCACCAACCATCTTTTTGACACCAACAACCGCCTTTGGTGCTTGCTGGTGTTTCCGGGGCTGGCCTGTTGGTACGTGGTGGACAGCACCGGATCGGTCTTGTCCGGCGCGTGGCTGAACGCCTGGCTCAACCTCAGCTTTCTGGTGATGTTTGGTGCGGCCTATTGGATGCGCAGCCGGGCCGTGGACCGCGCTCAGACCGTTTGATACCCTTCGGCAGCGGTCGGGGTTTTTCGCCGCCACCGCTGCCCTGCCCCATTCCATCCGCCCGCAAACATGCTAAACGATTGGCATGACTGATGACGCCCCTCAACCCGATCGCGTAACCGGTGCGCTGCACCCCCGCGACACGCTCCGCTTGATCGGGCAAGGCGCGGCTGAGGCGGCCTTTCTTGACGCATTCAACGCAGGTAAATTGCACCACGCGTGGCTGCTTTCTGGTCCGCGCGGGGTGGGCAAGGCCACGCTGGCTTGGCGGCTGGCGCGGTTCTTGCTGGCGACACCGGACCCCGATGATGGCGGCATGTTTGCAGCCGAACCGGCAACCAGCCTGAGCATCCCCGAAGATCATCCCGTTGCCCGGCGCATCGCTTCTGGCGGCGAAGGTGCGGTGAAGTCGGTCACGCGCTCCATCAATCCTGACACCAAAAAGATGCGCAAACAGATTGTCGTCGACGACGTGCGGGCGCTCAACGGATTTTTCCAGATGTCCGCAGCGGATGGCGGTCGGCGTGTGGTGATCATCGATGATGCTGATGAGATGAACCCGAACGCCGCCAACGCCCTGCTCAAGATGCTGGAAGAGCCACCTGAACGGGCGGTGCTGCTGCTGATCAGCCATCAACCCTCGGGCCTGCTGCCAACGATCCGGTCGCGCTGCCGGACCCTGCGGCTTGGAACCCTGTCACCTGATGAGATGGCGCAGGCGCTCGGCGCCTCAGAGATTGAAGTCAGCGGCGACGCGGCAGCCTTGGCGGAACTTTCTGGCGGATCAGTGGGCGGTGCGATGCGTCTGTCTTTGATGGGTGGGCTACAAATCTATGCTGAATTGATCGCGCTGATGTCGTCCCTGCCCCAGATGGACCGCGCCCGCGCCCTCAAACTCGCCGAAGCCGCCGCGCAACGCGGGGCGGAAGAAAAACTGACCTTGCTGTTCACATTGGTTGAACTGCTTTTGGCGCGGCTGGCCCGCACCGGCGCCACCGGATCCCCGCCCGCCACCGAGGCTGCGCAGGGTGAAGCGGCTGTGTTGGCCCGTTTGTCACCAACACCTTACCAAGGCCGGATCTGGGCCGATGTCGCAGCAGAGATTTCGGCACGCGCCCGCCACGGGCTCGCGGTCAACCTTGACCCTGCCGCGCTGGTCCTAGATACCCTGCAGAAGATGGCCCAAGCGGCCCCGCGATAAGACAGGACCGCAGGCATGACGCAAACGCCGCAGATCACAGACAGCCATTGTCACCTTGATTTCCCCGACTTCGAAGGCCAGCTGGACGAGATTGTCGCCCGCGCCGCCCGTGCCGGTGTGACGCGCATGGTCACGATCTGCACCAAGCTCAAGAACGAACCTTCCGTGCGTGCCATCGCAGAGGCGCACGATCCGGTCTTTTATGCCGCTGGCACCCACCCGATGTCCGCCGCGTCAGAGCCGCTGACCAGCACGGACGAGCTGATCGCGCTGGCGCAGCATCCCAAGTTTGTTGGCATTGGCGAGACCGGCCTTGATTATCATTACACCGCCGACAGCGCCGAGGTGCAGAAAACCTCGCTGCGCATCCATATCGACGCGGCGCGGCAAACCGGCCTGCCCCTGATCATTCATGCCCGCGACGCCGATGATGATATGGCCCGCATTCTTGCCGAAGAGTTCAAGCAAGGGTCTTATGCTTGCGTGATGCATTGCTTTTCCTCCTCCCCCGCGCTGGCCCGTGCCGCGCTTGACCTGGGGTTTTACCTCAGCATGTCAGGCATCACCGCCTTCCCCAAATCCACCGAACTGCGCGAGATTTTTGCCAACTGCCCGCTGGACCGCGTTCTGGTCGAAACCGACGCGCCCTATCTTGCGCCGCCGCCCCATCGCGGCAAGCGAAATGAGCCGGCCTATACCGCCCATACCGCGCAAAAAGCGGCAGAAACCTTCGGGCTGGATTACGCCGAATTCGCGGCCCAGACGCAGGCCAACTTTGACCGCCTCTTTGCCAAGGCTGCGGCCTATCAGGTGCCCGCCTGATGGCTCAAATGCGCATCACCATCCTGGGCTGCGGCTCTTCTGGCGGGGTGCCACGCCTTGGCGGGCATTGGGGCGCATGCGATCCGGAGGAGCCAAAAAACCGCAGAGGCCGCTGTTCCGCTTTGGTGGAACGGATCGGGCCCGAGGGCACAACATCCGTGCTGATCGACACCTCCCCCGATATGCGCCAACAGCTCTTGAATGCCGGGGTCAGCCGCCTCGATGCGGTGCTCTATACCCATTCTCACGCCGACCACGTGCATGGGCTCGATGATCTGCGCATGATCGTGATCAACATGCGCGCCCGCCTGCCGGTCTGGGCGGATGCACCCACGCGCGCGGCCCTGCTGGAACGGTTCGGTTATGCCTTTATCCGCCCCGAAGGCTCAATGTATCCGCCGATCCTCGACATGCACGACATTGAGGGCGATGTCACAATCGACGGCCCCGGCGGCGCATTGAACTTTACGCCGTTTCTGGTCAACCACGGCGGCATGGATGCACTTGGCTTCAAGATGAATAACGTTGCCTATCTGCCTGATGTTGCAACCATTCCCGATGATGTCTGGCCGCATCTCCAGGGCTTGCGCTGCTGGATCGTCGATGCCCTGCGCCGCGATCCACACCCCACCCACAGCCATCTGGACCAAACTTTGCAATGGATCGCCGACATGGCTCCGCAAGAGGCGGTGCTGACCAACATGCACAACGATCTGGACTATCAAACCCTGCGCGGCGAACTGCCCGCACATATTTCGCCCGCCTATGACGGTATGACGCTCAACTTCGAGATCGACTGAACTTCATTTGGCCCTTTAAACCTCCACGGGGGTGTGGGGGTGTGAAACCCCCACCGCAACGCCCCCACCAAACCCAAGGCCCACGACGTGCAAACCCTGCTTGATGTCATTCTGCCCGTCTTTCTGGTCATCGGCTTTGGCTATGTGGCGGTGTGGAAAAACCTGTTTCCGGCCTCTGGCATCGACGGGGTGATGAAGTTCACCCAGAACTTCGCCATCCCCTGCCTGCTGTTTCAGGCCATCGCCCATCTGGATCTCTCCGCCTCGCTGACCCCGGCCCTGATGACCAGCTTTTTTGGCGGCGCGGCGATCTGTTTTGCCCTCGGCATCTTTGGTGCCCGGCTGTTGTTCAAGCGCGATTGGGAAGACTGCGTTGCCATCGGTTTTTGCTGCCTGTTTTCCAACTCTGTCCTGCTGGGCCTGCCGATCACTGAACGGGCCTACGGCACGGATGCGCTGGCGGGCAACTTTGCCATCGTCGCTTTTCACGCGCCGTTCTGCTACGGGCTGGGCATTACGGTGATGGAGGTGGTGCGCAACCGCGGTGAAACCGGGCTGACCATGCTGCGCAATGTGGGGCGGGCGATGTTCCGCAATGCGCTGGTCATTGGCATTCTGGCAGGCTTTGCAGTCAACCTTAGCGGGCTGACCATCCCCACCGTTGTCGAAGACGCGCTGTCCCTGATTGTCCGCGCTGCCCTGCCCGCCGCGCTGTTCGCGCTTGGCGGTGTGTTGATCCAATACCGGCCCGAGGGCGACATGAAAGCCATCGCCATGGTTTGCGGCATTGCGCTTTTGGTGCATCCGGCCTTGGTCTGGACATTCGGATCGGCACTGTCATTGCCAACGGACGCCTTTCGATCCGGCGTCTTGACCGCCGCAATGGCACCAGGTTTCAACGCCTATATCTTTGCAAATATGTATGGCCGGGCGCGGCGAGTTGCGGCCTCGTCGGTGTTGATTGCCACCGCGATATCAATCCTGTCGGTCTGGTTCTGGCTGGGCGCATTGCCCTAAACGCTCAGGCGAGCCCCAGAACCGGCGCGACCGTGGCCTGATCAAAATTGGCTCCGCACAGCACGATGACTGACGTTTGCCCGGCAAAGCGTGGCCGATCCTCCAGCCAGGGGGCCAAGGCCAACCCGGCGGAGCCTTCCACAAGCATCTTTTCATCCCAGGCGATGCGCCGCATGCCTTCGGCAATCTGGTTTTCGGTGCAGGTGATGAACTCATCTACCACCTCCGTTACCAGCGGCAGGGTGATCGTACCTTCGTCGATGCCGCCCGCGCAGCCATCTGCAAGCGTATCGGAATGTACCACACCAACGGTTTTGCCCGCTTTCACACTGGCGTCCAGCGCAGCGGAATTGATGGCGCTGACCCCGATCATGCGGGTACGCGGCGAAAACGCCTTGAGCACCGATCCGATGCCCGAGATGAGGCCACCACCACCAAGCGACACAAAAACGTTGTCGATCTGCGGAAATTGTTCCAACAGCTCGAGCGCCAGAGTGCCTTGTCCGGCGATGATCTGCGCATCGTTATAGGGCGAGACATAGGTATGACCGCGCTCTTCTGCGACAACCCGCGCATGACGTTCAGCCAGCCCGGAATCATTGGAATGCAGGATCACCTCAACACCCAAGGCCTTGATCTTGTTAAGCTTATCTTTTGCCACCGTTTCAGGCAGCACCACGGCCAGTTGATGGCCCGTGATCTGCGCCGCCGTTGAAAGCGCGATGCCGTGATTGCCCGAGGAGGCGGTGATCACCGGCTGGGCCACTGGCAGGGACGTCAGTTTCGACAGCGCCCCGCGAAACTTGAACGATCCCGTGCGCTGAAAATTCTCGGCCTTGAAGAACAGACCTGTGCCATCCTCAAACACCCGTTTTGACGGCAGACAGGGGGTCGGCGGCAACCATTGCGCAATGCGGCGGCGGGCCTGAACGCTGGCGGCGGCCTGTTGCAGGACGAGGGGCGATGGGGTCATGTGGTGTCTCCTTGCCCGGCCAATCTATGCGGCCCATGCGGCAGGCACAATCCACCCGCACACACCCTTGGTTTGGCCACTGGCACCTTGGCGAAAAATGGGCCTTACTGGCGATAAATCCAATTGTCTGGAGGTTTCTCATGCAACTGCGCGCCCATCACCCCTATCCCTCTCGCCGGTCGGCGGTTCTGGCTGGCAATATGGTGGCCACCTCGCAGCCATTGGCGGCGCAGGCCGGGGTTGCGATGTTGGCGCGGGGCGGCAATGCGGTGGATGCGGCGCTGGCTGCGGCGATTGCTTTGACGGTGCTGGAACCGACAGGCAATGGCATCGGGTCAGACGCCTTTGCGATCCTTTGGGATGGCGCTGAGCTGCACGGGCTCAATGCCTCTGGCCGCTCCCCTGCGGGGTGGACGGCTGACCGGTTTGCTGGCCAAACCGAAATGCCCTTTCGCGGCTGGGAAAGTGTGACAGTGCCCGGCGCGGTTTCGGCTTGGGTGATGCTGTCAGACCGGTTTGGCAAGCTGCCTTTTGCCGATCTGTTCGCACCCGCCATCCGCTATGCCGAAAGCGGCTTCCCGGTCTCGCCCGTCATTGCCAGCCTCTGGGCGCGGGCGGCAGAGGAGTTGCACGCGCAACCCGGTTTTGCCGAGACCTTCATGCCAAATGGCCGCGCCCCACAGGCCGGAGAGATATTTGCCAGCCCCGGCCATGCCCACACCCTGCGCCGGATTGCCGACACAGAGGGCGCTGCCTTTTATCACGGTGACATCGCACAAAAGGTTGCGGCATTTGCTGCCGAACATGGCGCAGCCCTGACAGCGGATGATCTGGCAGCGCATGAGGCAGATTGGTGCGGTACGATCTCAAAAAACTTTGACGATGTAACGCTGCACGAGATCCCCCCAAACGGTCAGGGCATTGCGGCGTTGATGGCGCTGGGGATGCTGAGCCATACCGCGATCCGCGATCTGGATGCTGATGATCCACAAGCGATGCATTTGCAGATCGAGGCGATGAAGCTGGCCCTGGCAGATGCAGAAACCTATGTGGGCGATCCGGGCCATATGGACCGCGTCGGGGCGGATGATTTGCTGGATGACGATTACCTCAAGGCGCGGGCCGCATTGATTGATCCGGCGCGGGCGCAGGATTTTGGTGCGGGTGCGCCCAAACAAGGCGGCACGGTTTATCTGACGGCGGCGGATGCATCAGGCATGATGGTGTCCTTCATCCAGTCCAACTATGCCGGTTTTGGCTCTGGCGTAGTGGTGCCCGGAACCGGCATTGCCTTGCAAAACCGTGGCGCGGGGTTCTCGCTTGACCCACGCAATCAAAACTATGTCGGCCCGAACAAGCGCCCGTTTCACACGATCATTCCCGGTTTCGTTATGGGGCCCGAGGGGCCGCGCATGAGTTTTGGAGTGATGGGCGGGCCGATGCAGGCGCAAGGGCATGTGCAAATGGTGCTGCGCTGCGAGTTGTTTGGCCAAGACCCGCAGATGGCCGCAGATGCGCCACGCTGGCGCGTGACCGAAGGGTTGGGTCTGGCCTGCGAGACCACCCTGCCAGAAGCGACCCTGGCCGCGCTCACCGGATTGGGGCACGAAATCACGCTGGAGGCACCTGACAATGCCTTTGGCTTTGGCGGGGCGCAATTGATCCGGCGTTTGCCGGGCGGCGGCGGTTACGCTGGCGGATCGGACCCGCGCAAGGACGGGGCCGCCATCGGGTTTTGACGCAGCGTCAGGCACCTGATCCAGCGGCCGGTTTGATCCACCTCAACGCGGCAATACAGCATCGCAGCTAAACTTAAGGGGACGGCAACAAAGCAAAGGACCACCCCCGTGGGCACACAGAATTATCCTGACCTGACCAAAGGCATCGCAACCCAGATCGGTGCACTGCGCAAGGGCATCCCAGACACGATGAAGGGCTTTGGCGATATGGCCAAACACGCCGAGGCCGAGGGCGCATTGGATGGCAAAACCAAAGAGCTGATTTCGATGGGAATCGCGATTGCCCTGCGCTGTGACGGGTGCATCGGGTTTCACACCAAGGCGCTGTTGCGGCTGGGGGCAACGCGGCAGGAATTTCAGGAAATGCTGGGCGTGGCGATCTATATGGGCGGTGGCCCTTCGCTGATGTATGCGGCCCAAGCCATGGACGCATGGGAACAATTTGGCGGCAGCGCTGAATGATCCGGAACCGATTGTTGCGCCCGGCCTGAACCGGGCGCGGCTTTGATCTAGGTGGACGGCATAATCCAGAAACCTCTCAAGCTGTACCTCTTGGTTACCTGTGCAGTGTCTTCCTTTGGGTATCTATCGGTTCCGAATTGAATATTCAGGCCTGTCGCGCGACCAATGCCGCACGCAGCCGTTGGTTTTCCTCCTGAAGGGCAGCGATTTCCCCGCCTGCCTCTGCATCGGTTAAACGGCGCGGAATGTGACGCGGGCAGTTCCAATCAAATGCGTCCACGGTTATCTTCATCAGCCGTTCCGTGCCCGGCGGTGAGAGATCCGGCAATTGCGCCGGCCAATCGGGGCTGGCCTGTTCAATCGTTTGTGCACGGCCCCAGATTTTCAGTCGGCGGGCATTGGGATAATCCATCAAGATCAACGAGACACGGTCATTTCCACTGAGGTTGCCAAGGCTCAGATACTGCCGATTGCCGCGTACATCCGCATAAGCAAGGGTTTTGGCATCCAGCACACGCAGAAAACCGGGCGTGCCGCCGCGAAATTGAACATAGGGCCAGCCGGTCTCGGACACGGTGGCTTGGTAAAA
The DNA here is from genome assembly GCF_016801775.1 of Sulfitobacter mediterraneus. NCBI lineage: Bacteria > Pseudomonadati > Pseudomonadota > Alphaproteobacteria > Rhodobacterales > Roseobacteraceae > Sulfitobacter > Sulfitobacter mediterraneus. Next base: position 443,396 of record NZ_CP069004.1, on the reverse strand, counting down.
CCCGTCCCTCGCATGGACAAACGTCGCCTCTTCGGGGCCAAGTGTGTCGCCGCCGGACCGTTCATCGGTCAGGAATTTTGCGTAGCTGCCCGATCCGTTTCGGTCCTGTGCGGCACGCACGGCGGGGGTGAATGCAATTTCAGCAAAGGCATAGGCCATGGTCTGTTCCTCTAGTTCAATAATTCACGATCAGCCGGGAATGTCTCCACAAGGTTAACTGATCTGTTCACATAAAACGCATTGTTGTACTGATCGGTTAATGTTATCAAATCAATTTTTGCGTTACCGCGTATCTACACGTCATAACCGGCTCAAAACACGATGGGAAACCACTGATTTTTCGAGATTTACTTGACCAGCAACAGATTTGAAGTAATTTACAGATCAGTCAATGTTGAGGCCCGGATGAGCAAGAACAAGCGAAGTGAATTGCTTCAAAAAGCCTTGCTGCTGTTCTATCGGAACGGCTTTCACGCCACGGGCATGGATCTCGTGGCCAAAGAGACCGGCGTCTCCAAAACCTCGATCTACAAACACTTCCGCACCAAGGAAGAATTGATCCTCGCGGTGCTGCGTTTGCGCGACGAGGGCTTTCGCAATGACCTTTACCGCCGCATGGAAGAGACATCCGAAACGCCGCAAGGGCAATTGCTTGCGCTTTTCGACGTGCTCAAGGACTGGTTCAAGGAGGACAGTTTTAAGGGCTGTATGTTCATCAAGGCCAGCGCCGAATTTCAGGACAAGAACCACGCAATCAACGCGCAGGCCTTTGCGCATAAACAATTGCTGACCGATCATCTGGCCAAGCTCGCGACGCAGGCCGGCTACCCACACCCCGAAGATTTGGCGCGCAAGTTGGTGATCCTCAAGGAAGGAGCGATCGTGATGGCCGCGATGTCCCACACCACAGCCAGCGCTGATGAAGCCAAGGAAATCGCCAAGGTTCTGCTGGCGGGCTAATGTTGTGCCGCAGCCACCCTGAGTGATCCATTACGCAGCACCAGCCGTAGCATAGGCAAGACCGTTCTTGAGCAATGTGAGGCCGCCAGTGATGCATCTTCCCCGAGTGAGCCTGTTTGCCTTTGTTCTGGCCGCAGCGGGCGTGCCGCTTTATATCCATCTGCCAAGGTTTGCCGCGGTCGAGCTTGAGATGAGCCTCGCCACCCTTGGCGTTATCCTTTTGGCCATCCGGGCTGTTGATCTGGTGCAGGATCCGGCAATCGGCTGGGCCATTGACCGTTGGCCACGGGCCCAATGGATCTTTGGCACAGCGGCGCTGCTTGGCCTATCCATTGGTTTTCCCTTGTTGTTTTCGCTTGATGCCGGTCCGCAAGTGGCACTGCGCTTGACCCTGACCTTGGTGCTTCTGTTTTCGGCCTATAGCCTGGGGATGATCCTGCTTTATGGGCGCACGGCCTCCCTGGCACCGGGCAACGCCCTGCCCGACACCATGCGGCTGGCGGCGTTTCGCGAGACGGGGATGTTGGCCGGGGTGATCTTTGCCGCCCTTGCGCCGCTTGGGTTTGCGGCATTGGGCGGCGATGGATATTTGATGTTTGGCCTTTCACTTTGTGCGGTCGGGGTTGTGGCCGCCCTGCTCACCGCGCCCCTTTGGCGGCGCATCCCCCTGCCCGCCAAGGGGTTCTCCATCGAACGGTATCGCGATCCGGTGATTGGGCGGCTGTTGTTGCTGGCCTTGGTCAATGGGTTGCCGGTTGCGGTGACATCCACCCTTTTTGTGTTCTTTGTCGAGGACCGGTTGCAATTGCAGGGCCAGGCCGGTCTTTTGCTGCTGGTGTTTTTTGCTGCCGCTTTGGTCAGCGTGCCGGGCTGGACGGTCCTTGCGCGGCATATATCGCCGCGCAAGGTGCTGTTGCTGGCGATGCCGCTCGCGATTGCAGGGTTCATCGGCGCGGCGTTTTTGCCGGTAGGCAGTGGTCTTGGTATGGCAGCGATCTGCGCCGCATCCGGCGCGGCCCTCGGGGCCGAGATGGTGATCCTGCCGGTGCTGTTTGCAGGCGCCCTCAACAAAGCCGGACTAAAAGCCTCAGAAGGGTTTGGCCTATGGTCGTTTGCCGGAAAACTCGGGCTCGCGCTGACCTCTTTTGCCCTGCTCCCGCTGCTGCAAGGGGCAGGCTTCACGCCCGGCCAGGCCAATAGCGATCAGGCGCTTTGGGCGTTGACGCTTTGCTATGCGGTGCTGCCTTGCGTTTTGAAACTTGCAGCCGTTGCCCTGGTCTGGCGCCTCCCGGAGTGAAGGTTTGGCCTGATTGCAGGCGCAACTGCCCTCCCGTCTTTCGGTTCTAAAGAGGGGCGCTTTATTCCGCGAAAGGATCTGTGGTGCGGGCGGTGGGACGAAGCTAGAACTGTCGAAGCTCTCATCGCTCTTTCAGATCGACTGCCGCCCAGTACACCATTTCGAAGGGGGTGGTCCCTTTGTTGCGCAAAGGAACTGTGGTGCGGGTGAAGGGACTTGAACCCCCACGCCTTGCGGCGCCAGAACCTAAATCTGGTGCGTCTACCAATTCCGCCACACCCGCACGATTTGCCAAAGGCAACAGGCGGGTGACTATCAAAACCTCAAACGCTTGGCGAGGGCAAAAATGACTGCCCTTAAGATGATCTTTGCATCTATGCCCGACAACCGGAGCAAAGCGGGCACTGGAGGGGCAGAATGGAACCGAACCCAAGCGATCGCGGCGTCCATCAACCCGGTCCCCCGCACAGGATGACACCACATCTTTTGCCGTGCGGAGGCGTGCCGGCAGGCACGAACGTGCTTACCTCCGACGGCGCCTTGCCGGTTGAATTCCTATCTGCGGGGGACCGGATTGTCAGCCGTGATGGGGGGTTTGTGGCCGTGCGCGGGGTGCGGCGCGATTTTTGGGGCGGCGCATGGGCAATGGTGCGTGCGGGCGCATTTGGTCCGGGCATGCCCGAGGTGGATCTGCCATTGCCGGCGGCGCAACAGGTGCTGCTGCGGGGCGATCTGGCCGTGGCGATTGCGGGCCAGACGCAGGTTCTGATGCCGCTGTCTGAACTGGTGGGACAGTCAGGTTTCGAAACCTGTGACATTGGCCCGTCCCTTGTGTTTGCCATCTGCTGCGGCCCGCCGCAGGTGATTTATGCAGGCGGGGTCGAGCTGTCTACGGCGGGCTGCGGCGATGGCCTTGACGGCTAAAGCCCCATTGCGCGGAACACCTTGGGCAGTTCTTCTGGCAGATCTTCGGCAATCAGACCCGGACCAAAAGAGGCGGCACATTCCACGTGAAGGTAGGCGGCGATCTCGGCCATGGTGATCAGTTCCGCGCTGTTGTCAGAGGCGGCAAGGCCCGCGATTAATCCGGCCAGAACATCACCCGCACCAGCGGTTGCCAGCCACGGCACCTGCCGGTCATAGGCCGCCGCATGCACGCTTGCGCCGCCCTCCGGCGTGGCAATCACGGTGTCTGGCCCTTTCAGAAGGACGATGCACCCTGCCCGCTCCGCCGCCTGCCGTGCGACGTCGATCTTGGAAAGACCATCCCGCCGCGACAAGGCCAGATCGGGGAAGAGCCGGGCAAATTCGCCCTCATGCGGGGTGAGGACAGTGCGCGGATGACATTGGGCAAAAAGCGCAGCGGGATCGTCGGCAAAACTGCCAAGCGCATCTGCGTCCAGCACCACAGCCGGATCGCGCCACGCCCGTGCACCGGCGCGCTGCGCCAAAACCTGGCCGACCAGATCGCGGGTGCGGTCATTCACACCAAGGCCGGGGCCGATGCAATAGGCTGTGACCCTGTCATCCGCGACGGTGCTCAGCGGTGCGTCCTTGGCCAAGGGGCGCAGCATGATCGCATCCAATTGGCAGGCGTTCTCGATCAAGGCGGAGGGCGGGCAAAGCAGCGTCACGACCCCCGCCCCTGACCTCAGCGCCGCCCGCGCGGCAAGCCGCCCCGCCCCGCCGCGTCCGACCCCGCCTGCAAAAACCATCACATGCCCATGGTCGAACTTGTGACCGTTGTGTCGGGATTTCCCGATAAAGGATCCCGGCCAGATGCGCGGGGGCAACTTTGATCCTGCAAAGACCGGCGTCACCAGCCGGGCGCGGCTGTCGTCAGGCGGCTGGCCCAGCATGCTGCGTTCCGGATCGGATTTGCGCAAACCAATATCCGCGATCACGACCGCCCCGCAAACCAACGGCCCGGCACCCAGATAATGCCCCGGTTTGGGTGTGTGAAAGGTGACGGTCAGCTGCGCCAGGTTGGTGGATATGACGCCGCCGGTCTTCTCCTGATCTTGCGGCACCATGCCAGTGTCAAGGTTCAGCCCCGACGGACAATCCACCGCAACGCGCCGGATCGAGGACCGGCTATTCCATTTGGTTTTGCCCAAGGCGGCAAGAGCCTGCTGCACCTTGGGTGGTAGTGGGCGCGTCAGACCAGTGCCAAAGACCGCATCAACAATCAAATCGGGCCGCGCCGCCACTCGCAGGTTTTTGGCTGTTAGCTCCAAGACGCCGCCCAGCGCGGTCCAGCGGGTATAATTGGCTTTGGCATCTGGGGGCAGTTTGTCTGCGTCACCAAAAAGAAACAGATCGACCTCCCAGCCTGCATCCTTGAGCAACCGCGCAATGACAAATCCATCTCCGCCGTTGTTACCCGGCCCGCATAGAACAAGCGCGCGGTGCGGCACTTGCGCCAGCTCTGGCCAATGCGAAAATGCAGCGTCGATCACGCCCTGCCCGGCCCGCTCCATCAGGTCCAATCCGGTGACGGCGCCGCTGTCCATTGCGGCCTGTTCCACCGCGCGCATTTGCGCGGATGTCAGCAATTCGGTCATGGCCCGAGATCCCCCGATTCATTTCTGCCTGTTTTTTGTGCGCTCTGCCCAAATACCAAGCGGGGCGCAGAAAATCACCGCGCCCATTTGTCCCAAGCTACCGCAGCAGATGGATTCTCAACAGGTTAAATGAAATGAGAACCCCAAGCGATTTCATCCACGAAGGGGCACGCCATGAAAAAGATCGAAGCGATCATCAAACCGTTCAAACTGGACGAGGTGAAAGAGGCCCTGCAAGACGTTGGCGTTCAGGGCCTGTCCGTGATCGAGGTCAAGGGTTTCGGCCGTCAGAAAGGCCATACCGAGCTCTATCGCGGTGCGGAATACGTTGTTGATTTCCTGCCCAAGGTTAAAGTCGAGGTGGTTCTTGACGATGATCAGGTCGATGCCGCCATCGAGGCCATCGTAGACGCCGCAAAAACAGAAAAGATCGGCGACGGCAAAATTTTTGTCTCGCCCGTTGAGCAAACGATCCGCATTCGGACCGGCGAAACCGGCTCGGACGCGCTGTAATCTATCCATCCATCTTAAGAAATAGGTATCATCATGAACAACAAAGAGTTCCTGAAAAAGATCAAGGACGAAGACATCGAATATGTCGACATCCGTTTCACCGACACCCGCGGCAAGCTGCAGCACGTGACAGTTGTAAACGATCTGGTTGACGAAGACTTTCTCGAAGAAGGCTTTATGTTTGACGGCTCCTCCATCGCGGGCTGGAAAAGCATCGAAGCCTCCGACATGAAGCTGATGCCGGATGTGTCCAGCGCCTATATTGATCCGTTCTATGCGGAAAAGACCATCTGTGTGCATTGCTCCATTGTTGAGCCTGACACGGGTGAAGCTTACGAGCGTGACCCGCGCGGCACGGCGCAGAAGGCCGAAGCCTATCTGAAGTCTTCCGGCATTGGTGACATTTCCTACTTCGGCCCCGAAGCGGAATTCTTCCTCTTTGACGATGTGCGGTTCTCCAACTCGATCAACAAAGTGTCCTACGAAGTGGACGCCTCTGACGCATCCTGGAACACGGACACCGAGTATGAAATGGGCAACATGGGGCACCGTCCAGGCCTCAAGGGCGGCTATTTCCCTGTGAACCCAACAGATGAAGCGCAGGATCTGCGGGCGGAAATGCTGTCCACGATGAAGCGTTTGGGCATGAAAGTGGACAAGCATCACCACGAGGTTGCGTCCTGCCAGCACGAATTGGGTCTGATCTTTGGCTCCCTGACCGAACAGGCCGATGAGCTGCAGAAGTATAAATACGTGATCCACAACGTTGCGCATGCCTACGGCAAATCCGCAACCTTCATGCCCAAGCCGATCTATGGTGACAACGGATCTGGCATGCACGTGAACATGTCGATCTGGAAAGACGGCAAGCCATTGTTTGCAGGCGACAAATATGCCGACCTGTCCCAAGAGGCGATCTGGTTCATTGGCGGCATCCTGTCCCACGCCAAGGCGCTCAATGCCTTCACCAACCCGGCGACCAACAGCTACAAGCGTCTGATCCCTGGTTTCGAAGCGCCTGTTCTGCGGGCCTATTCCGCGCGTAACCGCTCCGGCTGTGTGCGTATCCCATGGACCGAAAGCCCAAAGGCCAAGCGTGTGGAAGCCCGCTTCCCTGATCCGGCGGCCAACCCCTACCTTTGCTTTGCGGCCCTGCTGATGGCCGGTCTTGACGGCATCAAGAACAAGATCGATCCCGGCGAGGCGATGGACAAGAACCTGTATGATCTGCCTGCCGAAGAGCTGGCCGGCATCCCGACGGTTTGTGGTTCCCTGCGCGAAGCAATGGAAGAGCTGGAAGCAGACATGGACTTCCTGCTGGCCGGTGACGTGTTCACCCGTGATCAGATCGAAGGTTATATCGAGCTGAAGATGGAAGAAGTGCACAAATACGAGCACACGCCTCACCCTGTTGAGTTTGGCATGTATTACAGCGTGTAATTTCAGAGACTTACACTATTCACGAAAGGGCGTCCCATTTGCGGGCGCCCTTTTTGGTTTGTCCAAATCGTCGCGGCCAAACCATGATTGCGCCCCAATATGGCCAGAATTGCCTCGAATAAACGGGCTCGTGAATAATTAGTGAGCATACGATGGCAATCTCAACCACAACCTTTGCAGAACGCATCGGCCGGATAGAGAAGCACCAGAGCGGAAGGCTGACAGTCGAAACGTGCAGCAGTCCCCAGTTGAGTGCGGGTAAAACCAGGCGGACACGGTTTACGTTTCCGTTCTTCTTTGGTGTCGGCATTCTGACGGGCGGTTCGGCGTATGCCTGGGTCGTGACGCGGGCCGATCCGCAATGGGTGATGGTTCTGACCACTTGGACCAACGGTTGATGCAACAGGCCGCAGTTGCCCGTTGAAACAAATCCAAACCTTGTTAATCTTCGTTAAGTTCGGATTTTTGAGGTTCCCCCAGTATGTTTAAAAAGTCACTCCTTACCGTTGCGGCGCTTGCCGTCCTGGCAACCCCTGCCCTGTCAGCAGAATGCATCACCAGCAAAGGCAGCTTCGGCGCCTACAAGCAGAGCTTGGCAAAAGACGCAGCCAAGGCGGGCGTGGGCCAACGGGGACTTCAGGCGTTGAACGCGGCCAGCCTGTCAGACATCACCTGGCGTTTTGAATCGCGCCCCTCCAGCCAGACCGGCGTATCGCAGGGTGATCCGGCGCGGTTCCTGGCCAAGCGATCCGGCAGTTCGGCGCAAAACTTTGTCAACCAGACACGCAAGAAGATTGCCCGCAATCCCAATACCTTCGCCGCGATTGAGCGGACATACGGAGTTCCGGCCAGCCTTTTGGCAACGATCTGGGGACTTGAGACAAGCTGGGGCGGCTATTTGGGAAAGACACCCATTGTGAGCGGTGCGGTGACTTTGGCATCCTATTGCCGCCGCCATCCCAAGTTTGAAACCCACGCCATTGCCGCGCTCAAGATGGCCGATCGCGGTGTGATCTCCGGCAAGACCCGCGGCGGCCCTTCGGGCGAATTGGGGCATATGCAGTTTCTGGCGGGCAACTGGCTGCGCTATGGGGTGGATGGCAATGGTGATGGCCGTGCCGACCCCTATACCGCCGCAGATGCCCTGGCCACCGCGGCCAATATGCTGCGCAAAAACGGCTGGAAGCCCGGCAAACCCTTCGGCCAGGGCACCCGCAACTTCAAAGTGTTGTCGGTTTGGAATGACAGCGGCAACTACCAACGCGCCATCGCCTATGCCGCCGGATTGGTGGAGTAATAGGGGAGAATTTCGACCGGTCGAGACTGTATCAAAGGCTGCTTTGAGCCCAATGTAGTCCCCTATTATGGTGAGATATGCTCTCTTCTGCCCCCAAGGCAATCTTGGCTAATCAACTGGGATTTCCGAGGATCATAGATGTCCATCTTCAAAGACTTCGAGTTGGAAGTCGTCGACATACTCACTTCGAACGTCCTCTCCCAAGAATTGAGGTCTAAATTAGACAGTGAAGCTGTGTTGGTTGATCTCAGCTTTTCTGGTTGCGGGTATTTTTTAACCGTCAAACACGACGAACTTCCTTCAGAAAGAGTAGTTTGCAGTGAAGGGGCATCGGGCGAAGTAGATGGCAAACCGATCGGTTTTGTCATCTTCATAGAAGATCAAGAACTTATGCTTGAATGCTTTAGTTTTGGCGAAGACGACTTTCCTGAGTATTATCGAGAATTAGGGATATCAGTGGATTCTGGCTCGGCAATACTTAACGACAACTCGGGAGTTGTTGCCGACAAGAAGCAAAACGGCTCGACCATATGGAACTGGCTCAAGAGATGCCTTGGATTGTGAGGTGGTTTCAGAGATATGCCGCAAAGTCCGCAAAGCCGTCTCTGCCCCCCAATTGCCCTCTGCCGCTCTTCAACCCACGCCCCCTTGCACACCGCCATTCCTCCCCCTATATGACCGCCAAGGGTCAGGCCCCTGCCATCCGCAATCCGGTGAAGTCCTGAATTGTTTTCAAACCTTCAATCTCGCTGATTGACAGGCAACGCGGATCCCTTTCACCCGACGCGAGTGCAGGAGTGTTTGATATGACCAATCCTATTCCGTCCCGTGATGTGCTCAAGGCACAGGCCAAACGCCTGCGCAGTGATTTGAATGCACGCGGCCAGACCATCAGTCACGCAGAAGCGCTGGAAACCATTGCCCATCAGTGGGGCATGCGCGATTGGAACACCATCGCGGCCAAAGCGGCCAATGCCCATCCCGGCTGGACCCCCGGCCAGCGGATATCGGGGCGCTATCTGGGCCATGCCTTTCGCGGCGAGGTCAAGGCGGCGCGGCTGTCGTCCAATGGCTATTGGTCGCTGACCCTTCGCTTTGACGAGGCGATCGATGTGGTGGCGTCCGAGCTGTTCAGTTCGTACCGGCGGCAGGTGAATACCACCGTGAATGCAGCCGGTGTGTCACCGCAGAAAACGTCGAACGGGGTGCCGCATATGGTGCTGGATGTCGCCTGAGCAAAGGGGCGCAGGTCGTTTGATCTGCGCCCGACGCGGCCCAATACTAACGCCGAACAACCCATGTATGAATGGTAAAGATCACCGCATCCGTGCGCGGCATCCGGATGATGCATTGACGCTCTGATCTGTTGAAACGTTCCACTTCCCCCACAGCCTTGCGCCGCGGTTGGTGCAGATCCGCCTCAACATAGCTCAGCCGGTTGAACCGCCACAGGGGCCGCCCGGCCCGCACGCCGTCAAACATCCGCTGTACCCGTCGGGCAATGTCATCATCGTATTCCGGCACTGGGATATGAATATCAACCAACGGCTTGCCTGCCTTTTCCGCCAATCGCCAATTGGCCGGGAAACACAGAACTGCGCCGGTCAATACGTGTTCATCCCCGCGCTTTTGCAAAATACAGATATCTTCTTGCACCAAATGGCCAAGGGTGAGCAGAGGTTGCTGATGGTCCAGCGGCACAATGCGGCCATCGGGGCAGATCACCTCATCCCCTGCCCGTTCAAATCCCAACCCCGGTAACAGATGCAGGGCCTCCTCCAACACCTCCTGCGCAGCGGGCAATGCGGCGGGGTCCATCCACAGCACAGCCTCGCGTTTCTCGGCCAGCAGTTGGGCACGATAGGCCAGTTGCGCGGCGTAAGCCTCATCCACGCGCAGCCAGTCATCCGGCGCACAGGGACCAACCCCAGGCAGTTTGTTCTCAACGGTTTGCGGCGGCGGCAGATGCTCTTGCAGGATCTCGGTCATGGACGGACCATATGAAGACCAACCCGCCTTGTCGTGCAAAAACGACACCTCTTTCTGTCGGATTTCAGCAACCCTTGGCATTTCAAACAGGCACTCTGATCCAAACAAGCGTTGGAGCCCACCATGAACAGCCATTATCGCGACACCCGCAAGATTGATCCGCAATTGGGCAGCACCCTTGCCGATGGCAGCCCCAACGACAACAACCGCATTGAGATCGGCCCGACGCAGCTGGCGTTTGACGAATGGCGGGCGGCGGGGCTGGAGATGCCAAATCTTGAAAAGATGCGCCGCTACAGATGGGAACGGCTGACCCGCCATGTGGTGGACCGCGGCTATGGCGGCATCTTGATGTTTGACCCCCTCAACATCCGCTATGCCACCGACAGCACCAACATGCAGCTTTGGAACACCCACAATCCGTTTCGGGCGGTTCTGCTTTGCGCCGACGGCTATATGGTGATCTGGGACTACAAGAACTCCCCCTTCCTGAGCGAGTTCAACCCACTGGTGCGCGAACAAAGGTCCGGTGCGGACCTGTTCTATTTTGATCGCGGCGACAAGGTTGATCTGGCGGCAGATGTGTTCAGCAACGAAGTGCGGGCGCTGATTGCGGAACACGGCGGCGGCAATATGCGTTTGGCGGTGGACAAGATCATGCTGCACGGGTTGCGAGCGCTTGAGGCGCAGGGCTTTGAGATCATGGACGGCGAAGAGGTCACCGAAAAAAGCCGCTCGATCAAGGGACCGGACGAGATTTTGGCGATGCGCTGTGCCTCCCATGCCTGCGAGGTCTCAGTGCGCGCGATGGAGGATTTTGCCCGCGCGGCTGTGCCAAATGGGAAAACGTCCGAAGATGACATCTGGGCGGTTCTGCACGCCGAGAACATCAAACGCGGCGGCGAATGGATTGAAACGCGGCTTTTGGCGTCCGGGCAACGGACCAACCCATGGTTTCAGGAATGTGGCCCGCGCATCACCCAGCCCAACGAGATCATTGCCTTTGATACCGATCTGATCGGCAGTTATGGCATTTGCGTGGATATCTCGCGCACATGGTGGGTAGGAGATGAGAAGCCGCGTGCAGACATGATCTATGCCATGCAACACGCGGTTGAGCATATTCAGACCAACATGCAAATGCTCAAACCCGGTGTGATGATCCCCGAATTGACCGCCGGTACGCATGTGCTGGACGCGCAGTATCAGGCCGGAAAATACGGCTGCCTGATGCATGGCGTGGGCCTGTGTGATGAATGGCCTCTCGTGGCCTATCCTGATCACGCGGTTGCGGGGGCTTACGACTACCCGCTGGAGGCTGGCATGGTGCTGTGTGTGGAGGCCCTGGTCTCGCCCGAGGGCGGGGATTTTTCGATCAAGCTGGAAGATCAGGTTTTGGTCACAGAAGATGGATTTGAAAACCTGACAACCTATCCCTTCGATGCGGCCTTAATGGGCGACTAAAGTCAGGTTCAAAATTTATCCTTCGAATACAGATGCTTGAGGCGGATTTCCGCCTCATCCCTTTGCGCGCGCCAAGTGACATATGTCACAAGACACCTTGGAATTACCCGGCATTTGCCCAAATTTTTGCACAATTCGCGCCTATCTCGGTCCTCGGCATTAAGCCCTAGTAGGTCAGAAGACTGAACATCCCGAGAAATGAGGAGAGCAGTCATGTCGTCCATTCTCAACAATAATTCCGCAACGGTGGCCCTGGCCACACTCAAAAATGTCAACCGTGGTCTGAATGAAACCCAGTCGCGTATTTCAACCGGTTTGCAGGTACGCTCCGGTAAGGAAAACGCCGCCTACTTCGCCATCTCCGAAACGATGAAGGGCGACAGCGGCATGTTCAAGGCCATCAACGAAGGTATGACAGCCACGAAAAACTCCGTTGCAACCGCCCGTCTTGGCGCCGAAACAGTCAAGGATCTGGCCAACCAGATGGTTGAGCGTATCGCGTTTGCCCAAAGCGATGGTGTGGACAAAGCCGACGTTCAAAGTGAACTCGACGCTCTGGCCGAAAACATGCAGTCCGCCATTGATCAGGCCACCTTTAACGGTGACGATCTGGTGGGTGCCGCGTCTTCGACCGTGACAGTTGTCAGCGGTATTTCCCGCGCCAGCGGTTCTTTCGCAACAACCACAATCAGCTTTGACACGGTTGACCTTCAGGCGATTCAGACAGCTATGGCAGCGGTTGATGTGACCGACACTTCAACAACCATGGCGGCCAAACTGGTCGTGGCCGAGGGCCAGCTGTCCAACGCGATTGACGCGGCGACGTCTATGGGCGTGACCGAGAAAACGCTTGAAGGCCAGATGGACTTTCTTGACAGCCTGACAGACACGCTGGATTCCGGTATCAGCTCCATGGTGGATGCGAATATGGAAGAAGAAGCGGCCCGTCTGCAGGCCTATCAGGTGCAGCAGCAGTTGGCGACGCAGTCCCTGTCGATTGCCAACCAGGCACCAGGCAACATTCTGAGCCTGTTCCGTTAATCGGCTGCCAATCTTGGAAATTTGCCCCGTCCGGTTCTGCCGGGCGGGGTTTTCTTTTGTCTCGCGCGTGCCCGCCGCGCCGCGATTGTCCTTCAAACCTGCTGACCCGTGGCCCTAGGTTTGCTAACGTCCCATTGTCGCTTTGATAGATCAGGGCAAAGTAAAGTGGGAAAAACCAATGCTTGACGTCGATGAAGAGATCACCAGCCTTTCGCGACTGCGTGAATTGCTGCCCACAGAAGGGTTCACAAACACCTTTTTGAAGGTCACGGACAAAATCACTCCTGTTGCGACCCAGTTTATCGAAACCGCGCCCTTTATCGTGATCGGCACCAAATCCTCGGACGGTCTGATCGACGTTTCACCCAAAGGGGATCCGGCCGGATTTGTCGAGGTCTATGACGAAAAGACCCTGATCATCCCCGATCGGTTGGGCAATCACCGCGTGGATGGATTTCAGAATATTCTGGAAGATCCGAACGTTGCGATCCTGTTTATTGTGCCGGGGCATGGCGACACGTTGCGCGTTGCGGGCAAGGCGAGGATTGTCAAAGACAAGTCGATCAGCGCACGACATGCGATCAAGGGCCGCGCTCCAATGTTGGCATTGGTTGTTGAGGTCGAGGAGGTCTTTATGCATTGCTCGAAGTCCTTGATCCGATCGCGCCTGTGGCAGCCTGATCATTGGCCCGCGAGAAAGACAGCGCCAACGCTGGCTGAATGGGTGATTGAAGTGGTCGACAGAGACCAGACCCTGAACGAGGTCCAGGAGGACCATTCCAATGACGAGGCAGAGCGCCTGTATTAGAACCGGTGCAATGGCAGTCTGAAATTGACATTAAGATCGCGGCGCAAAGCCCTGATCTTGAGTCCTATTCTCCAACCCGCCTTTGCCCCTATTGCCCCAAAGCCTGCCCCAGATCTGCAATCAGATCACCCGCGTCCTCAATCCCCACCGACAACCGCAACAGACCTTCGGGGATGCCGGTGTGCGGCTCGATTGTGTGGCGATGCTCCACCAGGCTTTCAACCCCGCCGAGCGAGGTCGCCCGCAAGAACAATTGCAACCGCCCCGCCGCCTTGAGCGCCGCCGCGCCGCCGCCTTTGACCACAAAGGACAGAAGTCCGCCATATCCGCCAGTCATCTGGCGTTTGGCGATCACATGGCCGGGATGGTCCGGCAATCCGGGGTAAAGCACGGCCTCAACCTGTGGGTGGTCCTGCAAATATTCAGCGATCTTCATGGCATTGCGGGACATTTCCCGCATCCGCAGTGGCAGCGTGCGCATCCCGCGGGTCAAAAGCCATGCCTCCATCGGCCCCATCACCGCGCCAGCCTGATTGCGATCATCCACGATCATCTTCCAGATGTCATCCTCCGGTGCCGCCGTTGACAGCGTTCCGGCCAGAACATCGGAATGCCCATTGATCCCCTTGGTCGCCGAATGCATGACAATATCCGCGCCGAGCGCCAAAGGCTGGCTCAGCACCGGTGTCGCCGCCGTGCTGTCCACCACCAATTTCGCCCCGGCCGCATGGGCCATCCGCGCCGCGCCGGTCACATCGGTGATGCGCAGCCACGGATTTGACGGGGTCTCGATCCAGATGAGCGCCGGTTTATGCACCTTGCAGGCGATCTCCAGACTGATCGGGTCAGAGGTTTCCACCTCATGCAGTTCGATCCCCCGCCGCGTGCAGAAATCGCGGATCCATGCGGTTGTGCCCCAGTAGATCTGCGTCTGAACAACCACGCTGGCGCCGGTCGGCACGGTGCGAAACACCGCCGCAACCGCTGCCATGCCGGAAGGAAACAGCAGGCTCTCTGCCGCACCTTCGAGTTTTGACAACAGATCTTCAGCCACCCGCACGTTTTCGTTGTGGGACCGCAGATAGACATTCTCCGGATTGACCGGATCATAGTTTTCATCCCGCACAAAGGTCGTGGCCATATGAATACCCGGCACAACACCGGCTGTATGCGCGTCAGCGGCCCCGCCCGCGTGGGCGGCGATGGTTGCAGGGTGCAGATCGGGTTTGAATGTGTCAGCCACGGGCATATCTCGTCTTGGATGGTTTCGCGCCAGTGCTACACTCCTGCCGCCGCGGTGTAAAACCCTCGCCGCGATGCTCCGCCGCTGTCACTCCCCCGTGAGGGGTCTGTCACATGACTTGCGCATGGCCTGCCCATCACTCACCTTTGACCAAAGCCAAGCGGAGAACAGATCATGGCCACCAAACGCATCACCTTTCCCGGCCATGACGGCACTCCGCTTGCGGCGCGGCTGGATCTGCCCGATGGGCCACATCTCGCGACCGCGCTCTTTGCCCATTGTTTCACCTGCGGCAAGGACATCGCCGCCGCCCGCCGCATCGCGGCGCGGCTGGCCGGCATGGGCATCGCTGTATTGCGCTTTGATTTCACCGGCCTGGGCCATTCGGAGGGGGAGTTTGCCAATACCTCCTTTACCTCCAACGTCGAAGACCTGATCGCGGCCTGCACCTATCTGGATCAATCCGGCATCGCGCCCAGCCTGCTGATCGGCCACTCCCTTGGCGGCGCGGCGGTGCTAAGCGCCGCCAGCCGGATGCCGGGGATCAAGGCCGTGGCCAGCCTTGCCGCGCCTTTTGACCCCAGCCATGTCATTCACAACTTTGCCGATGCCCTGCCCGAGATCCGCGCCGAGGGGCAGGCCGAGGTTTGCCTCGCGGGCCGCCCCTTCACGATCAGCAGAGGCTTTATCGAGGATATCGAACAGGCCGCCCTGACCCAGTCCATCAAAGCCTTGGATGCGGCGCTTATGGTGATGCATGCGCCGTTGGATGATGTGGTGGGCATCGAAAACGCCAGCCAGATCTTTGGCGCCGCCAAACACCCCAAAAGCTTTGTCACGCTGGACAATGCCGACCATTTGATCAGCCGCGCCGAAGATGCCGATTATGCCGCCGAGGTGATCGCCACATGGGCCGGCCGCTACATTCCACTGGCCCCGCCTGCCCCGCCGCCCGGCGCACCCGAGGGAATCATCCGCGTTGCCGAAGCCGACCCGGACGGGTTCTTGCAGGATGTCTTTTCCGGCCCGCACCATCACGCGCTGGCGGATGAACCGCTCGCCTATGGCGGCACCAATCGCGGCATGTCGCCCTATGGCTTTCTTTCCGCCGGACTGGGCGCCTGCACCTCGATGACCATTCGCATGTACGCCCGCCGCAAGGGCTGGCCCCTCGATCACGTCAGCGTCGATGTCTGCCACGACAAGGTCCACGCGCAAGACGCCGAAACCGGCAGCGGCGCCAAGGTGGACACATGGCGCAGACGCATCCGGCTGGAGGGGGCATTGGACGCGGATCAACGCCAGCGCCTGCTGGAGATTGCGGATAAATGCCCCGTCCACCGCACCCTTGAACGCGCCTCTGAGGTGGTGACAGAACTCATCGACTGACCCTCCCCTCTTTTTGGCGTCAAATACTCCGGGGGAATCGGTGCCCCGCACCGATGGGGGCTGGCACCCTAATCGGCCGCAGGTCGATAAACAGCCTCTGAAATATCCCCCGCCGCCCCGATAAACCGCAACCGGTCGCCCTGCCGGGTCATGTCGTAACAGGCCCAAAGGTCCGAAGGCGGCCATTGGCTGCAGTATTGGTAGCCCTCAACCCGCCAGTATCCCCATGAGTCGCGCCCCGCATTGTACAAGGTCTTGCCCGAGGCGCGAAAATCCTGCCAGGCCGATCCGTATTGCACCACTTTGCCGGTCAAGGCGGCGCTGATCTCTGCCCCGCTCAGAGGTGTCCAAGCCGCCTCGTCCGCTTGCACCGCAAACGGCCCGCACAACATGAAAAACAGCACGAATTGACGCATCTTCTGGCTCCTGCCTTGTTCTTACCCCTGCGGCAGTCTATTGCGCCGGTGACCCACAAAACAGTCACAAAAAGGTGTGTGCCGATGATCCCCCGCTATTCCCGCCCCGATATGGTTGCGATCTGGTCTCCGGAGACAAAATTCCGGATCTGGTATGAGATCGAGGCCCACGCCTGCGATGCAATGGCAGACATCGGCGTGATCCCCCGCGAAAACGCGGATGCGGTGTGGAAGGCCAAGGATGTCGAGTTTGACGTGGCCCGCATCGACGAGATCGAAGCTGTGACCAAACATGACGTCATCGCCTTTCTGACCCATCTGGCCGAACATGTCGGCAGCGACGAGGCCCGCTTTGTGCATCAGGGCATGACCTCCTCCGATGTGCTCGACACTTGTTTTAACGTGCAGCTGACCCGCGCCGCCGATCTGTTGATCGCGGATATGGAAGGGTTGCTGGCCGCGCTCAAACGCCGGGCGCTGGAGCACAAGATGACCGTGCGCATCGGGCGCAGCCATGGCATCCACGCCGAACCCACCACCATGGGCCTGACTTTCGCGCGTTTCTACGCCGAAATGGACCGCAACCTGACGCGTCTGCGCACCGCACGCGACGAGATCGCCACCGGCGCCATTTCGGGCGCTGTCGGCACCTTCGCCAATATCGACCCTGCGGTCGAAGAACATGTCTGCGCCAAACTGGGCCTCAAGCCCGAACCGATCAGCACCCAAGTGATCCCGCGTGACCGCCATGCCGCCTTCTTTGCCGCGCTTGGCGTCGTCGGCTCTTCGATTGAGAACATCGCCACCGAGATCCGCCATATGCAGCGCACGGAAGTGCTTGAGGCCGAAGAGTTTTTCTCGAAGGGCCAAAAAGGGTCCTCCGCGATGCCGCACAAGCGCAATCCGGTTTTGACCGAAAACCTGACCGGTTTGGCCCGTCTGGTGCGCATGGCCGTTGTGCCCGCAATGGAAAACGTCGCCCTCTGGCACGAGCGGGACATCTCCCACAGCTCGGTTGAGCGCAACATCGGCCCCGACACCACGATTACGCTTGATTTTGCCCTCGCCCGTCTGACCTCCGTGGTCGACAAACTGGTAATCTACCCCGACAACATGCTGGCCAATATGAATAAATTCCGCGGTCTGGTGATGTCACAGCGGGTCTTGCTGGCCCTGACCCAAGCGGGCGTCAGCCGCGAGGACAGCTACAAGCTGGTGCAGCGCAATGCGATGAAGGTTTGGGAAGAAGGCAAGGACTTCAAAACCGAACTGCTGGCGGATGCGGACGTGCTGAAATCCCTCAGCGCGGAGGAGATCGAAGAAAAATTCGACCTTGGCTATCACACCAAACATGTTGATACGATCTTCGCCCGCGTGTTCGGCGACTAAAAACACGGTTCTGGCGGCCACGGCCCCGGCTTCATTTGGCAAGAAAAACGCGATCCCGCCCTCTCATGGGGCGGGATCGGTTGTTTTGGGCGAAAAAACAGGCCGCTTCCCGCGCAGTTGTGGTTTTTGAAATCTCAATATTTGAAAA
Organism: Sulfitobacter mediterraneus; assembly: GCF_016801775.1. Classification (NCBI taxonomy): domain Bacteria; kingdom Pseudomonadati; phylum Pseudomonadota; class Alphaproteobacteria; order Rhodobacterales; family Roseobacteraceae; genus Sulfitobacter; species Sulfitobacter mediterraneus. Next base: position 425,438 of record NZ_CP069004.1, on the reverse strand, counting down.
ATCCGCCCTTCGGTGTAGCTTTGACTTATCAACCAAAGGAGACGGACCATGAAGACCAAGACCCTTTTGATTGCCCTTACCCTGATCGCGGCCCCCAGCCTGAGCCTTGCGATGGGCTGTTCGCATGGCAAGGAGAAACAGGCAATGTCATGTGCCGCCGGCACAGCCTATGACAGCGCCAGCCACAGTTGCCTGCCTGTCAGTACCTGATCGGCACCGAGACACTCAAGACGCCCAAACATCCAAGTTGCCGGAAAGGTTATACTTTTCGGCAAGCTGATCCATTTTTCCAAAAATCAAACATTCGTGAGCGAATAAATTGGCAGCCCTGCGGGTTATCTCTGTGTGATACCCTTCAGACACGAACATCAGGAGTTTTTATGAAGTATTTTGTTATGGCATCCGCCCTCGCCCTTCCGCTCAGCATGGGTACGGCCCTTTATGCGGCAGGCGGCGGAGATGAGACCGCGCCGTCCAAACCAAAGTGCAAGAATGGTCAGGTCTATGACAAAAAGACCAAGGCTTGCGTGAACGCCGAAGAAAGCCATTTGGACACAGACACGCTTTATCAAACCGTGCGCCAGCTGGCCTATGCAGGCCGTTACGACGATGCGCAGACCGTTCTGGCCGCGATGCCGCAGGATGATGACCGCACCTTGACCTATCTGGGCTTTACCAACCGCAAGATGGGCAAGACCGATCTGGCGATGTCCTATTACAACCGCGCCCTGGTGGTGAACCCGGCCAATGTGTTGGCCCGGTCCTATATGGGCCAGGGGTTTGTTGAAGAGGGCCGCGTGGCCGATGCGCTTGAGCAATTGCGCCTGATCCGCAGCCATGGCGGCAGCGGCACATGGGCCGAAGCCTCCCTGCGCAAGGCCATCGCTGCTGGACGCACTTACAACTACTGATTTCAACCTTTTTTCACCTTTGCCTGTCACAACGTCCCGGCATTCTGCGGGGGACAGGCCAAGATGAACGATGTGGTTCCGATGAACAGTCTCGCGCCGCTTCCTGTCCTTGACGGGGGCGGCGTCACTGTGTCGCTCAGCCGCCGCGCGAAGGCGGCAATCATTGTGCGGCTTTTGCTGAACGACGGGGCTGATATCCCGCTTGAGGACCTGCCGGATGAATTGCAGGCGAGCCTGACCCACCAGATGGGGCAAATGCGCGTGGTGGACCGCGATACAATGATGGCGGTGGTTGAGGAATTCGCCAACGAGGTCGAAAAGGTCGGCCTGTCCTTTCCTGCGGGCATCGCCGGGGCGCTGGATGCGCTGGACGGCAAGATCAGTCCACACACCGCCGCACGCCTGCGCAAAGAGGCCGGCGTGCGCCAGTTTGGCAACCCTTGGGCGCGGCTTGGCGAATTGGGCGCAGAGCGCCTGCTGCCCGCCGTTGAGAACGAAAGCATTGAAGTGGCGGCGGTGGTGCTGTCGAAACTGCCCGTTGCCATGTCCGCCGAGATCCTCGGCAAATTGCCCGGCCCGCAAGCGCGGCGTATCACCTATGCGGTGTCCCTGACGGGCGCTGTCACGCCAGAGGCCGTCGACCGGATTGGCCTGTCATTGGCCAGCCAGCTGGACGCCCAGCCCGCCACCGCCTTTGACAGTGATCCGGTTGAAAGGGTCGGCGCGATCCTGAATTCCTCCACCAATGTGACCCGCGACGATGTGCTGACCGGCCTCGACGAAACCGATCAGGGCTTTGCCAATGCGGTGCGCAAGGCGATCTTTACCTTTGCCAATATCCCCGCCCGCATCGCCCCACGCGACATCCCCCGCATCCTGCGCGAGGTGGATCAGGACAAGCTGGTGCTGGCCCTCGCCGGTGCAGAGGCTGCCGGATTTGCCGCATCGCGTGATTTCGTGCTGGAGAACATGTCAGGCCGCATGGCCGATCAATTGCGCGAAGAGATTGAAGAGGCCGGCAAGGTCAAGGCCGCCGAGGTCGAGGCGGCCATGTCAGGTATCGTCGATGTGATCCGCGCGATGGAACAATCGGGCGATCTGTTGTTGGTGGTTGAAGACGACGACGAAGACTAGGCTCCGGTCCCCTTCTTCGCAGAGGATCACTGCCCATCCTGCGGGTGGTGTCTTGTTGCCGCTGGGCGGGCGGGCTATGTCTGGCGTAATCGCCACAGCTGATCGAGGCTTATGTCCGCCCCTGCCCCCACAGACGCAAATGATCCGCCACGGCTGCGCAAATTTGTCCATTACACCACCAACCTGATGATCGTGGCGGTGATCCGGTTGGCGCTGGCATTGCCTTATGCCCTGCGCGTGCGCTTTGTCGGGTGGTTGGTGCAGCATGTCATCGGCCCGCTGGCCGGATACCGCAAACGCGCATTGGACAATCTGGCGCTGATCCATCCCGAGATGGAGGAAGACCAACGGCAACAGATCGCCTCCGATTGTCTCAACAACGTCGGGCGCAGTTTTATCGAAAACTATTCTGCCCGCGATTTTCCCGCCCGCATGGCCCAGATCACACCCGAAGGGCCCGGCTTTGCCGCGCTGGAAGAGGCCGCCGCCGCGAACCGTCCGGTGATCCTTGTCACCGGGCATTTTGGCAATTACGAGGCCACCCGCGCCGCCTTGGTGGCACGTGGCTTCGATATTGGCGGGCTCTACAGAGACATGAAGAACCCCTATTTCAACGCCCATTATGTGAAAACCATGGAGGCTTTTGGCGGGCCGGTGTTTCCGCAGGGGCGCAAAGGCACTGCCGGATTTGTGCGACATCTCAAGGGTGGCGGGCAACTGGTGCTGCTGTTTGATCAGCATGTGATGTATGCGCCGATCCTTGATTTTATGGGCGAACCGGCGCGCACAGCCCTGTCAGCGGCGGAACTGGCGCTGCGCTATGATGCTTTGCTGATCCCGTTCTATGGCATTCGCCAGCCAGATGGCTTGTCGTTTCAAACACTGCTAGAGGCACCCGTTTCCCATTCGGACGCCCAGACCATGACGCAGGCAATCAACGACAGCCTTGCCGCGCAAGTGGCAAAACGTCCTGAACAATGGTTCTGGGTTCACCGCCGCTGGCGCAGTCACGAGCCCTAGGTTGATTTGCGATCAGCGCAGGCGGGCCGCACCAAAAATTGGCCCGGCGTTGCGCCCCTGAATGATCACTACGGAGGGTTTGTCGCCTTCCACCTGCGCCACAAGTTTCAGCGCCTCACGGCCGTCCCAGTGGCCCAGAACGGTCCATCCTTCGACGATATTTGCGTATTCCACGGTTTTACCTGCGTTCTCTCCGCGTTTGATATGGGTCGTTTGGCGCGGCTCATAGCGCAGCATATGGACCGTCATACCGCCCTGGACCTGCGCCAGGCGCTTGGCTGTGATCTTGAGGGCATTGCCATCGCGAGACAGTGTTACGGCAACCTTGGGCGCCTGGCGGGCGTGTTCGGCAATCGCCTTGGCCAAGGCCATGGGTTTTGCGCCGACAATATCGGTCTGCCCCTGTACGATCATTTCCGGGGTATAGATTGAGCGGCGATGCCCTGCCGCGGCATAGGCCCGCTGCCGCTCCGCATGGGCGGGATCGCCAAATGGGTCTTTCCAGCCGATGTAATCCCAATAATCCACATGCAGGGCCAGCGCGATCACATCGTCCCGGTCTGCCAGTTCATGCAGGATCTGATCGGCGGGCGGGCAGGATGAACATCCTTGCGAGGTATAAAGTTCGACCACCACGGGTGTGTCTTGCGCAGACAGCGGCGCGGCCAGCGCCATCAAACCTGCAAGAAGAGAGTATTTTAGAAATTTCATCTGATTCCATCACAACACGCCGGGATATACAGCATCTAACCGTCCGGCCCTGAAATAACCAATCAAGGTTTCTTGAGAGCCCGCGTGAGCGATGGACCAATAAAACATGGAATTTCGGTACACCATGGTATACAAAATAGCTCAAATGCCACTAATAGTGGTTGAAACGTGCCTCGCCAGATGGCATTGAGGCGCCAGAAACGCCACCCATCAGACCCCGAAGGGAGCCACTCCATGACAATTACCGTTGGTCAGGACACCGCAAAGACCCGCAAATCCATCACCGCGGGCAACCAGACGATTGCCTATTATTCGATCCCCGCCGCGCAGGACGCCGGGCTTGGCGACTTTTCCAAGCTGCCCGCCGCGCTCAAGGTCGTGCTGGAAAACATGCTGCGGTTCGAGGATGGCAAGACCGTCACCGTGGACGACATCAAGGCCTTTGCCGAATGGGGTGCCAAGGGCGGCAAGAACCCGCGCGAGATTGCATATCGCCCTGCCCGCGTATTGATGCAGGATTTCACCGGCGTTCCGGCGGTTGTCGATCTGGCCGCGATGCGCGACGGTCTGGTGGCGCTTGGCGGTGACGCGGAAAAGATCAACCCGCTGAACCCTGTTGATCTGGTCATCGACCACTCGGTGATGATTGATGAGTTCGGCAACCCGCGCGCGTTTCAGATGAACGTAGACCGCGAATATGAGCGGAACATGGAACGCTACACCTTCCTCAAGTGGGGACAAAAGGCGTTTAACAACTTCCGCGTTGTGCCCCCCGGCACCGGCATCTGTCACCAGGTGAACCTTGAATATCTGGCACAAACGGTCTGGACCGACAAAGACCAGAACGGCGATGAAGTGGCCTATCCTGATACGCTGGTCGGCACAGACAGCCACACCACAATGGTCAACGGCATGGCCGTTCTGGGCTGGGGTGTTGGCGGGATCGAGGCCGAGGCTGCCATGCTGGGTCAGCCGATTTCGATGCTGATCCCCGAAGTGGTCGGTTTTGAGCTGACCGGCCGCATGATGGAAGGCACCACAGGCACCGACCTTGTGCTGAAAGTTGTTGAAATGCTGCGTGAAAAAGGCGTGGTCAGCAAATTTGTCGAATTCTACGGCGAGGGTCTTGATCACCTGCCCCTGGCAGACCGTGCGACCATCGCCAACATGGCACCTGAGTATGGCGCGACCTGCGGCTTTTTCCCGATCGACGGTGAAACCCTGCGTTACCTGCGCACCACGGGCCGTGATGAGGACCGCATCGCGCTGGTCGAAGCCTATGCCAAAGAAAACGGGATGTGGCGCGGCGACGATTACGCGCCCATCTATACTGACACATTGAGCCTGGATATGGGCACCATCGTGCCTGCGATCTCCGGCCCGAAACGCCCGCAGGATTATATTGCACTGACCTCGGCGCACACGGCGTTTGGTGAATACGTCAAAGGTGTCCGCGCGGGCAAGGATGCCTCCCCGAAAGAAGAAATTCGCTGGGAAGGCGAAGGTGGCCAGCCTGAACCACGTGAAATCCCCGGTGATGAAGGCAGCCACAAACGTGGCTATGTGAAAACCGACGACGGTCATTACCAGCTGCATGACGGGTCTATCGTGATCGCCTCGATCACGTCATGCACCAATACTTCGAACCCCTATGTGATGATCGGCGCGGGTCTGGTGGCACGCAAGGCACGCGCGCTGGGTCTGACCCGCAAGCCTTGGGTCAAAACATCGCTGGCCCCCGGCTCGCAAGTGGTGTCGGCCTATCTTGAGGCTGCGAACCTGCAGGAAGATCTGGACGCCATCGGCTTTAACCTTGTCGGCTATGGCTGCACCACCTGTATTGGTAACTCCGGCCCGCTTGAGCCGGCGATCAGCAAGGCAATCAACGACTATGATCTGATCGGCACCTCGATCCTGTCGGGCAACCGCAACTTCGAAGGGCGCATTTCCCCTGATGTGCGCGCCAACTACCTCGCTTCGCCTCCCCTCGTGGTGGCCTATGCGCTGGTCGGTGACATGAACCATGATCTGGCAAACAGCCCGCTGGGTCAGGATCAGAATGGCAATGATGTTTATCTCAAGGACATCTGGCCCACCACGCAAGAGGTCGCGGAACTGGTCGAACAGACTGTCACCCGCGAGGCGTTCCAGACCAAATATGCCGACGTCTTCAAAGGCGACGAAAAGTGGCAGGCAGTGGAAACCACAGACAGCCAGACCTACGACTGGCCGGTACAATCCACCTATGTTCAGAACCCGCCTTACTTCCAGGGGATGAGCAAAGATCCCGGTGTGATCACCAACATCGAAGGTGCCAAGGTGCTTGCGGTTCTCGGCGATATGATCACCACTGACCACATTTCACCCGCCGGTTCTTTCAAGGCGGACACCCCTGCCGGTCAGTATCTGACCGAACGTCAGGTGCCCGTCCGCGAGTTCAACTCCTACGGCTCCCGCCGGGGCAACCATGAAGTGATGATGCGCGGTACCTTTGCCAACATTCGCATCAAGAATGAGATGCTGGATGGCGTTGAGGGCGGCTATACAAAAGGCCCCGATGGCGCGCAGACCTCGATCTTCGACGCGGCCATGGCGCATCAGGCCAATGGCACCCCGCTGGTGGTCTTTGGCGGTGAACAATACGGCGCGGGGTCCAGCCGTGACTGGGCGGCCAAGGGCACAGCCCTGCTGGGCGTCAAGGCGGTGATTGCCGAGAGCTTTGAGCGTATCCACCGTTCCAACCTCGTTGGCATGGGCGTGATCCCGTTTGAATTCACTGGCGGTGACAACCGCAAATCTCTGGGCCTGACGGGCGAGGAAACTGTGTCGATCTCTGGTCTGGACACAATCCAGCCCCTGCAAGACGTGCCTTGCGCGATCACCATGGCGGACGGAACGGTCAAGAACATCATGATCAAATGCCGGATCGATACCGCAATCGAGATCGAATACATCGAACATGGCGGCGTGCTGCACTACGTGTTGCGCGATCTGGCCAAAGCAGGCTAGAACTGCGATCAGTCAAATAGAAAAGGCCCCGGCATTGCGTCCGGGGCCTTTTTCTTTGCCAGTTTCATTTGGCCAAAAACTCAATCCCGCTTATCGGCCAAGCGCCTCGCGCAACGCGGGCAGGAACCGTTGCTCGTAGTCGCTGCCAACCAGCGGTCCGGCATAGCGGAACAGCACCGTGCCGCTGCCATCCAGAATGAAGGTTTCCGGCGGCGCGGTCACGCCCCAGTCAATCGCAGTGCGCCCCTGTGGATCGAACCCGACGCCGATAAAGGGATTGCCGTCTTCGGTCAGATAATCGCGGGCATTGCCTTCGAGGTCTTTGAAATTGATGCCGACGATGGGCATGCCCTCTGCGGCCATTTCAAGAAGCTTGGGATGTTCGGCGCGGCAGGGCGGGCACCAGCTGGCCCAGAAATTCACCAATGTCACCTCGCCCGAGGCCAGCATATCGGCGGTTGCTGGCGGAAACCCGTCCAGCGGCAGCTCTGGCACGCCGGGTGCCTTTTGCCCAACCAGGGTGGAGGGCAGCCCCTCGAGGTCATCACGGAACATGCCAACGGCAGCCAGCGCCACAAATCCGGCAAAGATCAGCGGTGGGGCGATCATCAGGGGGCGTATCCTAGCCATTTTTCTTGATCTCCGCTTCGATCTTTCTCAGGGCGGCGCGCGCCGTCCGGCCACGGCGCAGGGTCAGCGCCAGAAGCCCGGCAAGCAAAAGCAGTGTCGCGCCATAGGACGACAGCACTTCGAAGGCATATTTCCCCAGATCCGGCATCACAGCCCCCTCTCCGACCGCGCCAGCAATGCGGCGGCCCTGCGGATGCGAATTTCTGTGCCGGTGCGGTAGAGCACCATTGCAAGAAACAGCAGCACAAAACCCGCCATCGAAATCGCCAGTGGCACAAAAAACGTATCATCCACCGTGCGCCCGCCCGTGGCCACCGGCACCGAGGTGCCCTGGTGCAGGCCCTGGTTCCAGAACCGCACGGCATAGCGCGACAGCAGCGCAAAGACGGAGCCGACCAAACACAGGATGGAGGTCAAATCCGCCGCCGTGTCCGGGTCTTCGATCGCGGCCCACAGGGCGATGTAGCCCAGGTAAAACAGGAAAAGGATCAAAAACGAGGTCAGGCGCGGATCCCAAGCCCACCATGTGCCCCACATCGGTTGGCCCCAAAGGGCCCCGGTGATCAGGGCTATTACGGTCATCACCATGCCCACCGGCGCGGCAGCCTTGGCGGCCAGCGCGCTGACGTGGTGCCGCCGGATCAGCCAGATCAGCGAGGTGATCAGCATCATGCCCCACGCGTTGATTGCCATCATCGCGGATGGCACGTGGATAAAGATGATCTTGACCGTTGATCCCTGCCGGTAGTCATCGGGCGTGCCAAAGAACCCCCAGACCAGACCAGTGGCCACGCTCGCGGCGGCCAGCACCCAAAGCACAGGCTGCACCCGCTCTGACAAAGCGAGAAATCTCACGGGGTTTGCATATTGCCAAATGGACATGGGGTTTATCTAACGCTCCGCTGCGGCCCGCTCAATGCTCAAACGCGTGAACGGGGCGGGATGGACAAAAAGACGCGATCATCGCAGACCCATGCGCAGAACAGCGGCGCTGGCAAAGGGCATCAGCGCGATGGTGGCAAAGGTGATCCCGGCCAGCATGATCAGGTAGGTGTCATGCTGCATTCCCATCGCCCCGCGCCGCGCGGCCTCGGCCCCGAAAATCAGCGTTGGCACATAAAGCGGCAGCACCAGCAACGACAAAAGCAGCCCGCCACGTTTGATGCCCACGGTCAGCGCCGCACCAAAGGTGCCGATCACCGACAGCGCCGGCGTGCCAAGCGCCAGCGAAATGACCAGCGGCAAAAACCCTTGCGGCGGCAGGTTCAGCAACACCGCCAGAACCGGCGCGGCCAGCACGAGCGGCAGGCCCGTGGTCAACCAATGAGCCAGTGCCTTGATGCTCACCACCGCCTCAAGCGGCAGGGGAGCCGTGACCAGCAGATCCAGCGTCCCGTCCTCGTAATCCAGCGCCAGCAGACGATCCAGCGACAGCAGGCAAGCCAGCAATGCGCCCAGCCACAACACCCCTGCCGCGATCCGGCCCAGCAGTTCCGGCTGCGGGCCAACGCTGAACGGGACCAGCACGGTCACGATGAGGAAAAACGCAAGGCCAAGACCAAATCCGCCGCCCGCCCGCAAGGCAAGACGCAGATCGCGGATCAGCAGGGCAATCACAGGAACGCCTCATCGCTGGCCCCGGCGCGGGCGCTGGCATGGGCGCGAAACGGTGTGAGGTCCAGCACCTCGGCCTCCAGCCCCAGATCAATATGCGTGGCCATCAGGGCCGAACCGCCCTGCCCCAGATGTGCCCGCACCGCCGCGGCAAATTGCGCCACGGCATCTTTGTCGAGCGACACAGTCGGTTCATCCAAAATCCAGATCGGTCGCCCGGTCACCAACAATCGCGCCAGACCCAAGCGGCGCTTTTGCCCGGCCGACAGGGTGCCTGCCAAACGGTCCGCCAGTGGGTGCAGGGCATAGGCGTCCAGCGCTGCAGTGATATCGGTGCGGCCAAAGACCTGCGCCCAGAACATCAGGTTTTCGCGTACACTCAACATCGCCTTGAGGCCATCGGCGTGGCCAGCATAGGCAATCTGATCCTCTGCGCCGGTGATCTGTCCCGACAGCGGCGGTTGCAATCCGGAGATGCTGCGCAAAAGCGTGGTTTTACCCGCCCCGTTTGGCCCGCGAAGGATCAGCGCCTGACCGGGCCCTACCGTCAGCGATACACCCGTCAGCACAGGCACGCCGCCACGGGCAAGGGTCAGGTTGTCCACACGCAAGGTCATGGCACAGCCCTACCCGATTGGCGCGTCATGCAAAAGCGGCATTGCAGCACATCAGACGGGGATCATTGCCAGCGCGATCCGGCGGCCCTCGCTGAGCAGCACGTTATAGGTGCGGCATGCGGCGGGGGAAGACATCGGCTCTGCCGCGATACCGGCCTCTTGCAATTGCTGATCCAGATCATCGGGCAGATGGGCGATCTCGGCGCCGGTGCCGACAAACAAAACGTCAATCTCTCCCGCCATTGCCAAAAGCGGCGCTGTGTCCTCCAACCCGCCCCAGCGTTTAGGGCCATCTGCGCCGGTGATCACCGGCCCCTCAATGACCTGCCCGCCGATGCGGAAAAAGCCGGGCCCATACCCTTCGACCGGCTGGGCGTTGTTGTATTCCACTTCATTGAGACGCATGGATCATCCTTTCCAAATCGGCAGCCCCAGGATAGCGGAACTGAAAATCACGAGATAGGCTACAAAACGAAAAAGCCGCGCCGCCTTGGGGTTGAACAGACGCGCGCCGATGACATTGGCGATCAGGTTTGGCACGCCGAGCATCAGACCCAGTGCAAAGACCGGCCAGACCATCAGCCCGCTCAGCCACAGCACGGGAAACAGCACCAGATCCACCGCAAACAGGTACAGCATCAGATTGGCGCGGATGGTCGCCACGGGCAATGTGCTGGCCATATAGAGCATGATCACCGGCGGGCCGGGTATACCGGCAAAACCGGTCATGAATCCGCCAATGCCGCCTGCGCCGACGGTAAGACTTGCGGTCAACGCTCCGGTGTAGCGCCAGCCGGAGATGACCAGCACCAGCAGCGCCAAGACAATGCCGGAGATGATCCAGCCAAAAACCAATGGATCCAGTTGTGTCAAAAGCCACAGACCGACGGGCAGACAGATCAATGCACCCAGGATCAGCCGCCCCACATCGCGCGGTGTCCCATCACGCATTGAGGGCCGCAGGTTGGGCACCGGGCCAAGGATTTCAGCCGCTGTCAGGAAAATCACAGCCTCGACCGGCGACAGCACCGAAGCGGCCACTGGCATGATGATCATCGCGGAGCCAAAGCCGGAGAAACCGCGCACGATGCCCGCGACAAAAACAGCCCCCACCAGCCAGATCAGCCCTTCGGGCGATCCGGCTGGAAGCAGCCAATCAGGCATCTATGTTGGCGTATTGGTTGCCTGCGTTTGCATCCGGCTTGGACCAGTCACGTTTCACGCCAAGGTACAAAAGCACCGCAGAGGCCACAAAGATCGAGCTGTATGTACCGACGATCACGCCCCAGATCATCGCAAAGACAAAGCCGCGGATCACATCGCCGCCCAGCACAAACAGCGCAATCAGCGCCAGCAGCGTCGTGACAGAGGTCATGAAAGTCCGGCTCATGGTTTCGTTGATCGAGAGGTTCAGAACCTCTTTGAGATCGCGCTTTTTGTACTTGCGCAGGTTCTCCCGCACTCGGTCAAACACGACCACCGTATCGTTCAGCGAATAGCCCACAATGGTCAGCAACGCTGCGATAATCGCCAGATCGAACCGGATCTGAAGCTCAGAGAAAATCCCGATGGTCAGCAAAACGTCATGCACCAGCGCCAGCACCGCACCGACGGCAAATTGCCATTCAAACCGCAGCCAGATGTAGATCAGGACCGCGCCAATCGCCAAGACCACGGCAATTGCAGCGGTTTGGATCAATTCGCCCGATACTTTGGGGCCAACGGATTCAACGGATGTAAATTTGATGTCCGGACGGATGTCTTTCAGCGCGGCCTGAACCGCCTCGATGGTGTCCACTGACACCGCTTCTTGTTCGTCCTGCGCCTGAATGCGGATCATCGCCACGTTCTGATCTTCGCGGAAGGTCGGATCGAACACTTCGGTGATGGTGATATCGCCAAGATCCAGTTGCTCCATCGCGCCGCGGTATTCGGCCACGTTCACCGCCAGCGGGCTTTCGGTGCGGATTGTGGTGCCGCCGCGAAAGTCGATGCCAAAGTTCAGACCCTGGATCATGAAGGAGGCAAAGGCGATGACCATCATCAGCCCCGAAATGCCCAGCCACATCTTCCAGTGCTTGAAGAAGTCGAAGTTCGAGTTTTCCTTGAACAATCGCAAACGCATGTCAGACCTCAATCGTTTTCGGGCGGCGTGCCTCGAACCAGATCACCACCAACAGGCGGGTGACAAAGATCGCGGTGAACACAGATGTGATGATGCCAAAGCCCAGCGTGATCGCAAAGCCGCGCACCGGGCCGGAGCCCATGACAAACAGGATCACGGCTGTGATCAATGTGGTGATATTGGCGTCTACGATCGCCGATAGCGCCTTTTCATAGCCAAGCGAGATCGCGCGGGCCGGCCCTTTGGCGGTTTTCAACTCTTCGCGGATGCGCTCAAAGATCAGCACGTTGGCGTCCACCGCCATGCCGACCGTCAAAACGATCCCCGCAATGCCCGGCAAGGTCAGTGTCGCACCGACAAGGCTGAGCAGGCCAAAGATCATGCCGACGTTGATGACCAGCGCGATATTGGCGAAAATGCCGAACAGACCATAGCTCAGGAACATAAAGACCAGCACGGCGACAAAGGCGATGATTGTCGCGACCTTGCCCGCATCGATGCTGTCTTGGCCCAGTTCGGGGCCGATGGTGCGTTCTTCCAGAAACACCAGCCCTGCAGGCAGCGCACCGGCGCGCAGAAGGATCGCGAGGTTGGTGCTTTCCTCGACATTGAAATTGCCGGTGATAATGCCCGATCCGCCGGGGATATGACTTCGGATCGTGGGGGCGCTGATCACCTTGTCATCAAGGATGATCGCAAAGGGCGCACCAATGTTTTCAGCGGTGTAGTTGCCGAACTTGCGTGCGCCGGTGGTGTTGAACCGGAAACTGACCGCGGGCGATCCGTTCTCGTCAAAGCTGGGCTGCGCATCGACCAGTTCCTCGCCAGTGACGACAGGCGCGGCCTCAACGGTGTAATAGGCACCTTCCTCATCCACGGAGGGCAACACTTTGTTACCGATACCGGGGTTGGCGTTGGCGTCCGACCCGCGGTTCACAACCGGGTTGAAGGTCAGCTGCGCGGTGGTGCCGATGATCGCTTTCAGCTCGGCCGCCGAACCGATGCCGGGCACCTGAATGAGGATCCGGTCCGCGCCCTGGCGCTGGATGGTCGGCTCGCGGGTGCCGACCTCGTCAATCCGGCGGCGGATGATCTCAAGCGATTGTTGCATCGTGCGCTCATCGGTCGCCTGCTTTTCCGCATCCGACAGGGTGACGATGATCATCCCGTCTTCGCCGCGCACATCGATGTCATTGGACCCTGCCCCGGTCAGCGTGGTCACGGGCCGAGCCAAACCCCGCACGATCTCCAACGCCTGCGCCATCTTGTCCGTATCGTTGAGCCGCACGCGCAGCTCATCTTCGGGAGATTGCTGGCGGCGCACGGGGGTCAAGCTGCGCAAGGCGTCGCGGACCTCGGGCCATTGGGCCTCCATCCGTGCAGCATAAACGTCCTGCACCTTGACCTCGGCCAGAAGATGCGCCCCGCCGCGCAGGTCCAGACCCAGATTGACCAGCCCCGATGGCATCCAGTCGGGCCAAAGCGCCAATTGCGCCTGAAGCTCGGGGGTGGATCCGGAAAGCTCAATCGCCTTGGCGGCATCATTGTGCTGTTCCACGGGGCCGTAAAACGCATTGGGCAGCGCCAGCCAGAGCCCGATGGCACAGGTCAGCGCAATAGCAATCCGTTTCCACAGATCAATCTGAAGCATGGGTCCGCCTTTATCTTAAGCGTTGGCCGCAGGGGCGGTTTATTTGGCCGGTTCGGTCTTGGAGACAACCGTGGCGATGGTGGATTGGATCACGCGAACCTTGACGCCATCGGCAATCTCGATCTCCAGCTCGCCATCTTCGCGCACTTTGACCACTTTGCCGATCATGCCGCCCTGGGTCACAACCTGATCCCCGCGCCGCAGGGCCGCAACCATCGCCTGATGTTCCTTGGCTTTTTTCTGCTGGGGACGGATCAGGAGGAAATACATGATACCGAAGATCAGGATCAGCGGGATAAATTGCTGGATGCCTTGCATGGAGGTGGTCCTTTTAGCTGCTGTTGAGGGCGCAGAACGCCCCACCACGAAGTTTGGCAGAACCTATGCGTGGCAAGGGCAAGGCGCAAGGTGCAAAGGGGAGTTTTGGGTGGACGGGACGGAGGAAGCAGGTAGTCTCGGATAAGTTGTGCCTGCTCGCCCTTGAGCAGATGTGACTGAAGAGCAATCCACGACCATTCCCCCCTCACTCCGCTCTACCCCTTTGCTGCGCAATCCGGCATAACGCGGCGAGACGATTCATTTCCAAGGACGCATCCCATGCATGACATCCGCGCCATCCGCGAAAATCCTGAGTTTCTTGACGCTGCCCTTGCGCGGCGGGGCGAAGATGCGATGTCCTCCAAGGTGCTGGCCCTGGACGAGGCACGGCGGGCCAAGATCGGTGCGGCTGAGGCCGCCCAGGCCGAACAGAACAAGGCCAGCAAGTTGGTGGGCGCCGCCAAGGCCAAGGGTGACGAGGCCGAGTTTGAGCGGCTGCGTGCGCTTGTGGCTGACAAAAAGGCCGAAGTGGCGGCGATGCAGGGCGAGGCCAAGGAGCTGGACGCGCAGCTGACCGATATGCTGGCCCGCATTCCCAACTCCCCTGCCGATGATGTGCCAAGCGGCGCGGATGAGGCGGAGAATGTCGAAGTGCACCGCTGGGGCGATCTGCCGGAATTCGATTTCGAGCCCAAGGAGCATTACGAGATCGCGGGCGTGGCCCCGAACATGGATTTTGAAACCGCCGCCAAGACATCCGGCGCCCGGTTTGTGATGCTCAAGGGTGCTGTGGCGCGGGTGCACCGGGCCTTGGCGCAGTTCATGGTGGACACCCATGTGGATCACAACGGGCTAACCGAAGTGAACTCCCCCGTTCTGGTGCGCGACGAGGCGATGTACGGTACGGACAAACTGCCGAAATTCGGCGAGGACAGCTATCAAACCACCAATGGCTGGTGGCTGGTGCCAACGTCCGAGGTGCCGCTGACCTATACCGCGGCGGACGAGGTGCTGGAGGAAAGCGCCCTGCCCAAACGCTATACCGCCCATACGCTTTGCTTCCGTTCCGAGGCGGGCAGCGCCGGGCGCGATACCGCGGGCATGCTGCGCCAGCACCAGTTTGAAAAGGTCGAAATGGTCAGCGTCACCCATCCGGACGAAAGCGATAATGAGCAAAAGCGCATGTTGCGCTGCGCAGAGGATCTGCTGGAACGGCTGGGCGTGCCCTATCGCACGGTGATCCTGTGCACCGGAGACATGGGCTTTGGCGCACGGCGCACCTATGACATCGAGGCCTGGGTGCCCGGGCAGAACACCTACCGCGAGATTTCGTCGGTTTCGACCACGGGTGATTTTCAGGCCCGCCGGATGAATGCCCGGTTCAAACCCAAAGACGGCGGCAAGCCGCAGTTCGTGCATACATTGAACGGCTCCGGCCTTGCGGTCGGGCGCTGTTTGATTGCGGTGCTGGAAAACGGCCAGCAAGCCGACGGTTCTGTGAAGTTGCCCGATGTTCTGGCCCCCTATCTGGGCGGCAAGACCACCATCGCGTCGGATGGCACGCTGGCCTGATCCGGCAAGGACCGGCTGCTTTGCGCGGCCGGGATTGCACCAGTTGAAAAATACACATCCTCGGCTAGCTTGAGGGTAGGGTCACAGCCCTGCCCTTTTGACTGACCGAGGATTGTCTATGTCCGGCCCCATGCGCCCTGCCTTTGCCCTTTTGGCTGTTCTGCTGAGCCTGTCTTTTGCCGCATCTCCGTTTTTCGTGGAGGGATTTGGCGGGTTTGATCCCAACCAGTTTCCGGTTCCCCAAGAAAATCCCCCTGTCCAGCCGGCCGGCTATGCCTTCGGGATCTGGGGGCTGATTTACGTCTGGTTGATACTTGGTATGGGCTGGGGCGCACTGCGGGCGTTGCGGGACGGGCAATGGCATGACATGCGCGTGCCGCTGTGCCTGTCGCTGGCCTTTGGCACCGGCTGGCTTGCGGTCGCGGTGGCGAGCCCCGTTTGGGCTGCGGTGTTGATCTGGGCGATGCTTCTGACCGCTCTGGCGGCGCTGTTTATGGCGCCGGTCGGGGATCGGGTCTGGGCGGCATGGCCGGTCGGGCTTTATGCCGGTTGGCTCAGCGCGGCGTCTTGCGTGTCACTGGGCCTGTTGGCGGCGGGCTACGGCTGGTTGGATCAGACCACGGCAGCGCTGGTGTTTGTGGGACTTGCCATTGTACTGGGCGGATTTGTGCAAGGCGCATTGGGCCGTGCGCCGACCTATGGAGCGGCGGTCATCTGGGCACTGGCGGCGGTGGTTGTGAACAATTTGGCAACCGCGCCGATGGTGGCCTATGTGGCGGGCGGCGGTGCCTTGGTGATGGTTATCCCAACGTTGAAAGCCTTGATGCGCGGCTGAGGGCTGGCGGGAATTTTGAGATTTCCGCGCCAAACCTTCAAAGAGTTTGGAGGATTGGCACGAAAACACCGCAAATTTGCTTTCTTGAATGAGTACGGGTCGGACTTTTGAAAAAGCCCGACCCGTACTCCTTAATCCTTGCGCCGACCTGCCATATGTTTCCGCAACTTCGACGGCGGCGCCTTTTTTCGGCCCTTGTAAGGGTTGGCATCGTTTTGCCCCCGCATCCAAAGCCGGATCGGCGTTCCGGGCATGTCAAAATCGACCCGCAAACCATTCACCAGATAGCGGCTATAGCTTTCGGGCACCTTGTCGGGATGGCTACACATCACCACAAAACCGGGCGGACGTGTCTTGGCCTGCGTCATGTAGCGCAGCTTGATCCGCTTGCCCTGCGGCGCGGGCGGCGGGTGTGCTTCCATCATGCCAGCCAGCCAACGGTTCAACTGCGCGGTGGTGATCCGTCGGTTCCAGACGTCATAGGCCCGCATGATCGCCTCATGCAAACGGTCCAGCCCCCGGCCCGTCTTGGCCGACACAGTGATCAGCGGCGCACCGCGCAACTGCGGCAGCAGGCGTTCAAAGCTTTCCTTGAGCGTCTTGAGTTTGGCCTGACGTTCGTCTTCGATGTCCCATTTGTTGACCGCGATGATAACGGCGCGGCCCTCGCGTTCGGCCAGATCGGCGATGCGCAGGTCTTGCTGTTCAAACGGGATTTCGGCATCCAGAAGGACGACCACGACCTCGGCGAACTTCACGGCCCGCAAACCATCGCTGACGCTGAGTTTTTCCAGCTTTTCCTGCACCTTGGCCTTTTTGCGCATGCCGGCTGTGTCAAAGATCCGCATCGGCACGCCGATCCATTCGGTGCGCAGGGAAATCGCATCACGGGTGATGCCTGCCTCCGGCCCGGTGAGCAGGCGGTCCTCACCCATGATCTGGTTGATCAGGGTAGATTTACCGGCATTGGGGCGCCCCACCACAGCCACCTGCAAAGGCTTGGCATGGGTCGGCACCGGCACCGCATCGGGATCTTCGGCCTCGTCCTCGGTCAGATCAACATCGGTTTCAGGCGCGTCTTCACTGGCGCGTTCGGCAAATTGATCGGCCAGCGGCATAAGCACGGAATAAAGATCGTTCAAGCCCTCGCCATGTTCGGCGGACATGCGGATCGGTTCGCCCAAACCCAATGAATAGGCCTCGATCACGCCGGCATCGGCGGCTTTGCCTTCGGCCTTGTTGGCGGCGAGAATCACATGGGCAGAGCGTTTGCGCAGAATATCGGCAAACACCAGATCGGACGGGGTGATCCCGACCCGCGCATCTACCATGAACAAGCAGATGTCAGCCATGTCCACTGCGCGTTCGGTCAGACGGCGCATCCGGCCCTGAAGACTGTCATCGGTGACCTCTTCCAGACCGGCGGTATCCACCACGGTAAAGCGCAGGTCGGCCAGACGCGCGGCGCCTTCACGCAGATCGCGCGTGACACCGGGCTGGTCATCCACCAGCGCAAGACGTTTGCCGACAAGACGGTTGAACAGCGTGGATTTGCCCACATTGGGGCGGCCCACGATGGCGAGAGTAAAGGACATTTTAAGGCTCCAGGCCGGATCAGGCCAAATCAAGCCTGCGCTTTAGACCATTTCGCGGTCAACGGAAAGCGTGCAATTGCCCCTT
Organism: Sulfitobacter mediterraneus; assembly: GCF_016801775.1. Taxonomy (NCBI): domain Bacteria; kingdom Pseudomonadati; phylum Pseudomonadota; class Alphaproteobacteria; order Rhodobacterales; family Roseobacteraceae; genus Sulfitobacter; species Sulfitobacter mediterraneus. Next base: position 407,611 of record NZ_CP069004.1, on the reverse strand, counting down.
GCGCGAGACAAGGTAAAGCGTGCCGCCCGCCACAACCGGCGCAGTGGTCGCGCCGCCGGGGATTTCGGTGGTGCCCAGAAGGCTGCCGTCACGCGGATCAAAGCTGCGCAGCAGCCCGTCGCTGGAGGCCACGATCACGCGCCCGCCCGCCACAACAGGGCCGTGGTGCGCATAGACCTCGGACTGCCGCTTTGGCTTGGATTTCACAAAATTCGGCAGAGGCACGCCCCAGATGCGGCTTCCGTCATTGGCATCCAGACGCACCAGCTCATTGAGATCTGTCAGAGCAAAGACGCTGCCCCCTATGGGCCAGACCGGGCCGATTGCGCCCTCGCGGGCGGTCCATTGGGGTTGGCCGCTGCCCAGCTTGAGCGCCATCAGGCGGCCCGACTGGTTGCCAGCATAAAGGGTATCGCCCGACAGCATCGGCGCAGATGTGATGTCAGAGATAGAGGACATCGCGCGGCCGGGACGCTTGCCCACGACGGCCGTGTTCCAGCGCGGCAAACCGCCACGGCGGAACACCGCCTGCACTTCGCCCGACCCGAAAGAGAAAATCGCCAATTGGTCATTTACCACGGGGGCCGGTGTGCCCAGCACGTTCTGCAGGCTTGGCGTTGCGGACACCTGCCATTGGATGCGGCCGTCGGATTTGCGCACAGCCCAGCCCGTGTCATCCCCTGCGGTCAGGTAAACCAGATCGCCATAAACCGTTGGGGTGCCCGTGCCACTGGCATCGAGGTCTTGCGTCCAACGCACCGCGCCGGAAGCCGCATCGATGGCCGACAGATAACCGTAGCCTACCGAGACATAGACCGTGTCGCCCTCAACCGCGATGCCACCACCGGAGCTTTGCCCAGCCTTGTCTGACGCGGGGGTCAAATCACGCGACCACAGGGTCGCACCAGAGGTGGATGTGGCTGTCAAAGTGGCCGATGCATCAAGGGTAAAGACCCGCCCGGAGGCGACAACAGGGTTTGCAGAGATGCGCAGTTTGCGGCTGTCCCCCTGCCCGATGTCCGCGCTCCATGCCAGTTGCGGAGCGGCGCGCAGGGCCGGATGGGATGTGCGGTATTTCGGGGTGCCGGGGCTCTGGCTCCAACTGGCGTTGTTGGTGGCGGCGCCCAGCGCGATGGGGCGGCTTTCATTCGGGCTGGTGTCACGCACCTGAAGCGGCTGAGCAAGATCGGGATCCGTCAGCACCGCACGGACGTTTTCCCGTTCGCCGACCAGATAGGTCTCTCTTTCGGTGCAGGCGCTCAGCACCAGCGCACCGGCAATAAGGCCGCACATCACCGGATGGACCGCAAAACGCTTTGGTTGGATCATCGCCCTGCTCACTTCTGTTTCGTCTGTTCGGGGCGCACCCCGTTCATCAATTCTCGCCTGCGGGCGCCTCTGCCCCATCCAAACCGGCAATGCCGTCAAGATCAGGTTCGCCGCCCAAGGCCACAATCACCTGTAGCGCACGTTGTTGCAAGTCCGAGGTCGTCTCGGCATCTGCCAGAATGGCTTGATACCGCTCAACCGCCGCCTCTGGGGCACCGGTTTCAATGTCGATCAACGCCAATTGTTCCACCGCCAACAGCCGCAGCGGGTTGCCCGGCTGCGCCATCGCCTCAAAGGACAGGCGGCGGTCATCTGCCGGTGTCATGCCCGCTTGCAAGGTCAACGACTTGAACTGCGCAATCTGGCGGTAGATCTGCGGCACTTCGCCGTCGATGGCCAATGCATCAAGGGTTTCGACAGCTGCGGCCGCATCGCCCGAGGTGGATTGCTCGGCTGCGGTCATCAGGCGCAACACCGCCTTTGCCCCCGGCGTGCCCGCGTCAATCGCCGCCAACTGGCTGGCACGTGCGGCGCTTTCGTTTTGCTCAAGCGCGTTCAGCATCGCATCGCCCAGGGCTTCGGCCTGAGCCTTGCTTTGTGCCTTTTGGTATTCGTTCCATGCAGCCCCGCCGACGACCAGGAAAATGGCAAGGACCGCGATCCAGCCATAACGGCGCAGCATTTTATAAAGCCGATCCCGACGGACCTCTTCGTTGACCTCTTCGATGAAACTGTCGGTATCGCTCATTGCGCCTGCCCCCGGCCTTCGATTTTGACCCTCTTAGCCTGCCTACCGCATCAAGCCAAGGCCTTGCCCGCTCTGTATCTGCCTGATTTTCCGGCTTGCAATCGATTCAATATAAAAAAAATGCGCACCTAAACTAGTCAGTTTAGATAACATACCCTAAATAGTGCCCATGGCCGGGCCTGAAGGGATTGGTCCATCAAATTATTGCGAGGCACTCAGATGCGCATTTTCTCCATTTTGGCCGCTTTGGTCGTGACCGTTATTCTGGCAATGTCAATTTTGGCCCGCCCACAGCTTATGGCCCTTTTGGGCATGAACGGCGACGCCGAGGCGGCGCAGGACAGCACATTGACCACCGGCGAAGCGGGCACCGCAGAGGCCGCAACACAGAAACTGGTCAAGGTTCTGGTGCGCAAGGTGATCGCGGAACAAGTGGACAGCGCGGTGATCCTGCGCGGCCAAACCGCCGCCGCGCGGCAGGTCGATGTGAAATCTGAGACCTCTGCCATTGTAGCCTCTGCACCGCTGCGCAAGGGCACCACCGTTGAGGAAGGTCAGGCGCTTTGTGTGCTGGACCCCGGCACGCGCGGCTCTGCACTGGATGAGGCACGCGCCCGTCTGGCTGAGGCGCGGTCCCGCGTCCCCGAATCCGAGGCCCGCGTAGACGAAGCGCAAGCGCGGCTTGAAGAGGCCAAAATCAACCAGAACGCTGCCTCCCGCCTCATACAGGACGGTTTCGCCTCGCAGACCCGTGTGGCCTCTGCCGATGCCTCGGTTGCGGCAGCCAAGGCGGCGGTCAGTTCTGCCACCTCCGGCCTATCCTCCGCAAAGGCCAGCATCGAAGCGGCGACAGCATCTGTGGCAAGCGCCGAAAAAGAGATTGAACGCCTGACCATCCGCGCGCCCTTTGGCGGTTTGCTGGAAAGTGACACGGCAGAACTGGGCAGCTTGCTGCAGCCCGGCGCCCTTTGCGCAACGATCATCCAGCTTGATCCGATCAAGCTGGTGGGTTTTGTTCCGGAAACGGAAGTGAACCGCGTCAGCCTTGGCGCCCGCGCCGGTGCGCAACTGGCCGCCGGCGGCAAACAGGTCTTTGGCGAGGTGGTGTTCCTGTCTCGCTCTGCCGATCCGCAAACCCGCACCTTCCGTGTAGAGATCGACGTTGCAAACAGCGATCTGGCGATCCGGGATGGCCAAACCGCCGAGATCGGCATCGCTTCTGCAGGTGTCAAAGCACATCTCATTCCACAATCGGCCTTGACCCTGAATGACGATGGCGCTTTGGGCGTTCGGATGATTGATGACGCAGCAGTCGTGGCCTTTGCCCCTGTCGAGATCATGCGCGATACGCCCGATGGCATCTGGGTGACGGGCCTGCCCCTTGAGGCGGATATCATTGTGGTCGGTCAGGAATACGTCACCGCAGGCGTTACCGTTGCGCCGACCTGGGAGGAGTTGAGCCAATGACCGGTATCGTCGATTGGGCCGCTGGCCGTGCCCGAATGGTGATGGCCTTTATCCTGCTCAGCCTCGTGGTGGGCGGGTATTCCTATTCCACACTTCCCAAAGAGGGTGAGCCGGACATTGAAATCCCGGCTCTTTTTGTATCGGTCCCTTTCCCCGGCATTTCGGCCGCAGACAGTGAGACACTGCTGGTCAAACCGATGGAGACCGAACTGGCCGATCTCGATGGCCTGAAAAAGATGTCAGGCACCGCAGCGGAGAACTACGCCGGTGTGGCGCTGGAGTTTGAATTTGGCTGGGACAAGACCAAGATCATGGCCGATGTGCGCGATGCGATGTCCACGGCCGAGGCGAATTTTCCCGAAGGCGCTGAAAAATACACGATCAACGAGATCAATTTTTCCGAGTTTCCGATCATCATTGTAAACCTCACCGGCCCCGTGCCGGAACGCACCATGGCCCGCGTGGCCCGCGACCTTCAGGACGATCTTGAGGCGCTGGATGCGGTGCTGGAGGCCGGTCTCGCGGGTGACCGCGACGAGATGCTTGAGGTCTTGATCGATCCTCTGCGCCTTGAGGCTTACAACGTGACGGCGGGCGAATTGATCAATGTGGTCAAGAACAACAACCAATTGATTGCTGCAGGCGAAATCGAAAGCGAGCAAGGCTCCTTTGCGGTCAAGATCCCCTCGTCATTTGACGAGCCCCGCGATGTTTACGCCCTGCCGGTCAAGACCAACGGCGACCGGGTTGTGACCCTTGGGGATCTGGCCGAGATCAACCTGACCTTCGAAGACCGCAAAGGCACCGCCCGCTTTAACGGCGAAAAGACGCTGGCGCTTCAGGTCGTCAAGCGCAAAGGGTTTAACCTGATTGACACCGCGCAACTGGTTAAGGAAATCGTGGCCGAACGCAGCGCCGAATGGCCCGATGGCCTTCAGGCGGCAGTGACGGTCGGCACCTCCAACGACCAAAGCCGCATCGTGGACAGCATGGTGCAACAGCTTCTTGGCTCGGTCTTTACCGCCGTGGCGCTGGTGATGATCGTGGTTCTGGCAGCGCTTGGCATTCGCGCGGCGTTGCTGGTTGGTTTTGCAATTCCCACCTCGTTCCTGTTGTGTTTCGCCTTTTTGGCCCTGATGGGGATCTCGATCTCAAACATCGTGATGTTCGGCCTGATTTTGGCGGTCGGGATGTTGGTGGATGGCGCAATTGTGGTCGTTGAATACGCCGATGCCCGTCAGCAGGAGGGCGTCGGCCCGATGCACGCCTATGTGGATGCGGCCAAGCGGATGTTCTGGCCGATCATCAGCTCCACCGCGACAACGCTTTGTGCCTTCCTGCCGATGCTGTTCTGGCCCGGCGTACCGGGCGAATTCATGGGTATGTTGCCGGTCACCTTGATCTTTGTTTTGTCTGCCTCTCTGGTGGTGGCCTTGGTCTATCTGCCCGTGATGGGCGGGGTCACAGGCCGGCTTGAGCGTTGGATGGCCAACAACATGGAGGCCATTGCCGGTCTGCGCTGGTATCTGCATATCCTGCTGTTCCCTGTTGCACTGGCCATGATCTTGCTGCCAATGGCAGGCATGCCGCCGCTTTTTGCTGTGATCTCTGCCCGCTTTGCCGAGATGGACGCGCTGAATGTGATTGGCTCTGTGGTGCCAACCTTTGCTGTTGTGTTCCTCTGTGTGGTCGTGCTGGCCGCGCTGCTGGCGGTCGGGCTGTCGGGCGCGATGATGGGGCTGCTGTCGTTCTTCGGCATTTTCACCCGTTTGGGGCGCGGTGGTCGCTGGGTCACCTCGAAACTGTTCCGCAAACCCCCTGACAAGATCAACGCAGGCTACCGCCGCAACGGTTTTGGTCGGGTGATCGCCTTTATTGCGGGCAATCCGGTGATGCCGTTGGCCATGGCGGGGATTGTGTTCGTCTTTGTCGGATCCGTCCTGATCTACTTTTCCAACAACTCCAAAGGGGTTGAGTTCTTTGTGGAATCCGAGCCGGAGCAGGCCATCGTTTATGTGCTGGCCCGCGGCAACCTGAGCCTCGATGAAAAGGATGCGCTTTTGCAAAAGGCCGAAGAGATCGTTTTGCAGCATCCCGGCATCCAGACAGCCTTTGCCTTTGCCGGTGAAGGAGGCTTGGACAGCAACACCGGCGGCGCCGTCACCCCCAAAGACAGCATTGGGCAGGTACAGCTCGAAACCATCCCGTGGGAGGATCGTCCGAACCGCAGCTCTGTCCTGTTCACGGTGCCCTTCGTCGGCTTCGAGGTGCGCCGTGAAACGCAGGATCCGGCCTATGACGGGGATGTCATTATCGCAGAGCTGACCGAACAGTTGGAGAATATTCCCGGCATCCGCGTTGAAATTTTGGCACAGGCCCGCGGCCCGGCTTCGGGCAAGCCCGTGCATCTGAGGCTCAAGTCCGACAGCTATACCGACCTGATCGCAGCAGCGGCGCTGGCGCGGGAACAATATGAAAAGACCCCAGGCCTGACCCTGATCGAAGACACCCGCCCCCTGCCCGGCATCGACTGGAAAATCGATGTGGATGTGGAAAAAGCGGGCCGCTATGGCGCGGATGTTCTGACCGTTGGCGCGATGGTGCAATTGGTTACACGCGGCTTGTTGCTGGACACGATGCGGGTCGACAGCTCGGACGAAGAGATCGAGATCCGCGTGCGCCTGCCCGAAAAAGACCGCGTGCTCAGCACGCTGGACACGCTTAAGGTGCGCACAGCTGATGGGTTGATCCCGCTGAGCAATTTCATCACCCGGACGCCGGTGCCAAAACTGGCCGAGGTCAACCGTGTGGATCAAAAGCGCTATCTTGATGTCAAGGCGGACGTGGCGCCCGGCCTGATGAAGCTGGTCAAATCCACCGGCACCGAGCGGACCGATGCGACAGTGACCCTCGCCACTCTGCGCCCCGCGGGCAATGACGCGGATATCAGAACCGTCGATGGCATCGCCTACAAGATCACCGACCGTACAGAGGCGGCGGGCGATACGGATCTGCAAGCCGGACTGTCGGCGGGCGAACTTCGTCTGGTTCCGATCAATCCCAACGAACGGATCGCCGAGATCACCAAATGGCTGGACACCAAGCCGCTGGGCCTGGGCGTGACCTATGAATGGACCGGAGACCAGGAAGATCAGGCGGAAAGCCAGGCCTTCCTCAGCTCGGCCTTTACCGCCGCGCTGGGTCTGATGTTCATCATCCTGCTGGCGCAGTTCAACTCGTTCTATAATGCGGTTCTGGTGCTGTTGGCGGTGGTTCTGTCGACCACGGGCGTGCTGATCGGAATGCTGGTGATGGATCAAACCTTCTCGATCATCATGACCGGCACCGGCATTGTCGCGCTGGCGGGGATTGTGGTGAACAACAACATCATCCTGATCGACACCTACCAGGAATATGAACGCTACATGCCACGGATTGAGGCGATCATCCGCACCGCGCAGGCACGGATCCGGCCGGTGCTCCTGACCACGATCACAACAATGGCGGGCCTCGCACCGATGATGTTCGGGCTCTCCCTGAACTTTGCCGAGGGTGGCTATACCATCGACAGCCCAACCGCGCTGTGGTGGAAACAGCTGGCAACGGCTGTGGTCTTTGGCCTTGGGATTGCAACCGTGCTGACCCTGATTGTCACGCCGTCAATGCTGGCCATCCGGGTCTGGGCGACGACCTATATCCGTTGGGTGGCACGTCTGCTGGCCAAGATGTCACTGGGCCGGGCCAGCCGCGCCGCGCAAGACTGGTCGCTGCAACGGGACGCCCGGCGCAAGAACACCCATGAGATCATCTGGGATGACAGCACCGCCGCGGCGCCTACACCAGCGGAATAGCAACCGCGCCTTCGTCTGGGCTCCGGCCCTCACAGCCGCCTCAAAACCAAAATCGCCCGCAGTGCGCAACACTGCGGGCGATTTCGTTTGTGAGTGCAACAAGCGCGGGCACCGCCGCAAGAACTGAATAAATGGGTCCAGACCCAGAGCAACAACCACCGCAGTCACGGCGGACCACCACGCCCCTGCTTCATTTGGCAAGAAAAACTCAATCCCGCCCGCGCGACAAGCACACTCGCCTGCAATGATACGGCGATTAGCCCTCTTCGGCCTGCTGGCGATGCCACAGCTGCGCATAGCGGCCATCCTGCTCCAGCAATGCGTCGTGCCGCCCTTGCTCAACAACCTTGCCCTTTTCCAGAACCACAATCAGATCGGCATCTGCAATCGTGCTCAACCGGTGCGCGATGGTCAGAACCGTGCGCCCCTGCCCGGCCCGCATCAAAGCGTCCTGAATTTCATGCTCTGTCTCGCTGTCCAGCGCCGAGGTCGCCTCATCCAGCAGCAGGATCGGCGGGTCTTTCAACAAGGTCCGCGCAATGCCCACCCTCTGTTTCTCGCCGCCTGACAGTTTCAGGCCACGCTCACCCACCGTGGTGTCATAGCCATCGGGCAGGCCGACAATAAAGTCGTGGATCTGCGCGTCTTTTGCAGCCGCTTCGACCTCTTCCTGGCTGGCCCCATCGCGGCCATAGGCAATGTTGTAGCGGATCGTGTCGTTGAACAGCACCGTGTCCTGCGGCACCACCCCGATGGCCTGATGCAGGCTCAACTGGGTCACATCCCGCACGTCCTGCCCGTCGATTTTCACCGCGCCGGATTGCACGTCATAAAACCGGAAGAGCAGCCGCCCAATGGTTGATTTGCCCGATCCGGTAGAACCGACAATCGCAACGGTTTGCCCCGGTTTGGCATCAATGGTCACGCCGCTGAGAATGGTCCGGTCCGGGTCATAGCCAAAAACCACGTTTTCCAATGTGACCTGACCGCCATTGACCTTGAGATCCGGGGCATCGTCGCGGTCCCTGATCTCGGCCGGTTGTTCCAAAAGGCCAAACATCTGGCCCATGTCCACCAAGGCCTGACGGATTTCGCGATACACCGTGCCAAGGAAATTCAACGGCACGGTGATCTGCACCATATAGGCGTTGACCATGACAAAATCGCCCACCGTCAATGTGCCGTTCTGCACGCCAACCGCGGCCAGCACCATGACGCCAACCAGACCGCAGGTGATGATCAGGGATTGACCAAAGTTCAGGAAAGCCAGCGAATAGTTGGTCTTGATCGCGGCAACCTCATAGCCTTCCATTGCCGCATCATAGCGGGCGGCCTCGCGCGCCTCGGCCCCGAAATATTTGACGGTTTCATAATTCAGCAGGCTGTCGATGGCCTTTTGATTGGCATCGGTGTCCTGATCGTTCATCTGGCGTCGCAGCTTTACCCGCCATTCTGTCACGGCAAAGGTGAACCAGACATAAAGGCCGATGGTGACCGCGACGATGGCCAGATACCACGCATCAAACAGGATCGTCAGGATCACCCCGATCAACAGCAGCTCAAGGATCAGCGGCCCGATGGAGAACAGCAAGAACCTGAGCAGGAACTCGACCCCCTTTACGCCCCGCTCAATGATCCGGGACAAGCCGCCGGTCTTGCGGGTGATATGGTAGCGCATGGACAGGCGGTGAATATGGTTGAAGGTCTCTAGCGCCAGCATCCGCAAAGCCCTTTGGGCGACGCGGGCAAAAATCGCATCGCGCAACTGTTGAAAGCCCACGGTCATAAGCCGTGCCATGCCGTAAGCCACCGTCAGACCAATGGCCCCCAGTGCCAGCATCGGCACGCCTTCACCCGCCAGCTTGTCCACTGCCCCTTTGTAGAACAATGGCGTGGCCACCGAGATCAACTTGGACACGACCAGTGCCACCATGGCCCAGACCACCCGGTGTTTGACCCACGGCATATTTGACGGCCACAAATAGGGCGCCACCTTGCGCAGCACCAAAAGCGCCGATTGGCGTTCGGCCTGATCGGCCAGTTCAGCATCACTCAGTAATTTTTTGGGATCGCCGGATTTGGCAGGCGCGACGCGGGCAGTATCAGAAGGCATAGGAGTTCCAGTTCGGGTTCCCCGTTACATAGGCCGCTGATCCGGCAGTTGCCAGTGGTTGCGGTGTTTTCCGGCTTTCATCACCCCACTTGCAGGACAATTCTTCCGATCTGACCCTTTTCGCCAAAGGCCTTTTGTGCCACCCCAATATCCGCAACCGGATGGGTCTCTGGCAACGGAGGGCTGATCTCTTTGCGCTCAATGCGCCCATCAAAATTGACAAACCCATGTACAGGTGGTCCAAGGGCGGCACATTCCAATCTGCCTTGAATACGGGACGCCCCTTCCATGACCGCCACAAAACGCATCGTGCTATCAAGTGACCACTCGGCTATTGATCTGCGCCAAACAATTGCCGCGCATATCACATCGCTTGGGTGGGAGGCCGTGGATATCGGCCCAACAACACCTGAAAGCACTCATTACCCCGATCATGGGGAAGCCGCCGCGCAAAAGGTGGCATCGGGCGATTGTCGCTTCGGGATCATCCTGTGCGGCACGGGTCAAGGGATCATGATGGCGGCCAACAAGGTCAAAGGCGTGCGCTGCGGCGTCTGCTCTGACACCTTCTCGGCCGCGATGATCCGACAGCACAATGACGCCAACATTCTGTCTTTGGGCGCAAGGGTGATCGGCGAAGGGCTGGCGTTGAGCATCGTCGACGCCTTCCTAAGCGCCGAGTTTGAAGGCGGACGCCACGCGATCCGCGTTGACATGATCAAGGCTCTTGAGGCCTAGAACCAACTCTCGCCAGCGCCTGAAGCAGATACCCGGGGCTTTGCCCCGGACCCCAGAGGTTTAAGGGCCAAATGAAGAAAAAGGCGCTCTTGTCTTCATTTGGCCAAAAAACCTCCGGGGGAAGCGCCGCGCAGCGGCGATGGGGGCTGGCCCCCTTTTCCATCAGTCGGGCAGATCAAACACCTGTCCGGGGTAGATTAGATCAGGGTCGCGGATCGCATCGCGATTGGCGTCAAACACCCGCACATAAAGCAACCCGTCACCGTAACGGTCCCGCGCAATGGCCCAAAGCGTTGCACCTTTCTGGACCGTGATCGCTTTGATCGGCCCTTCAAGGTCTTGCGTGGCCTCGGCCAGAACCGTCTGGGATTCACGTTTGAAGGGGGTTTCAAGCCGGTGTGTCACGCTGCCGGATGGGGCAAGCCCGTCAACCCGAAGGGTATAGATGCCCGCCGCGATGCCTTGCACCGTACCGCCCCAACGCCCGTCATCGGCAACCGGGAAATCGGCGATGGCAGCATTGTCCAGATAAGCCCGGATGCTGCGTGTGTCACCCTTTGCCCGGCCCGACAGCAAAACGTCGCCGTTGTCTGCATAGCTGATCGTGTCAAGTGCGACGCTATTGTCGATCACCGGCGTGGCAGGGTTGAGCAATTCAACACCTTCCGAGGTGGATTTGAGCACCGCCACCTGCGCTGGGGCTTCTTCCTTAGGCGTTTCCTCGGCCTTGGGTTCGACCTTTGCTTCGGCTGTCGGTGCAGCCTCTGCCACTTTGGTCTCAGTCGGCTCTGGCACAGTAACTGATGCTACGGGTGCAGCTTCAGCCGTTTCTTCCGATGTTGTTTCTGCGGTGGCGACGGTTGCGGGGGCTGACGCGGCAGGTGCTTCTGATACCTTCGGTGCTTCGGTGGGTTCAGCGTCTGCTGCGGCGACCCCTTTTGCCGGTTCCGCTGTTTCGGTGGGAGCCTCCTGCACCGCCTGCGGGACCGCTGCCGAAGGCGTGGCGCTTTCGCTGCTTTCTTCCCCCGCTTGCGCGACTTGGGGCGCCGGTTGGGTCACGTTTTCTGACGCTACCTGCGCTGTGGGCTCGGGCGTTGCCGGCGTTGCGATCTGCGCTGTCTGTGGCGTCTCACCTGCCTTGGCGGGTGGCTCTGCCGCAGCTGTCACATCCACGGTTTGTGGCGCTGTTGCTTGGGTTCCCGTTTCTGGCGCTTCCGCTTCGGCTTTGGCTTCCGCTACGGCTTTGGCTTCCGCTTCGACTTCGGCTTCGGCGTCCGCTTCGACTTCTGCCACCACCACAGGTGCAGACAGCGGCGCGAGAATGATCTCGCCCTCCGACAAGACCTCAGCCCCGTCGATCACCTGCAACAAGGACAACGCATGCGGCTTTCCGTCAGGCAGGATCATCATCAAGGCCGCAAACTTGCCCGACCCATCAGCCGTGGTTTTGGCAATCTGCACGCCATCTTGAAGGATTTGTACAACTGCACCCGGCACTGCGCGTCCGGCGATCACTGTCATCCCGTCCGCCTCGCGGCGCACTTCGTCAAAGGCTGGCGGCAGGGGGGCTTGGACCACCTCTGGATCTTCCGGGGGGGCTTCGGCTTCGGCTTCTGGCTCTGCTGTGGTTGGGGTCTCCGCGTCCACGTTTACCTCAGGCTCGGAGGCGGTTTCCGGCTTGGACGCGCTTGCGGTTTCGGTCTCCTGCACCACCGGCGCGGGGTCTGGCTCTACCTGTGCAGCGGGTATCACGGCGACGCTGTCCTCGCGGCCAAACTGCACCCATGCCACCACTCCCGCGATGACCACACCGATAACACCCGCCACCGTGACGCCTGACGCGCCACCCAGACCGGCCAAAAACTTGCTCATGACTTTCGTTCCCCCAAGGTTGAGCCTTTCTAGCAAGCAGTCTAACACGGGTCAAAACGCGCCCCCAAAGCGCTGCATTTTTTTTGGCTCAGGAGGCAACATGGCACAGAAATCAGTTTGCGTTTATTGTGGATCGCGCCCCGGCGACGATCCGGCCTATACCGCAGACGCCGAAGGTTTGGGCCGCGGATTGGCCAAATCGGGCCTGCGGCTGGTCTATGGTGCGGGCGATGTCGGGCTTATGGGAAGCGTGGCACGGGCCGCGCAATCGGCGGGTGGAACCACCTTTGGTGTGATCCCCAAACACCTTGTCGACTGGGAGGTCGGAAAGACCGATTTGACCAGTTACGTGGTGACGGAAACCATGCATGAACGCAAAAAGGTGATGTTCATGAACTGTGACGCCGTGGCGGTCTTGCCCGGCGGTGCAGGGTCATTGGACGAGCTGTTCGAGGTGCTGACCTGGCGGCAACTGGGCCTGCATGAGAAACCCGTTTATCTTGTAAATACAAATGGTTACTGGGATCCGCTCATGTCACTTCTGGAGCATGTCGTGGCGCGCGGCTTCGCGGATGCCAGCGTGCTTGGATATATCACGATTTGCGACAGTGCTGCGATTGCATTGGATAAGATTCAAAACGATTTGACCTGACGAAATGGGCATCTCCTCAGGTCTTTTTGGATGCTGCGGCGGGCGGCCTGACCGAGGATTGGCGACCAACTTTCAGTGGCCGGAAAGCCAGTGTCAGGCGCCACCAGTCCAAGTTTCGGCCGGAAAGCCGGGCAGCGGCGCCGACGGACTTGCCGGAACCGCGCTGCGGCTGCCGCCTCCCAAAATGGCCTGCGACAGCCGCTCAAATCAGTGATCTGAACAGATTGCATCATGTGGCGCGTTTGCCACATCTGCTAGGGCCAAAACCGGTCTCCGGCCGCCAGGCCCCTGCCCCGCCACCGGATTGCACAAGCTTAGGCTGCGGCCAACTCCGTGCTCACAATCTTTTCGATCTCGTCAATCGGGTGATTGGTCAGTGTTTTGGGCACTTCGCCGATCACCTTTTGCGTGACCTCCTGATGCAATTCCTGCCGCAATTCTCCCAACGTGTTTGGCGGCGCGACGATCACCAGTTTGTCGAACCGGCCCTTGTGCGCCTGTTTGTAGAGAATATCTGCAAGGTCATGGGCAAACCGGTCCTTGGCCAGTTCATGCCAATCCGTATCATCAACCGCTGAACGATGCACGGAAGGTCCGTCGTTGAACCGTCCTGGCCGATTGGCGGCCTGCTCGCGGTTGGGTGGATTGTCCTGTTCCTCTTCGCGGAAAACTTCGAGAAAAGGATCTTGGCCGTCCGTCTTGTTTTCAAGAAAAAGGGCTTTTTCGCCATCTGCGATCAAAACCCAAGTGCCATTGTCGATCTGGGTCATGCTGCATCTCCATGGTTGCGTTTGTCTTGGCCGGTGACGCGGGTCGCGCCAGCGGGGCGTTCCTTGGCGCGTTTTTCCTCATCCTGCGTCGCCACATCCCGTTGCAAATCTCCGCCGGAGCGGCCTTGCTGGCTGATCCGGGTGGTGTCTCCGAGGATCTTTTCGCTGTCTTTGCTGCCGTCGTTGGAGCGGTGTCGCTCTGCCATGGGGGCCTCCTGTTTGTTGTATTTCCATCTGAAAATCAACGTTTGGGGGGCGGAGTAGTTCCATTGCGAGGTCTGTCTGAACGCTGTTTCTCAAGCCAAAATCATGGACGGAACTCGCCGGGTGGCGCCCGGCTTAGGTCAGGCAAGATCGCCTCGCGGTGACCGACCTGTTGAAGGGTCTAGTTGACGGGAAAGGTAAAGATGCCGGCGGCTTGGCGGATGCAGATGTGCATCGACAGCCAATCTCGAGAGGGGCGCAGCGTGCCGGCCGTGCGGCACGCTGCGCATAACTTAGAAAGGGCTTACAGGCGCGACGCCACGTTTTCCCAGTTCACAAGGTTGTCGAGGAAGTTCGACAGGTAGTCCGGACGCGCATTGCGGAAATCGATGTAGTAGGAATGCTCCCATACGTCACAGCCGAGCAGCGCAGTCTGGCCAAAGCACAGCGGGTTCACGCCATTTTCTGTTTTGGTCACTTTCAAACCACCGTCGGTGTCCTTGACGAGCCATGCCCAGCCAGAGCCGAATTGACCCGCGCCAGCCGCTTTGAATTCGTCTTTCATCTTGTCGACAGAACCAAAGCTTTCGTTGATCGCTTTTTCAAGCTCGCCCGGCATCGCATTGCCATCCGGCCCCATCATTTCCCAGAACTGGTTGTGGTTCCACAGCTGGCTGATGTTGTTGAAGATACCATTCTGCGCAACGGCACCCGCATCATAGGTGCCCTTGATGATCTCTTCGAGCGATTTGCCCTCCCATTCGGTGCCCTCAATGGCTTTGTTGCCGTTCACAACATAAGCATTGTGGTGCTTATCGTGATGAAATTCGAGGGTTTCGGCGCTCATGCCCTTTGAGGCAAGAGCATCGTGTGCATAAGGAAGATCGGGAAGTGAAAAAGCCATGAGGTGGGCCTCCTGATTAGAAATTGCGTCTGCATCACATGGAGTGCCTGAAGGGCATTCGTCAAGGTCCAGTCGTGCAAATGGAGGCTATAGGCGTTATTTCGTCCGTTTCTTGCAAACCCCTGTCGCACGCACACCGGTGTCATAATGGGCCGGTATAGCAGTGACTTCGACCTTGCCCGAACTCTTGCTCAGAGAGGCGCGGTACCGAAAGTTGTTGAAGGTGCGGCCGCTGTCGGCTTTTGCGTTTGTCACCACCCATCTGAGGATCATCCGCTTGCCGTCGTTCCTCAGAACTTTGGTTTCAAGTGGGGCGTTGTTGAAGTGCAGCACCACCCCATCCACAACCTTCACGTCGCCTTGTTCTTCAACGACAAAGGCCATTTTGGGCGTGATCCAGCCATAGGCCTTATCGGTACCCTGCAGGTCGCAGTCATACATATAACCGGGGGATGCCGCCGCAGCTTTCGCAAGGAGAGACATAGCAACGACAGAAAACAAAAAATTCTTCATTACATCATCCTAGTCTACTTGATCTTTTTGCAGGTGCCCGAGGCACTGATCACATTGTCATAACCATGACGTTGCCCGCTCAAAGTGAACTTGTTTAGAGATGTGAATAGCGTGACGCGATAGCTGTTGATGCCTTTGCCGCCGTTTGTCGCCTTGAGGCCTCGCAATTTCCACTTGAAAGTAAAAGACGTGTCAGAGCGTGCGGACCAATCAACTGGAATGGGCGCTTTGTGAAGATGATTGATCATCGAATCAAAGGCCGATCCGACCTTTGCCTCGGTGTCATACGCAAGAATAATCCGCTCAGGCACCCAGCCTCCACTACCAAAATGCTTGGTTTCACAATCGTAGGCTTCAGCCATCGCGCCAATTGGCAAAGCGAGAGCCGTCATGGCGGCAAGGAAAAAACGAGTCATTCATTCATCTTTCAGTTGTGTTTCAAGGTGTGAATATCACTGTACACCTGAGACACAACCCAAAAGTGAAAATGGGCGGCAAATTACCGTTTGGTAATGCCGCCCACTTTCAAATCTATCGCGAAACTGGCATTTTGATTGTCAGAAATGCCCCACTTCCGACCCCGGCTGCGCCGCGATCTTGAGCAGGTCAAACATGTATTGCGCGACGGAGCGGAAACAGATGATCTGAAAGGTTTCCGCGTCGCGCATCCAAAAGGCGGCGGGCACCTGCGCCATCCGGCTGCGGCGGAACATGCCGGGGGTGAAGCTTGCGGGCGTCAGGTCCACGGGGGCCAGTTTGGCCATCACCTCACGGGCATTGGGGCCTTTGACTTCAAACACCGCGCGGGCGTCTGACACATTGGCCACCAACGCATGTTTCCCTGACAGGGCTTCGCTCATGCGGGCCACATGACCGTTCGCCTCTGCATAGGGACACATGACCAGCAATTCATCCGGTGACATCCACGCCAATCCGTTCTCGCCATCCACATGACATTCCCGCACATCGGGAAATTTTGCGCCCGTCAGCTTGGTTGTCAGAGTGCGCAGATAGGCGGCAGACAGATCACCGCGCAGGGTGATCATACCCAGCGGACCCAACTCGCGGATCGCGGCGATGCCATTGGTTTCGCTGGCATTGTTCAGGGCTGTGACGGGCTCAGACATTCTGCTTCTCCCCTTCTTTGTCATAAAATACAGGGTCCACGATACGGGCGTGGTAGGTCTTGCCATCGGTGCCGGGGAAGTCGATGACCTCGCCCATGCGGTCCGGCCCGTTGAGCACCAGACCCATTGCAATGCCGCGGTCCAGATTGGCCGAATGATAGGTCGATGTGACCCGCCCGATCATATTGCGCTGGCCGTTTGCATTGGTGCCTTCGCCCACCGCATAGGCACCATCCGGCAAGGTGCTGCCATCGGTGGTTTCAAGGCCAACCAGCTTCCACCGGGTGGGATCCGCCATATGGCTGCGTTCCTGCGCCCGTTTGCCCAGATAGTCTTCTTTCTTTTTCGACAAGGCCCAGTGCAGGCCCAGATCCTGCGGGATCACGGTGCCGTCGGTCTCGTCCCCGATCATGATAAAGCCCTTTTCAGCGCGCAGAATGTGCAGACATTCGGTGCCATAAGGCATCACGCCCAGATCATTGCCCGCCACCATCAGCGCATCCCAGAAGGCCTGCCCATGGCTGGCATCCACGGCGATCTCGTAAGACAGCTCGCCCGAGAAAGAGATCCGGTAAATCCGGCATTTGAAACCGCCCAATTCACCATCGACCCACTCCATAAAGCCAAGCGCCTCTTTCGAGACATCGGTGCCGCCCAGCTTTTCAAGGCATTTGCGGGCGTTGGGGCCAACGACCGCAACCTGTGCGTATTGTTCGGTCACATTGGCCACATAGACATCCCAATCCCACCATTCGGTTTGCAACCATTCTTCCATGTGACCATGGATGGTTTCCGCGCCGCCGGTGGTTGTGTGGCACAGCCATGTATCCTCATCGATCCGCGCAACCACGCCATCGTCGATCAGAAAACCGTTCTCGCTGCACATCAGGCCGTAGCGGCATTTGCCCGGCTTCAGGGTCGACATCATGTTGGTGTAGAGCATGTCGAGGAATTTGCCCGCGTCCGGCCCTTTGACGATGATCTTGCCAAGGGTGGAGGCATCGAGCAGGCCCATGTTGGTCCGGGTGTTCTTGACCTCGCGGTTGACCGCGTCATGAGTGGTTTCGTTGCCACGTTTGAAGGCATAGGGGCGACGCCACTGGCCGACCGGTTCAAACTCTGCCCCGTTGGCCTCGTGCCAGTCATGCATCGGTGTGCGGCGGATGGGCTGGAACACCGGACCGCGCGCCTCACCGCCGATGGAGGCCATCGAAATCGGGTGATAGGGCGGGCGGAACGTGGTGGTGCCAACCGTAGGGATATCCGCGTCCAGCGCCCCGGCCAACGTAGCCAAGCCGTTGATGTTACTCAGCTTACCTTGATCCGTCGCCATGCCCAAGGTGGTATAGCGCTTGGCGTGTTCGACTGAAACGAAGCCTTCTTGGGCGGCCAGACGCACGTCCGACACTTTCACGTCGTTCTGATAATCAAGCCATGTCTTTTCACGCAGTTTGACGTTTGCGCCCTGCGGCATCAGCCATACAGGGGCCATCGGCGCCTCTTCACGGCGTTCGGCGCTTGGGGCAGCTGCATCCTTGGGCAGTTTGAAGCCAAGGCTGGTGACAACGCCATCGGCCGCCGCATGAGCATCACAGAGCACATCATCAAGCGGGAACATGCCCGATGCCGCGCCTGCCGGGGTCACAAAACCCATGCCGTCTGCGCCTTTAGGCGGGTTGTCCAGATCGGGGCTAAAGCAGGCCTGCGTCGTGTCCCAGCGCAGTTTGCCGCCACAATGGGACCACAGGTGCACCACCGGAGACCAGCCGCCAGACATGGCCACGGCATCACAGGCGATCTCTTCCAGCACAGCGCCTTCGCCCGCTTGCGAACAAACGCTCACGCCTGTGACCCGCTTGCCGCCTTTGACGGAGGCAATCGCGTGGCCCATCATCACCCGTATACCCAAAGCCTTGGCCTGCGCCATCAGCATGCTGTCTTGCGGCAGCACCCGCGCATCGAGGATCGCGGGCACATCAAGCCCCGCATGTTTTAGCGCAATCGCGGTAAGATAGGCATTGTCATTGTTGGTCACGACCACGGTGCGATCGCCAATCGACACGCCCCAGTTGACCACATAGTCGCGCACAGCAGCGGCCAGCATCACGCCGGGAATGTCATTGCCCGCAAAGCTGAGCGGGCGTTCAATCGCGCCGGTTGCGGTGATCACATGACCGGCGCGGATGCGCCACAGGCGGTGACGCGGGCCGGCTTTTTGTGGCGCGTGGTCCGTCAGGCGTTCATAGCCGAGCACATAACCGTGGTCATAAACCCCTGCCCCCATGGTGCGGCTGCGCATCTGCACATTCTCCATGCCCTGCAATTCTGCAACCAGGTCATCGACAAATTCCGCGGCGGGTTTGCCGTCAACCGTACCGCCATCCACTGGCGCACGTCCGCCCCAATGTTCGGTCTGTTCCAGAAGCAGCACCTTGGCACCACTGAGGCCGGCGGTTCGCGCGGCCTCAAGCCCGGCCACACCGCCACCAATCACCAGAACATCACAGAAGGCATAGAAATGCTCATAGGTGTCCACGTCGGTGTTTTTGGGCGCTTTGCCCAGACCGGCGGAATGTCGGATGATCGGCTCGTAGACATGTTTCCACGCGGCGCGAGGGTACATGAACATCTTGTAGTAGAAACCTGCTGGCAAAAACCGGCTGAGGTGCTTGTTGATCGCGCCAACGTCAAATTCAAGGCTGGGCCAGTGGTTCTGGCTGGTTGCCTCAAGCCCCTCGAAAATCTCGGTGGTGGTGACACGCTGGTTCGGCTCAAATTTGCCCTCGGACCCCAGATTGACCAGACCGTTGGGTTCTTCTGCGCCGGAAGCGACCACGCCGCGCGGGCGGTGGTATTTGAACGAACGGCCCATCAACATCTGGTCGTTGGCCAACAAGGCTGAGGCCAGCGTATCGCCCTCATAACCGCGCATCTGTTTGCCGTTGAAGGAAAAATTGACCGGTTTGTCAGTGTTCAGCAGGCGGCCACCTGTGGCAAGTCTTGTGCTCATGAGCGGGGCTCCTTGATAGCGGAGAAATCAGAAAAAAGGACGAATGACAGGCCGCGCATCACGCGCCGCTGCCTTTGGACCAACCGGGCCGGCGGTCTTCGATGAGATCAAGAACCTCTTGCGGCGGAGAAACCGTTTGCGCCGAATAGCTGGTGAAAACCTCAAGCGTGGTGGTGTCACGGGCGACATGGAACCACTTGCCGCAGCCGTTGTTGTGGCGCCAGCGTTCAAAATGCACGCCCTTGGGGTTGGCCCGCATGAACAGATAGTTTTCAAACTCGTCATCCGTCGAACCGGGGCCAAAGCGTTTGAGATGCGCCTCGCCGCCAGCATGGAATTCGGTTTCTTCTGCGGTGACCCCGCAAACGGGACAGGTCAGGATCAGCATAGCGCGGCTCCGGGCTTGAGAATTGGGCGTGAAAGGCCCATCTTGATGGAATGATTGTTTTGTATCTTGTTCTTGGCGCCGTGGCGCTGGCCGGCGTCGGCATCGCGATTTACGAATGGCGCAGCAAGCGAACCTTGCTCAAGCATGATCTGAACAAAGCGCGGCAAGCGGATCCGCACACCGAAAGCCTGCGTGAGCATATCACCGGCGTGATCCGCACGGATACGCATCACCGTTGACCTGATTTTTGCAAAAGCGGCCCCTTGCAGCCGGGCAGCGTGCCGGGCTGGCGCGGGTGTTACTGTCGGGCCGAGCCGAGCGTCAGTTGCTGTCTGACGCTGCCGTGCCTGAGGAGGTGCCGCTGGGCGCAGAGCCGTTGCCGAGCATTGCGATGCCCGCGACAAAGACCCCAAGAACGACAAGCGCGATGATAACTCCGCGTTTGGTTCCGCCGTTGTGAATGGTCTCTCCAGCCATGGTTCAATCTCCTGTGCTGATGCATCAAGGATGCCATCATGCGCATTTAACGCAAGCTTTTGCTGCTTGCCGTTTGATATTTGGCTGGGATTGGCCGACGCGGTTTTGGCGAAAAACGACGCATCGTGAACAGGTTGATCAGCCCCAGCTGCGGGACTGATCCATTTCATAAAACCCTTAAGGAATGACAAATCATTCCGAGGCTGTTGCGGCCCCTTCGACGGCTTCGGCTGCGCCTTGAACGGCGTCGCCTGCCCCTTCGATGGTGATGTTGACGTCATCCGCGCCGCTGCTTTCGCCGCTCGCAAAGACAACATAAGCCAGGACCGCGACGACCACGACGACGGCACCAAGGACAAAGCCCATGCCTGCGCCACCGGTGTTTGTGGTGGTTGTTGTGGTTGTGCGTTCCGAAACGGTGTGATCGGGGTGTGCCATTGTGCGTCTCCTTTTGATCTGGATATCGCAACAACAACGCCCCGCCCTGCGGAAAGGTTCCGCAGCGCCGACATTTGGTCCTGATATGAACAGGATAGGTTCATCAGTGCGCCACGCCCGCTGCAACGCTTTCATCAATGAACCGGCCTTCTTGGAAGCGGTTCAGACCAAAGGCGTCGGTCAGCGGCGAATGGCCCTTGGCCATCAATTCGGCAAAACCCCAGCCAGATCCGGGGATCGCCTTGAACCCGCCGGTGCCCCAGCCGCTGTTGATGAAAATGCCCTCGACGGGCGTTTTGCTGAGGATCGGCGAGCGGTCACCGGTTACATCCACGATGCCGCCCCATTGGCGCAGCATCTTGAGGCGCGACACCATCGGAAAGGTCTCGACCAAGGCCCGCACGGTTTCTTCGATGTGGTGGAAACTGCCGCGCTGGGTGTAATTGTTATAGCCGTCGGTACCGCCACCGATGACCATTTCGCCCTTGTCAGATTGCGACATATACCCGTGCACGGTATTGGCCATCACAACCACGTCCATGCAGGGTTTGATCGGCTCTGACACCAGCGCCTGAAGCGCAACAGATTCGATTGGCAGACGGAAACCGGCCATATCGGCCAGATGGCCCGAATGCCCTGCAACCACCATGCCCAGCTTGTCACAGTCGATATCGCCGCGGTTGGTGCTGACCCCCACAACCTTGCCGTTCTCCTGCCGGATGCCGGTGACTTCGCATTTCTGGATCACGTCCATGCCCATGTCGGAACAGGCCCGTGCATAACCCCAGGCCACCGCATCGTGCCGCGCTGTGCCGCCGCGTGCCTGCCACAGGCCGCCCAGAACCGGATAGCGCGGGCCATCCAGATTGATGATCGGCACCAGTTCCTTGACCTTTTCAGGGCCGATGAATTCGGTGGTCACCCCTTGCAGCATATTGGCATGGGCGGTCCGCTTGTAGCCGCGCACCTCATGTTCGGTTTGCGCCAGCATGATCACGCCGCGCGGTGAGAACATCACGTTGTAGTTCAGATCCTGGCTCATGGTCTCGTAAAGGGACCGGGCCTTTTCGTAGATCGCTGCCGAGGGATCTTGCAGGTAGTTTGACCGGATGATCGTGGTGTTACGGCCGGTATTGCCACCACCCAGCCAGCCTTTTTCCAGGATTGCGACATTGGTGATGCCAAAGTTCTTGCCCAAGTAATAGGCGGTTGCAAGACCATGCCCGCCCGCACCGATTATGATCACATCGTAACGTTTCTTGGGTTGCGCATCGCGCCATGCGCGGTTCCAACCAGTGTGATGGCGCATTGCCTCGCGGGCCACGGCAAAAACGGAGTATTTTTTCATTGCGGTCTTCTCCGACAGGGAACCGGCACCCCTAGATTGGGCCACGGAATAAGATTCGATGCCGTCTAGGACGGCTGTTTCTGTTCTGAAGATATACCCAGAAAAAAGGATACTCACCACGGCATTCCTTGACGGATTTGCGACATGGATGTGGATTGAGAAATCGCGCGGCACTCTGCGTGGGCCGGGAGGGCGAATTGTCCCCTTTTTTCATGCGGTCCCATTGATTAGGTGTGTGAGGCAGAGAATCTAGCAGGGCGACACATGACATTCTGGATCATCACCTTGGCCATGACGGCTGTTGTTTCGCTTTTGTTGATCCGGGCGCTGATCCGAAATGACGGCGGCGACGTCGCAGATGCGGCCAGCTTTGACATGCAGGTGTACCGCGACCAACTGGCCGAGGTGGAGCGGGACGTCGCACGCGGGGTTGTGCCCGCCGAGGACGCGGGCCGCATCAAAACAGAGATTTCACGCCGTATTCTGGCCGCCGACACGGCGCTGCAATCGGGCGCAGCAGCGGGCACGGGGCCAAAACCTGTGGTGATCGCATTGGTGGCGCTGTTGGTGGTTGCAGGCAGTCTGGCGCTGTATTTCCGCATCGGGCAACCGGGCTATGGTGATCTGGCGCTGGCCGACCGGATCGCCTTTGCCGAAGAAATGCGCAAAACCCGCCCCGGCCAGCAAGAGGCGCTGGACCGGATGCCGCCCCTGCCCCCGGCGCAAGATCTCAGCCCGCGTTACGTAGAGCTGATGGAAAAGCTGCGCGAAACCGTGGCGCAGCGGCCTGATGATTTGCAAGGGCAACAATTGCTGGCCCAGAACGAGGCTAGCATTGGCAATTTCGCCGGGGCCGCCGAGGCACAGCGCCGTGTCCTGCAGATAAAGGGCACAGACGCGACCGCCAGCGAGATCACTGATTTTGCCGAACTGATGGTGATGGCGGCGGGGGGATATGTGTCGCCCGAGGCGGAACAGGCGCTCAGCGCTGCACTGGATGCCGATCCCGAAGACGGGCGTGCGCAGTATTACGTCGGGCTGATGATGGTGCAGAATGGCCGTCCCGATATTTCTTTCCGCATCTGGAATGCCTTGTTGCGGCGCGGCCCGGCTGATGCCCCATGGATAGAACCGATCAAGGGCCAGATCATGGAGGTTGCCGCGCTTGCCGGTGAAACCCGCTATAGCCTGCCCGCAATCGGCAACGGTGCGGCCAAAGGCCCCTCCGCCGAAGATATCAAAGCCGCCGGAGAAATGACCGCCGCTGAACGCATGGAGATGATCGGCGGCATGGTGGCGGGTCTGTCCGACAGATTGGCCACCGAAGGCGGGCCGCCCGAAGACTGGGCGCGGCTGATCACATCGCTGGGTGTATTGGGACAAAGCGAACAGGCACTGGCAATCTTCAACAACGCCATGCAGGTCTTTGCCGGCAACCCCGGCGCGTTGGACATCATCCGAAACGCAGGCAGCCAGGCCGGGGTGGCGGAATGATCTACGAAGACATCACCGATTTTGTTGCCGCCCTGCCCCCGATGCAGGCGCTGATCGGTCTTGATCTTGGAGAAAAGACCATCGGCGTTGCGGTCAGTGACAGCTTTCACAGCGTTGCCTCCCCGCTGGAAACGGTTCGGCGCAAGAAATTCGGTCTGGATGCGGCGCGCCTGACCGAGATCATCAACGACCGGCGCATTGGCGGTCTGGTGCTGGGCCTGCCGCGTAATATGGATGGCTCCGAAGGGCCGCGATGCCAATCCACACGCGCCTTTGCCCGCAACTTTGACAAGCTGGCCCCCTTGCCGATCACATTCTGGGATGAGCGTCTGTCCACTGTAGCCGCCGAACGCGCCTTGCTTGAGGCAGATACGACACGCAAACGTCGCGCAGAGGTGATCGACCATGTCGCGGCCGGGTATATTCTTCAGGGGGTGCTGGACCGGATGGCAGTGATACGGCGGCAGGGAGATCAGGAATGACAGACGAGATCTGGAAGCGCGACGAGGTCGAAAGCCCCTGCATCAAGATCTGCGTGGTGCATCCCGAGGCGCGGCTGTGCACCGGTTGTTTGCGATCAATTGATGAGATTGGCCGTTGGTCACGCATGAGCCCCGAAGAGCGGCGCGAGGTCATGGCGGAATTGCCGTCGCGGGCCGGTGCATTTGGCAAACGGCGCGGCGGGCGCGCAGCGCGGATGGCGCGGCGGTAGTCGATTCAGGTAGTTCAGCGCTTGCCAGCGATGTTGAACAGCAGTTCCAAAGCCAGATTTGACGTCACGGCACCCTCATACCCTGTAGGCGCGTGATTGCCATTGGCACCAAATGCCGGAAGCCGGGCAAAACCAAGCGCTTGCTGATGCTTGAACCGTCCCTGAAAGCCAAACGCACGTTTGGTTCTGCGCGGTGTTTGCCGGGCGTAATATGCCAGATTGCCCTGCGGTCCTGTCAGAATGATTTTCATAGCGTTATGCCTCAATAGCATTGTTTCGACACTGGCCATTATCGTTTCCGAAATGGCAACATTGTGGCGACCCCAAGGTGATTGTGGGTAAAAATTCTACTTTGGCGGGTGGAATTATCCTACGAAAGCCAGTCTACGGGTGCAATTTCAGGTCTGAAATAGGCAATCATCCGGCCTTCGGGCGGTGCAATATCCTGCGACCCCCATGGGCCGACACCGTGCAGCAAATGCCGATGCAGCAAGATCGATTGCCCCGGCGCGGCCCGCACCGGCGTGGGGGTGATACTGCCAAAGACCGCGCGGCGGGCCGCATGATAAGCGTCTGTAATATCGACAGTCTTCGGATCGCGTTTGCCGATTTCTGCCCGAAATGCCTGCCCCATGATCTTATGACTTCCGGGCCAGACCATCAGCGGCGCAGCATCGCTTTGGTTCAGGGGCAGACCAAGAATAAACCCGTGCGGTTCCTGCATATACCGGCGGCGATCTGGCCCTATGGCCAACAAGCCATCCACATGCGCGGCAAAGCGGGTCACGCGGTATCGGTGGTTGCCATCACCTTCATCGGCATCCCTTTTGGGATAGCCGGGATAAACAATAGAGAGCTGGGCGCGGTGCCATTCTGCGGGCGGCGCAATATGATCTTGCCATGGACCCGTCAGGGGCACGCCGGAAACCGATCCATCCGGCGCATTGGGCAAGACATCCACCCCGACAAACCATGTCTTGCCATGGCGCAGATTGACCTCCTGCACCTTCGGATCAGCGGCAACCGCCTTGGCCACTTGCCACGCGGCCTGCGCCCAGTTTCGGGTCGCGTCATCCGGTTCAAAGACGGCAAAGCCTTTGCTCCGCAGATCCCTTACCACCCCAGCGCCTTGCGCAACATATTGATGGCCACCAGCACCAGAAACACCGCAAACACCCGTTTGAGCGGTTTTGGGTCCATCGCATGGGCCAGTCTCACCCCCAAGGGTGCGGTGATCAGGGTCATCGCAATGATGATTGCAAAGGCCACCAGATTGACCGCGCCAAGGGTCAGCGGCGGCTTGCCCGACTGCATATCCACGAACAGGAAACCGATCACCGAGGGCACCGCGATCAGCACGCCAAATCCGGCGGCGGTGGCCACAGCGCGGTGGATGGGCGTGTTAAACAGGCTCATCAGCGGCACGCCAAAACTGCCGCCACCAATGCCCATCAGGACCGATAGAAACCCGACACTGGGGGACAGAAACGCCCGCAAACCACCCGTGGGCATCGCTTGCCCCAGCCGCCATTCGGCGCGACCAAAGCCCATGTAGAGGCCCACGATCAAGGCCAGAGCACCAAAGATCGCCTGCAAGGTGCCGGACCTCAGCTGTGCCACCAATAGCATGCCGATGATTGCGCCGATCACAATCCCCGGTGCCCAGCTCCGCAGGATCTGCCAATCCACCGCGCCCTTTTTGTTGTGGCTGTGCACGGACCGTAAGGAAGTAACGATGATCGTCGCCAAAGATGTCGCGAGGCACATTTGCATCAATTGCGGGCCATCATAGCCAAGGGTTTGAAACGCATAGAAAAATGCAGGGACCAAGACGATGCCACCGCCCACGCCGAGCAATCCGGCCAACACCCCGGCAAAGGCGCCGATGGCCATCAACATCAGGGCCATCTGTAACAGCAAAGCGGTCTCCGGCATTTGCACTCTCCCTCAGGGTCTTGGTTTTGCTACACCGCTTCGCGGGTCTGTGCCAGTGTCTCGATCTGCTCCAGCGCTTCGAGCACCAGTGACACATCGGCCCCCGGTTTGCTGACACCTTCGGACAGCGTCCGCCGCCAGATACGTGCGCCGGGACGCCCTGCAAAGAGGCCCAGCATGTGGCGGGTGATCTGATGCAAACGCCCGCCGCTGTCCAGATGCGCCTCGATATAGGGCACCATGGCCCGTACGGCCTCTTCGGGCGTTGTGTCGGCACCATCGCCATAAATCCGCCGATCAGCCTGGCACAGAATATCGGCCGGGCTGTGGTAGGCGCTGCGCCCGATCATCACCCCGTCCAACCCAGCGTCCAGAAACGCCTCCGCCTCCTCAAGCGAAGTGATCCCGCCGTTGACCGAAATATGCAGATTTGGAAACAGCTCTTTCATACGGTGGACCAGCGGATAATCCAGCGGCGGGATGTCGCGGTTTTCCTTGGGTGACAGACCCTGAAGCCAGGCTTTGCGGGCATGGATACTGACGCGGGTACAGCCTGTTGCAATGACCCTTGCAAGAAACTCCGGCAAGATCTCTTCGGGGTCTTGATCGTCCACGCCAATCCGGCATTTCACGGTCACATCCACATCCACCGCCGCCCGCATGGCCGACACACAGCGGGCCACAAGCGCAGGGTTCTCCATCAGCACCGCACCAAAGAGCCCCGATTGTACCCGGTCCGACGGGCAACCCACATTGAGGTTGATCTCGTCATATCCAGCCTCTGCTCCCAGCCGCGCCGCCTCTGCCAGCTCAGCTGGATCCGATCCGCCCAGTTGCAGGGCCACGGGATGTTCAGAGGCGTCAAAGTCCAACAGATGGAGCGCCCCGCCCCGCACCAATGCGGGCGAAGTGACCATTTCGGTGTACAGCAGCGTATTCCGGCTCAGCAATCGGTGCAGGTACCGGCAATGACGGTCGGTCCAATCCATCATCGGTGCGACGGACAGGCGGGCGTGCCAGTCGAGGGTGTTGGACAGATGTTGCATGGGCGCTCTGTGCTTGGGTCGGGTCAGCCCGTGGATTAGAACAAATTGGGCAGGGCAACAATAGAGCCGCCCTGCCGCTGAGAGGTATTGCCCCGCCAAAGCCTCCGCGTCAGACGATCAGCTCACCAGCGAGGGCAGCCACAGGACGATCCCCGGAAAGGCCACCAGCAAGGCGATTGTCACGGCATCGGCGACGAAGAACGGCATCACGCCACGGAACACATCTTGAACCGTCAGATCATCACGCACGCCGGCAACCACGAAACAGTTGAGGCCTATGGGCGGTGTGATCAGGCAGAACTCTGCCATTTTGACCACCAGTATCCCGAACCAGATTGCGCACATCGGACCGGACATGCCAAAGGCACTGTCTGCCGCCGCAACCGCCTCACCGCCGTTCAGGGCCATCACCGCCGGATAGACTACAGGCAATGTCAGCAGCAGCATCCCAATCGCATCCATGAACATGCCCAGTACCGCATAGGCCAAAAGGATACAGACCAAGATCACCAGTGGCGACATTTCCAGCGAGGTGATCCAATCGGCAAAGGCATCGGGCAATTCGGCAAAGCCCAAGAACCGCACATAGATCAGAACGCCCCAGATGATGGTGAAAATCATCACTGTCAGCTTGGCTGTTTCCAGCAGCGCTTCTTTCAGCTGTCCCCAGCGCATGCCCCGATAAAGCGCCATCAGGAAGATGATGAATGCGCCCACTGCGCCGCCTTCGGTGGGGGTGCCCCAAGCATCGCCAAAGGGGTTGTAGACAAAGAAGATGATGATCACGACCACCGCCACAATCGGCAGCGCGGGCGGCAGGGACGCAAAGCGCTCGCGCCAGGTAAAGCCGCTGACCGGCGGTCCGACAGATTTGAAGATGACCGCGATGCCAATGATCAGCATCGCATAGACCACGGCGGAGAACGCACCGGGGATGAACCCGGCCAGCAGCAGTTTGCCCACGTCCTGCTCCACGATGATCGCATAGATCACCAGAATGGCCGATGGCGGGATGAGCGAGGCCAGAGTGCCGCCCGCCGCCACAACGCCAGCGGCGAATTGTTTGTTGTAGCCGATCTTGAGCATTTCCGGGATGGCGATGCGGGCAAAGACTGCCGCCGTGGCCACGGATGCGCCCGACACTGCGGCAAACCCGGCGGTGGCAAATACGGTTGAGACCGCCAGCCCGCCTGGCACCCAGGCAAACCAGCGTTTGCAGGCCTCGAACAGGGCCGTGGTGAGTTTTGCATAATAGGCAAGATAGCCGATCATGATAAACACCGGGATCAGCGACAGCACCTGTGCGCTGACCTTGGAATGGGGTGTCAATCCGGCGATTTTGACGCTGATTTCCAATGCCTTGCCAAACCGATCCGGATCATAATCGAACCCGTTCCAGCGCAGCCAGACCAGCCCGACAAAGCCCGCCATACCGGCGGCAAAGGCCACACGCATGCCCAGCACAACCAAAAGCAGCATCCCGCCCGAGACCCATAGGCCAATTTCAATGGGTTCCATCAGTCGGCCCCTTCCAGCATCTCTGCCTCATGCATGGCCTGTTCTGCCACCGTCAGGTTCAACGGCACCGCCACGGGGTTCTCCAACCCCAGAACGAGGGCACGTCCATAGCCCCACGCCTGCAACAACAATCGCAGGCTGAGCACAAAAAACGCGACCGGGACCACCAGTTTGCTCGGCCAGATCGGGATACCGATATCAATGGAGCTGTCGCGGCTGCACAGGGGGCGCGCGCAGTCAAAGGAACGGTCGAAATGTTCCCAGGCGCCCCATGTCAGGGCCACAATCAGCAAAAGCATCAACAACACCGAGATCAGCTCAAACAGCCATAAAAGCCGCCCCTTGAGCGCCCCGACCAGCATATCCATGCGGATATGGGTGCCGTCGCGCTGTACATAGGACACGCCCATGATCGCAATGATCGGCATTGCCGCTTCGATATAGTCGACATATCCCGCCAAGGGAGAGGCAAAAAACTTGCGGCCCGTGACGGAATAGGCCGCCAGAAACATCAGCGAAAAGATCGCCAATCCACTGAGCAAGGCACAGAACCGTTCGATGGGAAGCAAGGCCCGGTCAAGTTTGCTGAGTATACTGGAATCTTCCAGCACTGCGGCAGATCCAGCCATATGCGTCGTCCTTTTATGGGAGGGCAAGACGGGGTGGACCCCGCCCTACCTATGTAGCTTTGGGGCGGGAATACTCCCGCCCCGAAAGGCTTAGCTGCCTTTGGCCTCGGCCAGTGTTTTCACAACCAGGTCATAAAGCTCCTGACCCGGCAGGCCTTGCGCTTCCATGTCTTTGATCCAAGCATCGCGGATCGGATCGGCCGCCTTGGCGCGGAACTCTGCGATCACCTCAGGGGCGATCTCAACTTTTTGCACGCCTTTTTCGGCCAGCACGCTGTCCCATTTTTCAAGCAATGCGGCGTAGTTGGCCAGATAGTGATCCAGCGCCTCGTCAACCGAGCTGTCCAGCGCCTCGCGCTCTTTGTCAGACAGGGATTCGTAGGCGTCGATGTTCACCACCACAGGGCAGTTCACGGTGCCGGGGTTCAGGTTCGCGGTCCACCAATCGGCCTGGTTGATGGTGCCAAAGCTGAGGTGAGCGTGCTGTGCGAAGGCAACGGTGTCCACCACCCCGGATTCCATCGCTTGATAGGCTTCGGTCGCGGTCACGGATGTCGGCACACCGCCCACTGCTTCAAACGCTTTGCCCAACCCGCCGGTGGCACGCACACGCATGCCCTCGAAGTCGGCCAGTGTGGTGCGCGGATCGCCTGTGCCCACCAGATTGTATTGCGGCATTGGCGAGGTCATCAGCAGCTTGGCATTCCATTGCGCCATCTCATCGGTGGCCGCGGGATGCGCGTAAACCGCCTTGGAGACCGCCACTTCCTGCTCCAGATTTTCAACGCCGAGGAACGGCAGTTCCAGCACGGTCACAACCCGGTTCTTGTCGCGGTGATAGCCGGCACAGAACTGCGCCATCTCGAACGCGCCGATGGAAATCCCGTCAAGGTTCTCGCGGTTCTTGCTCAGCCCGCCATAGCTGACGTTCATGGTGAACTCGCCGCCGGTTTTTTCCGAAACCAGTTCAGCAAGTTTTTCAACATGTTCTGTAAAGGCGCGACGTTTGCCCCAGACCGACACGTTCCATTCGGTCGCGGCCGCTTCGGTGACAAAGGCAAGGCTCAGGGCGCAGGCAGCTGCACCGCTCAAATATTTGGTCATTGATGTCTCTCCCATTAATACGCGCAACACTTTCGTGCGCTTGGGGTCAAGGCTAGCCCGCCAAGACCCGACTGCCAAGCCCGATCGCTGAACAAGATTTGGGCGCCCCACGCCGCACCTTGCATTTGCCCGACAAGCCAAGCGTCGCGCAGCCAATCAGGATCTGCCCGATTGTCTGTAAAATGATGCGCCAAGGCTGCTCGGCGTCACAGTTGCGTGTTCCCTTCCTTTCTCAGCCCGCTATGATCCGCTCAGGAGGGATGCAAAGGGCCATTGGCCCGCACGCATCACAGACGACAGATTGCCAAGGGAGGGGACCATCATGTCCGACGACGCCGCCAAGACCTATCCGCCATCCGCCGAGATGGCCGCAAATGCCCATGTGAATGCAGAGCGGTATGCCCAGATGTATCAGGCATCCATGGATGATCCCGATGGGTTTTGGCGCGAACAAGCGGCCCGTGTGGATTGGATCAAACCTTTCACTCAGGTGCAGGATGTCGATTTCACCTTGGGCAATGTCCATATCAACTGGTACGCCGATGGATCGCTGAATGTTTCGGCCAATTGCATAGACCGGCATCTGGAAACCCGCGGCGACCAAACCGCCATCATCTGGGAGCCGGACAGCCCCGACGAAGACGCCAAACACATCAGCTATCGCGAGCTGCACAGCCAGACCTGCAAGATGGCAAATATCCTGCGCGATATGGGCGTTGGAAAAGGCGACCGGGTAATTATCTACATGCCGATGATCCCCGAGGCGGCCTATGCCATGCTGGCATGTGCGCGGATCGGTGCAATTCATTCTATTGTTTTTGCTGGATTTTCCCCCGATGCACTGGCGGCGCGGGTCAATGGATCAGAGGCAAAGGTGGTCATCACCGCCGATTATGCTCCGCGCGGCGGACGGGCCACCCCGCTCAAGACCAATGCCGATCAGGCGCTGCTGCATTGTCCGGACAGCGTGAAACTTCTGGTGGTCAAGCGCACCGGCGGCCAGACCACATGGGTGGACGGGCGCGATTTTGATTACAACGCCTTGGCAGCAGATGCCGCCGACACCTGTGAGCCCGAAGAGATGAACGCCGAAGATCCGCTGTTTATCCTCTATACCTCCGGCTCTACCGGACAGCCCAAAGGCGTGGTGCACAGCACGGGCGGCTATCTGGTCTATGCGGCGATGACCCATGAGATCACCTTTGATTACCAGGAGGGCGATATTTACTGGTGCACCGCGGACGTTGGTTGGGTCACGGGGCACAGCTATATCGTCTATGGGCCGTTGGCCAATGGCGCGACCACGCTGATGTTTGAAGGGGTGCCAACCTATCCCGATGCCAGCCGGTTCTGGCAGGTTTGCGAAAAGCACAAGGTCAATCAGTTCTACACCGCGCCGACCGCCATTCGGGCGCTGATGGGTCAAGGCAATGATTTTGTTTCCAAATGCGATTTGAGCAGCATCAAGGTGCTGGGCACCGTGGGAGAGCCGATCAACCCCGAGGCATGGAATTGGTACAACGATGTGGTGGGCGGCGGGCGCTGTCCGATTGTCGACACATGGTGGCAGACCGAAACCGGCGGGCATTTGATGACACCGCTGCCCGGCGCCCACGACATGAAACCCGGCGCGGCGATGAAGCCGTTTTTTGGGATCAAACCCGTGGTGTTGGAGCCCACCACCGCCGAGGTGTTAACGGAGAATCCTGTTGAGGGCGTGTTGTGCATCGCCAACAGCTGGCCGGGTCAAATGCGCACCGTTTGGGGCGATCATGAACGGTTCGAAAAAACCTACTTCGCCGATTACCCCGGCTATTACTTCACCGGCGATGGCTGCAAACGCGATGCAGATGGAGATTATTGGATCACCGGCCGTGTCGATGATGTGATCAACGTCTCAGGGCACAGGATGGGCACCGCCGAAGTGGAAAGTGCGCTTGTGGCGCATGCCAAGGTGGCCGAGGCGGCGGTGGTCGGCTATCCGCATGAGATCAAGGGCCAGGGCATTTATTGCTATGTGACCTTGATGGGCGGCGAAGAGCCAAGCGAGGAGCTGCGCCTTGAGTTGCGCAATTGGGTCCGCACGGAAATCGGGCCGATTGCCTCCCCCGATCTGATCCAATGGGCGCCGGGCCTGCCGAAAACAAGATCGGGCAAAATCATGCGGCGGATCCTGCGTAAGATTGCCGAGAATGATTATGGCGCTTTGGGAGACACGTCGACTCTGGCCGACCCGTCGGTGGTGGATGACCTGATCGAGAACCGGATGAACCGCTGATTTTATGGCGGGGGGCCCTGGCCCCCTGCCCCAAGATCACCAGAGCCGGACCCTATTCAACCTCCGCCAGCAGATTGGCGACATGCACCACGTCTTCATGGCTGAGAGGTTTGGAAAGAAAATCGCGCACCGCCTCAAAGCTTGCAGCGCGCGCACGGTCTTCGGGCGCGATGGATGTGGTCAGCATGACAACGCAGACTTTCACAAACCGGGGGCCAAGATCACGGCTCGCCGCCTCCAGAAACTCAAAGCCGTTCATCCGCGGCATATTGATATCCAGAAAAATGACATCGACCTTGGGCCTGTCCTCCCGCGCAAGGTATTCCAGCGCCTCTGCCGCATATGGAAAACCGATCACCTGATCGACCAGCCCGGACCGTTTCAGGATGCGTTCATACATCATTTGGTCAAAGGGTTCGTCGTCAACAATCATTGCACAACCGATGGAGGCCTGGTCTGTCATGATATCTCTCCGCCAGATTTTGCGGGCAGGATCAGTGAAAAACAACTGCCCTCGCCGGGATTGGATGCCACTTCAAGCGTGCCTTGGTGGATCATCGCAATGCGCAGGCACAGCGGTAAACCAATGCCGGTTCCGGCAAAATTTTCGCGGGTGTGCAACCGCTGAAACAGGGCGAAGATGCGCGATTGATCCGCCTCAGGTATGCCAATGCCATTGTCGGTGAACCGAATAGTAACCTTGCCATTCGCCGGATCTGTTTCTGCATCCAAACGCACCACCGGCGCGACACCATCGCGGTGAAACTTGATCGCGTTGTTGATCAAGTTTTGAAACAAGATGTTCATCTGGGTGGCGGCCCCATCAACCCAAGGCAGCGGGCCGATTTGCACCTCACCGTTTGCGCCGCGAATATCGGCCTGCAACGCGGCCACGGCATCGGCTGCGACCTTTGACAGATCAAGCGGTTCAAGCTTGGGCTCAAAGCCGATGACACTGGTGTAATCAAGAATATCATCGATTTGGGTCTGCATCCTCGTGACAGTTTTTTGGGCCATATCCAGAATGGATTGTGCCTCGGACCGCTCTGAGCCAAGGCCAAGATGCTCCAACTCGTCCAAAAGCAGCTTGAGCGTATTTGCGGGGGCTTTCATGTCGTGCGACACGGAATAGGCAAAGGATTTCAGCTCAGAATTGGCCAGTTCTGCCGCCCGCCAGCCATTGCGGGCGTTTTCTTCCGACTTCTTGACAGCGGTCAAATCTGTATGTGCGCCCAGCATTCGAATGGGTTTGCCTGTCTCATCACGGATCGCAAGGCCGCGGCAGCGCACCCAAACCACCGATCCATCCGCATGGCGGTATCGCACCACCTGATCGTATGGGCATTCGGGATCTGCACAATGGGCCTCAAAATTCTTGAGCGCCAAGGCCAGATCTTCGGGAAAGATGATGTCCTGCCATTCATCCGGGCAATGGGTTTTGGTTGCTGGGTCAATGCCGAACAGTTCCCATAACTCGGGGCTCATCCATTCGTTTGCCGGATCTTCGAGATCCCAATACCAGATTCCGTCAAGCGAACCTTGCTGAATAAAATTCCAGGTGCTTTCGTCCGATTGGATCAGATCGGTCAATTCCGCTTTGAGATAATTGTTGTCTTTCACACCTGCTCCGGAATGTCTGTTAGTGTGCTGGTTTGCGGGTGGAACGATCGCTAAAGTGCAATTCTTGAGAAGAGGTTAATTTTCGAATTTTGCCGCCCACAGCGCCGCAAAACACCAAATTCAAACTCACCTGGGCGAAGAATTCTTGGAAATGCCGCATTTTGACCCTGCGCAATGCGCATTCGCGCCCTAGATAGAAGGTCTGAGAAACCGATCCAGAACAGAAAAGGCGCAACCACACATGGCGCGTTATGGACAATTACAGGCAGCCGTGGCACC
This sequence comes from Sulfitobacter mediterraneus, assembly GCF_016801775.1. Taxonomy (NCBI): domain Bacteria; kingdom Pseudomonadati; phylum Pseudomonadota; class Alphaproteobacteria; order Rhodobacterales; family Roseobacteraceae; genus Sulfitobacter; species Sulfitobacter mediterraneus. Next base: position 373,047 of record NZ_CP069004.1, on the reverse strand, counting down.
GCTTGGCGCGATGGATGACGATGTGATCACTTTTGCCCCGCAGTCTGACGATGGCGCGGCCCTGCGCCATGCCTTTGGTCGATTTGGTACCGGTGTGACCGTGGTCACTGTGGATACCCCGATGGGGCCCATTGGCATGACGGCCAACAGTTTCTCGTCGATCTCTTTGGACCCGCCTTTGGTGCTTTGGTCCCCTGCTTTACGCTCGCAGCGTCATGACGCTTTCGTGCAGGCCTCGCATTTCTGCATTCACGTATTGGGCGACAACCAGCAGCCCCTTGCAGACCATTTTGCCCGTAACGGCGATGGGTTTGACCGCTTTGACTGGACCGCTGGTGATCAGGGCACACCGCATCTGGCGGGCTGTCTGGCCGCGTTCCAGTGCGAGACTTTTGCGGTGCATCCGGCTGGCGATCATTCGATCGTTCTGGGCAAAGTGACCGAAGTCACAGAACGACGCGGCAAAGGCGCCGGGTTGATGTTTGATCAGGGCCGGTTCGGGCGTTTTCAGCCCAACAGCTAACCCTCAATAGTCTTTCTCAAAGAAGATCCCCAGACCACTGTTCCCGTCTGAGCCAAGCGTGCCCTTGGCCTTGAGATTTGGCGTAAGATCAAGGTTCAGGGACACCTCACCAGTGCCGTCTGAGGCGGCGGTTATATCGGTATAGATGTTCTCGGATATATATTTGCCCGCCCGCACGGCGGTGGCGCCATTGCTGTTTGTGGTGACATCAAAATCATCCAGACCGAAACCGTCCCGCAGGTTTGAGATCACCCCGCCGCCGCCACGGCCAGCCAAGGTGGCCACGGCCCCCGCCAATTGCAGCGCCTGGAAGGCGGAGATGTCCGATAGGTTGCGGTCAAACAAAAGCTGCGCAAGCACTTCGTCTTGCGGAGCATCAGGTGTGGATTCGAACGACACCCTGGGATCATCGGCGGGGCCCTCCACGATCACCCGTGCCTCACCCATCTTGGTATCGGTCGAGGAGACAAAGCGGATGAAAGGGATCAGATCCCCAAGGAAAGAGATCGATCCCTCGACCAGATTGAACCTCTTGCCCAGAATATCGAGCCGTCCCCGGACCAGATCAAACGCACCGGTAGAGATCACCCGGTTGGTGCTGCCTGTCACCTTGAGACTGCCGCCGAGTTCGGCGTCCAGTCCGCGACCGCGCACAAAGATGCGGCGCGGTGCGTTCACCTGAATGTCCAGAGCAAACCCCGGCCCGCCACCGCGCGCCGCTGGATCTGTGCCCGCGCCTGCACCGTTCAAACCGGCCTTTCTGCGGGTGGACAGAACCGGCCGGGTTGCGCCGATGTGGGTGATCTGCGGAATGTCACCAATGCTTGTCATGCCGGTCGAGGGCACGCTCACATTGGTTTCGCCCACGTCGATCTGCCCGCTGATCCTTGCACCGCCCGTCAATGGTCCGGCAAGGCGCAGCGCCCCGCGCAGCGAGGTTTGGTAAAGCTGGGGATCAATCAGCACCAGATCGCGCAGTACAATGCTCAGATCGGCAGGCAAGGCGGGCGTCAGGGTCACAGCCCCTTCTGCCTGCAGAGAGCCGCCATTGACCGCTTGCCCCTGCACATCAATCACCGCGCGGTTGCCGCCCAGTTGGACCTTTGCCGCGATATTGTTCAACGCGACTCGCAGATTGGGCGCGGTAAAGGAGGCATTGTTCGTGACCACCGTCCCGCTGAGCGAGGACAGCGCGGCCGGGCCGTTGATTGCCAGATCAAAGCGGGCCTGCCCCTGCAAATTGCGCGGCGCCAGAAACGGGCGGCTCAGGCCAAGGGGCGCATCCCCGCGCAGCGTTGCGTTGATCGTGCCGTCTGTGTTGATCAGCCCCGCAAATGTGGCCTGCGTGCCGGACGGACCATTTGCATCGGTATCGACACGCCAGCCGTTCCCTTCTTTGCGGGCGTTGCCTGTGAGGTTGAGCGGTCCGTTCACCTTGTCCACCACAGCCCCGATGTTTGGCATCGCCAGCGTAAAGTTCACTGCCGCATTCGGGCCTGTTACCACACCCTGAACAGAGGCGCGGGTGGCATAAGGTCCGGTGGCATTCGTATCCACGGCGATCCCCTCCGGGGTTTGCCGCAAGACCCCTTTGGCCGCCAGGGGACCGGAAACACCGGGGGCGAGCGGGCGTACATCGGGCAGCGAGACATCAAAGGTCAGTGACATGTCCGGCCCTGTGGCAAGCCCTTCGACCAACGCCTTAGCGCCAAAGGGGCCGCTGGCCGCCGTGTCGATGAAAAAGCCTTTGTCGGTTTGTTTGACCGTGCCGGTTGCCTTGAGTGGTCCCCTAAGCTGTTCGGCCAGCGGGCGCACCTCCGGCACATCCAGATCGAAGCGGATATCCACCGCAGGCGTCACCGCGCCGTTCACTGTGGCCACAGCGCGGTAAGGCCCGTCGGTCTGCGCCTCGATGCGCCAGCCGCTTGCGTCTTGGGTAGCGACCACTGCCGCCTGCACCGGTCCGCTGTATTGCGGCAGGACCGTCCCGATATTCTTGAGCGTTGCGTTCAGCTCAGCGCGGCTGCCTTCGCTGCGCAATTCGGCATCACCGCTGAGGTTCAGCGCCGCGTTCCGCAAGGAAAGATCGCGCAGGAAGGTACCATCGGGAGTGCGTTTGGCCAAAACATCCAGAACCGTGCGCCCGCGCAGCAGGGCATCCGCCTGCGGCACTCCGAGGGCGAGATCCTGGGTCGTGCCCTTGATTTGCACATCGAATTCCCCGCTCAGCGGCGTCACCTCACCGGCCACGGCCAAATCGCTGCGCCCGTCCAGTTCCTGCCCCGCCAGAGCCGAGAACCGGCTCAGGTCATCGGCCTTGAGCAGCAGATCCAACTGGGTGGCAAAGCCCTCGGCAAGCCCCTGAACCACAGCCATGCCTGACAGCCCGTAGTCCGTTCCGGTCAGCGTCAGACCGTCGATTCTGGTGGGCTGGCCCTCGCTATAAGAGACCGCCGCCGCGCCCGTAATCCGCTCACCCAGCGCCTCAGACAGAGCCGGATCAGAAAGCGCGATGCCCGTCGCCTCAAGCGTCACATCACCGTCAAAGGCCCGCAGATTGCCCTGCGCCGATTGCAATGTCCCGTCCAGCGCGACCCGGCTTTGCCGTACCGCAGTGCCGCCGGCGACCAAGCCTGCCGTATCAAACACCGCTTTGACAGCTTCGCCCCTGGATGCGTCATAGACGATTTTCAGGTCCGTCTTTTCCACGCTCAAACCCGCGCCACCTGCGGGCAAAACCACAGGCGTGCCGTCAGGGCTGGCGATCTGGCCGTCGATGTCGATGAGCACAGGCCAGCTTTCCGCATTCAGCGCCAACTTGCCCTGTACCTGCGCCGATTGCGCCTTGAGGGCGAAGGCATCCACTGCCAATGCGCCGTTGGCCTCCTGCACCGCATCAAGAGTCAGGCGCACGTCATCGCCAAAAAAGGCGCGATATCGCGGGGCGAGCAAGGCGGTGATGTCGCCTCCGATGTCCGCCTGAATGCGCCGGTCCGGCGTGTCGCTGGCGCGGCGCGGGGCCTGCGCGCCAATGGTGATCTCGCCAGACAGCCGTTCCTGCCCTTCTGTCGCAACCACAACGTCAGTGGCAAAATCATCCAGCGGGCCTTTGCCTGCCACTTGCAGATCCACCGAAGGTTGCCCCGGCAGGTTCAAGAGCCTGGCTGCGATGCCATTCTCGCCTTCGCTGAGTTTGACCAGCAGATCCAATATGTTGTCACTGCGGGAAAAACTGGCCCGGATCGCAAAGCTGCCGCGTTTGGCGTCTGTGCGATCTGCGGTCACATCCACATCCGCCACCGTATCAGTCAGCCGCGCCGACGCCCGCACCGAAAGCTGCGCCGCCTCGCCCAGCAATGGCGCGCCCAGATTGATCTGCCGCACAGCGAATTCGGCCAATTCCACCGAGACCGGCAATTCCGGCAGGCTGAACGGGGTGGCCTCTGCCTGCGGCAATGCGTTTTCATCGGGCAAAGGCAGGCGCGGAATGTCCAGTGTTTGGGCGGTAAGCTTTTCCACCTCAAGACGTCCGCGCAGCAAGGCCGACCGGTTCCAGACCAGTTCAACCCCATCAAGGGTCAGCCAGACGCCATCCCTGTCGGCGATGGTCATCCGGTCAAAGGACGCAGAGGAGCTCAGCGCGCCTTTGAACCCATCAATACTGACATCGCGCCCCGCCCCGCTGAGGGCGTCTTGGATGCTGCGGGTCAAGAAGCCTTTGTCATCCTCTTGGGCCAAGGCCGCTGTCAGCCCCAAAGCCCAGAACACAATAACGAGGAGGAAACGAAAACAACCCATCAAAACGACTGCCCGATACCGATATAAACTTGCACATTCTCGCCCGTGTCGGGGCCGGAGGTCGGCACCGCCACGTCAAAGCGGATCGGCCCGATGCCTGTGGCATAGCGCAGGCCAAGCCCGGCGCCGGAATGCCATTCGCCCGAGCCGTCAATAAATTCTTCCGCGCCGATATAGCCGGCATCGGCAAAGCCGACCAAACCGATACGGTCTGTGAGGGACATCCGCGCCTCTGCCGACAGGCCGACAAAGCTGCGCCCGCCAACCACGTTGCCGCCGCCCAGATCAACGCCAAGTGCCTGATAGGGTTGTCCGCGCACTGTCCCGCCCCCGCCGGAATAAAACAGGTAATCCGCCGGCGCCGTGCTCAGATCCGGGCCATAGACCGATCCGAACTGTCCGCGAAACGCCAAAGTGACCGGACGGGCGCTGCCAAAAGTGCGATAGGCACGGGCGTCCACATAGGTGCGCAAACCGTTGTCAGACCCGCTGAGCGCGACAAAGGGGGTCACGGCAGCCTTGAGGTAATAGCCTGATTTGGCGTCCAGCCGGTCATCGCGATAGTCAAACTCCGCCGACAATGGCAGGGTCAGCAACGTATACCGGTTCGTACCAAAGGCATCGCGGGTCTCGGCCCGGCGCAAACCAAGGCCCAGCGTATAGGTACGCTGTTCATTGGCATAGCGTTTGATCCCTGCCTCCAGATCCAATTGGCGCGAGAAGAAATTGACCTCGTCCAACTGCGCAAGGCTGGCCAGCGCATAGAAATCCGTATCCGCGTTAAAGGTCGCCGGGCGATCAAAACGCGCGGACAAACGGTAATCCTCGCCGCCTGAATTGCCGCCGATGCCCTTGACCTCACCCTCCAGCCGCAGGCTTTCCGCCCCGCCCAGCAGGTTGCGATGCAGCCAGAATCCGCTCAGCGTCAGACCTTCCAGCGAGGACAGCTCTGCACCAAAACCGAACCGACGCTTGGGCGCTTCGGTGATTTGGGCGGTGATGGGCAATGTATCGCCTGGCCCGATCATGTCGGCCTCGATCAAGGCGGCAGAACTGAACGCACCCGTGCGGCGCAGACGGCGCTGGGATAATTTCAGATCATCCGGCGAAAACACCTTGCCCACTGGCAGATCGGCGATCTGGCGAATGCGTTTGGTGCGCACATCCTTGTTGCCCTTCACCTGCAACGGACCGAAGCGCAGCTTGGGTCCGGGGGCGAGGCGCAGTCTGGCGTTGATGGTCTTGTCAGGATGCCGTGCCGTCAGTTGTTGATCCGCCAGCGCGGCCTTGGCATGGCCCTGCGCCCGCCATCCGTCGATGCCATCCGACACGGTCTCTTTCAAAACCCCCAGACCTGCCACTTGCCCCTTCGCAAACCTTTCGGGAAGCTCTGTGCCGGGGGCCAGCGGCGCGATTTCCACACCGCCAAAGCGGAACAGGGGGCCAGGCGTGACCGAGATCACCGCGCGGTCGATGCGGCGCGGCGGTCTGACGGGAGGGATATTGGCCGCATCCGTGCCATCCAGCGTGATCTTGATTACGGGGCCAAAATACCCGTTGTCATAAAGCACCGCCAGAAGACGACCATAATCGGCCTGCGCTGCCGCGACGGTTTCCTGCGTGGTGGGCTGTGTGTCGGATTGCCCTTGCTCAACCAACAGCGAGCCGCCCAGAAGTGTTTGATAAAGATCGCTGCCTTCAGGCACGCCAGTGATGCGGACATCCGCTGCCTCAGCCGCAAAAGCCATACCAATAGACACGGCTGCGCTCAGCACAGCCAACCGCCCGGCCTGAAAACCCATAGACATCACACGCACTCAATTGCCCTTCGCTACACCACCGCCGCGGTTGTCCGCGGTCAAACCTCTGACGAAGCACTTAGGGCGATTTAGCGTGATTTCTCCCGTGGCCGCAAACTGTCTCTTGCGGCAGAGGGCCATTCAGACCACTAAATCTGGCAATTTTCCGTGATTGTCGGTCATTCGGGGCAAAAGCGGCAATAATCCGCACATATGGGATGCGGGTTAGCGCCCCAGTTGCGATGCGGCGCGGGCCAACTCGGTGATGCCATCCCAATCCTGCGCAGCGACCAGATCCTTGGGGGCGACCCAACTGCCGCCTGCGCAGATCACATTGGACAGTGACAGGTAACTTTCCGCATTGGCAGGGCTGACGCCGCCGGTGGGGCAAAAGCTGACCTGTGGCAGAGGGGCGCCAATGGCCTTGAGCGCGGGTGCGCCGCCAGACGCTTCGGCGGGAAAGAACTTGAGCATGTCATAGCCCCGCGCCAGTAGCGCCATCGCTTCGCTTGCTGTCGCCGCGCCGGGCAGCAGCGGCATGTCCTCTTCTGCGCAGGCCGCCAACAATGCCTCCGTCGCGCCCGGAGATACGCCAAAGGTCGCGCCAGCCGCCTTGGCGGCGCGAACATCTTCGGGGGTGATCAATGTCCCTGCCCCGACATGTCCGCCCGGCACCTGCGCCATGATCGCAATGGCCTCAAGCGCTGCGGGGGTGCGCAAAGTCACCTCAAGGGCGGGCAAACCGCCCGCGATCAGCGCCTCTGCCAAGGGGCGCGCGGTGGCCGGATCGTCGATCACCAAAACTGGCACAATCGGGGCCAATGCGCAGATCGCTCGGGTTTGGCGGCTTGCGGCTTTTGCGCTTAGGGTCATGGATCAACCTCCAAAAATTGTTGCGCCACTGTCCGCACCGCCCACGGTGTTGCGGAACATGGCAAAAAGTTCACGGCCCGTTCCGGCCTGATTTCCCGACAGATCGGCGGCGGCGGCAGGGCGCTCCGCCACCCCCTCCGTGAGGATCTGCAATGTGCCTGCCACCGCATCCACGCGCAGCACATCGCCATCCTGTAATTTGGCGATCGGCCCGCCGTCCAAGGCTTCGGGGCAGACATGGATCGCGGCGGGCACTTTGCCCGATGCCCCCGACATGCGCCCATCGGTGACCAGCGCGACCTTTTGCCCGCGCCCCTGCAAGATCGACAACAGCGGCGTGAGGCTGTGCAATTCAGGCATGCCGTTGGCTTTCGGCCCCTGAAACCGCACCACGACAATTACATCGCCTGTCAATTCGCCTGCTTTGAACGCAGCTTTGACGCTGTCCTGATCGGCAAAGACCCGCACGGGCGCTTCGACGATCTGATGCTCTGGCGCGACGGCAGAAACCTTCATCACAGCAGTGCCAAGGTTGCCGGTCAAACGCCGCAAACCGCCCGTCGGGGCAAAGGCTTCGGCCACTGGGCGCAGAATACCGGGGTTGAGCGATGTTTCCGGCCCGTCCTGCCATGACAATTCACCATCCAGCAGCTTGGGATCGCGGGTGTAGTGGGCCAGTCCGGTCCCTGCGACGGTCTTTGTGTCCGGATGCAGCAGGCCCGCCCTCAGCAACTCGCCAACCATATAGCCCAGACCGCCCGCCGCATGGAAATGGTTCACATCCGCCAGACCGTTGGGATAGACCCGCGCCATCAGAGGTGTGATGTCGCTGAGCTCCGAAAAATCCTGCCAATCCAATATGATCCCGCCCGCCTTGGCCATGGCAACAAGGTGGATCAACAAGTTGGTGGAGCCGCCCGTGGCGTTCAGCCCGACAATCCCGTTCACAAAGGCGCGTTCATCCAGAATATCGCAGACCGGGGTGTAATTTTCCCCCAAGGCCGACAGCAACAGCGCCTGTTTCGCCCCATGCACGGTCAGCGCCTCGCGCAGCGGGGTGTTTGGCGTGACAAAGCTGGCGCCGGGCAGGTGCAGCCCCATGAATTCCATCAACATCTGGTTGGTGTTGGCAGTGCCGTAAAAGGTACAGGTGCCGGGGCCGTGGTAAGCGGCCATCTCGGCGGCCATCAGGGCATCGCGGCCCACTTCGCCCGCGGCAAACCTCTGTCGCACCTTGGCTTTCTCGTCATTGGCCAGACCGCTTTGCATCGGACCTGCGGGCAGGAACACGGCTGGCAAATGGCCAAAGGCCTGCGCCGCAATCACAAGGCCCGGCACGATCTTGTCACAGACGCCAAGAAATACAGCGGCGTCAAAGGTGTTGTGGCTGAGCGCGACAGAGGCCGCGAGGGCAATCACATCGCGCGAAAACAGGCTCAGCTCCATCCCCGCTTCGCCCTGGGTTACGCCATCGCACATCGCGGGCACACCGCCCGCCACCTGCGCGGTGCCGCCGATGGACCGCACCGCCGCTTTGATCTGTTCGGGATAGGTTTCAAAGGGTTGATGCGCCGAGAGCATGTCGTTGTAGGTGGTGACGATGCCCAGATTGCCCGCGCTGGTCTGCGCCAGGGCATCTTTGTCCTCGCCCGACGCCGCATAGGCATGGGCCTGACCGCTGCAAGACAGATGGGCGCGGGCCGGACCTTTGCCCTGCGCGATGCGCATCCGCTCCAGATAGTCGGCACGGGTTGGCGCGCTGCGCTCAATAATGCGATCCGTAACGGATTTAACGGTTGGATGCAGTGTCATGGTCTGTCCTTTCAGCCAATTTCGCGCCAGCGGCGGCCATCGCGGTGCAGCAGCATCAGCGCGTCTTCCGGGCCGGAACTGCCGGGATCATAGGGTTCGGGCGTGGTGCGGCTGCGGCTCCATTCATCCAGGATCGGGTCGGCCCAGCCCCAAGCCGCCTCAACCTCGTCGCCGCGCATGAACAAAGTCTGATCGCCCCGGATCACATCCATGATCAGCCGCTCGTAAGCGTCCTGCGGTGCTGCATGTTCGCCCAGAGCCTCGGCAAAGGTCATATCAAGTGTGACCTCGGCCAGCCGCATGCCGCCCGGCCCCGGTTCTTTGATGGTGGTGCGCAGAGTAATGCCTTCATCCGGTTGCAAACGGATGATCAGGGCATTGCCGCGCTGATTGTCAAACTTGGGGAAGATCATATGGGGCGGGTCCCGGAATACGACGACGATCTCGGAGGTGCGCGCCCGCAGTTTCTTGCCCGTGCGCAGGTAAAACGGCGTGCCCGCCCAGCGCCAGTTGCCGATGTTGACCTTCATCGCGACAAAGCTTTCGGTGGTGCTGGCGTCATCACCTGCATGATCGCGATAGCTGCCCTCGCCGTCACGACCGCGATATTGGCCACGCACGATGTCGGCCTGCGCCACAGGCTCCAGCGCTTCGATCACCTTGACCTTTTCATCGCGGACCGAATTGGGCACAAAGCGCGAAGGCGGCTCCATCGCGGTCAGGCACAAAAGCTGCATCAGATGGTTTTGCACCATGTCCCGCATCGCGCCGGACTTGTCGTAATATTCGCCGCGCCCCTCGACGCCCAGGCTTTCGGCCACGGTGATTTGCACGTGATCCACATGGGTCGCGTTCCAGAGCGGCTCCCACAGGGAATTGGCAAAGCGAAGCGCCATCAGGTTTTGCACGGTTTCTTTGCCTAGATAATGATCAATCCGGTAGATCTGATGCTCGGCAAAGCTGCGGCGCAGATCAGCGTTCAGCGCCTGTGCAGAGGCCAGATCATGACCAAAGGGCTTTTCGACCACGATCCGGCTTTCGGCCGTGGCGATGTCATGCTCGTTGAGCTTGGCCGCGATGGTGCCAAACAGGTTCGGTGACACCGACAGGTAAAACGCCCGCACCAATCCGGGGCGCAGCATCTGGGCCAGTTCGGGCCAGCCCCCTGCCCCTGTTGCATCGACCGCGACATAGCTGAGCCGTTCAAGGAATTGATCCAGCGTCTCTGCGTTATCGGGTGCCTCCTTGGCAAATTCGAGCAAGGTTTCCCGCACCGAAGTGCGGAATTGTTCTTTCGTCATTTTTGATCGCGCAGCGCCAATGATCTGGGCCTCCTGCGGCATTTGGCCAACCAGAAAGCGGTGAAACAAACCGGGCAGAATTTTGCGGCGGGCCAGATCGCCGGTGACGCCAAAAATAACCAGATCAAAAGGGTCTACAGGGATGACGCGCGATACCATGGGGCGTGGTCCTTTGCGGGTGGCCATTGGCCGGTAAACGATTGGCACGGCCCAAGTCGGCCCTGCGGCACAGCGGATCGAAAGATCCTTTTTTTGCCCAATAGCACAGCGATTTGCGCAATGATAGCGCTAACAATGACCAGTTTCGAAAAAAACCAACCTATTTGGGCGCTGTTCTTGATCCTTCAGAGTGCCAGTTTGGCACGGCGGCAACCACTTCACCATGAAATTGCACCTTTCCCTAACCGGTCAGGCCTTTTCTGAAAACCTATCCTTGGCGGTGTGCAACCGAAGATGGCGCATAAATGCACGGGCCACACTGGGCGCAGGCCGGTGATCGGGCGAGACAAAATAACTTCGGTACTCGATCTGGCTTTCGAACAGGCGGAACACCAGATCGTCGGACCTGTATTGCACAATTGGGAACGGGTTTACGACCGTTACGCCCAGTCCCGCCTTGGCAAGATCCACTGCGGCAAAAGAGGTCGACGCCTCGGCGACGATGCGGGGTTTGCTGGCAACATGGTGCAGCACCTTTTCAAGCTGCGCTCGTCTGGCATGACGATGGGACAGCGCCACCAAGGCTTGATCATGCAGATCCCTTGGCCGGATCACATCCTGCGCGGCCAGCGGATGATCGGCAGGCATCGCGCAGACCGCACCGGAGCGGCGGTAGGGTGTCAGTTTGACGCCATCACGGGACAGTTCCACCCCCGTCAGACCCAGATCAAACCGGTTTTCCAGAATGCCGCGGATCACATCCTCAGAAGGGGCGACCTCAAGGCTGACAAAGAAATGCGGATTGGTTTTGAGAAAGCTGGCGATGTGTTCCACCAAGAACCTGTGGGCATAGGTTGGTGGTGCGATAATCCGCAGGGTTTCCTGTGCGACCTGCGGCGGCCCGTCGATCCTGTCCAAGGCCTCGAACAACGGATCAAGGCGGCGGTTCAGTTGTGCAGCCTCACCGGTTGGCCGCAGCCGTCCGCCGTCACGCTCAAACAACATCTTGCCTGTGCGCGCCTCAAGGCTGGAGATCGAGCGGCTGATGGCAGATTGCGACAACCCCAGACGGATCGCCGCCTTGGAGGTGGTGCCGCTTTCCATCAGCGCCCGGAGCGCCTGGTACTCGGACAGACTATGCCATGCTTTGACAACCATAGGTGCGCTGCGGAATCCTCATCGGTGTATGAGACAATATCATGTCCTTATCTGTGGTCTATGAGAATTTCTGGAATAAAGTGACCTGATCCGGGGGGACAAGACAATCGTGACCGAATTTACCCATCCCGTCATCTTTGACGGGCACAATGATGTTCTATTGAAATTGCACCGCGCTGGCGGGCTGGCCGCGTCCGAGACTTTCGTCACCGGGCGGCAGGGCGCGATTGATACACCCTCAGCGCAGACCGGTGGATTTGGCGGCGGCTTCTTTGCGGTTTACGTACCCTCGCCCAGCAATCTTGAATTCAAATACGCGGAAATGTCCAAGCCGACCTATGATCTACCACTGCCCGAGCCCATTGATTGGGAAGATGCCTTTCCCGTGGTGATGGCGCAGGCGGCGGTGTTGTTTGATCTGGAGAAACGCGGTGCGCTGAAGGTCTGTCGCACGGTGGCAGAATTGCGGGCGACGCTGGGCAGCGGCAAGCTGGCCGCGATTTTTCACATCGAAGGGGCGGAGGCGATTGACGCCGAACTCCACACACTTGAGATCCTCTATCAGGCGGGGCTGCGGTCCATCGGCCCGGTGTGGAGCAGACCCACGATCTTTGGGCATGGGGTTCCGTTCCGTTATCCCAGCACCGCAGACATCGGACCGGGACTGACCGATCATGGCCTGCGACTGGTGCAGCGCTGTGATGAGCTGGGTATAATGATCGATCTGTCGCATTTGAACGAGGCCGGTTTCTGGGATGTCGCGCGGCATTCGGGTAAACCGCTTGTGGCCACACATTCAAACGCCCATGCCATCTGCCCGCACAGCCGCAACCTGACCGACAAACAACTTGCCGCCATTCGCGAAAGTGATGGTATGGTGGGTTTGAATTTTGCAGTGGCCTTCCTGCGCGAGGATGGCCGGATGCTGGATGATGTTCCACTCGAACAGATGCTGCGCCACCTTGACCACTTGATAGAACACTTGGGTGAAGACCGGGTCGGCATGGGATCAGATTATGACGGGGCCGTTGTTCCCGAGGCGCTTACGTCTTGTGCAACTCTGCCCCAATTGAGACAGGCCATGGCTAAACACGGTTACAACGATGCGTTGATGACCAAACTTTGCCATGGAAACTGGATGCGTGTGCTTGAAAAAACCTGGGGTCAATAACCCTGAGCCACGTACATTTGAAAATGAAACAGAACGGGAGAGGTTCCAAAAATGAATGTTATTAACCGATTACTGACAAGCGCCGCGATTGGTATCGCGGTCAGCATGTCGTCCTTTGCGGCCCATGCTGAAACGCCAGCCAATATGCTGGTCATTGCCCACCGGATTGACGATGTGACAACCGTGGACCCGGCCGAAAGCTTTGAATTTGCAGGCTCCGACATCAGCCGGAATGTCTACAACCGCCTGGTCAACCTTGATCCTCTGGATCTGGGTGCAGGCTACAAACCGGATCTCGCCGAAAGCTGGGAAGTTTCCGAAGACGGCAAGACCATCACCTTCACCATGCGTGAGGGTGTCAAGTTTCACTCCGGCAATCCGGTGCGGGCCGAGGACGCGGCGTTTTCACTGCAACGCGCTGTGATCCTGAACAAGACACCTGCGTTCATTCTGACGCAGTTCGGCTTTACGCCTGAAAATGCGACGGAAACCATCCGCGCAGACGGCAACAAGCTCATGATCACGACGGACAAGCGCTATGCGACGTCCTTTGTGTTGAACTGTCTGACCGCGACCATCGGCGGCATCGTCGACAAAGAAGTTGTCATGGCCAACGAAGTTGACGGCGACATGGGCAACACGTGGCTCAAGACAAACTCTGCCGGTTCCGGCCCGTACAAACTGGACGGTTGGAAGCCCAACGAAAGCGTCACAATGTCCGCCAATGCCGATTACTATGCCGGTGCGCCTGCCATGGAGCGCGTGATCGTGCGCCACGTTCTGGAAAGCGCCTCACAGCGTTTGCTGCTGGAACGCGGTGACATCGACATTGCGCGCAACCTGAACCCCGAAGACATCGCCGGTGCAACAAGCGCGGATGGCGTCAAAGTGGTGGATGAACTGAAGGGCCGTTTGATGTATCTGGCGCTGAACCAGAAACACCCTGTTCTGTCCAAGCCAGAGGTGCGTCAAGCGTTTAAATATCTGATCGACTATGAAGGTATGCGCGACAGCTTCCTCAAGGGTCAGTATACGATCCACCAGAACTTCCTGCCTGCCACCTATCTGGGTGCGTCGGATGAGAACCCGTTCTCTTACAACATCGAAAAGGCCAAAGAACTGTTGGCCGCTGCCGGTGTTGAGAACCTCGAAGTCGAGATTGGTGTGCGCGAAGCGCAGGAACGTATCGAGATCGGCCAGTCCTTCCAGAACGCGGCCGCGCAGGCGGGGATCAAGGTCAACATCACGGTTGGCACAGCCAAACAGATCCTCGCCCGTTACCGCGCGCGGGAACTGGATGTCTACCTTGGGGCATGGGGTCCGGATTATCCTGATCCACAGACCAATGCGGGCACCTTTGCCTACAACCCGGACAACTCTGACGCCGCCAATGCGACCGGCCTTCTGGCATGGCGCACCGGTTGGGACACAGGCGGTCTGACCGACAAGGTTGCCGCAGCCGTGACCGAAAATGACCGGGACAAGCGGGTTCAGATGTATCTGGATATCCAAAAAGAGTTCCGCGAAACCTCGCCGTTTGTGGTGATGTTCCAGCAGATCGAACAATCTGCCCTGCGTGACAATGTGACCAACTGGTCCACAGGTCAGGCTGTGACATCCGCCGCTTACTGGCAGGTGACAAAGTAAATGGCCCTCACTGAGGACAATAACGGGGGGCGCCCATCGCGGGCGCCTCTTGCCAGCAGTTTCATGCCGTTTTTCAAGGCAAGTCTGCTGACGCTGGGCTCCATCGCGGTGACGATGCTGGGTCTGTTGTTCATCACCTTTATCATCGGCCGCGTCATGCCGATTGATCCTGTGCTGGCGATTGTGGGCGAAAGGGCCTCACAATCCACCTATGACGCCGTTTACCAACAGCTTGGGCTGGACAAGCCGCTGCTGGTGCAATTTGCATATTATCTCTGGGATGTGCTGCATCTGGATTTTGGCACGTCGTTGCTCAATGCCAGACCCGTCTCGGAAGACATCGCGCGGGTGTTCCCCGCAACCTTGGAACTGGCCACGCTGGGCATTTTCTTTGGCGTCATCCTGGGCGTGCCGCTTGGCGTTCTGGCCGCGGTGCGCAAAGGATCATGGATTGACCAGATCGCCCGCGTGGTCGCTTTGGTTGGTTATTCGATGCCGATCTTCTGGCTGGGCCTGATGGGGCTTTTGGTCTTTTACGGGATTCTGGGCTGGGTCGGCGGGCCGGGCCGCGTCGGGATCTTTTATGTGGATGTGGTGCCAAGCGTGACGGGGCTGATCCTTGTGGATGCAGCGCTGGATGGCAATTGGGACGTGTTCAAGGATGCCTTTTCCCACATCATCCTGCCGGCCTCACTGCTGGGCTATTACTCTCTGGCCTACGTCAGCCGGATGACACGGTCTTTCATGCTTGAACAACTCAGCGCCGAATATGTGACCACGGCGCGCGTCAAAGGTATGTCCGAGTGGGATGTGATCTGGAAACACGCGTTCAAAAATATCCGCGTGCAGCTGATCACCGTCATCGCGCTGAGCTATGCCAACCTGCTCGAAGGGTCGGTTCTGACCGAGATCATCTTCTCATGGCCAGGTATCGGCAGCTATATCACCACCGCCCTTCTGAGCGCTGATATGAACGCGGTTCTGGGCGGTACTGTGGTGGTCGGGCTGATCTTCATCCTGCTGAATATTTTCTCTGACCTGCTTTACAAGGTCTTTGATCCGAGGGCGAAATAGATGGCTGACACACAAACGTTGCGCGAATGGCTGTTGACAGAAACGCCCACCTCGCGCCGCCATGCCAAGATGTCTGCGCTGTACCAAGGGTGGCTTTCCTTCCGGTCCAACACGATGGCAATGGTCGGCCTGGGCATTCTGGTGGCGCTGGTGTTTATTGCCGCCGCAGCCCCGCTGATCGCACCGCATGATCCCTATGTGCAGGATCTGGGCAACCGGTTGGCCCCGTTGGGGTCGGAAGGGCATATCTTTGGCACCGACAGTCTGGGGCGGGATATCCTGTCACGGCTGATCTACGGGGCGCGGATTACCCTCTATATCGTGGCGCTGGTGGCCCTGATTGCGCCCATCGCCGGGCTGCTCGTCGGCACGGTGTCGGGCTATGTGGGCGGCTGGACCGATACTGTTCTGATGCGGATCACCGATATCTTTCTCGCCTTTCCGCGCCTTGTTCTGGCGCTGGCATTTGTCGCGGCCCTGGGGGCGGGCATTGAAAATGCGGTGCTGGCAATCTCGCTCACTGCTTGGCCGCCCTATGCGCGGATTGCGCGGGCCGAAACGCTGACCATCCGGTCGTCCGATTACATCAGTGCGATCAAATTGCAGGGCGCGGGCGCGTTACGGATCATCACCAAGCACATCTGGCCGCTGTGCATTTCCTCGCTGATCGTGCGGGTGACACTGGATATGGCGGGCATCATTCTGGCCGCAGCCGGCCTTGGCTTTCTTGGCCTTGGCGCACAGCCGCCCAGCCCGGAATGGGGCGCGATGATTTCCGAAGGACGGCGGTTTATCCTTGATCACTGGTGGGTGGCCACAATGCCCGGACTGGCGATCTTTACCGTGTCTTTGGCGTTCAATCTGCTTGGCGACGGGCTGCGCGATGTGCTTGATCCTAAGGCGGGCGAATGATGACCAAGCTACTTGATGTTGAAAACCTATGGGTCAAATTCCCAACCCGTCAGGGTGTCTTTGACGCGGTGCGCGGGGTGTCTTTCACGCTGGGCCGTGAACGTCTGGGTATTGTCGGCGAGAGCGGCTCGGGCAAATCCATGACGGGCCGCGCCATCCTGCGCCTGATCCGCCCGCCGGGCATTGTGGAGGCCGATCAGATCGCGCTGGACGGCGTAGACCTGATGGGCAAATCCGAGAAAGACATGCGCGCCGTGCGCGGCCAGCGAATTTCGATGGTCATGCAAGACCCGAAATTCTCGCTCAATCCGGTGATGACCATCGGCGATCAGATCATGGAAGCCTATCGCCTGCATTCCAAAGCCTCCAAATCGGAGGCCTACGCAAAATCGCTTGAGATGCTTGAAGCCGTGTCGATCCGCAATCCTGAACGGGTGATGCGGGCCTATCCACATGAGATGTCAGGCGGCATGGGGCAGCGGATCATGATCGCGATGATGCTGATCCCCAACCCCGAGATCCTGATCGCGGATGAACCCACCTCGGCGCTGGATGTCTCGGTCCAGCGGCAGGTGCTGGATATCATGGACCGGCTGGTCAAGGAGCGCGGGATGGGGCTGATCTTTATCAGTCACGACCTGAACCTCGTCGCCGATTTCTGCGACCGGGTGTTGATCATGTATGCGGGCCGGATCGTGGAGGTCTGCGATGCTGACAAGCTGCACGAGGCGCAGCATCCCTATACGCGCGGATTGCTGAACTCCCTGCCCCGTCTGGATGCGCCGCGCAAGCGGCTCGAAGTGTTGCAGCGTGATCCAGAATGGTCCACTGCCCCAAGTGTGAGTGGCCGGATATGAGCATGTTAAGCGTTCAAAACCTCAACGTCTGGTTCGGAAGCAACCGCGACCGCGTGGATGCTGTTATTGGAGCCAGCTTTGACATCCCGCGCGGCGAAAGCTTTGGCCTTGTCGGCGAAAGCGGATCGGGCAAATCGACGATCCTGCGGGCGATCACCGGATTGGCGCCCGATTGGTCGGGCACAATCACGGTGGATGGTCAGCAGATCGGCAAGGTCCGGCCCAAGACGTTCTTCAAGACCGTGCAGATGGTGTTTCAAGATCCCTATGCTTCACTGCATCCACGTCATTCGGTGGATCAGGTGCTGGGCGAAACGTTACATTTGCATGGGTTCAAGGACATCGACAGCCGTGTGGTCAAACTTCTTGACGATGTCGGCTTGGGACAGAAGTTCCGCTTTCGCTATCCGCACCAACTCTCGGGGGGGCAACGTCAGCGGGTGGCAATTGCCCGTGCGCTGGCCCCGGAACCGGCGCTTTTGTTGCTGGATGAGCCAACCTCGGCGCTGGATGTGTCGGTGCAGGCCGAGATCCTGAACCTGTTGGCAGATTTGCGGGCGGACCGGGATTTGACCTATCTGATGGTGTCGCACGATCTGTCAGTGGTCGGGCATATGTGTGACCGGCTGGCCGTGATGAAAGACGGCGAGATCGTCGAGGTGCTGGATGTCGAAGCCTTGCGGGCGATGGAAGCCGCGCATCCCTACTCCAAACAATTGTTGGAGGCCTCGGTCTAGCGGCAAAGCCTATTTGCGGCTGAACGCATATTCCGACACATGGCGGTAGGTCTGACCGGGCTGCAGGATCACGCTGGGAAAGCTGGGCTGGTTCGGCGCATCCGGCCAGCCTTGCGGCTCCAGCGCCAAACCTTCGAAGGCCTTGAAGGGCTTACCGGTCAGCGTCGTGCCTGCGGGTTCATCCAGAAATTCGCCGCTGTAGACCTGCAGGCCCGGTTCGGTTGAGGACAGGGTCATTGATACCCCTGACTCCGGCGCAGCCAGCGTGCAGATCGGGCGGCAAACGACCTGTCCCTTGGCGGTGCAAAAATTGTGGTCAAGCAGGTGATCGCCGATCTGCCGCGCATTGCAGAAGTCAAAAGGCGTGTCTGCGACCGCTGCCACCTCGCCCGTTGGAATCAGATCTTCGTTGACCGGCAAATAATGCTCTGCCGTGATGGCAAGTTCGTGTTGCCGCACATCGCCCGCGCCATCGAGATTGAAATAGAAATGCGGCGCGAAATTGCACGGTGTGGCCTCTTGCCCCCGCGCCGATATTTCCAGACGCAAGCTGGCCGGTGCCTCAACGCTGTAGCGGACCTGAACATCCAGCCCCCCGCCAAAGCCCAAATGGCCGTCAGGCACATGCAGTTGCAAGGTCAGGGATGCCGCGGACTGATCCGTCACCGTCCAGACCATCTTGTCCACGCTGCCAGCCCCGCCGTGCAGGGTGTGCCGCCCCAGAAAATTCTGATCGGTATGAAATGTCTGGCCGGCCAGATCATAACGCCCATGCGCGATCCGGTTGGCGCAGCGCCCGACAATCGCGCCCAGGTAAGCGGTGCCGGTTTGGTAGTCCTTCGGATCAGCCAGACCCAGCACCAGCGGATGATCCACGCCGTCCAACCTGAGATCCTGCAAGCTGGCCCCGAACGGCAGGATTGTTGCCGTCAGCCCCCCGTTTGAAATTTCAATTGGGGTGAAAGCCGCTGAACGGTCAGGTGTCGTTGCGATGTGGTCAGCCAATGGTTTTCTTTCTTATCTGGCGCAAGGGCGATGATGCGGTGCAACGGGTCATCCGGTGGCCACCACCCCGCCATCGACAACGAGGGCCTGCCCCGTCATCCCGAAACTCATATCCGAAGCCAGAAACAGCGCCGGCCCCACCATGTCTTGCGGCATCAACACCTGTTTGAGGGCTTGGCGTTCCATATGCGCCGCCACGGCGTCTTCGGTGGCCCACAGCGCCTTTTGACGCTCAGTCATCACCCAACCGGGGATCAATGTGTTGATGCGGATGTTGTCTGCGCCAAACTCACGGGCAAGGCTGCGGGTCATGCCGGTGATTCCCGCCTTGGCGGCGACATAGGCGGGATAGCCGGCATTGCCCATCATGTAAGAGATCGACGAGACGTTGATGATTGTCCCGCCGCCAAGGCCGCGCATGTCTGCAATTGCCGCCTGACAGGCAAAGAACTGTGCCTTGAGGTTGATGGATTGGGACCAGTCCCAGAACGCCTCGGTAACGTCTTCGGTGCTGTGCCGCTGATCATTGGCGGCATTGTTGATCAGCACCGAAAGCGGCCCTTGGATTTCGCGGGTTTGTTCCATCGCCCGTTTGAGCGCAGGCACATCTGTCAGATCGCATTCGATATAATGCGGGCGGGTGCCGGTTTCCTGCTCTGCCTGATCACAAAAGCCGATGCCGTCCTGGTTTTGCACGAATGTCACCTTGGCCCCTGCCGACAGGAACCCCAGCGTCAGCGCCGCGCCGATGCCGCTGCCGCCGCCGGTGATCATGACCGACTTGCCGGTCAATGACGGGGCCGGATCGCCCACTGCGCCGGACGGGTTCACCATTCCGCCAGACTTCCATCCTCGTGACGCCAGATCGGGTTGCGCCAGCGGTGGCCTACCTTGGCGCGGTCCTTGACATAGTCCTCGTCAATTTCGACCCCCAAACCGGGGCCATCGGGTATTTTGACAAAACCGTCCTCGTAGGCAAAGACATCCTTGTTCACCAGATAGTCGAGGATATCGTTGGACTTGTTGTAGTGGATGCCCAGAGATTGCTCCTGGATAAAGGCGTTGTGGGACACCGCATCAATCTGCAGACAGGCGGCCAGGGCCACCGGACCCAAGGGGCAATGCGGGGCCAGCGCCACATCGAAAGCCTCGGCCATGGAGGCGATCTTGCGGCATTCGGTGATGCCGCCCGCATGGGACAGATCGGGCTGAATGATATCCACATAGCCGTCTTGCAGGATTTTCTTGAAATCCCAGCGGGAATAAAGCCGTTCGCCCACCGCAATGGGCGTCGAGACATGATTGGCGATCTCGCGCAGGGCCTCGCTGTTTTCTGACAGGACCGGCTCTTCCAGAAACATCGGGCGGAATTGTTCCAGCTCTTTGGCCAGCACTTTGGCCATCGGTTTCTGCACCCGCCCGTGAAAGTCGATGCCGATGCCCAGATCGTACCCGACCGCATCACGGATTGTGCCGATGGTGGACACGGCGGCATCGATCTTGGCGTTTGAATCGATGATCTGCATCTCTTCGCAGCCGTTCAACTTGATCGCCTGAAAGCCCCGCGCCATTACATCCCGCGCGTTTTGCGCCACATCTGCAGGGCGGTCCCCGCCGATCCATGAATAGACCTTGATCTTGTCGCGGCATTTGCCGCCCAGCAGCGCATGCACCGGCAGACCCGCAGCCTTGCCCTTGATATCCCACAGCGCCTGATCAATGCCCGCGATGGCCGACATGTGAATGCCGCCGCCCCGGTAGAAGCCGCCCCGATAAAGGACGTTCCAATGGTCCTCGATCAACAGGGGGTCTTTGCCAATCAGGTAATCGGCCAGCTCGTTCACCATCGCCTCGACCGCCAATGCGCGGCCTTCCAGCACAGGTTCACCCCAGCCGGAGATCCCCTCATCCGTTTCGATCTTCAGCAAGCACCAGCGCGGCGGAACAATATAGGTGGTCAGTTTGGTAATCTTCATCGGAACGCTCCGTCGTGGGTCAACTGGTTAAGCTCAGGTCGTGCTGCGCCGCCGGACCAAACCGCCGCCGCTTCGGGATTGCAAAATAACGACGATCAACAGGAAGCCCCCGCGAATGACCGATTGCCAATAGGCCGACAGGGAAATCACCCCCAGACCGTTTTCAAAATTCAGGATGTTGAAGATCAGCCCAAGCAGCACTGCGCCCGCCAAAGTCGCAGGGATCGACCCGACACCGCCCGTCAACAAGGTGCCGCCCACAACAACGGATGCAATCGCCGACAACTCCCACCCCAGTCCTTCCAGGGGTTGGCCCGCGCCAAAGCCGGAGGCAAGGATCACACCTGCAAGCCCGGCGCAACCGCCCGAAATGATATAGGTGATCGCAAGGGTCCGGTTGACCGGCACGCCCATGAGTTTGGCCGCCTCGGGATTGCCGCCGATGGTCAGGATGCGGCGGCCCAGCGTTGTCCGCTCCAGCATGATCCAGAGGGCAAGAAACACCAGTGCGGCGAGGATCACCGCCCATGGGATCAGACCAAAGGCGCGGGTCAGGCCAAACTTGGTAAAATTCGAGGTCCAGTCCACCGAGACCGATTTGTTATCCGCCAGCACCAACGCCATGCCACGCGCGCCCAGCATCATCGCAAGGGTCGCGATAAAGGGCACGATCCGCATCTTGGTGATCAGGAACGCGTTGATCGCCCCTGCCGCGATGCCGGTCAGAAGCCCGGCCGGCAGCGCCACTTCGATGCCGTAGGGGCTGGTATAGGCGGCGACCACCGAGGACAGCGCCACCACTGACCCGACCGACAGGTCAATGCCACCCGTCATGATCACCAGCGCCATGCCCAGCGCGATCAGGATAAACATCGAGTTGTAGCCAAAGAACGTCTGTACATTATACAGACCCATAAAGTTGTCGTACCGCAGGGTCGCAAAGATCACGACCAGCACAACGGCGATCCAGACACCCTCCGTGCGCAGATCACGGGACCGGTTGAACATTCCAAACATCACATTCACTCCGCCCGGTTGAATTGAAAATAGACGGCAAGGATGATGATCACCGCCTTGGCAATCAACGCCACGGCGTCATGCACCCCATTGGCCAGCAGGGTGTATTTCACCAGTTGGATGATCGCCGCGCCGATCAAGGCGCCGATGATAGGAGCCTTGCCGCCCATCAGGTTTGCACCGCCCACCACTGCCGCCGCGATGGCGTCCAGTTCCATCAATTGCCCGGTCTGGTTCGCATCCGAGGCCGAATTGATGGCAGAGACCACCATCCCCGCAAATCCGGCCAGCACGCCGCAGATCGCATAGGTGGCAAGGCGCACCCGGTTCACCGAGATACCTGACAGCCGGGCCGCCTTGGCGTTGCCGCCCACCGCCAGCAGATAGCGACCATAGGCCGTGCGCCGGACGACCCAGCTCAGGATCAGGGCAAAAACAACTGCCATCAACGCCTGAAACGGAATACCCAGCACCCGGCCCGATCCAATGAATTCAAACGCCGGGTTCTCAAAAACCTGCAAGTTGCCGTTGGTCAGCACCTGTGCCAGCCCCCGCGCCGAGATAAACAGAACCAGCGTGGCCACAATCGGCTGAATGGCGAATTGGTTGATCAGCCAGCCATTGAACATCCCGCAGAGCAATCCGGCCAGCAGTGCCACCGTGATGGACAGCACGAGCGCCAACCCCGGACTGGCCATGCCAAATTCGGACAGGAACACAAAAGGCGCCAATGCCCCGGACAGGGCCATCACCGCCCCAACCGACAGGTCGATGCCGCCCGATGCGATGACCAGGGTCATGCCGATGGCCACGATCGCGATGGTCGCCACCTGCGTGAGATTCACATAAAGGGTCTGCACCTGAAGGAAATTCGGGGTGATGACCATGTTGATCACAATAAGCGCGATCAGGGCCAGAAAGGTGCCATTGTCGCGGGCCAATTGCCCAAGATTGATTTTCGCCACAGTGGAAGAGCCGGTCATATCTTTTGCCTTTGCCATCGTCATACTGCTGCACCTGCCGCTTCACCGGCGACCGCCGCGAGCAGGTTGTCTTCGTTCAGGTCATCGCCGGTCAGTGTGGCAATCGTCTTGCCCTCTTGCAAAACCACAACGCGGTTTGCGCCTTCGACCAATTCTTCAAATTCAGACGAGATCATCAGCACCGAAAGCCCCGCCGCCGACAGCCCCTCAATCAGGGTCTGGATTTCGCGTTTTGCACCCACATCAATGCCGCGTGTCGGTTCATCAAGGATCAGCAAATCCGGCTGGGTCGCCATCCAGCGGGCCAGCAGCACCTTTTGCTGGTTGCCGCCCGACAGCTCACGAATGGGCTGGTCCATGCCGGCACATTTGACGCTGAGTTTGTCAATGAAATCCGCCACCATCTCACGTTCGGCCACGCGCGGGATGACCCCGCGTTTGGCCATGCGCGGGATCATCGCAAGGGTGAGGTTCTCGCGGATCGACAGGCCGGGGATGATCCCCTCGGCTTTGCGGTCTTCGGTGCAGTAGCCGATGCCGGCATTGATCGCATCTGCCGGTTCGCGGAAAAAGGATCTGCGCTCCTTGAACGCCATGTTGCCGCCCGAGGGTTGGTCTGCGCCAAAGATCATGGAAACGGTTTCCGTGCGCCCTGCCCCCAGCAATCCGGCCAGACCAACAATCTCGCCCTGATGCACGATCAATGAGGCGTCTTTGACGTTGGTTCCGTTCGACAGGCTCTGAAGCTCCAGCACGACGGTCTTGCTGCCTGCGTGGGTCTTGCCAAATCCGGTGGCGCCACTTTCGGCGATCTGGTTGGCATCGCGGCCGATCATCTCGGACACCAGACCCAGTTTTGTGACATCCGACATCTCGTGCGTGGCAATCATGCTGCCATTGCGCATCACGGTGACGCGATCGCAAACCTCGAACAGCTCTTCAAGGTGGTGAGAGACATACAGGACAGCAACGCCCTGCGCGGACAGATCACGGATCACCCGGAACAGCACCTGCTTTTCCTGACTGTCCAGCGACGAGGTCGGCTCGTCCATAATCACCAGCCGCGCATCAAATGACACAGCGCGGGCAATGGCGATCAGTTGTTGCACCGCGATATTGCAATGATGCAAGGGCTGGCGCACGTCGAGGTTCAGACCGAAGCGCTGCAACACTTCTTCGGCGCGGCGATGGGCTTTGGGCCAATCAATCATGCCGAATTTCTTCGGCTCCTGCCCCAGCACGATATTTTCTGTGACAGAGCGGTAATGTACCAGATTGACCTCTTGAAAAATCGTGCTGATGCCGCCCAGTTGGGCCTCGTGAGGAGATGAAAATCGGACAGGCTTTCCGTCCAGCTCAATCTCGCCCGCGTCCTTGCGATAAGCGCCGTTGAGGATCTTGATCATCGTGGATTTGCCCGCGCCGTTTTGCCCGATCAACGCGTGCACCTCGCCAGGGCGGATCGTCAGCGCCGCATCTGTCAGCGCTGGCACATCGCCAAATGATTTGCGGATTGCGGTCATCTTCAGGACCGGAGTTTCGACCATCTTTGCCCCCAAAATTCAGTCGGACCCCGCACCCATGGCGCAGGGTCCGTTTGGTCATTCGCTTAGCTTAGTATGCTTCGCCGATGTGGTCAGCCGCGTTGTCTTTTGTGAACACGCGGTCTTCGACCTTGACCCATGTCGGGACATCTTCGCCGGCGGCATAGGCTTTCATCGTGTCGCAGGCGACCGGGCCAAAGAACGGCGCGGATTCAACCGAAACGCCGAGCTTGCCGTCGATGATGGCCTGCAAGGCATCGCGCGTGCCGTCGATGGAAACCAGCGTCACGTCTTCGCCGGGTTTGCGCCCCGCAGCCTCAAGCGCCTGAATGGCACCGATCGCCATTTCGTCGTTGTGGGCATAGACCACAGTGACGTCCGGATGCGATTGCAGCAGCGTTTCCATCACCTGACGGCCCTTGTCGCGGGCAAAATCGCCGGATTGGCTGGCTACGATCTTCATGCCGGGCTGCCCGGCGACCGCGTCATCAAAGCCTTTTTTGCGGTCATTGGCCGGGGATGATCCGGTGGTGCCTTCCAATTCAACGATCACTTCAGTGCCGTCGGAATTGGCGATCAGCCATTCTGCGGCGCGGCGGCCCTGCTCAATAAAGTCGGAGCCCATGAAGGTGACGTAATCAACGCCCGCCTTGGCCACATTGGGATCAACCGAACGGTCCACGAGGAATACCGGAATGCCGGCCCCTTTGGCGCGCAGCACGGCGGGCAACAGGGGTTGTTCTTCGCGCGGCGGCAGGAAAATCGCATCGACGCCCTGGGCAATCATCGAATCGACATCGGCGACCTGCTTGGCCGCAGACCCGGCGGCGTCCGTATAGACGAGGTTCCAGTTGCAGCTTTCCGCTGTGTCCTGAAAGCTTTTGGTCTGGGCAATACGCCAGGGGTTGTTGCTTTCTGTTTGTGCAAAACCAACGGTATATTGGTCTTTTTGCTCAAGCGGTGGCAGCCCCTGCGCGGTTGCAGCGGTTGTCACCAGTACGGCGGCGAGCGTTGCAAGTGATGTAGTCAGTTTCATAGTTTCCTCCCTAATGTTTGCCGTACGACAACATTACTATTATCTATTAGCTGTCAACTAATATTATTTAGTAATCGACTTGATGAGCCCCCTTTTCAGGGCTAGGTTAAGGCAATACAGCCGGTCAGGAGAGACTGATGCCCAAGACAAGCCACCGCGACAAAAGAGTTACAATGAGCGACGTTGCGCGGGCGGTCGGCTGTTCCCAGTCCACTGTTTCGATTGTTCTCAATGGCAATCAGAGCATCTCGATCTCGCCCGACACCCGAGAGAAGGTGATCGAAGCGGCCCGCAGCATGGGCTACAAAATCCGCCAGGCCCAGTTGTTGAACACCACCAGCACACGCGCACCGGAATTGCGCCGCGTCGGGTTCTTGATCGATTCCCTTTCCACCAGCCCCGAAGGCATCATGGCGATCCGCGGTGTTCAAAATGCCTTGCAAGACACCGGCGCAGTGCTGGTCATCTATGAGGTGGGCAACGACCCCAAGAAAGCGCCCGCCATCATTGATGCCATGGTCCAGGACGGGGTCGAGGCCTTTATCTATGCCTGCATCTTCACCCGTGAAATCACCGTACCCGATGCGCTTCGGTCGCTGGACCGGCCTTATGTCCTGCTCAATTGCACTGACAAGACTGCAGAGGCGCCATCAATCGTGCCCAGCGAGATCGCCGGCGGACAAAGCGCCACCAACGCCCTGATCGCGGCCGGCCATCAGCGGATTGGCACCATCATGGGAGAAGACTTCATGAGCGCGGCTCAAGACCGTCTCAAGGGGTACAGGCGCGCATTGGCCACGGCGGACATCCCGTTTGATCCCGCGCTCGTGCAGCCGGGCGATTGGTCGGCCAGCGCGGGCTACAGCGGCACCAAGGCGCTGATGGAAGCGGACAATCCTCCCACCGCAATTTTCTGCCAGAACGACCGGATGGCGATCGGCTGTTATGAATACCTCAAGGAACACGGCCTGCGCATTCCTGAGGATGTGTCGGTGATCGGCTATGACGACGAGGAAATCTCGCGCCATCTGACGCCGATGCTGACCACGGTCAACCTGCCCCACCGCGAAATGGGTGAATGGGCCGTTGAACGGCTGATCGGGACCGACGATCACGGACACGGGCCCGCCGCAGAAAAGCTGGAGTGCGAGTTGGTCCCAAGGGATTCTGTTGCGGCGCGATAAAGGTTGCAGCCAAGGCAAGCTGTACCGGTTTTTGCCCGCATATTTGCCAGCGTTCCCCCTCCCGGTTGAAAAATTGCGGGAAGGACCGCACATTCCTGCGCCTCAATTAGAGAAGGGCCGTCGCTTTGCTGCGAAAAGGGAGTGTGGTGCAGCAGGGCGGACAAATCCATAACCAGATGCTCTCATTGCTCCTGCGGAGCAACTGCCGCATTCAACTGATCCGGTCGTTTCGGCATCTTCCTTTGGAAGAGCCTTTGGTGCGGCTGAGAAGACTCGAACTTCCACGGGTGTTACCCCACAGCGACCTCAACGCTGCGCGTCTACCATTCCGCCACAGCCGCACGCCGTGGTAGGTGGGCACCGTTTAGACAAAGATGCAGAGCTTGTGAAGAGGCAATCGGCAACAAAATGCCCCGCTGCCAACGGGCAACGGGGCTTTGATTTTTGGAAGGTCGGCTCTGCCCTATTCGCTGATCGAAAAGGTCGGCAAACCGGAGCTTGAGGCAGGCTGCACCTGCGGCAGCGTGCTGGCCGGTGCCCCGGCCATACGCATGGAAGCCTGGCGCAGCAACTCTGTCCGTTCAGGCTGGCCGGGGACAAACACCGCGGCGGCGCCCGTATCCGCCGCCATCAATGCCGCCTGATACCAGCTTTGCGCCATGTCGATCCGTTTGGCCGGACCGAACCCCTGGCTGAGGTGGTGGCCCATCAATTCGCCATAGACCCCCTCACCCATCGTATAAAGCAACAGCGCCGATCCAATGGCGACATCCATATTGTCGGTGCGGTATCCAACGCCCAGACAGATCCGGGCGGTGCCTGCCAGCTGCGCCGGGGACATGCCGGTGGTCAGCACAAAGGAGGACACATCCGCCACCACCGCATCCCGCGGCTTGAGCGAAAGCGAGGCGACCTTGTCCTGCATGGCGGGGCCAAAGCCCGCGCATTGCTGGGCAATCTGATCGGGGGTGAACCCCTGGATCTGGCTGACCAGTTCTTCGGATTTTGCGATGGCATAGGTCCGCGCCAGACAGAACTGTTCATTGAGCGCCACGTTCGGGTCGCTCATCGTGGCCAAGGTGGTGAAGCCGCCATTGGTGTTGGTGATCAAAGACACCGTGTTGCAATGCGAGGCCAGCGAGGCTTGCGTACCTGCCCCCATGAAGTTGGGCAAGCCGGATGCGGCGGGTGCCACCGCATTGGCCAGCCCTGCCACACCGGACAGGGGCGCGGCGGCAGTGACAACCTGTTGGGTTTGCGGCACCTGCTGCGGCGCGACCACGATGGTGGTGGATGGCGCGGTGGCCGGTGCCGCCTGCCCGGCCATTTCGGCGCGGTAGGTTTTCAGCAGCCCGCGCGTGCCGTCCGGTGTGGAGGCGACCTGCTGCTGCACCGCATAGCCGCCCGCCTGCGCGCGGTTGTAGCTGGAGATCAGCAGGTTTTGTTCAAACGCCGACAGTTGCCCTGTCACCGGATAGCCAAGATAGGCCTGATACTGCGACACGGCGTTGCGCGTCTTGCGGCCCAACTGGCCATCCACGGATCCTGCATCAAAGCCGAAATAGTTCAGCGACGCCTGAATGCTTTTACCTTCCTGGGTGGATGGCAATGTGGAGCGGGATGACTTTTTGCGGTAGGTTCTGGTCGAGCGCCGCTGCTTTTTCGCATTCGCCCCCACGATCCCGCCGATGATCGCACCAGCGATGAAATCGCCTGCATCTGCTTCCACACGTTCCGCCGGAAGCAGGCTTAGCGATGCCGCCAAAACGGCACCTGTCATGACCTTAAAGTACATTTTCCGCTCCAAAAATTGAATCACTCTATTGGCAGCAAGGCTACCACAGGTTGCTTGGGGGCCAAGCTAAAGTTGATCACAAATCGCGCATTTGCCCTTGAAACACGGCATTT
The DNA here is from genome assembly GCF_016801775.1 of Sulfitobacter mediterraneus. NCBI lineage: Bacteria > Pseudomonadati > Pseudomonadota > Alphaproteobacteria > Rhodobacterales > Roseobacteraceae > Sulfitobacter > Sulfitobacter mediterraneus. The sequence goes on along the minus strand of NZ_CP069004.1, from coordinate 344,573 downwards.
TCGTGCCAATCTTGGCCGCTTAACCCCCAATTGCGAGGCCCTCATGTCAGACCAAACAGCCCAGCCCGACGCCCCGGTCATTCAAATCGATATCGTCTCTGACGTGATGTGCCCTTGGTGCATTGTCGGTTTCAAGCAGCTTGAGCAGGCGCTGGGGATGACCGGCGTGGGCGCTTATATCCGGTGGCATCCGTTTGAATTGAACCCGGCCATGCCGCCCGAAGGTCAGAACCTGACCGAGCATATTGCAGAGAAATATGGCGCTTCGGCCGAGCAGTCCGCGCAGAACCGCAAGCATCTGGCCGATTTGGGGCAATCGCTTGGGTTTCCATTCAATTTCGGGCCGGACAGCCGGATTGTAAACACCTTTGCCGCGCATCAACTGTTGGATTGGGCGCAGGAGCACGGGTTGCAACATCCCCTGAAGATGGCTTTGTTTGCGGCGCATTTTCAGGATGGCAAGGATGTCTCGACGCAGGAGGTTCTGCTAGACACGGCGCAGTCGGTGGGCCTTGACCGAGATGCCGCCGCAGAAGTGCTTGAGAGCGGCAGTCACGCAGAGGACACCCGCGCACGGCAGCAATTCTGGACCTCGCGGGGGATTTCGGGCGTGCCGTCGATGGTGTTTGCAGGCAAATACCTGCTGACCGGGGCGCAGGGCGCGGAAAACTATGCGCAAATGCTGATGAAGGTGGTGCAAGAGGCCGATGAGGCGGCCTGACGGAGAGATCAGAACGTGGTCACAGCCACTGATCGCACCATGACGTCATAAGAATGTCCAAAAGCTTTGGCAATTGGACCAGATGGCACCGACCTCGCGCATCAATCTGGACATCTCACCGACCCAGCCCTCCGGCTGGGCAGTACGGTTCGGGCTTGCCGGGCTCTTTATGGCAATTGCAGTTGGGCTGTACGGCGTGTGGAGTGTCGATTACCGCTGGTCGGTGGTTCTGGATGTGCAGCAGGTCGCGGGCAAAGATATGTCTGAGCGCGTCGTTCTGTTTGAAGCTGATGGCCGAACGCGGCTGGTGCGTATTGCAGATCGGCTGGTGCAGGTTCGCAAGGGCGGCTTGGTCTGTATCTCCAAACGCAGAATGATAGCGCGGCGTTGGGCCCGCTATGGTGTTGCCTTGCCCGGTTATTGTCGCTCCCTACCCTTTCCCGCAGGGGATCAGACCGTCCTGAACCGCGATTGATCTCTTTCCCCGCCTCCCACGACAGGCTAAACCCTGCCCATGGTAGAATGGATCACAACAGACGGCTTGACCGATTACCGCGAGGCCGAAACCTGGATGGAGGCACGCGCCAACGCCATCGCGGCGGGCGAGGCTGAGGAATGTATCTGGCTGGTCGAACATCCGCCGCTTTATACTGCTGGCACCTCTGCCAAGATCGAAGATTTGACAGACCCGGACCGGTTTGACGTCTATGAGACCAAACGCGGTGGACAATACACCTATCATGGGCCGGGACAGCGGGTGGCTTATGTGATGTTGAACGTGGCCGCACGTGGCCGAGACGTGCGCTGCTTTGTGCGCCAGCTTGAGGCCTGGGTGATTGCGACGCTGGATCAATTCAACTTGCGCGGGGAGATCCGCGATGGCCGCGTTGGCGTTTGGGTGCAGCGCCCTGAAAAACCGCCACAGCCGGATGGCAGCCCTGCCGAGGACAAGATCGCTGCGATTGGCATTCGCCTGCGCAAATGGGTCAGCTTTCACGGCATCAGCATCAATGTGGAACCCGATTTGGAGCATTTCAGCGGCATTGTGCCCTGCGGGATCACCCAACACGGTGTGACATCACTGGTGGACATGGGCCTGCCCGTCACCATGGATGACGTCGATGTCGCGCTGCGGACGACCTTTGAAGACGTGTTTGCAGAACAACCTGCCGGGGAATGCACTCTGCCCGGCTAGGCAAAGTTGCCTGATCTGGCGCGTCCAAACCCGGAGTGCTCAAATGTCCGCCCCCTGCCCGTTTTGCCCTTGTCAGGGCAAAGGGTTGTGTAGCAAGAGGCGGGATTGAACCCACCAGCCGTTTTGGCAATCGCCCAATTTCCCCAAATGTCGCGCAGGACCACTCAAGTGCCAGAACAAGACCCCCGCTCCGATTTCATCCGCCATGTCGTTTTCTTCAGCAGCAAGAAAGTGGATGACATTGACCGCATCGTTGACGGCTTGTCAAAACTGGCCGAGATCCCGTCGGTCAAACACTTTGAAGTGTCGCGCAACCGGAATGAAGATCGCTTTGGTAACGAAGTCGATGTCATTGTTTACGCAGAATTTGAAAACGAAGAGGCTTTGTCTGCCTACCGCGCCCACCAGATCTATCAGGACTGTATTGATATCGTGCGCCCCCTTCGCGATCTGCGCATCGCTGCCGACTTCTAGATGACGCAAGGCATCTCGCAGGCATCCGTCCTGTTTGATCGGGGGCCGCTCGAAACCGGCTCATTGTTTCGGGCTCCCGAACACCTTGTCGAAGCATGGCATCGCGATGAGATTGACGCGGCACTGCATGCGATGGATGCGGCCCAGCGCGGCGGCAAATGGCTTGCCGGATACGCATCATACGAGCTGGGCTATGTGCTTTGCCCTGATGTCTTTCCCAATTTCCGCAGTGCAAGCGCAGAGCCGCTGCTGCGGTTTGGGGTGTTTGACCAGGTTCGCCCCACCGACCCGCCAGCCGAAGGGAACGCCGCCCACCTTGGCCCATTCGCACCGGAATGGAGCTTTGAGACCTACAAAGAAGCCTTTGATACCGTTCATGAATTTCTAAAATCCGGCGATATTTATCAGGCCAACCTGACCTTCCCTCTTGCTGCAACCTATGACGGTTGCTTGCGGCAGCTATATGAAAGGCTCAGGCAGAAGCAGACCGTGCCCTATGGTGCATTTGTCGATCTGGGGGCGACAAAACTGCTGTGCCGTTCACCTGAATTGTTCTTTTCCCTGTCTTCGGACCGACAGCTGCGGGCGCGTCCCATGAAAGGCACGATCAAACGCAGTGCAGATGCCGCAGAAGATGCAATGTTAAAGGCCTGTTTGGCAGCATCGGAAAAGGATCAGGCGGAAAACCTGATGATCACCGACCTGCTCCGCAATGATTTTGCGCGGATCTCTGAAGTGGGCAGCGTTCAGGTTCCATCGCTTTTCGAGATCGAAAGCTATGCCACTGTGCATCAAATGATCTCTGAGGTGACGGCCACCATCAGACCGGATTGCGGCCTTGCCGAGATCTTGATGGCGATTTTCCCCTGTGGATCAATCACAGGCGCGCCGAAAATCCGGGCGATGGAGATATTGGCCGATTTGGAGATCGGCCCCCGCGAGGCCTATTGCGGCATGATCGGCTGGATCGCACCCGATGGCGCGATGGAGTTCAACGTGGCAATCCGCACTTTGATCTGTGGACCCACCGGCCAGGCGCGGCTGAATGTCGGCGGCGGGGTGGTGTATGACAGCAACGCCCAAAGTGAATATGACGAAGCCTTGCTCAAATCCGCCTTTGCGCAACTTTAGCCCCCTGCCCGATCAGCTCCTGCAGGGATGACCCTTTGGCACGATTGAGCGCGATCACCGCACGTTTCATTCGGCGGGGAATCATTGTGCAGGCAGATCCCCCCCTTGGCGGTCCTCCGCGCTGCGAACTCCGCCCGATTTTGGGCATTCCGACGCTTTGCCCCAAGATCAAGGCAAATCGGCACGCTTTCCAACGGACTTGGCAAAAATAACCTGCTCCTGCGGCAAACCCGCCCATTGCCCCCCAGCGAAAGCCGCACTAGAACAAACGGGACTGCGCACCGCGTCAGCCAACAGGCGTGGTGTATCAAAAATCTTTATCTAGGAGGCACCGCATGGCAGACGCAGCCATTCACGGCCAAGACCACCATGACGATCGCGGGTTCTTTACCCGCTGGTTCATGTCCACAAACCACAAAGACATCGGTATTTTGTACCTGATCGTGTCAGCCGTCGTCGGCTTTATCTCGGTCGCGTTCACCGTTTACATGCGGCTTGAACTGATGGATCCCGGTGTCCAGTACATGTGTATGGAAGGCGCGCGTTTCTTTGCCGATGCATCGGCAGATTGTACGCCAAACGGCCACCTGTGGAACGTTCTGATCACCGGCCACGGCATCTTGATGATGTTCTTCGTGGTTATTCCGGCGCTCTTTGGCGGCTTTGGCAACTACTTCATGCCATTGCAGATCGGCGCACCTGACATGGCGTTCCCGCGGATGAACAACCTGTCGTTCTGGCTTTATGTGGCCGGTACAACACTGGCTGTTTGCTCGGTTCTGTCACCTGGCGGCAATGGCCAGCTGGGGTCCGGCGTAGGCTGGGTTCTCTATCCGCCGCTGTCCGTCAAAGAAGGCGGCATGTCGATGGATCTGGCGATCTTTGCGGTGCACGTTTCTGGTGCCTCGTCGATCCTGGGTGCGATCAACATGATCACCACCTTCCTGAACATGCGTGCCCCGGGCATGACCCTGTTCAAGGTGCCACTGTTCAGCTGGTCGATCTTTGTCACAAGCTGGCTGATCCTGCTGTCACTGCCTGTTCTGGCGGGTGCGATCACCATGCTGTTGATGGACCGTAACTTTGGCTTTGCCTTCTTCGATCCAGCGGGCGGCGGTGATCCGGTTCTTTACCAGCACATCTTGTGGTTCTTCGGCCACCCCGAAGTGTACATCATCATTCTGCCCGGCTTTGGTATCATCAGCCACGTGATCGCCACCTTCAGCCGCAAGCCGATCTTTGGCTATCTGCCAATGGTCTGGGCGATCATCGCGATTGGTGCATTGGGCTTTGTTGTGTGGGCGCACCACATGTACACCGTGGGCATGACCCTCAACCAGCAGGCTTACTTCATGCTGGCCACGATGGTGATTGCGGTGCCGACAGGGGTTAAAGTCTTCTCTTGGATTGCCACCATGTGGGGCGGTTCGGTTGAGATGAAAACACCCATGCTTTGGGCCTTTGGCTTCTTGTTCCTGTTCACCGTTGGCGGCGTGACCGGTATCGTTCTGTCGCAGGCTGCTGTGGACCGCTATTACCACGACACATACTACGTTGTGGCGCACTTCCACTATGTGATGAGCCTTGGTGCGGTGTTCGCGATCTTTGCAGGGGTATATTTCTACTTCCCCAAGATGACGGGCCGTATGTATCCTGAATGGGCGGGCAAGCTGCACTTCTGGGCGATGTTCATTGGCGCCAATCTGACGTTCTTCCCACAGCACTTTCTGGGTCGTCAGGGCATGCCACGCCGCTACATCGACTATCCTGAGGCCTTTGCCTATTGGAACCAGTGGTCGAGCTGGGGCGCGTTCCTGAGCTTTGCCTCGTTCATCTTCTTCTTCGGGATCATGGCTTATTCCCTGCGTCGCGGCGCGATCAGCACGGCCAACAACCCATGGAACGAATATGCCGATACGCTTGAGTGGACTTTGCCAAGCCCACCACCGGAGCATACCTTCGAAATCCTGCCCAAGCAGGAAGACTGGGACAAACAACCCGGCCACTAAGGTGACGTTTAAATAACAGCAAAGGCTCCAACGGCGGTTGGGGCCTTTTTCTTTGGCGGGTTGGCGCCCACCGCTGCGGGTGCGTTTCAGGCAAATCGGGCTCTTGAGTTTTTCTTGCCAAATGAAGCAGCGGGCGGCGCGACGCAGGGTCAGGCTTTGCCACTTGGCAAAACGGGTTAGGGTTGGCGCAAAGGAGCCCGATCATGACCCTGTCCATCACGCCAATTTATGCCGCCCTTATCGTCTTGCTGTTCCTTGGCCTCAGCTGGCGGGTGATCCTGTACCGGCGGGCGAACCGGTTGTCCCTCGGCGATACCGGAGACAAGAACCTGCTCAAACGGATGCGGGCGCAAGCCAATTGCGCGGAATATGCGCCGCTGGCCCTGTTGCTGATGGTGATGAGCGAGTTGATGGGCAGCCCTGCCGTGGCGCTGCATTTGATGGGGCTGACGCTGGTGGCGGGGCGTGTGCTGCATGCGCTTGGCTTTGCCGCCACGCCGCAAAAGATCATCCTGCGGCAGTTGGGGATGCTCTTGACCCTGTTGATGATGGCGGTGACTGCCTTGGGCCTGTTGGCCCATGCGGTGATCTAGGCAGGGAACCAGCGGTTCAGGGCGCGCCACCCCATTGCCCCCAAGGCCGCCGCCCCCAAGGTGCCGACCCAGAACGGCGCGGTCAGGGCCAGATCGCGGCCAAGCGGCGCTTCGGCAATGCGGACAATTACCCCGGAAAGCAACAATCCGACGGGCATCATGCCCCAGGCCATCAAACGATACAGGCTGTTCACCCGTCCCAACATCGCATCGGGGATCGCGCGTTGCCGGTAAGACACCGAAACCGTGTTCCAGACCAGACCGGTAAAGCTGAAGAGCATCAGCACAACACCCAAGGCCACAGGACCGGGCGCGAGGGCCATGCCGGCAAAGGCCGGTGCCGACAGTGCCAGCATCCATTGCGCGGTGCGCTTGCCGCCAAAGCGGCGGATGATCGGATCGCCACACCAGCCGCCAAAGATGCCGCCCACCGCCCCTGCCGCGAGGATCAGGCCATAGGCCTGCGCCCCGATGTTCAGGTTCTCCTGTGCGTGCAGGATCAGCCCGATGGCGACCATTTCATAAAGCAGGTTCCAGAAGCCGGTGATCCATGCCAACGCCATCAGCAGCGGCTTGCTGCGCAGAAAGTGCACCGCCTGCATCAATTCGCGCCGCCAGTGGCGGTCGGGCTGGCTCTCTGGGCGGAAGCTTCCTGCCATCTGCCAGATCAGAACAACGGCCATCACATAGGCGAGCGCGTTCAGGGCAAAGGGCAAGGGCACGGCAATCGCGATCAGCGTCGCCCCCACGGCAGGGCCCAATAGCGCATTGCCGACCAGTTCGACGCTCCACAACCGGCCATTGGCCTTTTCCAAAGCCTCATGCGGGACAATCGCCGGCAGCATCGTTTGGGCGGCATTGTCGCGGAACACCTCCGCGACGCCCACCGCCATTGCGGCCAACAAAACCATACCGAACACCGCAGGATAAGATGTGCCGGTCTGCGGCGCATCCACCAGCGGTGCAACCGACCACAGCACCAGCGCAACAACCACGAAGGCCAAGCCGCGCAGGACATCCATCCACAAGATCAGTTTGCGGCGGTCGACCCTGTCGGTGATGATCCCCGCTGGAATGGCGCAAACAAACCACGGCAGCCTCAAGGCCACAGGGACAAGGGCAATCATCAAAGGATCGCGGGTCAACAGCGAAGCCAGCCAGGCCCAGGCCACTGTCGCGACACCATCTGCAAGGTTGGTCACGCCGCTGGCTGTAATGAATCGGACAAGAAGTGACTTTTGCATCGGCGCCCCTTTTTGGGCAGGCCACGATGAATACCGGGCAAGGTCAAGCGCCGATCGCCTTCGCGGCAACAACAGGGCGCGGGTGTTTCGAAAGAACCGCAGAGCCCTGCCAATTTACGCCCTGCCCCGGCAGACAGGTCAAAATTCCAATGCAGACTGGCCGCCCCAACTCGGTCAAAACAAACAAAATCCGGATCAGATAAAAAAAGTGCAGTTTGGCTGTTTTTCCCTCTTGCAGCCCCCAGCGCAGATGGGTATTCCCCCCATATCCGAAGGATGCGGGCGTAGCTCAGGGGTAGAGCATAACCTTGCCAAGGTTAGGGTCGGGCGTTCGAATCGCCTCGCCCGCTCCATTCGGATCCTGTCACCCAACAGGACATCAAAAGGCCGCCTTCGGGCGGCCTTTTTGGTTTTTACGGACGGATTAAGCGATCTTGCAAATCGGCAACAATCTGCGCGTGTGCCACATATCACCTCGAAAAACCCAAAATGTGCGGGCAATGTGGGCAACAGCGTCATAATTTCGCCGATTTCTCAGGGTTAATGGATAACAAGAACGACAATCCACTTGCCAGAAGGCGCGGGAATAAATCGGAAAGGTACGCAATGAGACTCTTGGCTGTTGATGATGATCCACTGATCCTTGATCTTTTGCCGCTTGTGTTCAAACAAGCTGACCTGCCGGATATTACCCTGGCCAGCAACGGGCCGGCCGCGCTGAACCATCTGGCCGATCCGGATGTTGAATACGATTGCCTTTTGCTGGATGTCGAGATGCCTGAAATGGATGGTATCACATTGTGCGAGCGCATCCGCGCCCTGCCCCGGTATCGCAATACGCCGATCCTGATGCTGACCTCGGTTACAGATCACAAACGCATCGAAAACGCCTTTGCCGCGGGTGCCAACGACTACATCACCAAACCTTTTGACGTCAAAGAGATGGTTACACGGGTGCGCGTTGCCCGCCGGATGACAGAAACCACGGACCTCGTCCCGCGTCTTGATCCGCTGGAGCAGATCGTCGCAGAACCGGGCCAACACCCCTTTGACCTGAGCGATCCTGTCCGGATTTCCCATCTCAACCAGTTGATCCTGCCGTTTTCGCTGGGCAATTACCTGTCGCAGCTTTCGCGCCGCCGGCTCGACGCCTGCACCATCTTTGCCACCAAGATCGAAGACATCGACGGGCTGTTTGCCCGGTGCCAGACCCATGAATTTGCCATTGCCTTGACCGAGGTTGTCGATGCCATTTCAGAGGTTGTCGATTGTCCACATATGCTGATGAGCTATCAGGGCGACGGCGTGTTTTTGTCGATCATGCAGGGCAGCGAGCCACCACAATGGCCCGAAATCGAAGATCAGGTGCATGCGGTTCTTGACCAGGGTGCGGCCCTCTTTGATGACGGCACCTCGATGGGGCTCAGCGTGTCTATCGGCAATCCGATCACCCCGAATGCCAGCCGCAACCAGCGGGTCAAAAAGACATTTGACCGTGCCATTGGCCGCGCCATGATGCGCGAAAAGAGCAAAGCCAAGATTGGCCGGGCCTCCGCTGCGGCGCGCAAGGCGATCACACCGGGCGTTCATCTGGTCTGATCCTAGTTGATCGGAAATTGCGCCAGACACCGTGCGGCGTTGCGCCTGTAGTCTTCCAGAGTGTCGGGAAAGCTGCGCCGGTCGCGGACAATCTCCAGCGCGGCTTTCTTTTGCCGCCATGTGCCGCTGACGTGCCGCTCAAGGATCAACACGGTCACGCCCAGCATGATCTCTTTTTCCTGATCCCCGATCAGATCCGCCCCGGCCAATACAACAGCGGTCAGCGCCAGCATATTGGCACAGCGCAGCGCCGCGGCCTCCTCCCCTTCGTAGGTGCGCGCGGCAGAGGCCGGATACGCAAGCAAACAAACCGCGAGAACCGCAGCCCATAGCGCCAAAGGTCGGCGCAAGATCAAAAGACCTTGAATGTCATCGTGGTGAGCGAGCGTTCAATCCCGTCGATATCCAGCAATTTGTCGTTGATATAGACGCCAACATCCTCCCCCTTGGGGATATAGAGCTTCATCAACAGATCAAAATCGCCCGACGTCGAATACAGCTCCGAATGGATTTCACGCAGGGCGATTTCTTCGGCCACACGGTAGGTCGAACCGGGACGGCAGCGGATCTGGATAAAAACACAAGTGGTCATGACAGCCTCATTCTGGTTTGGTCCAGACTCTCACATGCCCCAATGCGCCGCAATCCCTGATCGCAGGTGCCATTGCCCTTGGCCTGCCCGCCTGCGCTGGTATAAGGGCGCGAAACCGCAGGAGATCCCCATGCGCACAGCGACCCTGACCCGCACCACTGCCGAAACCGATGTCACGGTTGAGATCAATCTCGACGGCACCGGCGCATATGATAACCAGACCGGCGTTGGCTTTTTCGATCACATGCTCGATCAACTGGCGCGGCATTCGCTGATTGATATGAAAATCCGCGCCAAGGGTGATCTGCACATTGATGATCACCACACGGTTGAGGATGTGGGCATCACACTGGGTCAGGCACTGGCCAAGGCCTTGGGCGACAAACGTGGTATCCGCCGTTATGGCGCCTGTCTGCTGCCGATGGATGACGCACAGATCCGTACGGCGCTGGATCTGTCGGCGCGGCCCTTCCTGATCTGGAACGTGGATATTCCCACCTCCAAGATCGGGACTTTTGACACCGAACTGGTGCGCGAGTTCTTCCAAGCCTTCGGCACCCAGGGCGGTATTACCCTGCACGTTGATATGCTGCATGGGATCAACAGCCACCACATCGTCGAGGCGGCGTTCAAGTCCGTAGCGCGGGCGCTGCGCGAGGCGGTCGAGGTTGATCCGCGCAAATCGGGTGATATTCCGTCGACCAAAGGCGCACTCTGAGGAAAAGCTCCATGCTGACCGCGATTATTGACTACGAATCCGGCAATCTGCATTCCGCGCACAAGGCGTTTGAGCGGATGGCAGGCGAGGTTGGCGCAGGCGAGGTGATCGTCACTGCCGACGCCGATGTCGTGGCAAAGGCCGACCGGCTGGTGCTGCCCGGCGATGGCGCATTTCCGGCCTGCATGGCGGCGCTCAAGGGCTCGGGCGGGCTTTATGATGCGATGGTCGAGGCGGTTGAAGAGAAAGGCCGCCCCTTTCTTGGCATCTGCGTCGGGATGCAGCTGATGGCGACATTGGGCCGCGAATATGCTGACACGCCGGGTCTGGATTGGGTTGGCGGCGAAGTGACCAAAATCACCCCGGCGGACCCCGGTTTAAAGGTGCCGCATATGGGCTGGAACGATCTGGTGATCGATCATCCTCACGCGGTGTTTGATGGGATCATGACCGGCGATCACGCCTATTTTGTGCATTCTTATCATATGGTTGTGCAAGATGAAGCACAGCGGCTCGCACATGTCGATTACGCCGGTGATGTGACCGCGATCATCGGACGCGGTACCATGCTGGGCATGCAGTTCCACCCGGAAAAGAGCCAAGCCACTGGCCTGCGGCTGATCGCCAATTTCCTCAATTGGAAACCTTAACGCAGCCGTTTCCAAACCATATCTCGGCACCCTTCCTCACCGCAGGCCCGCACCTGCAATTTACCAGCACGTTCCTCGATCCGTGTTTCAGGATGCCAGATGCCGCGGGTGTCGATCATTTTGCCCAGAAAGCTGCCGTCGGGCTGCGGCTTCATATCCCAAAGTATCTTTTGCCCCACCATGGTGGAGGGCGTGTCATAGCCGCGCCGGTCCTTGACCCGCTCCACCCGGCCGCACATCGCGCGACCGCATGGTTTGGTGCGTACATTCAACACCACGCCGAGGCGGTCCGGCTCTGACTTCCACAGGCCCAGCGGCACCTCAACCTGCGCATTTTGCGCCAGCGCGGCTCCGCCTGACATCATGGCAAGGGCCGCAACGGCAATCAATTTGCAAAGGCTCATGTTCAGCTTCTCCCCCAACAGAAAAGGCGCAGAAAGAAATACCTCTCTGCGCCTCAACTTTCAATGTCTCGCCGAACCTAGTTCAGTCGCTGCCATGTCTGTTTTGAGCAAATCAAACCGCCGGCGACGCAACCAGACAGTTTCAAAGAATTGCCAGAGACCGCCATCTTGCCGATATAGATCTTGTCATTGGAAGGCCGCCAAACCTTGCCTTTGTATTTGCCGCCCCCCTCCGGTTTCATGTCGATCACAAGGGTCTTGCCCAGATTTTTGGATTTGTATTCGCCGCTGTCATTGAACGTGCGAGCGATTTTGCCGCAGACTGCGTTGCCGCAAGGCGCCATTTTGACATGGGCATATGCCCCGTCATCGACTTGTGTTTTCCACGTACCAATCGCAGGTTCGGCCAACGCGCCCCCTGCCAATCCAAAGGCAAACAGCGCCGCAGTGATTATCGTTTTCATGTCATTCCTCCCCGTTTTCTGAGGCCAGTTTGTGCGATCACCCCCCTTTCAGGCAAGGCTGACCTTGGGTCGCGTTGCAAATCGCCCCGCAACATGCATAACCGGACCCAACTTCAGATCATAAGGACAGGCCATGATCCTCTATCCCGCAATTGACCTCAAAGACGGCCAGGCTGTGCGCCTTGTACATGGCGATATGGACCGCTCGACCGTGTTTAACGACGATCCCGCCGCGCAGGCCCGCAGCTTTGTTGAGGCGGGCTGTGAATGGTTGCATCTGGTTGATCTCAATGGCGCTTTTGCCGGAACACCTGTGAATGCGGCGCCGGTTGAGGCGATCCTGAAGGCTTGTGACGTGCCCGCGCAATTGGGTGGCGGCATCCGCGACATGGCCACCATCGAGGGCTGGCTGGAAAAAGGGCTGGCGCGGGTGATCCTTGGCACGGTTGCCGTCGAAAACCCCGATCTGGTGCGCGAGGCTGCAAAGACCTTTCCGGGCCAGGTTGCAGTGGGCATTGATGCCCGCAATGGCCGCGTAGCCACCAAAGGCTGGGCCACAGAGACCGATGTGATGGTCACCGATCTTGCCAAATCCTTTGAGGACGCAGGCGTTGCGGCCATCATCTACACTGACATCATGCGCGATGGCGCAATGGGCGGGCCAAACATCGAGGCCACCGCCGAACTGGCCCGCGCGGTCTCGATCCCGGTGATTGCCTCGGGCGGCGTGTCTTCGCTGGACGATCTTATTGCGCTCAAACAGACCGGCGTGATCGAGGGGGCCATTTCAGGTCGCGCACTTTATGATGGCGCCATTGATCTCAAGGCTGCTCTCTCGGCCCTCGCCCCCTGACTTCATTTGGCTCAAAAACCTCTGCGGGGGGTCCGGGGGGCGCAAAGCCCCCCGGCGCTTGCCCCAAGGACAACAGCGGATTAAACCACCCTCATGCTCAAAACCCGCATCATCCCCTGCCTTGACGTTGCCGATGGCCGCGTTGTCAAAGGCGTGAACTTTGTCGGCCTGCGTGATGCGGGCGATCCGGTGGACGCCGCCATCGCCTATGACGCCGCTGGCGCGGACGAGCTGTGCTTTCTCGACATTCACGCAACCCACGAAAACCGCGGCACCATGTTTGATCTGGTGCGCCGCACAGCCGAACATTGCTATATCCCGCTGACAGTGGGGGGAGGGGTGCGAACTTCTGCCGATGTGCGGGCGCTGTTGTTGGCGGGGGCGGACAAGGTCAGTTTCAACTCCGCTGCCGTGGCCAACCCGGATGTGATCGCCGAGGCCGCCAACCAATTTGGCAGCCAATGCATCGTCTGCGCGATTGACGCCAAAACAGTCTCGCCCGGCAAATGGGAAATCTTTACCCATGGCGGCCGCAAGCCCACAGGCATAGACGCGGTGGAATTTGCCCGCACCGTGACAGCGAAGGGCGCGGGCGAGATCCTGTTGACCTCAATGGACCGGGACGGCACAAAACAGGGGTTCAACCTGCCGCTGACCCGCGCCATTTCGGACGCTGTCCATGTTCCGGTGATCGCCTCTGGCGGGGTTGGCACGCTTGATCATCTGGTGGATGGCGTGACCCAAGGCGGCGCCTCTGCGGTGCTGGCCGCCTCGATCTTTCACTTTGGCGAATATACCATCGCCGAAGCCAAGGCGCATATGGCCGCCGCTGGCATCCCGATGAGGCTGACATGACCCTGGACGATCTTTACGCTACCATTCTCGCCCGCAAGGATGCGGATCCATCCAGCAGCTGGACCGCACAGCTTTTGGCCAAAGGCCCGGAGAAATGCGCCGAGAAATTTGGCGAGGAGGCCGTGGAGGCCATCATCGAAGCGGTCAAGGGCGACCGCGATGCCCTCACCGGCGAAGCGGCAGATGTCCTCTATCACCTGCTGGTGATGTTGGCTGCCCGTGATGTGCCGCTGTCCGATGTGCTGGAGACGCTCGCCGCAAGGCAAAGCCAGTCTGGCATCGCTGAGAAAGCTTCTCGCGCGCCCTAAAGCTTGCTGGAAATCACGCCCGTGGCAAAGCCGCCCTGCCGCAGTTCTCCGAACAGCCGTTGATATTCGATTTTGGGACAACGGTTTTGTACCACATCGACGCCGCGCGCCTCGGCCTTGGCCGCAGCTTCGGCGTGCTCAACCCCGATCTGCATCCAAATGGTTTGCAGGTTGGGAAACGCCTCCAGCGCCTCATCGACAATTTCCGGCACCGCTTCGGAGCGCCGGAAAATATCCACCATATCAACGCTGCCTTCGATCTGCCGCAGATCGGTAACCACCGTTTGGCCAAACAGCGTTTCACCGGCATGGCGCGGATTGACCGGGACGACCTGATAGCCGCGCAGGCCAAGATACCGCGCCACATAATAGCTGGGGCGCACCGGATTCATGGAAACACCCACAACAGCAATGCGTTTGGTGCGGGTCAGGATGGTTTTCAGCCAGGCATCAGAATAGGTCATGTCTCACCCTACCCTCGTGCATCAAAAGAAAAAAGCGCCCCGATTGCCAAAGGGCAAGGGGGCGCGAAGGTACGGAACGAGGGACAGTAAAGCATCAGCCGGCGGTTCCAATCCGGCCTGCACATAAAAGGTAAGTTTCCTGCGCTGCTTTCAAAGGGGTAGCAGGGCGCAGATGAACAATCTGTTAAAAAACGGGCAATATCCCGCCGATCCGCGCGGTTTCAGTCAAAGATGTCTTCGACAAAATCGAACAGATCCTCGGCGAAGTCCTTGAACTTGCCACCGAAGATCTTCTTTTTCTTGGGCTTTTTTCGCCGCTTGCGCTGCGGCTGCGCCTGCCCTGCAAAATCGCGCAGGGCCGGCTGATGGCTGATCGCCGCCGGACGCGGCGCGGGTTTCACCGGCAAGGCCTTCAACTGCCGCAGGGGTGCGCCGCAGCTTGCGCAGGACAGCTCATGCCGTCCTTTGCCCAGTTTCAGTGCCGCCTTGCTGCCGCAGTGGCAGCAGGTCGCGATCTTGGTTGGCCCGGCCATTGCGCCCTCTTAGAAATGCTCCTTGGTGGCATATAGGGCGATTGCGGCGGCATTGGAGACATTGAGCGATCCAAACTGCCCTGATGCGTCAATCCGTACCAGTGCATCCACCGTTTCGCGGGTTTTTTCCCGCAAGCCCGGCCCCTCGGCCCCCAACACAAGCGCTACGGGGCGGTCGCGTTTGCCCTCCACTGCCGCCTCGATGGTTTGGGTCGCCTCACCGTCAAGGCCCAGTACCAGATAGCCCATGTTCTGTAACGCCCGGATCGCATCGGCCAGATTACGCACCCGCAAGTAAGGCTGCCGTTCCAGCGCACCAGAGGCGGTTTTGGCCAGCGCCCCGGTTTCCGGCGCGGAATGGTGCCGTGTGCCCACCACCGCAGAGGCGCCCAGCACCTCGGCAGAGCGCAGGATCGCGCCCACGTTATGCGGATCGGTCACGCGGTCCAACAACAGCACACGCGGCGCTGAATCGCCGATGCAGACATCCTCAAGCCGCCCCCAGTTGAGCGGTTTGACCTCCAAGACCGCCCCCTGATGGACCGAACCGGGGTCAATCGGCGGATGGAACTTGCGCGGATCGACGACCTGCGGCGTGATGCCCGCAGTTGCAATGGCCTCTTCCAGTTTGATCTGCGCATTTGGTGTGACCATCAACGTCAATTTCTCCCGCGCGGGGTTCACCAACGCATCACGCACCGCATGCAAACCAAAGAGCCAAAGCGTCGTATTTGCCTCGGCTTTTTTGTCCTGCTCTTTCTGCACGACCCACTTTGGTTTTTTCATTGTGCCATCCTCAAAAAATTGTCGCGCCCTTTGGTCGGTTTTCGCCTTGACGCCTGTCAGGGTCGCTTGTAATCACGCCTCCACGTTCGGTGCAATGCACAGAAGGTAAGTGGGCGACAGGCCGCAAGGTGTGGCAGGGGACTGTAACTCCCTCGCGGAGACGCACGCCTGGTTCGATTCCAGGGTCGCCCACCATCAAACCATTTTTCAGCGAAAAAATTGTTTGAGTGCGCAAAGTCATTTTGCACACCAAAATTACAGCGCACAGCCTCTCAAATCAAACGCCAAGAACACCCCGATTGATCCCCCGGATCAATCCTGCGCGTTTCTTCGTGGCAGGGGCCACCTGCGGTTCCCTCGCGGAGACGCACGCCTGGTTCGATTCCAGGGTCGCCCACCATCAAACCATTTTTCAGCGAAAAAATTGTTTGAGTGCGCAAAGTCATTTTGCACACCAAAATTACAGCGCACAGCCTCTCAAATCAAACGCCAAGAACACCCCGATTGATCCCCCGGATCAATCCTGCGCGTTTCTTCGTGGCAGGGGCCACCTGCGGTTCCCTCGCGGAGACGCACGCCTGGTTCGATTCCAGGGTCGCCCACCATCAAACCATTTTTCAGCGAAAAAATTGTTTGAGTGCGCAAAGTCATTTTGCACACCAAAATTACAGCGCACAGCCTCTCAAATCAAACGCCAAGAACACCCCGATTGATCCCCCGGATCAATCCTGCGCGTTTCTTCGTGGCAGGGGCCACCTGCGGTTCCCTCGCGGAGACGCACGCCTGGTTCGATTCCAGGGTCGCCCACCATCAAACCATTTTTCAGCGAAAAAATTGTTTGAGTGCGCAAAGTCATTTTGCGCAGCAAAGTGACAGCGCACACCCTCTCAAATCAAACGCCAGGAACACCCCGATTGATCCCCCCGGATCAAAGCCGTTTGAATTTCGTCAAATCGAGCGGAGTCCATGTGGTGACCGACAACCGTCCCTCTTTGTAGGCAAAGGCCAAACTGAAGGAATTGCGCACAACACGTATGTCAATTGCGCCGATGGGCCACATGTTGCCTTCAAACAGAACTCGGGCCGATCTTTCGGCTGTGACATCCATGATATGAAACCGGGCCTTTTTGGGAAAAGACTGGCGAAAGGTCTTCTTGATGTCTTTCTTGGAACGCCACAATGCACTGCCGATGGCAAAATGCTCGTCAAACGGGCCGATAATGTACCAATCGAGCACATTGTCGCCGCCCATCAGGTTCAGATTTGCGAAGATGGTGTCCATCTCCTCCTGCGTCGTACCCGGGCTGACATGAACGCAAAGCATCCTGCTGCCAAAAAGACCAACGATGCCAAAGCATTGCGCGATACCGGGGAACCTGACGCTTTCTTCCGCGATCCCCATCACATATTCGGTAAGATCCTGGTCGGCGGCTGGGTTCTTGACCCTAATTCTCATGTTTTTTCCAATGGTTCAGGCCGTTCGCAGGCGGTTATGCTGGGGGGCATGGTGGTTTGGTCTTGCAAACCAATCAAGCGATTTAGTGATTTTCGGCGTTTTGCCCGTCACGGAACGTCTATCCGCCTCAACAATACAGCCGGATATGCGCCCGCGTCATCGCGTTCACCAGCAGCGCCAGTTCGGAGTTCATCCGTTCCGGCAAAAACCCAATAGCGCCGCGCCACCCCGTGCCGCCTGCCCTTTGCTCTTTCACCGCAGATTCGTAATTTGCCATCAATTGCGGCAATTGGACTTGCGCGGTGGCATAGTATTTTGACAACCATTCGAGCCGCCGCGCATAGGCCGCCGTGAACCCGGTCACATGGGTCTGGGCATGGCTATATTTTGCGTCCAGGTCAGACAGGCTCTCGTTCAACTCCCGCGTGACCGCCTTGGCCGACGCCAGACTGGTGATCGATTTGCGTATGCTGGTCAGATCGGTCTCGCCCGTTTCAGCGCCAACCGCAACGCGCAGCATCATGATCTGTTTGGTGGTCAGGGCCGATCCGCCGATCTTGGTGTTATAGGCCTCCTGCTTGGCCGAGACTTCGGCCAGTTTGTTGGCCTCCTGGAATTGTTCGATCGCATCAACAATGGCCACCAGCGCCTCAATGATATTGCCAATGATGCCAAGCGTTTCCATCCCGCCAACGAACTGATCGGCAGAGGCTTTCATCGCCGCCTTGGACGCGCCGGCCTTGAACATGCTGCTCTGCTCGATCTCTCGGCAGGCCAGCAACAGGGATTTGGTTGCCTTCATCATTTTGACCATGACATCGGCGGCAGATTTCATCGAGGCGTCCGGTTTTCTGTCTGACAGACCGGCAAGCGCAAAAACCGTGTCAACGATATCGGCAAAATCCCGCGTCGCACTTGATAATTTCAAAAGCGCCTGCCCGCCTTTCTCGCCAGCCTCTTTGCCCTTGCCCGCTGCCATCGCCCGAACCGCCTCTTGGCTGTCCTTGCCAATGTCCAATGCGGTCTTCAGCCCTTCGGCCTTTGCAAATATCTTGGACCCCTTGGTCAGCGCCTCAAACTTTCGTAGCACCTTGGCCCCGGCGATAAAGCACTCCGCCAGCTTGCCTGCCGCAACCAGCGCATAGGCCGTTCCGGTGGCCCGGCGGATCGTGACCCCCTCGCGCTGCAATGCCAGTTGTTCGTTCCCTGCCCGGACAAGCTGGTGATAACCGGTGTACATCCGGACCGCACTGGCCCGCGCCTCGGACAGTTCAGCCAGCCGTTTTGGCGCCCAGTCTTCCATCTTTTTGCCCTGTGCGTATCGTTGTTCCAGCCGTGTCAGATCTCGCAGGCTGTATTCGATTTCCTTGCGGGTCTGTTGAGCGGCTGTGAGGATTTGATCGGCAGTACTGGCAACTTGTTTTTCATTGGCTGTGGCCGGCATGGCGGTGTCCTTCCATTGGTCTGTATGAGATCAGAATTCAGCAGGCGGCATTGCCCTTCGCCGCATGCGCCATGCGTCAAAGGGGGATCCAATGGTGCCTGCGCCAATGGGTCGGTTGGGTAACTTTAGTGGAAAACGGGCTTCAGGTCCAACGCCGCGACGCTCAGGGCCGGGCTTGCGCACCGCCGAAGCGGGCGCAAATGCATCCAGGGCCGCCCCATCAGGGGATCAGAACATCGCCGCGCTGGAAGGTTGCGACATCCATGCTCAGATCATCATAGACAACTTGGATCGTGATAGAATGCACCGCGCCTTGCTTTAGCTTGAGATAGGGGAAACCGTCATCTTCCAAAATCGCGTTGGGCGTTGAAAACTGCGTGTGACAGGGCGGCAGCGGCCAATTCTGCATCGGCTCGTTATTGACGGAGATCGCCATCGCCGCCAGCCCGCACCGCCAGCTCCAAAGGTGCGTGACATACAGCAGATCATTGCCATCATAGTCGCGCACCGCCACCCAATTGCCCTTCGTCGCATTCAGGATCGGCTTGACCTCGGCTGCGGTGGTGAACTTGCCGGTCGGGGTCTGTGGTTCAGCAACCAGCCCGGCAGGCACAACGGCCATGTTGAACCCCGCCCCGACTGCGGGCGCCTGCACCTGCGGCACTGCGGGCACAGCAGGCACGCTGGCGGTTGCCGTTGCGCCGCCAATTTGAACGCCCTCGCCCATCACAACGGATTGCTCTGAAATCACCACGCTGGGCGCGGCGCTCTGGCTCTCGGCCAAGGCGCTCTCGTCCGCGCCGGATCCGTCCGCCGCGTTCAACCCTGCCGCCATCATCGCGAAAAAGAAATCGATCATATTCTATCTCCCCCTGGCCGCGGCTCAATTGCCGTCTTTTGCCATGCAACATCTGCCCCTATAGTGGTCACAAAAGACCAAAGGGCAGAACAAGTATGGCACGCAAAACGGCCAAGCCGCAAACCTTCAACGTTGTTGTTGTCGGCCAACAGGGCAGATTGTCTTATGAAGCACTGATTTTTGCTGCCTCCCTGCGCCAGTGCAGCCCCGATTTTTCCGGCCGCCTGCTGATCGCGGAACCCCAAGCGGGGTCCCTGTGGGAGGGAAACCCCGCAATCCAGAACGTCGCCCTGCGGGAGGCGCTTGAGGACCTGGGTGCCGAGATCATCCCGTTCAGTAATGCGGTTTTTGGCGAAAACTATCCCTATGGCAACAAGATCGAAATGCTGCAGGCCCTGCCCAAGGGGGAGCCATTTGTGTTCTTTGACACCGACACGCTCATCACGGGCGATCTGTCCCGCGTGCCGTTCGATTTTGACAAGCCCAGTGCCTCTTTGCGCCGCGAAGGCACTTGGCCCCAGCCCCAGCTTTACGGTCCGGGCTATGCTGGCCTGTGGAAGTCTCTCTATGACAAATTTGGCTTGGATTTCGACAGCAGTCTCGATCTCAGCCAACCGGACGAATACTGGAAACGCTACCTCTACTTCAACGCAGGTTTTTTCTTTTACCGCTGCCCGCATGAGTTTGGTGCGTTGTTCCTCGAATACGCCCGCGCCATCCGCGACACGCCCCCCGTGGAGCTTTGCGCCCAAAGCCTTGATCCATGGCTCGACCAGATCGCGCTGCCATTGGTGATCCACGCGCTCGGCGGCGGGCGCGATACGCTGCCAGAGGGCCTTCTGGATGGCGAGGTGTCCTGCCACTACCGGGTTCTACCGCTGCTATACGCCCGTGAAAACGACCGCGTGGTCGAGGTGCTCGAACAGGTGACCGCACCCAACAAGATTAAAAAAGTGCTCAAGGGCTATGACGCTATCAAACGCATGATCTATCAGGGCCGCGGCCAGAAAGTCCGCGCCCTCTTTGATCGCGACAACCTGCCCCGCAAGGAACAGGCGATCCGCAACAAGATCAAATCCAACGGCTTCTGGATGCGCTGACCGCTGTCCCTTTTTGGCAATAAATACTCCACGGGGGTCTGGGGGTGTGAAACCCCCAGCGGCTGGCCGCAAATACCATCCAAAACATATGTTCGCGAACGCGCGCCCAGACAGAACGCAGGTTCTTTCGCGCATCGCCACGCCGCATAGGTTCCCTGAAAAACACCCTTCTCTTGTGCGCCCATAGCCATTGCCGTAACCATATTCCCAAACAGAGGAGAGACACCCATGACAGATGCCACATACGGCTTTGACACCCTGCAAATCCACGCCGGCGCAAGGCCCGATCCGGCCACCGGCGCACGGCAAACGCCGATCTACCAGACCACCGCCTATGTGTTTCGCGATGCCGATCACGCGGCGGCGCTGTTCAACCTGCAGGAGGTGGGCTACATCTACTCGCGCCTGACCAACCCGACGGTTGCGGTATTGCAGGAACGCATTGCCACCCTCGAAGGCGGGGTTGGCGCGGTTTGCTGTTCTTCGGGCCACGCGGCGCAGATCATGGCGCTGTTTCCGTTGATGGGTCCGGGCAAGAACATCGTCGCCTCAACCCGGCTTTATGGCGGCACGGTCACCCAGTTCAGCCACACGATCAAACGCTTTGGCTGGTCCTGCAAATTTGTTGATTTTGATGATCTGGACGCGGTGCGCGACGCCATCGACGATGACACCCGCGCAGTCTTTGGCGAGGCGATCGCCAACCCGGGCGGCTATATCATGGATGTGCGGGCCGTGGCCGATGTGGCCGATGCCGCTGGCATTCCGCTGATCATCGACAACACCTCGGCAACGCCGTTCCTGTGCCGCCCGATTGATCTGGGCGCGACATTGGTTGTGCATTCCACCACCAAATACCTCACCGGCAACGGCACCGTCACGGGCGGCTGCGTTGTGGATTCGGGCAAGTTTGACTGGTCCGCCAATGACAAGTTCCCCTCGCTCAGCCAGCCGGAACCGGCCTATCATGGCCTCAAATTCCACGAGACCTTTGGCAATCTTGCCTTCACCTTCCACGGCATTGCCATCGGCCTGCGCGATCTGGGCATGACGATGAACCCGCAGGCGGCGCATTACACGCTGATGGGCACAGAGACCCTGTCCCTGCGGATGGAACGCCATGTGGAAAACGCTGTGAAGGTTGCCAAATGGCTCGAAGCGGACGACCGCATTGATGCTGTGACCTACGCCGGTCTGGAGTCCTCGCCCTATTATGATCGTGTCGCCAAGGTTTGCCCCAAGGGCGCCGGTGCCCTGTTCACCATTGCGGTCAAGGGCGGCTATGACGCCTGCGTCAAGCTGGTGAATTCGCTTGAGATCTTCAGCCATGTGGCCAACCTCGGCGATACCCGTTCGCTGGTCATCCACTCGGCATCCACCACCCACCGCCAGCTGTCCCCGGAACAGCAAGAGGCGGCCGGCGCAGGTGCCAATGTGGTACGGATTTCAATCGGTACGGAAAATGCCGATGATCTGATTGCCGATCTCGATCAGGCGCTGGCCCAAGCGACAGGCTGATCGCCTGCCTCATGCGTGTTTTGGCCCCGTCTGCAAAGGCGGGGCCTTTCTTATGTGAAGGATTGTCAGCTCCGAGCCCATATCGTTAGAGGTTACCTGTTCCACATAGCCAAACTATGATCCAATCGTATTTACGGACTGGACGTGATTTCGCATGGGCATCTTCGTAATACCCATCAGTCACTCGATAACCTTCTTTCAAATGATCGACATACAGTACTCGTGAGGTAGATGGACCCAGGAAGCCTCTTACCTGTGCCATACGAATTCGACTTTCCGGCTTTTTTATATCTCTACGATAACTGGTAATCCCGTCTTGGCTTGAAAGTTTCGCAGATGCCTCAAAACACACAACAAATTCTTCGTAGCTGCCCTTAAATTGTAGTGCCTTCGGAAATGGAACAACTGATAGAACTGTAGTTTGAAGCGCGCACAGAAATATGAATGCGGATGCAATGAAGATACCAATCCACTTTGAAATTCTTTCTGCGGATTGTTGCCGTTTTTGCCAAGCTTCCATGTTTTAGCTCTTCCAGAGTACTAGATCACAATCCAATGAACTGCACCTCAAGGTGTTAATCACATACGGCCATACCAAATGGCTTTCAGTTCGCACCTCAGATATTAAGCATAGACCACAGGCAGCCGCGCCACCGTCCAGCACGCAATTTTTAAGGCTGGCGGATTTCAAACACCAGCGTCACCCGCGCCTCTACGCCCACTTCTCCGCTTGCGATGGCGCTGTCCATACTGGCGCGTCCAGCCGACATTTCCATCATCCGCGGTCCGGCATGGCTGCCGACCTCGCTGAGCCGCACCAATGGGCCAAGCTCAATACCGGCCGCCTGTGCCAGTTCTTCGGCCTTGGCCCGCGCATCCGCCACGGCAAGTTGCCTGGCCAAGGATTGCGCAGCGCTGGGATCTTGAAGATCGAATCGCAAGCCATTGAATTCATTCGCTCCGATCTCAATCACCGCATCAAGGGTCGATCCCAGAATCGACAAATCCCTTACCCGCACCGTCACAGTGTTTCCGGCCTCATAACCCACAAGATCAGGCGGAGATCCATCGTTGATACCGCGGGAGTTATAGACCGGTCGCAGGTAAAACCCGCTGGTCTGTTGATCGATGCCTGCGACGCCCAAATTGGTCAATGCGCCCAGAATGCCCGCGACGTCTGCAGTCACCCGCGCCATCGCCTCTTGCGCCGTGTCTCCTCTGTGGCGCACGCCCAGGGTGATGGCCGCCATATCCGGCGCCAGGGCCACCCGCCCCTCACCCGTTACGATGATCCCGGTCTCGGTGGCGGATTGCCCCCATGCGGCAGGCACTGCCAACAGCCAGATCGCAGCCGCCCAATTGATCCATCTCATACCATTTAACCTTTCATGCGCTATAATTGGTCTCACAATGCCCCCGCGCCATCCATGGGGGCAAGCCTCGCCGCCGCCTTTCCCTTTCCTTAGGCAAAGACCCGCGCTATTCTTGAACCTGACCGGAGCTGTCTCGATCCGGGTCCGTGCAATATGTTAAAGATCGCCCAATGAAGCCGAATTTTGCCCTATCCCTGTCATTCCAAGGAATCAGGCTCTTGCACCGTGCGGCGGGTGGCTGGCGCGTGGTGGGCGAGGTGCCGCTGGATGTCGCCGATCTGGGTGCTGATCTTGAGGGCTTGCGCCAAAAGGCGCTGACGCTCGATCCCGGCGGGGTCGAGACCAAGCTGATTTTGCCCAATGACCAGATCAAATATCTGACCATCGACACCCCCGGACTGGACGCGGCGGCCCGCCGCGAGGCCGCCGCGCGGGCGCTGGATGGGGCCACCCCCTATGCAGTGTCCGATCTGGCCTTTGATATTTGCATTGATGGCGACCAGACCCATATCGCCGCAGTGGCGCGTGAGACGATGGCCGAGGCCGAAGGTTTTGCCACACAATACCGGTTTCACCCGCTGTGCTATGTCGCGGTGCCGGACGACAACCCCTTTTTGGGAGAGCCCTTTTTTGGACCAACCGCCGCTTCCGACGATCTGCTGGAGCCGGGTGACACGGTAGAGCCGGACGGCATTGCCGTTGTGGTGATCGGGGATGTGGAATGGCCCAAGGCCAATGCCGAAGACCCCGCCGCCGTACCAGCGCCTGAATTGGTTGACGGTTCAGCAGCAGAAGAAAAAGACACCGACATCGCTGATGTCTCCCGAACATCTGCGCCGGAAGACGCGGCAGAAACAGAACCGGTTGCGGATCAATCTATTGGTCAGGGCGAAGGTCACACCGATGCCGCGCCGCAAGAGGACAGCCCTCTGCCGGTGCTGCCGCCGCTGAACGGTGTCAAAGAGGTCCGCAGCGACGCGCCGCCCGTTGAGGATTTGCCGCCCCCGCCCAGTCGTGAAGGCGCCTCTGCCGGATTTGCCAGCCGTCGCGGCAATGGTGCATCAAAGGCTCCGGTTCTGGGGGCCGCCAGTCGGGCAGTGCCGCCGCCACCGGTTCCTGCCCCGGATGCATCCGTCACCGCGCCGGGCATTCCGATCGAGCCTGACAGCAGCTCTTTTGCGGATCCTGATCCAGCACCCCCAACCGCCCCGGCCAAAAGCGGCTTTCTGAGCCGCCGCAAGGCCAAGCCTGAAGGATCCGTCACCGCGCCGCAGGGCGACAACGCCACCTCCGAGACAGAACGGCTGACCGTGTTTGGCGCACGCAAATCCGACGTGCGCGGCAAGCCGCGGTTCCTTGGCTTGATCCTGACTGCCGTGTTGCTGATCTTCCTGGCAGGTGTCGCGGCCTGGGCCTCCGTGTTTCTCGATGAAGATTTCAGCCTGTCACGCCTCTTTGGCGGCAAAGCGACCGTGGAACAGGCGCAGGATACACCACCAGCCGCGCCTGCCGAAGATCCGGTAACAGAGGCGGCCATTGAAACAGCCTCCCTTGATCCGGCGCTGTCGGATGAGGACGGGGCGGTGCTGGATGCCCTGCGTGAGCCGGTGCAGCCTGCTCCGCCAGAGGTGATGACCGAGGCAGAGCTTGAGGCGCATTATGCCACCTCCGGTATCTGGCCGCGCGCCCCTGACGTACCGCCAGAGCCTGCAAGCCTGATCGACATTGACGACTTTTACCTGACCAGCATCGACCCTGTGAGCACAGCAAACGATGCGGTCGCCCTGCCCCCCGCTGACAAATACGCAACCGACGTGGCCTTGGCGTCCGTGTCATCGCCGGTGGCCGCTGGCACCCGCTTTGCGCTGGATGCACGCGGGCTGGTGCGGCCCACGGTTCAGGGGGCCCTCAGCCCGGATGGCATTACCGTATTTTTGGGCAAGCCGCCGATTGTTCCGCCCGCCACGCCAACCCGTTTTCAATCTGCCCCGCAAGATTTGGGTGTGCGAGATGCGCTGGCCGCATTTAGGCCCAAGCTGCGCCCCGGTGATCTGGAAGAGCAGACCGAGCGCGCCCAACTGGACGGCTTAACCCGCAGTGAATTGGCAGGATTGCGCCCGGTTCTGCGCCCCCTGTCGGTGCAAGAAGCCGCCCGTGCCCAATTGGTCAGCCCAGCCGACACCAACGAAGCGGTCGCAGCTGCGCTGGCCGTGCCAGAAGCGACCGAAGACCCATTTGACAGCGCCACACGCCAAGCGGTTGCCGCTTCTATCCGGCCCGATACCCGCCCGCGGAACTTTGCGCGGATCGTCAAACGCGCCGAACGTAGCGCCCCCAAAGACGAGGTGCGCGTCGCCAGCGCGGCCGCCGTGGCACCGCGGACTGTCAAACCCAAGATCCCGACGAAAACGTCCGTTGCCAAGCAGGCAACCGTGAAAAACGCCATCAACCTCAAGAAGGTCAACCTCATCGGCGTTTACGGAAAACCGTCCAGCCGCCGCGCCTTGGTCCGGCTCAGCAATGGCCGCTACAAAAAGGTTGTTGTGGGAGATCGGATCGACGGAGGCCGGGTGTCCGCTATCGGTGACAGCGAATTGCGCTATACCAAACGCGGGCGCAACGTTGTCCTGAAGATGCCCAAAGGATAACGCCGCACCCAGTGGATGCGGCGTTCCCAGTCAGGGGTTGATCCCCTGTTGTCCGAGGCAGAGAGGCCCCTCGGTTTTATTATGTTTCTGCAAGCTCGCCCGTGTCGATCTGCTCTTGCTCGATGCTTTCAAACAGGGCTTTGAAATTCCCCTCGCCAAAGCCGTCGTCGCCTTTGCGTTCGATGAACTCAAAGAAGATCGGACCAACCATGGTTTTCGAGAAAATTTGCAGCAGGATGCGGGTTTCGCCGCCGTCCACCACACCTT
Source organism: Sulfitobacter mediterraneus (assembly GCF_016801775.1). Classification (NCBI taxonomy): domain Bacteria; kingdom Pseudomonadati; phylum Pseudomonadota; class Alphaproteobacteria; order Rhodobacterales; family Roseobacteraceae; genus Sulfitobacter; species Sulfitobacter mediterraneus. The sequence continues at coordinate 318,315 of NZ_CP069004.1, read as the reverse complement.
CGCCGTCGATCAGGATGCCGTGTTTCTTCATCCGGTCGAGCGGTTCTTCATGGCCCGCAACGCGGTCCTTGCTCATCGTGTAATAGGCATCCGGCGGTCCGGGCATGAACTTCAGGCCGTTCTCGGCAATCGCATCGGTCGAATCGTAAATGTTGTTCGAACCCACCGCGATGTGCTGAATGCCTTCGCCGTTGTATTTTTTGAGATAGGCCACGATCTGGCCTTTCTCGTCACGGTCCTCGTTGATCGGGATACGGATACGCCCGCAAGGCGAGGTCAGCGCGCGGCTGGTCAGGCCGGTGAACTTGCCCTGAATGTCGAAGAACCGGATTTCCTTGAAGTTGAACAGATCACCGTAGAACTTGAACCAGACGTCCATATTGCCTTTGAAAACATTATGGGTCAGGTGATCGAGGTAATAAAACCCCACACCCTCCGGCTTGGACTGGGCGATCCAATCGTATTCCCAGTTGTAGGGCGAGGTGTCGTAATACTGATCCACAAAATACAGCAGCGAGCCGCCGATCCCCATAATCGCAGGTACATCCAGCGCCTTGCCGGGACCGGTGTATTCTTCGGCACCATTGGCCACCGCATGGGCCAATGCCTTTTGCGCATCGACAACGCGCCAGCCCATGGATGGGGCGCACGGCCCATGCTTTTCCACAAATTTGGCGGCAAAGCTGTCGGGATCAGCGTTCAGAATATAGGTCACATCGCCCTGCTGCCACAGCTCGATCTTCTGGGTCTTGTGATTGGCGACATGGGTGTAACCCATGCGAAGGAAGGAATCGCGCAGCTCTTGCGGATCGGGGCTGGCGAATTCAACAAATTCAAAACCGTCGGTACCGGCAGGGTTCTCTTCAGAGATCACTGATTTGGGGGCGTCGTGAGGGAAAGGGCCCATTGTGTCACCTTTTCTTAACATGAGGGGTATTAAAGCGAAGATATGCACAAGAGCTTGCCAATTCTGCGCATTGATGGGCTTCTTTCTGGCAATTTTTACGGATATGCCGCATGATACCGGAAAAACACGCGGGAAACCTGCATGAATTTGGATGAAACCGACACCAGGCTGCTGGCCGCGTTGCAAAAGAACGCCCATCTCACCGCACAGGAGCTGGGCGAACAATTGCACCTGTCTGCCTCGCAGGCCGGACGGAGGCGGCAACGGCTGGAGGCGGAAGGATTTATCCAGGGCTACACCGCCCGGCTTGATCCGGTAAAGCTGGGCCTGAACGTGCAAGGCTTTGTTCAGGTGCATCTGGACACCCACGGCCCGCAAAACTCGGCGACATTTGGCCGATTGCTGGCCACCCGCCCCGAGATAGTGAGTGCCTGGACCATGACAGGGGATGCGGACTATCTCTTGCGGGTCTATTGTGAAGATCTGCCCAGCCTGAACCGGCTTATCCATGAGGTGCTGTTGCCCCATCCGGCGGTCTCACGGGTGCACAGTCAGATCGTGATGGACCAACTTAAACGCGACGGGCCTTTGCCCACCTGATCCTCCTGAAAGGACCACAATGGAAGGTTTCCTGTTTCAAGCAAGTATCTATCTGGCGGCGGCGGTCATTGCGGTGCCCATCGCCTCGCGCTTGGGGCTTGGGTCTGTGTTGGGCTATCTGGCGGCGGGCATCCTGATTGGTCCGGTGCTGGGGCTGGTCGGCGCAGAGACCAAGGATCTGCAACACTTCGCCGAGTTTGGCGTGGTGATGATGCTGTTCCTCATCGGGCTTGAGCTGGAACCGCGTGCCCTTTGGGACATGCGGCACAGATTGTTGGGCCTCGGCGGGCTGCAGGTGGCACTGTCCACCGCCGCGCTGATGGGTATTGCGATGGCCTATGATCAGGCGTGGAATGTGGCGTTGGCCATTGGTCTGACGCTGGCACTGTCCTCCACGGCGATTGTGTTGCAGACCTTATCGGAAAAGAACCTGATGCAAACCAGCGGCGGGCGTTCTGTCTTTTCGGTGCTGCTGACGCAGGATATCGCGGTCATCCCCATCCTTGCCTTTTTGCCGCTCCTGGCGGTGGACACAATTGGCGGGCTGTTGCCGGACGGATCGATATCGCTGAACCCGGAAGAGGTGGAAAAAGCCCATGAACACGGCGGCCACAGCGGATCAGAAGCCGCCGACGCCGCGTTCAGCTTTGTACAAAGCCTGCCGGGCTGGGGCGTGACCCTGCTGACCATCGGGGCGGTGATTTCCATTATCGTAGTGGGCGTATTTTTTACCCGTCCCGTGTTCCGCTATATCCATTCTGCCAAGCTGCGCGAGATGTATACAGCGCTGGCGCTGTTGATTGTGGTTGGCATTTCCTTTGTGATGATGCTGGTGGGGCTCTCCCCTGCCCTTGGCGCATTTCTGGCTGGTGTGGTCTTGGCCAGTTCCGAGTTCCGTCACGAGCTGGAAACCGACCTTGAACCCTTCAAGGGGCTGCTCTTGGGCCTGTTCTTTATCACCGTCGGGGCGGGCATCAATTTTGAGCTGCTGTTTGCGGATTTCGTGATCATCATGGGCATGGCCCTGCTGGTGATCATCGTCAAAGGGTTGATCCTTTATGCGCTTGGCTGGGCCTTCAAACTGCGCGGGCGCGACCAATGGCTGTTTGCGCTGGGTCTGGCGCAGGCGGGTGAATTCGGCTTTGTCCTGATCAGTTTCTCCGTGGCCACCGGCGTGATGCCCAATGGCGTCGCGGAAACCCTGCTGTTGGTGATTGCCCTGTCGATGTTGATCACACCGTTGCTGTTTATCCTGCACGAGATGATCAGCCGCCGTTTTGATGAATCTGCCCCCTTCGTTCCCGATGAGATTGATGAAGAAGGCCCAGTGATCATCGCGGGCATTGGCCGCTTTGGCCAGATCGTGAACCGGCTGTTGCAAGCCAGTGGCTTTCAAACCGTTGTTCTTGACCACAACCCCGAAACCATCGCCGTGATGCGGCGGTTCGGGTTCAAGGCGTTTCTGGGCGATCCCACCCGCCCCGACATCCTGCGCAAAGCCGGGTTGAAAGACGCACGGGTTCTTGTCGTCGCGCTCGACAGCCCCGAAGCCGCGCTGCAACTGATCACCTATGCGCGCAAGCAACGGCCGGATCTGCACATCGTCAGCCGCGCCCATGACCGGACGGATGTCTACCGCCAGTATCAGGCCGGTGCCAATGACATCGTGCGCGAGATGTTCGACAGCTCGCTGCGGGCGGGGCGTTATGTGCTCGAAAACATGGGGCTATCGGAATACGAGGCGGCAGAGGCGCAGCGCATGTTCTATGCCCATGACCGCCTGTCGGTGCGTGAATTGGCGGCGCTGTGGCGGGCCGATGTCGAGCCATCGCAGAACAAGGCCTATGTCGAGCGGGCCAAGGAGCTACAGAAAGATCTGGAAACCGCGTTTCTGAACCGGGTTGATGAGGAGGATCAGAAACGGGCCTAGGCGGGTTTTGGGCAGTGGCGTGGCATTGTTTGGCTGCGCCATGAGCGGGAACTGGTTGATCGAACGGCTGACTGGAATTGCCAGATGTTGGCTTGGAGCCCCAAAATGCCCTTAGAAACGGAGCACGATTTGCCAAATCACCGATTTGGCAGCGCCCGAACCGCCCCGTTTTGCCGAAGGCAAACCTACGGTTTGACGGGGCGGGCGCTTTGCTTCCTGCCCCTCGGTTCGGGCGCGGTGGCACTTTATGGGCAACAAAGTCCACCGAGCCGACATTGCCCCAGCCCTAGGATAAGCATGACCCGTCCAACGCACCGCAAAAAATGTGCCATTGCCAGAAGATCCAGCCCTAGCCGTCGCTGACGCCCGCTTGGGCAAATGTCGCCATGCCCGCATGACATGCCATTGCCCCCTTCATCACCGCAATCGCCAAGGCGCCGCCGGAAGCCTCGCCAAGGCGCAGGCCCAGTTGCAGCAGGGGGTCTTTGCCCAAGGCCTCCAGCAGGCGGGCATGGCCGCCCTCGGCGCTTTGATGGCCAGCCACTGCGTGATCCAGCGCGCCTTTTTGCGTCTGCTCAAGGCACAGCGCCGCTGCGCAGCAGATGAAGCCGTCGAGGATCACCGGAATGCGCAGGGCACGGGCCCGCGCCATCGCGCCTGCCATTCCGGCCAGTTCACGCCCGCCCAAGCGGCGCAAGGTCTCAAGCCCGTCGCCCTGCCCGCCATGCAGCGCCACACCTTCGGCAACCACGGTGGTTTTCAGCGCCAGCCCTGCATCATCGACGCCGGTGCCGCGACCGGCCCAGTCACCGGCCTCTCCGCCAAGCAAGGCACATGACAGCGCCGCCGCCGATGTGGTGTTGGCGATGCCCATCTCGCCCACCACCAGCAGATCGGCGGTTTCATCTACCTGATCCCAGCCCGCCTTGAGCGCAGCCACCAGATCCTCCTCCGACATTGCGGGGCCTTGGGTGAAATCCTGTGTCGGATTGTCCAGATCCAAGGCCACCACATCCAGCTTGGCCCCGTTTGCGCGGGCAATCTGGTTGATCGCGGCGCCGCCATGCTGAAAATTCAGCACCATCTGTTCGGTGACTTCCGCCGGAAAGGCCGAGACACCCCGCGCGGCGACGCCATGGTTGCCCGCAAAGACGATCACCTGCGGCGCGGAAATCTCGGCCCGATCGCCGCCGCGCCAACCGCGATACCAGATTGCCAGATCCTCTAGCCGCCCCAAGGCACCGGGGGGCTTGGTCAGCTGCATGTTGTGATCCTGTGCCGCTGCTGCGGCGGCCTCGTCAACAACATGTTGCGCGGCCAGAAGGGCGCGGAATTCAGGCAGGGTTGCGAAAGACTGGGACATGGGCACGCTCGGCTTGCAAATTGAACTGCGCCCATGTCTAGCTGCGGCAGGGCCGGGCCGAAAGTGCGGGAGGGGCAAAATAATGGATGATAGCGACATCAAAGGGTTTGGAGCAACGTTTCGGCGTTCAGATCTGACCGTGGCGCTGGGTTTGTTGACCCGTCTGCCGCTGCCCTATCCGGCTTGTGACGCCAGCTCAACACGTCCCGCGGCGCATGCGGCCTGGGCCTATCCTCTGGTCGGCGTGGTGATTGCGGTGATTGCGGCCCTCATTGGCGGGATTGGCCAATGGTTTGGCCTGCCGCCGATGGCGCAGGCCGTGCTGGTCTTGCTGGCTCTGATCGTCACAACGGGGGCGATGCATGAGGATGGTTTGGCCGATTGCGCCGACGGGTTCTGGGGCGGCTGGACCCGCGAGCGGCGTCTGGAGATCATGAAAGACAGCCAGATCGGCAGCTACGGTGTGATTGCACTGGTGCTGTCCCTGCTGCTGCGGTGGGCGGCGATCAGTCTGGTGATTGAACAGGGCGTTTTATGGCCCGCGTTGATTGGCGCTGCGGTTCTTTCGCGCGGGGCGATGGTGGCGGTGATGTACCAACTGCCGCTGGCCCGCAAAGGCGGGCTTTCGGGCCAAACCGGGCGGCCAAGCGGGACAGCCACACTGGCCGCAGGGGCGCTAGGCCTTGTGGCGGCACTGTGTCTCCCGGGGGGTTCGTTTCTTTGGATTTTGATGACAACAGCGGCGATCCTGCTGGGCCTTGGCAGGCTGGCAAAATCCAAGATCGGCGGACAGACCGGCGATGTGTTGGGCGCCACTCAGCAGATGACAGAGGTTGGCGTCTGGCTGTGCCTGATCGCCGCACACAGCCCCTAAACGCAAAACGCCGCACCAAAGGCGCGGCGTTTGGTCTGATTTTTCAAAAGCTTAGGCTGCGACGCGGCTTTCCAGAACGTCACCAACCTGTTTCGCAGCAGCCAGTTCGTCACCACCGCCAACAGCAGCGACTTCGCGGGTCAGCCGCTCGAGGGCGGCTTCGTACAACTGACGCTCGGAATAGCTTTGCTCACGCTGGTCATCGGTGCGGTGCAGGTCACGCACCACTTCGGCGATGGCAATCAGATCACCGGAGTTGATCTTTTGCTCATATTCCTGTGCGCGGCGCGACCACATGGCGCGTTTGACCTTGGCCTTGCCCTTGAGGGTCTTCATCGCGTGGGTGATCACATCCGGCGAGCTGAGCGCGCGCATGCCGATCTCGGTTGCCTTGTGCGTTGGCACCCGCAAAGTCATCTTGTCTTTCTCAAACGCAATCACAAACAGCTCCAGCGTGATGCCGGCGACTTCCTGCTCTTCAATGGAGACAACCTGCCCAACGCCATGCGCGGGATAGACGACAAACTCATTGGGGCGGAAATCAAGCTTTTTCGATTTGGTCATGTAGTGGCTCCTGTGGCGCGGGCGGACCCGCAGTTGAATTCATGGGCTGAAAGACGTCAAAAACACAGGCGGGCGGCGGCCCCTTGGCCCGCGTCCGGTTGCGTTATTCTTAGGATGTGGGTGTCAACCTTGGCAGCTTGGTTGTGTCACACGTATGTCCGTAGAGTTCGACCGTCAGTTTCAGCTTTGGATAACTATACCACAAAAACCGGCCCACCGAAAGCTGCCCCTACGGAAACAACGAGAAAACGGATATTTCTCAGTAATTTGCAGCATTTTCTTCACGTATCACGCGAATCAAAGGCCGAATCAGCCACCCTCGCCCGGCGCTTCGGAAAAGTACTTTTCCAATTTGCCGGATTCGCCGTCACGCTCTTCCGCTTCGGGCAGCGGGTCTTTCTTGGTGATGATCACCGGCCACATTTCGGAATACTTGCGATTGAACTCGACCCATTTTTCCATATCCGGCTCCGTGTCGGGGCGGATTGCATCGGCCGGGCATTCAGGCTCACAGACGCCGCAATCGATGCATTCATCGGGGTGAATCACCAACATGTTTTCCCCCTCGTAGAAACAATCCACTGGGCAAACTTCCACGCAATCGGTGTATTTGCAGGCGATGCAGGCGTCGTTGACGATATAGGTCATGTGATGATCTTCATCCGATTTGTTTGTGGACTAGCTATTCCAGAGTGCCCGATCATTCAAGATGGCGCGATTTAGAAAGATCAAGCTGCCGCCGGTCACGTTTGGTCGGGCGGCCTTTTCCCTCAAAGGCGGGATTCTCGGGGGGTTTGTCCTTTGAACGCGGCTCTGGCGGGGACAAATCGGTGTAAAGCGCCTGTGCTTCGGGCGCCGGTCCCCGGCGGGTGCCAAGCGCATCGATCTGGATCACGCGGATATGATCGCCCTGTGCAAAGGTCAGCACATCACCGGGGCTGATGGTGCTGGCACGTTTCTGGGTGATGTCTCCATTGATGCGCACAGTACCCGCCTGTACGCGGGCTGCGGCAAGCGATCTGGTTTTGAAAAATCGCGCATGCCACAGCCATTTGTCCACGCGCAGTTTTGCGCCCGGTTCTGCCACTTAGGTCTTGTCCTTGAGCCCCATGAGGGCGGCGGCAAAGGGGTTGTCCGGATCGATGGGCTTTTCCTTGCGGGGCGGACGCGCCGAGAAACTCTTGGCTTTGTCGCCACCCTTGTCGCCGCGCGGGCCACCTTTGCCGCGACCTTTGCCTTGGCCTTGCGGGCGGCCTTTGCCGCCTTTGCCCTGCGGGCGCTCACCACCACCGCGGCGGGCGTTTTGCTGCCCGCGTGGGGCGCGGCCCCAAGTGAAGGTATAGAAGGTCTCCATCTCGGTGTCTGCAATGGCCGCATCGGCGGCAGTGCCTTGCGGCACCTCCCCTTCGGATTGGGCGGGGATCCCATCGGCAACCGCAGGCGTTTCCGCCGCTTCGGCCGCAACAGGTGCAACGCCTGCATCCGGAATATCGGCAAGCTCAGCCGGTGTGTCTGCCGGTGTTGGCGTCTCTGCAACCTCGGTTACGCCGCCTTCGGGGACATCTGCGGCCACATCCATAACCGGCGTGTCGCCCGCGTCTGCCGTACCTGCCCCGTCTTTGGGCACAACGGCATCCACCGCCTTGACCTTCACCCGTTCACCTTTTTCGGCCTTGTAGCCGAGACCCTGCATCAGCTCCGAGAATTGTTCCAGCGTCATACCCGTGATCGACAGCATATCTGCCTTGGCCTCGAACCCGCCGCGCGAATCCTCTGCCCGCAGCATGTCAGCCAGGCGTTCCAGCATGTCGATGCGGATCGCGCGGCTGCCTGCGTTGCGGTAGCCGGACATCGTGTCGGCCCCTTCGGGCGCGTCTTTTTCAACAGGGATCGTGACCAGACCGGGAGGCGGGCTTTCCGGGAATTCGGCCAGACCTTTGGACAGCGACCACAGCACCAGACGCAGGCGCGTAGGTGCGGGCTTCAGCAAAAGCGGCATAAAGATCGTGAATTGCCCAAACCGGATGCCGTGCTTGCGCAACGCGCCGCGGGCGTCCTGATCCAGCGCTTTGACGTCATCGGCCACCTGCGCACGCGGCAGCAGGCCAAAGTTCTCGACCATCTGGAAGGCAAAGCCGCGAGCAAGCCCCGTCAACGCTTCGTCTTTGGACAGGTTCAGCAGCGGTTCAAACAGGGCCGCGACTTTGCGATCAATGAAATGCTGCAAGCGGCGCTGCACCTTTTGGGCGACTTCCGGCCCGGCCACATCATCCACAAAAACCTCGACCTGCGGCTTAAGCGCATCAGAGCCTGCCACCAATTTACCAACCGCAGAGTTGCCCCACATCAGGCCGCCCTGTTCGGTGAAATCAATCTCGGTGTCCGGCGCGTTATAAAACCGATCCGCCCGCAGATGGAACTGGGGTGCCAGCGCCTGCAATGCAGCCGCTTTGATGGTTTTCTCTTCGGCCCCGCCAGCGCCCTTGTCTGCGCGGAAACGGAATCCGTCCAGCTTGCCTACGTATTCACCTTCAACGGTGACTTCACCGGTCTCGTTTACATCGGCCACCATGGCTTCCTTCTGTCCTAGCCGGCGCAAAAGCACGGATGTGCGCCGGTCTACAAATCTTTGGGTCAGACGTTCGTGCAGCGCATCTGACAAGCGGTCTTCTACGACACGAGTGGCCCCGCGCCAATGGCTTTCGTCTTTGGTCCAGCCCTTACGTTGAGCGACATAGGTCCATGTGCGGATAAATGCCAATCGCTTGGACAACGCATCAATGTCCCCGTCGGTTCGATCAATGCGCTTGATTTGCCGGGCAAGCCAGTCATCGGGGATTGTACCACGCTGATGCAGATCGTTGAAAATGATCTCCAGCAAATTTGCGTGTTCGGCATGGCTGATGCCGCGAAAATCGGGAATGCGGCACACATCCCAGAGCAATTTCACCGATGGACCATCGGTGCAGCGGGCAAAAACCTCATCCACCTGCCCCAGCACCTTGAGCGCCCGAAGGTCGTCCGCTTCACGCGCCTTGACCAATCGTTCGTGGTCCGGCGGTGCCTCAAGTGTCTGGATCAATCGGTCGATGGAGCCAAATTGCAGCGCCGGATTGCGCCAGTTGATCTTGTTTTGCGGCGTGAACGAATGATCCATGATCGCCCGCGCCACACTGTCATCCAGGGGCCGCGCATCGCCGGTGACGCCAAATGTTCCGCTTTTGAAGCCGCGCCCGGCCCGGCCAGCGATCTGCGCCAGCTCATTGGGGGCCAAGGGGCGCATGCGGCGTCCGTCAAACTTGGCCAGCGCGGAGAAGGCCACGTGATCCACATCGAGGTTGAGCCCCATGCCGATGGCATCTGTCGCAACGAGGTAATCAACCTCGCCGTTCTGGTACATGTCTACCTGCGCGTTGCGGGTGCGCGGGCTGAGGGCGCCCATGACCACCGCCGCGCCGCCCTTTTGCCGGCGGATCAGTTCCGCGATGGCGTAGACGTTTTCTACGGAAAATCCGACAATGGCAGAGCGGGGGCGCATGCGGCTGATCTTCTTCTGACCGGCATAGACCAGCTCTGACATCCGCTCGCGGCGGATAAATTCGGATTCGGGCACCAATGACGCGATGGTGCCGCGCATCGTATCAGCCCCCAGAAACAGCGTCTCATGCAGGCCGCGCGACCGCAGCAACCGGTCGGTGAACACATGCCCGCGCTCGGGATCGGCGCAAAGCTGGATCTCGTCGATGGCAACAAAATCCGCGCCCATCCCTTCGGGCATCGCCTCGACCGTGCAGACCCAGTATTGGGTGCGCGGCGGCACGATGCGTTCCTCGCCCGTGACCAGCGCCACGACAGAGGGGCCGCGCAGGGCAACGATCCGGTCATAGACCTCACGCGCCAAGAGCCGCAGGGGCAGGCCGATGATCCCGGTCCGATGGCCCAGCATCCGCTCAATGGCATAGGTTGTCTTGCCAGTGTTGGTCGGGCCCAATACGGCCACGACACGTCCATTCCTTGCCACGTTGTTCCCCGTTCAGAGTTCGCGCCCGATACCGTCCCGTTTCAGACGGGACAGCGCGGTTTGTGCATTTTCATGATTGGGGTGAATTGCCAAGACACGGCGGTACAATTCCGCCGCGCGGCGCAGATCTCCAAATTCCTGCACCATCACGGCGAAGCCAAAAATTGCCTCGTAATGCTGCGGATCGAGCGCCAATGCGCGTTCCAGATCGGCGAGCGCCGGCCCATAAAGATCGCTGCGGAAATAGGCACGGGCGCGAGCGTGGAACCCTTCGGCAAAGTCAGGAGCGTGGTCGGTCAGCGCGGTGAGATGTTCGATAGCCAGCCGGTTGTCGCCTGCCTCCATCGCCTCACGTCCCCGTTTGAGCAGCAGATCCATCGAAGCAGAGCCGGAGCGCGACCAGATCCGCGTCACTTCGCCTTCGATCCGCTTAGCCTCCGCAGGTTCGGCCTCGCGCAGCTTGTCGAACAGTTCTGGCGGCGGCACATCGGCCAAAGCCATGCCGGACAGCAACAGCAACGGCCCAATTGCCGCAACGGTATGTTTGAGGTTGACGGGTCTGTTGCGCATAACAAGAGTGAATGTAACAGGCTGCCGCCGCAATTCCAGACGTGACGGTGACCAATTAGGCAAAAAGGGCCCAAAATGAGCGATATTGTGAACGAAGCGGTAACCGCACTGAATGCAAAGATGGCAGATGCCGATTTTGACGGCACGGCAAAGTTCGACATCGAAGGCGAAGGCGCAGTGATGATCGACGGCTCCGGTGCACGGGCTGCCGATGAAGACGCGGATGTGACATTGAGTGCGGACGCAGAGACCTTTCGCGGCATTCTTGAGGGCGACACCAACCCTACGTCTGCTTTCATGACCGGCAAGCTGAAGGTTGACGGCGACATGGGTATGGCGATGAAACTGGCCTCTGTTCTGTCTTGATGGAACTTGCCCCTGCCCCCTTTTTTACCGATGTGTACCCCGGACCAGAGGGGGGGCAGGCCCATTGGGCGCAAACGTCTGATGGAAAACGTATTCGTGTGGGCCACTGGCCTTTGTCCGGGGCCAAGGGCACGGTGCTGCTGTTTCCCGGACGTACCGAATATATCGAAAAATATGGGGTGATTGCACAGGATCTGGCGGATCGCGGGCTGGCCACCATCGCCATTGACTGGCGCGGTCAGGGTTTGGCGGAACGTTTGTGTGATGATCCGCGCATCGGCCATGTGGATGCCTTTTCCGATTATCAAAAAGACGTCTCGGCCATGTTGAGGGCGGCCCGTGAGCTGGCTTTGCCCCGGCCCTATTTCCTGCTGGCGCATTCGATGGGTGGCTGCATTGGCCTGCGGGCCGTGATGGAAGGGCTGCCGGTCAAGGCGGCGGCATTCACCGGCCCGATGTGGGGCGTATTTATTGCGCCACATCTTCGGGCGGTGGCTGGCATGATGGCCCGGGTGATGCCCGCCCTCGGCAAGGGGTTAAGCTTGCCGCCCGGCACCAAGATCGATCCTTACGTGACGGTGCAACCCTTTGAGGACAACATGCTGACCACGGACAGCGAAATGTACGACATGATGCGCGATCAACTGGCCGCGCATCCCGAGCTGGCCCTTGGTGCGCCCAGCTTTATCTGGTTGCGCGAGGCGCTGGCCGAAACCCAGCATCTGGCGGGGCGATCCGCGCCCAATTTGCCCGCCGTCAGCTGGCTTGGCAGCAACGAACGCATTGTTGAAACCGGCCGCATTCATCAACGGATGGAAACATGGAAGGGTGGCCGCCTTGAGATCGTCGAGGGCGGCGAACATGAAGTTTTGATGGAAAGCCGTGCCATGCGTACCCCCATTATGGACGATATGGCCAAGCTGTTTCTGGACACCGTCACCAGCTAAACGTGCAAAAATCGCTTGCGGGTCTGTTCCTTTCGGCATGCCCGCCTAGATTGGATGCATGACACAAACCGGCGTGCTGATCTTTACCGACAAGGGCATTTATTGCCCTGCGGGCGATTTCTATATCGACCCGTGGCGGCCCGTGGCGCGGGCCCTGATCACCCATGGCCATGCCGATCATGCAAGATCGGGCATGGGCAGCTACCTTGCCACCCATGCCGCCCTGCCGGTGATGCGTCACCGCTTGGGCGAGATCAACGCCGAAGGCATCGCCTATGGTGAGGTCAGGCGCATTGGCGGGGCAGATGTGTCATTTCACCCTGCCGGACATGTGCCGGGTTCGGCGCAGATCCGGGTTGAGGTTGCCGGTGAGGTCTTTGTCGCCTCTGGCGATTACAAAATCATTGATGATGGGTTTTCCGAAGCCTTCGAGCCGATCAAGTGCCACCATTTCATCACCGAAAGCACCTTTGGCCTGCCAGTGTTCAACTGGCAACCACAAGCGCGGGTGGCGGATGAGATCAACACATGGTGGGCAGGCTGCGCCGCACAGGGTAAAACCGCGTTTCTGGGCGCCTATGCCTTGGGCAAGGCACAGCGGCTCTTGTCGATGTTGAACCCAGAGATTGGCCCGATCCTCACCCACACGGCGGTGGAAAACACCAATGCGGTGTTGCGCGGCCAAGGATACGGACTGCCCGAAACGGTGCTGGCCGGACCCGACATTGCACCCAAGGGCCACCCTGGCGCTTTGGTTCTGTCGCCGCCCTCCGCGTTGGGCAGTCAATGGGCGCGTAAATTCGGCCCCTCGGAAAGCGCGTTTGCCTCAGGCTGGATGGCATTGCGCGGCGTGCGCAGGCGCCGTGCGGGAGACCGCGGATTTGTCATTTCCGACCATGCAGACTGGCAAGGTTTGATTTGTGCAATCCGCGAAACAGGTGCGGAAAATATTTACGTTACACATGGTTACACTGATGTCTTCACGCGGTTTTTGAATGACAAGGGCTGGAAGGCTCAAGTTGTCCCCACCCAGTTCGAGGGGGAAAGTTTGGACAGCGGAGATGCCGCATGAAGGAATTTGCGAAACTCTTTGCCGCCATTGACCAAAGCACCAAAACCACGGTGAAAGTGGCCGCACTGGCCGATTATTTCGGCGAGGCTCCCGAAGAGGACCGTTTGTGGACCGTTGCGCTGTTTTCCGGCCGTCGGCCCAAGCGGGCCGTGACCACCACCCGCCTGCGTGAATGGGCGGCCGAGATCGCAGAGCTGCCACTGTGGCTGTTTGAAGAAAGCTATAGCGTTGTTGGCGATCTGGCAGAAACAATTGCCCTTATCTTGCCGCCGAACCCTTCTGTGGACAACCGATCTTTGACGTTCTGGATCAATGCCTTGCGGGGGCTTGCGGATGTGGACGATTCCCAGCGCAAGACCTTTGTGCTGGAGGCCTGGCAACGGCTTGGCGGGGCGGAGCGATTCCTGTTCAACAAGTTACTCACAGGCGGTTTCAGGGTGGGGATAAGTCAAAAACTGATGACCCGCGCGCTGGCCAGAGCCACCGGCAAGCCCGAGGCGGAATTGGCGCACAGGTTGATGGGCAACTGGCACCCCGACGAGGTAAGCTGGCACAGTCTGATCGAAGCCGAAGACGCCAGCGCGGATGCCTCCCGACCCTATCCGTTTTATCTGGCCTATGCGCTGGAAGACGGACCAGAAGCCTTGGATGATCCTGCGAACTGGCGGGCCGAATGGAAATGGGACGGCATTCGCGGGCAATTGATCCTGCGCGATGGCAACTATTTCGTGTGGTCACGGGGCGAGGAGCTGATGACGGATCGCTTTCCCGAACTCGCCCGCGCCATTGATCACCTGCCGCCCGGAACGGTGCTGGACGGGGAGTTGCTGGTCTGGCAAGAGGGCGCTGAAAAACCTTCCTCTTTCAACGCGTTACAGAAACGGATCGGGCGCAAAACCGTGCCGAAAAAGCTGCTGGCGGAGGCACCCGTGGTGCTGCATGCCTATGACCTGCTCGAATGGGAAGGTGCCGATGTACGCGATCGCCCCTTTTCCCGGCGGCGCGGCCTTCTGGAACAGGCCACATCCGCCCTGCCCGACGATGCGCCGGTGCGCCTGTCGCCGCAACTGACGTTTGACACATGGGATGATCTGGCCGCCTTGCGCAGCGGCGCACGGGAGGCCCATGCCGAGGGTCTCATGCTCAAACGCGCAGACAGCCCCTATCTGGCAGGTCGCAAAAAGGGCGATTGGTGGAAATGGAAGCTAGAGCCGCTGACCATCGATGCGGTGATGATCTATGCGCAGGCCGGATCAGGGCGACGGGCCAACCTGTTTACTGATTTCACCTTTGCGGTCTGGAACGGCAATGATCTGGTGCCCTTCACCAAGGCCTATTCCGGCCTGACGGACGCAGAGTTCCGGCAAATCACCGCTTGGGTGCGAAAAAACACCCTGCAACGGTTCGGTCCGGTGCGGCAGGTCACGCCGCAGCATGTGTTTGAAATTGCCTTTGAAGGGATCCAGGCCAGTCCGCGCCACAAATCCGGCGTCGCCTTGCGGTTCCCGCGTATGAAACGCTGGCGTCAGGACAAGCCCCTGCAAGAGGCCAATACGCTGGATGATCTAAACGAAATGCTGCGCATATACGGGTAAAAGGTTGTTCCCCCTGCCCCTCGCGCATAGGTATTCCCAAACACCAAATGAGGTCCAATATGTTTCAGCTGCCCTTTCCTGTTCGTGATGCCAATGCCGCCGGAGGCAACAGCCCCTTTGGCGATCTGCCCGAATGGGATCTGAGCGATCTTTACACCGGCGAGGATGCACCGGAACTCAAACGCGATCTCGACTGGTTGGAGCAGGCCTGTGCCAGCTTTGCCGCGGATTACGAAGGCAAATTGGCCGATCTGGACGCGGCAGGTTTGCTGGATTGTGTGCTGCGCAATGAACGGATCAATATGATCGCCGGGCGCATCATGTCCTTTGCCGGGCTGCGCTATTACCAGCTGACCACCGATGCGGGCCGGGCAAAATTTATGTCTGACTGCCAGGAGAAGATCACCAATTTCACCACTCCGCTGGTGTTCTTCACGTTGGAACTGAACCGGCTGGAAGACAACCATCTGGACGGGCTGTTAGCGCAGAACGCGGATCTGGCCCGTTACAAGCCGGTGTTTGACCGCATCCGGGCGATGAAGCCCTATCAATTGTCTGATGAGCTTGAAAAATTCCTGCACGATCTGGGGGTTGTGGGGGATGCATGGGAACGGATGTTCGACGAAACCATCGCCGGGCTTGAATTTAATGTGCTTGGTGAGCCGTTGAATATCGAAGGCACTTTGAACCTGCTCACCGATCCGGACCGCGAAAAGCGTGAGGCCGCCTCGCATGAGCTGGCAGATGTTCTGGGCGCGAATGTCAAAACCTTTGCGCGGGTGCACAACACCCAGACCAAGGAAAAAGAAATCATCGACCGCTGGCGCGGCATGGAAACCCCGCAGACCGGCCGGCATCTGAGCAATCAGGTGGAGCCCGAGGTGGTCGAGGCGCTGCGCAATGCGGTTGTGCAGGCCTATCCCAAGCTGAGCCACCGCTATTATGAGCTGAAACGCAAATGGCTGGGTCTGGACGTGATGCAGGTCTGGGACCGCAACGCGCCCCTGCCGATGGAAGATCCGCGCGTGGTGGATTGGGACACGGCGCAAAAGACCGTCATGGATGCCTACACCGCCTTTGATCCACGTATGGGAGAGCTGGCCGAGCCGTTCTTTACCAAAGGCTGGATCGACGCGGCGGTGAAACCGGGCAAGGCGCCCGGTGCCTTTGCGCATCCTACGGTAACGGATGTGCATCCTTACGTGATGCTGAATTATCTGGGCAAACCGCGTGATGTGATGACCCTGGCGCATGAATTGGGCCACGGCGTGCATCAGGTTCTGGCGGCGGGACAAGGTGAAATGTTGTCTTCCACCCCGCTGACGCTGGCCGAAACCGCCAGTGTGTTTGGCGAGATGCTGACCTTCCGCAAGATGCTGGACGGGGCCAAGACCAAGGACGAGCGCCGGGTTCTGCTGGCCGGCAAGGTCGAAGACATGATCAACACCGTGGTGCGGCAGATCGCGTTCTACGACTTTGAATGCAAGTTGCACGAGGCCCGCCGGGGCGGAGAGCTGACGCCCGATGACATCAACGCGCTTTGGATGTCGGTGCAGGCGGAATCGCTTGGGCCTGCCTTTGAATTCATGGATGGCTATGAGACCTTCTGGTCCTACATCCCGCATTTTGTGCATTCGCCGTTTTATGTCTACGCCTATGCCTTTGGCGACGGTTTGGTGAACGCACTTTATGCGGTTTACGCCGAGGGTGAGGCGGGCTTTGAAGAGAAATACTTCGATATGCTCAAAGCGGGCGGCTCCAAACACCACAAAGAGCTGCTGGCGCCCTTTGGCCTTGATGCCTCGGACCCGGCGTTCTGGGATAAAGGCTTGTCGATGATCTCGGGCTTTATTGATGAGCTGGAGGCGATGGAGGAGTGATCCTTTTTCAACGGCGCGGCACCAACTGATAACCGCCGCGCCACCTTTGCCAAGCGAGCGACAGCCGGAGGAAAGACAGACAGAATGACCAAACTGATCTGGACGGCCTGCGGACTTATCGCCCTTGCATTGGGTGCGATTGGCGTTGTGCTGCCCGGATTGCCAACCACGCCCTTCATCATCCTCGCGGCGTTCTGTTTCACCAAAGGGTCACCGCGGTTGGCGGCGATGTTGGATGGTCATCACATCTTTGGCCCGATTTTGGAGGACTGGCGCGTGCGGGGGGCAATTGCCCCGCGTTTCAAGGCGATTGCCGTGGTGATGATGGCACTGACCTTCGCCGTTAGTCTGGCGCTGGGTTTGCCAATTGTGCTTCTGGTCATTCAGGCGATTTGCATGTCGGGCGCGGCGGTCTATGTCCTCAGCCGGCCGAATTGACCCCTCACTTCAACTGACTGTCCTTCGATCCACGCCGGTTGATCCCGCCCCGCGCCTTGAACTGGGCATCCCGTTCCTGCACGCAATCGATGCATAGCTTTACCCCCGGAAGGGCCACTCGCCGCGCCTCCGGGATCGGCTCTTCGCATTCCGCGCAATGTGTAAGGCTCTCGCCCTGCGGCTGTTTGCGGGCCTTGAGACGGG
This sequence comes from Sulfitobacter mediterraneus, assembly GCF_016801775.1. Lineage (NCBI taxonomy): Bacteria > Pseudomonadati > Pseudomonadota > Alphaproteobacteria > Rhodobacterales > Roseobacteraceae > Sulfitobacter > Sulfitobacter mediterraneus. Next base: position 300,984 of record NZ_CP069004.1, on the reverse strand, counting down.
CCAGTTCATCGTTGATCGACGCCTCAATCTGTTCGCTCACCGCGCCGTCTTTTGCCCATCCGCCTGCCATGACATGCTCCCGCTGATTGTTCGCCCTACGGTACGTCACCCTTGCCCAGCCGCCAAGGTTGATAAGCCTGCGGGTAATTCATTGCGGAACCGGACGGTTTCCAAAAAGCGGTTGGGGGACGTTTGGCGCCTTCGTTGAAATTGACGGCGCGTCTGATCTCTAGTCCGCCGCCTGCCATTGGCAGACGGCGGCGTCTCTTTCAGCTCAAGCCGGGATCAGGCGTTGGCAAGCATCCCTTTTTCCTTGGCCAGTTCGCGCATCCGCTTTTGCAGCTTTTCAAAGGCGCGGACTTCAATTTGCCGAATGCGCTCGCGGCTGACGTCGTATTGGCTGCTCAGGTCTTCGAGCGTGATGGTCTCGTCCGACAGGCGGCGTTGGGTCAGAATGTCCTTTTCCCGGTCATTCAGCACATCCAAAGCCTCAGCCAGCATCTCGCGGCGGGTCTCCAGCTCATCCTTCTCGGCGTAATCACCCGCTTGATCGGCGTCTTCGTCTTCGAGCCAGTCCTGCCATTGCATCGTGCCTTCACCGTCAGAGCCGACCTGCGCATTCAGTGACGCATCGCCGCCCGACATCCGCCGGTTCATGGAAATCACTTCGGCTTCGGTCACGCCCAGATCGGTTGCAATCCGTTTCACGTTTTCGGGGCGCAGATCGCCCTCTTCCAAGGCGCCGATCTTGTTCTTGGCCTTGCGTAGGTTGAAAAACAGTTTTTTCTGCCCCGAGGTCGTCCCAAGTTTGACCAAAGACCAGGACCGCAGGATATATTCCTGAATAGAAGCCCGGATCCACCACATCGCATAGGTCGCCAGACGGAACCCCTTTTCTGGGTCAAACCGTTTGACCGCCTGCATCAGGCCGACATTCGCCTCCGAAATCACTTCGGCCTGCGGCAGGCCATAGCCGCGATAGCCCATGGCGATCTTGGCTGCCAGACGTAGGTGTGATGTGACCATCTTGTGCGCGGCTTCGGTATCTTCCTGCTCAACCCAGCGCTTGGCGAGCATATATTCCTCTTCAGGCTCCAGCAGCGGGAACTTGCGGATTTCCTGCATATAGCGGTTCAGCCCGCCTTCCGGTGTTGGTGCCGGTAAGTTTGCATAATTGGCCATCTTTGTCCCTTTCCCCATTGTTTCGGGGCTCATGTTTATGAGCTTAACATAGATATGGTAGCGGTATCGGCGGTTTCAAGACCCTGTCTTTACGCTTGTTGCGTTAATATTGGCATAAGACATGTGAAAGATAAGTTACGTTACCGTGTCCTCACGGGCTCGTGCACTTCGCAACATCTGGCTCAGGACGTACTGCGCAAGGCACAAAGCAAATCCTGCATATCCAGTGGCAATGGCGCTTCGAACCGGAGGTTTTCTTTGGTTACAGGATGCTCAAATCCCAAAACCGCCGCATGCAGCGCCTGACGCGGAAAGTTGCGCACATGGTCGGCTGCGGCTTCGGGCATGGCCGCCTTGGGCAACTTGCGCTTGCCGCCATAAGTGGGATCGCCGACCAATCCGTGTCCCGCATGCGCCATATGCACTCGAATCTGATGGGTGCGCCCGGTCTCAAGCCAGCATTCCATCAGGGCAATCACTTCGGGCATTCCAAAGCGTTCCACCGTCCGCGCCCGGGTCACCGCGTGACGCCCACCGTTGAACAGCACCGCCTGTTTCTGGCGATCGGTCTTATGGCGGGCCAATTGCGTGGTCAGCTTGAGAATATTGCCCGGCTCGAAGGACGCCCCCTTGATACCGCGCAACCGCGGATCATTGGCATCGGGCACACCGTAGACAACTGCGCGGTAATAGCGCTCCACCGAATGGGCCTCAAATTGCTTGGCCAAACCCTGATGCGCGGCATCCGATTTGGCCACGACCAGCAGACCGCTGGTCTCTTTGTCGATCCGGTGCACAATGCCGGGGCGCTTCAAACCGCCAACGCCGGACAGATTGTCACCACAATGGGCCAGCAAGGCATTGACCAAAGTGCCCGACGGCGTACCGGGCGCAGGATGCACCACCATGCCGGAGGGTTTGTTGATCACGATCAGATCGTCATCCTCAAAGATCACGTCCAGCGGGATCGCCTCCGGCAGGATATGGCTGTCCTCGGCCTCCTCCACCGCGATGGCGACCCGGTCCCCCTCGGCCACCTTGGCGCGGGGGTCTTGCACAACCTGTTCATTGATCTGAACAGAGCCGGCCTCAATCAGACGCGCCATGCGGGTCCGTGACAGGTTTGCATCCTCTGGCACATCCCGCGCCAGCGCCTTATCAAGACGGGATGGCGGCGCTTCGCCAAAAACAAAGGTAACAAGGCGGTGTGACATGGATGATCCGATTGAGCCTGCAAATCTGCGGTTTCTGCGGCGGCTGGTAACTGTGCTGACCACCGTAATGATTTGCGGGGTTCTAGTGGTGATTGGCCTGCTTGTCACGCGGCTGAACCGCAATAGCCCGATTTTGCCCCAGGAAATCGCGCTGCCAGAAGGCGCCAGCGCTGTTGCCTTCACCCAAGGGCCCGATTGGTACGCCATTGTCACCAACCGTGACGAGATCCTGATCTATGATCGCCTGACCGGAACACTCCGCCAAACGGTGACGATCACCCCCTGAACCCTTTTTGGCCCTAAATACTCCGGGGGTATGGGGGCTGGCCCCCATGCACGCCCGCCGCAGGCGAATAGTCCAGGCCATTTCACCTTACAGGGAAATCAGTCTATTATCCTTTGGCCCGTGCGAAGGACGTTACAATGCCGATCAACGATGCCGATTATCCAGATGGCCAAGCAAGCCAGGACGCAAAACTGGGGGCCCTGGGCTTTGACAGGTCAGGCCATCGCGGCGGCGGTATAGAACGGCCCATCGTGGTCACGTTGCCGGCAAATGCTGTTCTGCTTCGCCTCTATAAGCCGGTGCTGAACAAGAGGGATACGCCCGGCGATTTCGGCGCTTGGTGGTTTACACCCTTCGAGTACCGGCGGATCAGCGACCATTTTGGGGTGGACGGCAGCGCTCTTGTTCAGGGACGTTCTGCCGGGGCTTCGGCGCTGCATGGCGTTCTGGCCCTTTTGCATGAATGGTACGGCGGGGATCCCGCGCAACTTTCCTATATCAACGCTGTCCGGCTGAAGGCGCCATTGTTGGCCTGCTATGGGCCAGGTGCACCCGCCAATGCAGACGGCTACAGCCGGACGCTGAAACCTATCCGTTTGAACGGCGGCACATCCGCGCGGCAGGTCTATATTCACAAATGCTGGCAGTATCAGGCGGCGATGGAACGGCTTTTGCCTGTCAATGCGCTGACGGACAGTGTTTTGGGGGCCGTGCAAGGCGCCGGAACGGGGATTGCAGCAGCGCCCCGGCTTGGATTTGAGGCTTGAAGACGGCTTTGCTTGAGCCAAAAGGTATCGCCTGCGGCGGACGCATATGGGGGCCAGCCCCCAAACCCCCGGAATATTTAGGGCCAGAAAGGCGCAAAAATTACAGATGGGGGTGAAGGGTGGTACCACCTCCCCGGCTCGAACGGGGGACCTCCTGATCCACAATCAGGCGCTCTAACCTACTGAGCTAAGGCGGCACTGGGGCGGATTTAGCTGCCGTGCCCAAAGATTGCAAGACCCTAAGCGCCCGATCAATTGAGAAGTTAGAGGGCAATCCGCCAGGTTTGTTCGACATTTTCCTTGCCGAATGAGATCACATGCTTGGTTTCTCCCAATTCCCAACCCGCCTTGGCATAGAGCGCCCCTGCCGCGCGGTGAGATTCGTGGGTCCACAGTTGCATCTTCCGGTAGCCTTGGGTGCGGGCAAAAACCATGCAGGTGTCGAGCATCCGGCGGCCCAGTCCGGTGCCGCGGGCCTGGGGCACCAGCAGGAACAGCCTGAGTTTGGCGGTTTGTTCGTCGAGCTTCACGCAGAATACACTGCCAAGCCGCTGTCCCCCCTGCCATGCGATCCAGCCGGCCTCGCAGCTTGGATCGTGATCTGCTATAAAATCATCGAGGATCGAGCCGACCAGCGCTCCAAAGCTGTCATCAAAACCCTCTTCAGTGGCGTAATGCACTTTGTGCTGCTCATGCAGCCAATCCCGGTCCTGCGGGGTAAACTTGCGAATCTCTATCTTGTCCATCGGTGTAGTCTGCGCCGCAGTCCGCTTGCCTTTCAAGGCCGGGCAGGATAGCGATATCGCCCAGCAAGACCGGAGAGTGACATGGGTATCAACACCGAACGCGATATCGAAGCAAACCTGCAAATCGGGCCAACCGATGCAGGAATGGTGCGGCTTTTTGTCGAGGGTGACGGCATCGAAATTCCGATGGATTTCACGCCGGAAGAGGCCATCGAAATTGCCGAAGAAATCACAGCGGCTGCGCATCGCGCAGGCGGCGGCAAGCGGTGATCTCTAGCTGTCGCTGAACCGCATTTCCGGGTCGCGCAGGTGGTGCAGCCTGCGGGCGGCGTGAAATGCGAACTTTTGCAACATGACTTTGCGCCGCGCCGGGGCCAGTTTGGTTTCCGGCCCCATGCGCAGGATCTCTCCTCCATAGGCATCGGCAATGATCAGCCCGGTCTCATCCGGCAGTAGTTCTGTCGGGAAGACATCATCCACGGCCCAAAAAAACCGGTCGGCCCATTCCAGATAACCCCGCCATTTGTTGTCTGATGTAAAATCGGCGCGGGAGGATTTGCATTCCACCACCCAAATCTCGCCTTTTGGGCCAAGCGCCATCACATCAACGCGCAGCCCGCGTGCCGGCACCAATTCCTCAACGCAGGCAAAGCCGTGGCTGACCAGATGCCGCGCCACGCCACGGGCCAGCAATTGCCCGGGTTGCGGGGTCGGTGTGTCGGGGGAGAGGTCAACATATGCCATGGTTCAATTTATGAACATTACGTGAACATTTGCAAGGCCACCTATCGAATCTGAAGGTGTCAGGCCGAATCTCGACCCCTTAGCAGCGGCTATCTGGCTTTCCAGCGGTTAATAAAAACGGCAATTTTCCTAGCAAAAACAGTGCTCTGAGGCCGCTCTTTTGCCAGAGTTGACATAATACCATATGGTTTCTAATTTAATGATACCAAAAAGTATCACAAAAGGACCCCGACACGATGCCCGATCCCGCACAGCTTTGCTTTCGCGCTTTGGCAGATCCGACGCGGCGCGACATTCTCAAGATGCTCAGTCAGCAAGACATGACCATCGCAGATGTTGCGGGGCGTTTCGATATGACCCGCGCAGCCGTCAAAAAACACCTCACCGTTCTGAGTGATGGCGGTCTGATCACGGTCGAGCCGCGTGGCCGCGAACGCATCAACAGCATCAACCCGCTGGGCTTTGGCCCCGTTCTGAGCTGGTTCGACTATTTCGACGGCTTCTGGGACGACCGCCTGAGCGATTTGAAAACTGCCATTGAAAAGGACAAGACATGACTGAGACAAACATCCGCAAAACCATCTTTCTGGAGGCCGATCGCGCGGCGGTCTGGGACTATCTCACCGAGCCAGAACATCTGGCCAAGTGGTTTCATGCGCCCAAGACAGCATTGGCCGCCGGGGCAAAGCTGGAAATGTTTGGCACCGAAAGCGGTGATTTGCTGATCTGGGGCGAAGTGACGTCAGCCCGCAAGCCCGAGTATCTGGAATATTCCTTTACCGTCAAACCCATGGGTGATGCGGTCAGTACCGTCAAATGGACCCTGACCGAGGTGCCTGGCGGCACGAAACTGGCGCTGGAGCATGACGGATTGCCACAGGGCGAAGCGGCATTCGGCCTCACACTGGCGCTCGACAAAGGGTGGGACGATCATATCGGGCGGATGCGCGCGCACATTCACGAAAAAGCGGACTGACCCCTTGCCGCCTCCCCGTTACGGGCCTACCTAAGGTCCGTGACGGGTACTGCCCTGTGCGTGTGACGCTACATTCCAGTGGCCTTAAGCAAATCCGAGGGAGCTGGCTCTGTCTGAGCCCTGGTTCATTTATCTGGCGCCCACCTGTATATACAGGTCCTCGGGAATAAAAAGCTGACCGGCAGGTGCGGTCCCGTCACACTCCCCCGATTTCAAGGTCGGCGTGCCTGAGCCAAAACCGGCACAGCGATGCCTTTGCCGCCCTTTGGTCCGTCGTCTTCGTCGCTTTCGCTCATCAACAGGACGGCCACGGCGGTTTGGGCCCCTGAAAAGACAATCCCATTGAAAAACCAAAGCAAAAACCCGGCCAGCAGCCCGATGTCAGAGGTGCTGATCAGGTGCCAGAGGTTGGCAACGTTGAAATAGAGCAGCCCCGCGATGAATGCAGCTGAGGTGACAAATCCAATGATGGTGTGTTGAATGTAGAACCGAACGATCACGGGCATGGGCAGTCCTCCTGCAATGAAGACTAGCCCATTTTGCCTAAGGGTCAAAAGGTGTCAGAATGCCTCGGGCTGGGCCTCACGGGCCATATGATCAAGGACCGCGTTCACAAAGCTGGGTTCTTTGCCATCGGGAAAGAACGCGCCTGCGATGTCGACATATTCCTTGATCGCCACACGCGGCGGCGTGTCGTTGCCGCGCAGTTCAGCGCCAGCGGCGCGAAACAGGGCCCGCAATGTCGGGTCGATCCGCGCAATCGGCCATTTTGCCACCAGCGCCCGGTCGGTCATCTGGTCAATCGCCGCCTGATGGTTGACGGCGGTTTCCAGCACGGTTGAGAAATGATCCAGATCGCCGTCCAGCATTTCGCCGTCTTCATAGACAGCGCCAAAGCGGTGTTCGATAAATTCGCGGCGCACGAGGTCAATGGTCTGCGAGGAATGTTCCATCTGGAACAGCGCCTGCACGGCATAAAGCCGCGATGCCGATTTCATCTTGCGTTTCTGGTTGCCGGACAGGCCGGGTGCCGATTGGGTCATGCGTGTGTGTTTCCGTCCGTATCGCCCGCCATAAGCGTGTCAGCGCCCAGCGGTTTAAAACCGATGCCTTTGCTTTGGCTGCCCCACTTACGGCTGAGCGCAATGAGATGCAAGGCCGCTGCCGCCGCACCGCCGCCCTTGTTTTGCCCGCCCGGATCGGCACGCACCTCGGCTTGGCTGCGGTTTTCCACTGTCAGGATGCCATTGCCGATGCACAGCCCCTGAAGGCCCAGCAATTGCAGCGCCCGAGAGCTGTCGTTGCAGACGGTTTCATAATGCGTGGTCTCCCCCCGGATCACACAGCCCAGCGCGACATAGCCGTCAAAGTTGCTGCGCCGGTCCGAGATGCCGATGGCGGTGGGGATTTCCAGCGCGCCCGGCATTTCGACCACCTCGTAACTGGCCCCTGCCGCCTCAAGCTCGGCTTTGGCACCGGTCAGCAGGCCGCCCGCGATATCGCTGTAATAGGGTGAGACAACGATCAGAACCTTCAGCGGTTTGTCAAAGCTGGGACGCGCCAGAACGGTGTGATCTTCGGTTGCTGCCATGTGAATTACTCCGCCGTGATGGGCCGGGTGCCCACGATTTCGATGTTATAGGCATCAAGGCCCAGATAACGGGTTTCGGGATTGTCGGTCAGCAGGATCAGCTGATGCAGCCCCATGGAAGAAAGGATCTGCGCGCCAAGGCCAGTGCGTTTGACGGTGCGCGGCGCGTCTTCTTCGTCGTCGTCCAGACGCAGGCGCGGGAATGGATCGCGGAACAGGATCACTGCGCCTCGGCCTTCGTCCGCGATAATCTGCATGGCGCGGGGCAGCTCGTCCGCAGGGCTGGGCCCCAGTCCAAGGATATCTTCGAGTGCATTGATCGCATGGGTCCGAACCAGCACAGGCGCATCGGTGCTGATGTCACCTTTGGTCAGGACAACGTGATCGGTGCCGGTGATCTCGTCCGCGACAATCCGCATATCCCATTCCCCGCCATAGGCGGAGGTTACTGTGCGGCGGTCGCGTTCTACCAGCAGGTTGTCATGCTTGTGGCGGTAGGCGATCAGATCGCTGATCGTCCCGATCTTGAGGCCATGCTCTGCGCCAAAGGTCACCAAATCCGGCAGGCGGGCCATGGTGCCGTCTTCCTTCATGATCTCGCAGATCACGCCGGAGGGGTGCAATCCGGCAAGGCGGCTGATGTCCACGGCGGCCTCTGTGTGACCCGCACGGACCAGCACGCCGCCGTCACGGGCCCGCAGGGGAAAGACATGGCCGGGGGTGGCGATGTCCGCCGCGCCGAGGTCTTCGTTGATGGCCGTGGCCACGGTCAGGGCACGGTCGCCAGCGGAAATGCCGGTGCTGACCCCTTCGCGGGCCTCGATGCTGACGGTAAAGGCGGTCTCGTGGCGGGAGGAATTGTTGACCGCCATCATCGGCAGTTCCAGCGTCTCAATCCGTGCAGCCGTCATCGGAAGACAGATCAGGCCGCGGCCGTGGGTGGCCATGAAATTGATTGCATCGGCATTCGCAAACTGTGCCGGGATCACCAGATCGCCCTCGTTTTCGCGGTCCTCGTGATCAACCAGAATAAACATCCGGCCTGCGCGGGCCTCTGCGATGATCTCTTCGATCGGGGCAATGGCGCTTGCCAGCCCTTCTTCGACCGGTCCGGGTGTTTCAAAATTCATGACATATCCTATCGCCGTTCTCGCCCGCACATAGCTCAAGCGCCCGGCGATGGCCAGAGGTGCCGCAGCATCACTGCCGTCAAAGCCCAACAAAATAGAGCGGATTTGCCCTCAAGCGCCCGCGCCGAAATACCGCGCGGCATCGACATATCCGGCGGCGCGGGCGGCGGCGCTCCAATCTCGCTCAAACGTGGTGTCGCCGATGATCAGCACCTGATCCGAAACCAGCCTGCGGCTGGTGATCACCCTGCCCAGATGATCACGCATGTCTGACCAGCTGTCTGTGAACTTTGGCGCCGCATCCACATGATCCAGTGCCGGATTGGCCTGCGCCACCTGCCCCGCATGCAAGGGCCGATGCACGAGCGCCAGTTTCTGTGCACCTTCGATGGCTGAGACGGCCTCACTGCGTGGCAAGGGCATCTGCGGCTCTGATGCCTTAACCACGCGCAGCGCGTTGGAGGAGAACAACAAGCCCATAATGTCACGACCGCTGGCTTTGCGGATTGAGGCATATGTCGGATAATCAAGCCCCAGCGCATGGGCGCGCCGCACATGCATGCGCACCACCATCAAAGGCATGGTCTTGGGCATCGCCGCCTCACGCGCCTTTTTCCACTGGAAGGCGCGGAACCTCTGGCCGCGCTCCATGCTTGGCCCCTGATTATGCCCGATACCCGGTGTCACGACATTTCTGCCAGCCGCGCGACATAGCGGGCCAGCGTATCGATCTCAAGATTGATCTGATCGCCCACTTTGACATCGCCCCATGTGGTGACGTCCTTGGTGTGGGGGATGAAGTTGATGCCAAAATCGCAACCGTCCACCTCATTTACGGTCAGGGACGTGCCGTTCAACGCAACAGACCCTTTGGGCGCGATGAACCGGGCCAGATCGGCAGGCGCACGCAGGGTCACACGGGTGCTGTCGCCCTCGTCCTGCATCGCGACAATCTCGGCCACCCCGTCCACATGGCCCGACACGATATGCCCGCCCAACTCGTCGCCGACTTTCAAGGCCCGCTCAAGGTTCAGCCGTTTGCCCTTGTGCCAGCCATTGCCGCCAATGTTGGTTTTCTCGACCGTTTCCGCACTGATCTGAACCTCATACCAATCTGGCCCAAGATCCACGACCGTCAGGCAAACCCCGTCGCTGGCGATAGAGGCGCCCATATCAATGCCGGAGGTGTCATAGCCGGTTTTGATCCGCGCCCGCAGATCGCCTTCCTGCTCCAGCGCGATAACCTCGCCTACGTCGGTGATAATCCCGGTGAACATGGGTTTTCCTCTTTTTCGCAATCGTCGTTAACTTTCCGTAACCTTCACCTGTGGTACAGGCAAGTGAAAGCACAGTGTTGTTGCGACAGGGGCCATATCCTGATTAAAAATATGGCATGCAAAGATGAAAGGGCAGAATGTCCTCTGAAGATTGCCAAAACCGGGTCTTTTTGTTCCTGCAAGGGCCACACGGGCCGTTCTTTGACAGGCTTGGCCGGATGCTGCGCCTTGCGGGCGCTGAGGTCTGGCGGGTCGGATTCAATGCGGGGGATCAGGCGTTTTGGCGCGACAAGGCCAGCTATATCCCGTTTTCCGCGCCCAGTGACGATTGGGAGCCTTTCCTGTCCGATCTGATGGTCGAAAAATCTGTGACCGACATCGTGCTATATGGCGACACGCGCCCGATCCATGCCTGCGCTGTTGCGGCGGCCAAGGCGGCAGGCATTGCGGTGCATGTCTTTGAGGAAGGCTATATGCGGCCCTATTGGGTCACTTACGAACGGGGCGGCAGCAACGGCAATTCGCATCTGATGGGGATGAGCATCGACCAGATGCGCAGCGTCATGGCCCAATCCGACATGGAAGCGCCCCTGCCCCCCGGCCATTGGGGCGACATGCGCCAACACATCTTTTACGGGGCCGCCTATCACTGGTTCGTTATGTTCGCGAACCGCAAGTACCGGCATTTCCGCCCCCATCGCAGTTTGCCCGTATCGAAGGAATTCCAACTCTATCTCAAACGGTTGCTCTTGATGCCGGTGATCTGGTTACAGCGGTTCCTGGCCACCTGGCGGGTGAGAAACGGCGGCTTTCCCTATCATCTGGCCCTGCTGCAACTGGAACATGACAGCTCATTCCAGATGCATTCGCCCTTCGGCACGATGACGGAGTTTCTGGCGCTGGTAATCGACGGATTTGCCAAGGGGGCGCCGACCCATCATCATCTGGTGTTCAAGGCGCATCCGCTTGAGGACGGCCGCGTGCCCGTACGCCGCGATATCAAACGTCTGGCCCGGACAGCCGGTGTCGCAGACCGGGTGCATTTTGTCCGCGGTGGTAAGCTGGCCCGACTTTTGGACGATGCCCGCACCGCTGTCACGGTCAACTCGACCGCCGGACAGCAGGCTCTTTGGCGCGGCATTCCGCTGAAGGTGTTTGGCGATGCGGTCTATGCCAAGCCCGAGTTTGTCTCAGATCAATCCCTGCCAGAGTTTTTCAAGGGGCCAAGCCGTCCCGATAGCCGCGCCTACAAAGATTACCGCCGCTATCTTCTTGAAACCTCACAAATTCCGGGGGGTTATTATTCCTCCAAGGGGCGGCGGCAATTGCTGCGTCTGGTGGTGGATATGATGCTTGCTGGCGAGGATCCCTATCAGGCCTTTGATCAGGGTACCGCGGCCCCAAGGCAACAGTTGCGCATCGTCACCTGAGCCAAGCACCTCTGCACGCTAGATTTTTACAGACAACTGCGGTAGCTTGGCCGCAATTACGCCGAAAAAACCGGCGAATACTGAGGCAGAAGTGAATAGGTCGAGGAGACCGGGCAGTGAAATCCGTATCTTTCCGGTGGGCGCACCCCATCGCAGCAATCGCGGCGTTGGCCGTTGTTTCGTCTTGTGGTTTGCCGCAGGTCGGCCCCAACAAACGCCAGATTTTCGCAGGATCCGTGCAAAAGGAAGGCGACGCCTTTGTCGTCTCCGTCAATGACCGCGTGACCCGCGCCACGGCCCTGACCCCGGCCTTGGGCTTCTCTGAAGAGTTCAAACGCGCAGCTCCGCTTGGGTCTGACACGATCCGTCCTGGCGACGTTCTGGGCATCACGGTCTATGAAAACGTTGACGATCCGCTTCTGGGCGTCGAAGGCTCCCCCGCGACCCTGCTCGAAGAAGTGCAGGTTGATGGCGCGGGCTTTATCTTTATCCCCTATGCAGGCCGGATCAAGGCGGCGGGCAATACCCCTGACGCCATCCGCCGTATCATCACCACCAAACTGGGCGAACAGACCCCTGACCCACAGGTCGAAGTGCGCCGCGCCGCCGGAGATGGTTCAACCGTTTCGCTGATCGGGGCGGTCGGGGCGCAGGGCGTTTATGCGATTGAACGGCCGACGCGCACCTTGGGCACCATGATGGCCCGTGCGGGCGGTGTTTCGATCGAACCCGAGATTGCCCAGATTACGGTGATCCGCGGCAAGATGCGCGGCAAAATCTGGTTGCAGGATCTGTACGATCATCCCGAACTGGACATCGCATTGCGTGCCGGAGATCGCATCCTTGTCGAAGAAGACACACGGTCCTTCACCGCATTGGGCGCCACCGGCAGCCAGGCGCAGGTGCCCTTTGAGTCGCAAAATCTGTCCGCGCTTGAAGGTATCGCACAGGTTGGCGGGCTGAGCGCGTCTTCGGCGGATCCGACCGGCGTGTTCATTTTCCGCAACGAACCGGCAGAGATTGCCGGGCAAGTGCTGGGTCGCAACGATTTTCAGGGCGCACAGCGGATGGTCTATGTTCTGGACCTGACCAAACCCAACGGCATGTTCATGGCCCGCGATTTTGTGGTGCGGGACGGCGATACACTTTATGTGACAGAGGCACCGTTCACGCAGTGGAGCAAGGTCATCTCGGCCATCACAGGCACAGCCGGATCTGCGGCCAGCCTGACATCGCTCACTGGCGAATAACCCCTGATCATGGCTCTCGGGCCTGAAATATATGACACACCGGCCGCCGGACCTGACAGGGACCGGCGGCTTTTTGTCTATAATGGCGGGTTCCTGACCCAAAGGCGCGTCCGCCGCATTCTGCAGCTTTCGGGCTATTCCCTGCATCTGGGACTGCCAAAGGAAGGCGATGCCGTTGCGGTTTGGGGCAATTCGCCCACCGCGCATCGCGGACTTGCTGTTGCCGCCAAACATGAGGCCCCAATTGTGCGGGTTGAGGATGCATGGATCAGATCCTTGCATCCAGGGCGCGCGGGCGAGCCGCCCTTGGGCCTGTTGGTGGACCATCGCGGCGTACATTTTGATCCCGCACAGCCATCAGACCTTGAGATGCTGCTGGCCGAACACCCACTGGATGACACCGCGCTTTTGAACCGCGCACGTGGTGCGATGGCACGGATGGCCGAGGCGCAACTGACCAAATACAGCGGGTTTGATCCGGGTGCCCCGGCCCCGCCGCCCGGCTATGTGCTGGTGATTGACCAGACACAGGGCGATGCCTCTGTCACCGCCTCTGAGGCCCACCGCGGCCGGTTCCTTGAGATGCTGGTGTTTGCACAAGAGGAACACCCCGGCGCCAGGGTCATTATCAAAACGCACCCCGAAACTGCGCAGGGCCATCGCGTGGGGTATTTCACCGAGAAAGACATCAATAACAAGATCTCTCTGCTTACTGATCCGGTCAGCCCCTGGGCACTGTTTGAAGGGGCTGTGGGGGTCTACACCGTGTCCTCACAGCTTGGCTTTGAGGCAATTTTTGCGGGCCACAAACCGCGCGTGTTTGGCAAGCCGTTCTATGCCGGATGGGGCCTGACCACGGATGAATTTCCGGTGCAGCGCCGCCAGCGCAGCCTGACGCGGGCCCAGTTGTTTGCGGCGGCGATGATCCTTTACCCAAAGTGGTATGATCCGCACCGTGATCAGCTTTGCGAGCTGGAAACCGCCATCGAGGCGCAGGCCGCGCAGGCCCGTGCGTGGCGCGAAGATCATCGCGGCTGGGTGGCCTCAGGTATGCGGATGTGGAAACGTCGTCCGCTGAACAAGATGTTCGGACAGTTCAAACCGCTGATATTCCAAGATGATCCGGCCAATGCGCGCAATACGGGACGTCCCTGGATGGTTTGGTCTGGTCAGGCACAGGTCGGCCATGAGGATGCCATACGGGTCGAAGACGGCTTTTTGCGGTCCAAGGGATTGGGCGCCGCGCTGGTGCCGCCGCTGTCGTTGGTTTGTGACGATCTGGGCATTTACTACGATCCCTCCCGCCCCAGTCGTTTGGAACATTGGATCGAAACGCGGGCACAGATGCGGCCCGATCAGACAGCTCGCGCCCGCGCCTTGATCACCGCGCTGACCTCAGCCGGGCTGAGCAAATACAATACAGGTGCGGCAAGTGATTTGGGCGATGGTCTCGAGCAAAAGCGCATTCTGGTGCCCGGCCAGGTGGCCGATGATGCCTCTGTCCGTCTGGGCACGCAGGACATCTCGGACAATCTTGCGCTATTGCAAGCCGCCCGTGCGGCCAACCCCGATGCCTACCTCATCTACAAACCGCATCCAGATGTGGAAGCGGGTCTGCGCGATGGTGTGATTGATGCCACCGGTCTTGCCGATCACATCGCAGCAGGCATTGATCCGGCGGGTTTGCTGGGCCAAGTGGATGGGGTTTGGACCATGACTTCGCTCTTGGGGTTCGAGGCGTTGCTGCGCGGGGTGCCTGTCGTGACCTTTGGCGCGCCGTTTTACGCCGGATGGGGGCTTAGCGAAGATCGCGGCGATGTGCCACCACGGCGGCGGATTGACGTGCCGCTTGAAGGGTTGGTCCATGCAGCCCTGATTGATTATCCGCGTTATTTCGATCCGCAAACCGGCTTGCCCTGCCCCGTGGAGGTGATCGTCGACCGCCTGATTGCGGGCGAGGTGTCCGCGCCGGGATTGGGCCTTCGGATTTTGTCAAAATTACAGGGACTTATGGCCAGCCGCGCCCATCTTTGGCGGGGCCGTTGAGCGGTCTAGGGCCGTGTCCAGACGTGCAGGATATCCGGACCGCAAGCCAGTGTTTGGCGCAGATCAAAACGGGGCGCGTTGCGCAGGGTCTCCAGCCCCATCGCGCCAACCCCCGGCAAACCCTCGGCCCCGATCACCAGACCGGCGGTGAAGCCGACCAATTCATCCACAAGATCGGCTTCCAGCAAAGACGCCGCCAAGGCGCTGCCACCCTCACAGAATACGCGGGTCAGCCCATGGGCGCCAAGTTGTTGCATGATATCCGCCGGATCAAGCTGTCCGCCCCGTGCCGCGCAAGGCAGCAAAACCGCACCCAGATCGCGCCATGTTTGCACCAGCATCGGATCGGCGTCTTTGCCATGGCACAAAATCACCGGGATCTCAGCCGCCGTGCGGGCCAGTTGCCCCATCAATGGGATATCCAGGCGGCGGGATACCACCACGCGGGCGGGTTGGTGATCCACACCCAAATCTCGCACTGTCAGACTGGGATCATCCGCCCGCGCGGTGCCGCCGCCCACCATTACCGCATCATGGCGGCTGCGCATGGCATGTACCACGCGCCGCGCTTGCGGGGCGGTGATCCATTGGCTTTCCCCCGTGCCGGTGGCAATGCGGCCATCAAAGGAACTGGCCAGTTTGAGGGTCAGCAGCGGCCGCCCCAATTCAACACGCCGGAAGAACCCGGCATGATCACGGCGGGCCTCGGCCTCGCCCACTCCTAGGGTTACCTCGATGCCTGCATCACGCAGCATTTGTAGACCCTGCCCATTTACCCGCGCGTCGCTGTCGGTGGTGGCCACGACGACACGCGCCACGCCCGCGTCGATCAGGGCCTGTGCGCAGGGCGGGGTTTGTCCGTGATGGGAACAAGGCTCAAGCGTGACGAAGGCCGTCGCACCGCGCGCTGCAGCGCCCGCTTGCGCCAACGCTTCAACCTCGCCATGGGGCCGCCCGCCCGGTTGGGTCCAGCCCCGCCCGACGATCCGGTTTTGCGACACGATCACACAGCCGACCGCCGGATTGGGCCAGACACGCCCCTGCCCGCGCCGCCCGAGGGACAGCGCCAGCGCCATGTATCTTTGGTCGCTCACTCTTCTTCTACAGGGTGATCTGGCCGCAATTCCTGAACAAATTTGTCGAAATCGTCTGCCGCCTGGAAATTCTTGTAAACGCTTGCAAATCTCACGTAGGCAACGGTGTCGATCCGGGCCAGAGCCTCCATCACGATCTCGCCGATCTGTTTGGAGCCTATGTCGGTTTCGCCCATGCTTTCGAGGCGCCGCACGATGCCGCTGATCATTTGATCAATCCGTTCGGGGTCAATCGGACGTTTCTGCATGGAGATGCGGATGGAGCGTTCCAGCTTGTCGCGGTCAAAGTCTTCGCGTTTGCCGCTGGTTTTGATCACCACCAGATCGCGCAGCTGGACCCGTTCGTAGGTGGTAAATCGCCCGCCGCAGGCTGGGCAGAACCGGCGTCTTCGGATTGAAACGTGATCTTCTGCCGGACGGCTGTCTTTCACTTGGGTGTCGATATTTCCGCAAAACGGGCAGCGCATGGGCCGTCCCCCTCTTTGTCATTCCGCCTCTATAGGGGCGCAACCCGCCCTCTTGTCTAAACTTATAGGGGGTTCACGAGGTTTTGGGTAGGGGGCAATTTGACCACTACATCTGGGGCCATGATGCGACTAAACTGCGGCTTTCGCCAACCTCAGGCAAAATGCGCTGCGATCTGGCGGCTGTGCGGGGCCGTGCGGTGCTCAAAAAGATAAATGCCCTGCCACGTGCCAAGGGCCATGCGCCCTGCGGTGACCGGAATGTTCAACGATACCGGCATCATCGCGGCCTTGATGTGGGCGGGCATGTCGTCCGGTCCCTCCATCGTATGCCGCAGATAGCGCATGGCTGGATCATCCGACGGCGGCACAAGCCGGGCAAAATAGGCCAAGAGATCACGCTGCACATCTGGATCGGCGTTTTCCTGTATCAAAAGCGAGGCAGAGGTGTGCTGCACGAACAATGTCAGCAGGCCATCGCCCTGCCCCTTCAGCCACGAGGAAACTTGCGGCGTAAATTCGTAAAGACCCTGACCATGGGTCGAAATGGAGAACCGGGTTTGCATGGGCAAAGGGTGACTTGCACGGGCCGGAATGGCAATCGCTCTATTTTGTGGAACGGGTAAATGCATCACGGCAATACCGCCGCGCATTGACTGATTTCACCATCGCGCCCGGCTGTTTGACAGTGAGCGTCAACCGCGCGGGGTCATCGGGCGGCAGGCCGGCTGCGCTGAGGGAAAAGGTCACGGCCTTGCGCCCTGCCGCGGTCCGCGACGGGCCTCGTGGGCGTTTGAGATAGATCGGGGTGGTTTCGGACAGGCCAAGGCGCCGCTCAACATAGCTGGCCGCGCCGCACCAGAACTCTGCCGCGCCCATGTTCATGCCTTGCACTACCTCGAAATCCGAAGTGGTCAGCGGGTTGATCACCAAGATCCGGTCTTCCTCTCCTTCGGTGCCAGCGCCTGCTGCGATGGGCAAATACATCGCCAACAGTGCAAAGCAGACCCCGCGTATCATCGGTTGATCAGACGCGCATCTGCACAAAAGCTTTGCGCATGGGCCAAGGAAAGGTTGGCCCCGGCAACGCGCAGAGATTGCGAAAGGATCTGGACTTGCCTGGGAGAAACGTCCGACGGATCGAGCGAGAAGGTCACAGGCGCATCAAATGAAAGGCGCGGCCCGACCACATAAATCCGTGCAGTGCTGCGGGCACCCAGAACGTCATCGGCGTAATCCGCGGCGGCGCACCACATGCCGCGTGCGCCAAAGCCCGCACCATCCGCGATTTGAAATCCGCCAGCTACAGGCGTGACCGTTACACGGTTTTCCGCTCGGAAATCCTGTGCTGTTGCGGTGGTGGCACCGGCAAGGGCGAGCAAAAGGGCAGATGCAAATTTTACCATGCGTCCGCCCCCAACCGGCGAAGTTTGATGTCGCGCAGTTCAATCAGATAATCTTTGCAAAAGAGATAGGCATGCTGGATCGGAAGGCCCTGACCGACCTGACGCACGCTGACCGACACCGAGGCGCTTGGCGGCACAGACAGGGCGGAGGGATCAGCCGTGAACACCACGCCCTTGCGGCCCAGACCGCTGATCGAAGGGCCGCGCGCGGTATGTACATAGATGCGACCACCCTGTGTCAGCCCCAAACGTTTCTGGGCAAAGTCAGATGCCGCGCACCATATGCCCCGCGCGCCCTCGCCGCGAGCTTCGATCACTTCGAAGGTGCTGTTGTTGAGCGGAACCACCTTAAGCTGGTTCACAGCGGTGAAAGATTGCGCAGCGGCAAGGCCGGGCGCGAGTGTGATCGCAAGCGCAAGAAGAGCAGACCGCATAAGGAGACCTTTCATTGTTGCCTTACAAATAGGTGCTCCGGGCCGGAGTTCAAATTCAAACCGTCTCACATCGGCGGCATTTGGCGCAGGCATCACCAAACGCCATGCACAAAAAAACGCCCGGAAACCGGGCGTTTTCTGTCTGTTCACGTCAGGCTATCTTACTGATCGAGGAACGACCGCAGCTTGCGGGACCGGCTTGGGTGCTTGAGCTTGCGCAGCGCCTTGGCCTCAATCTGGCGGATCCGTTCACGTGTTACGCTGAACTGCTGGCCGACCTCTTCAAGTGTATGGTCGGTGTTCATGCCGATACCGAAACGCATCCGCAGAACACGTTCCTCACGCGGGGTGAGCGAGGCCAGAACACGCGTCGTGGTTTCCTTGAGGTTTTCCTGAATGGCACTGTCGAGCGGCAGCACGGCATTCTTGTCCTCGATGAAATCGCCCAGTTGGCTGTCTTCTTCGTCACCGATGGGGGTTTCAAGGCTGATCGGCTCCTTGGCGATTTTCATCACCTTGCGGACCTTCTCAAGCGGCATCTGCAGCTTTTCGGCCAATTCTTCCGGCGTGGGCTCGCGGCCAATCTCATGCAACATCTGGCGGCCTGTGCGCACCAGTTTGTTGATGGTTTCGATCATATGCACCGGAATACGGATCGTGCGGGCCTGGTCGGCAATCGAACGGGTGATCGCCTGACGGATCCACCACGTTGCATAGGTGGAGAATTTATAGCCGCGGCGATATTCGAATTTATCGACCGCCTTCATCAGGCCGATGTTACCTTCCTGAATCAAATCAAGGAATTGCAGACCTCTGTTTGTGTATTTCTTCGCGATGGAAATCACGAGGCGCAGGTTTGCCTCGACCATTTCTTTCTTGGCCTGACGGGCCTCTTTTTCGCCTTTCTGAACCTGCTGCACGATGCGGCGGAATTCAGAGATATCCAAACCGACATATTGGCCCACCTGCGCCATATCGGCGCGCAGTTCTTCAACCTTGTCGCTGGAGCGTTCAATGAACATCTGCCAGCCGCGGCCGGTCTTTTCGGCCATCCGCTCCATCCAGTTTGGATCGAGCTCATAACCGCGATAGGAATCCACAAATTCCTTGCGGTTGATCCGGGCTTGGTCGGCCAGCTTTACCATCGCGCTGTCGATCTGCATGATCCGGCGGTTGATGCCATAAAGCTGGTCAATCAGGGCTTCGATACGGTTGTTGTGCAGGTGCAATTCGTTCACCAGCAGCACAATCTCCGCCCGCAATTTCTGATAGGTGTCTTCCTGCTTTTTCGAAAAGGAGCCATCCTCGTTCAGGGTCGCCGAAATCCGGCTGTCCTGCATCTCGCTTAGCTTGACGTAGTCGTCCGCGATGATGTCCAGCGCCTCAAGCACCTGCGGTTTCAGCGCCGCTTCCATGGCTGCGAGAGACATGTTGGCCTGTTCGTCCTCATCATCGTCGTCGTCGGTGGTGATGGGGTTGCCGTCCGCGTCCAGCTCTTGCTTGGTCTCTTCGGTCTTGGTTTCGGACGCTGCGGCACCGGCGGCAGGAACAACAGGTGTTGTTTCTTCTTCGTCGCCCATCTGGTTGCCAAAGGTCGCCTCCAGATCGATCACATCACGCAGCAGGATGTCTTCGGACAAAAGTTCGTCGCGCCAGATGGTGATCGCCTGAAAGGTCAGCGGGCTTTCGCACAGGCCCGCGATCATCGTGTTCCGGCCAGCCTCGATACGCTTGGCAATTGCGATCTCGCCTTCACGGGACAGCAGTTCAACCGACCCCATCTCGCGCAGGTACATGCGCACCGGATCGTCGGTGCGGTCCAGTTTTTCGCTGGTGCCAGAGGACAGCGCGACCTCTTTGTTGCTGTCGGTCGTTGTCAGCTCGGTAGAGCCCTTGGCCTCTTCCTCTTCGGCGTCTTCATCTTCGATAATGTTGATGCCCATCTCAGACAGCATCGACATCACGTCTTCGATCTGTTCAGAGCTGACCTGATCGGGCGGCAGAACGGTGTTCAGCTGATCATAGGTGATATAGCCCTTCTCGCGGGCCTCACCGATCATCTTTTTGACGGCAGCCTGGGACATATCCAGCGAATGGCCGCTGTCGTTCTCGTCCCGCTTGGCGTCGTCGTTTGTATCCTTGGCGGCCATGTCGTCTCCTCCGGCGCAATCGCGCGAATCATCTGGGGGTGATTCGAATTTTCCGAATCATGAGGGGTTCGGGGTGATTCTTAAACCCGTTACCCTGCTTTTTCCTAAAGTACCTGCCAAAAGGTCACGGAGCGGTTTACCTCCGGCGTTTTGGCTTTTCGTATTTGATGTTTCCAAGCAGTGTATCCAGCGCACTGCGTTCGTCTCTGCTCATGCGGGCGCCATTGTCGCCCACCTCGTATTCCGCCTTGTCTTCCTGCCCTGTGCGGGTGGCTTGGTCCGCGGCCCGTGCCGCTTCGCTGAGCCGCCAAGTGACGCCTTCGTCGGCCACGCCGGTCAGGTCTTCCATCGCTTCGGCAATTTCTGCATCCAGTCCCCGCATCGCGCTTAACTTGGCCAGTTCTTCGGCCACGGTCATCGCGGCCATCTCAGCATCGCCCGGATTTCGAATGCAGGGTGTAATGGCGACATGGCGCTGTGTGATCAGGTTTTCAAGGGCGTCATAGCCCAGTGCGTCGGATATTTTTTCGCGCAACACCACTTCGCCGTCCGGGCCATACCGGAGGATAAGATCACGCAGGCGCGCATGAAAGGGATCAGCGCAGGTCATCGTTTCCAGCCCGCTTTCAAAGTCTTCGACGATTTGCGGACAGGTCAGGAACGCCGCCAAGATCACCGCCTCGCGCAGGTGTTCTGTGGTTCTGTCATCCGCTGCCTTGGCCAGCACCGATGCTTTGGTCGATGGCACGGGTGGCTGTGGCGCATTGGATTGCCAGCGGCCCTTGCCGCCCCGCCCCATAGGCCGCGATGCGTTGCTTTTCGGGCGAAACAGCTGCCAACGCAGATCTTTGATTTCCTGTCCGTAGTGGCTGCGGATGGACGGATCTTTGATCAGTTTGATCTTTTCGCGCAGCGCCTTGTCGAGCGCCGCCTTGCGTTCTGGGCTGTCAAACACCTTGCCGTCCGTTTCGCGCTGCCACAGCAGCTGAACCATCGGCATCGCCTGATCAATCAGTTTCTGCAAAGCCGGTGCGCCCTGCGCCTTGAGCAGGTCATCTGGATCGAGCCCCTCTGGCATCACCGCAAAGCGCAGTGATTGCCCGGCCTCCAGCAGTGGCAGCGCCAAATCCACCAGCCGCATCGCTGCGCGTTGGCCTGCGGTGTCACCGTCCAGTGTGATGATCGGTTCGGGCGCGATGCGCCACAGCATCTGAAGCTGGCTTTCGGTGATGGCGGTACCAAGGGGCGCGACCGCCGCCTCGAACCCCGCGCCATGCAGGGCAATGACGTCCATATACCCTTCAGCGACCAACAGCGGCATGCCCTTGCCCGCCGCAGTGCGGGCCTCGCGCACGTTGTAGAGGCTGCGGCCCTTGTCAAAAAGTTCGGTCTCGGGTGAGTTGAGGTATTTGGCGTTGTCGTTGGGGTCCATCGCCCGCCCGCCAAAGGCGATCGCCCGGCCCCGCGCATCCCGGATCGGGAACATGATCCGCCCGCGAAACGTGTCATAGGGCTTGCCGCCCTTGGTCGACGGCTTGGCCAGACCCGCGCTCAGGATCAGGTCATCTTCGACCCCTTTGCCTTTGAGCGCATCCCAAAGTCCCTGCCATTGATCCGGTGCAAATCCGATTTCCCAGCGTTCCAGCGCATCGGCGTCTAGCCCGCGCCGGTCCAAGTAATTGCGTGCCTCCTCCGCCGCACCGGTGCGCAGTTGCAGCCGGAACCAGCGCACCGCCAATTCCATAACCTCGGCAAGCTGCGTGCGTTTGTCCGCTTTTTCCTGCGCTTTAGGGTCTTGCTTGGGTACCGGCATCCCGGCCTCACGGGCAAGGATCTCCACCGCTTCCATGAAGCCGACATTCTCTGTCTCGCGCACAAAGGAAATGGCATCGCCCTTGGCGTGACAACCAAAGCAATAATAAAAGCCTTTTCGGTCATCCACATGAAAAGACGCAGATTTTTCCTGGTGAAAAGGACAAGGCGCCCACATGTCGCCCTTGCCCTGATTGGATTTGCGCGGATCCCATATAACTTTGCGGCCGACCACCTGTGACAGGCTGGATCGGCTGCGCAATTCGTCCAAAAATCCGGGTGGCAGGCTCATACCACTTTATATTGGGTCCCGTGGATCAAAGTCCACAGAGCGGCGCTGCCTTTTGCAAATTAGCACCGCCTTGCGTGAGCATCAGTTTGCCAGACAGGCTGCTTTCCACTGCGCGCCCAGATCGGTCTTGCGCAGATCACGCTTTTTCAGCTTGTAGATCTCTCCGGTAAACAGCGGAATCGCGGCATTGTAGCGCTCTGGCCATGTGACCTCACCGGCCAAGACTGCCTCTTGTACCTTGCGTTCCTTCACCCGGTCCATGCGGGCCTTCTGGATCGCCGACACAATCGCCGCCTGATGGCCGCAGTCTTCTTCTTTGGCCGCGTCTGCCGCCACGGATCCTGCGCTCAGGGCCAATGCCCCAGCCAATGCCAATGCAACATGCTTCATCGTTAATGGTCTCCACTTAGGTTTACCTGCGGGATTCGCACCCCGCCCATAGGTTAACCGCGAGAGGCCACCGCTGCCATAGCCGCCTTGAGATCATGCACCAAGGTGCCTGCCATCGACCGAAACACCAGGATCATGAACTTCTCCGGGCCAAGCCGGGTAATGGATGCCGCCATGTGAAAGACCTGCGTCCGGATGGAATGGCCGCGCTTGAACTGGCTGTCGCGCAGGTCCGCAGGCACCAACCGGGCCAGAACATCAACCGCCGCCGGCCCTTCGAGCAAGGCCACCGACCAGGCATCGGATATATCCACCACCGCGCCATGCTTGTTCAGGCTTGCGTCCGGTGCAGGCCCCATCAAAAGCGCCTCGCCCCGGCCAAACCAGATGCACCTTGCCCCCTCTTTGCCGGTGGACCGGTTGGGCTTTGGCAAGGCCATTCCATGCGCCTTTTCAAGCGCCGCTGCCATCGCCTTTTCCTCACCCAATGGCGACAGGGAGGTTAGGTTGCCCGCATCCATTTCTGTCAGCTTGGCCTGACCAATGGTCAGCGGAAGCAAGCCTTCAAACGGTGTTTTCGCTTTGAGTTCAACCACGTACCCGCTCCCCTTCTTGATCGACAAAGACTGTGCTGCACACCTCGACATCGCTTTCCAGCCCGCGCACATGATCCACCATGCGGATCACCTCCCCCATGCGGTCACGGCCCCGTTTGAGGAACCCCATGCCAATAAACGTGCCCACATCCGGCGAGAACCCGACCGAAGAGATATGCCCTTCCAGATTGTTTGCGACGGCCTCTGCGCCCTGCGGGTAAAGCTGTGCGCCCGCGGTCAGTTTCTTGACCGCGCCGACAGGCTTGAGGCCCACCAGTTGGGGACGATCTTCATCCACCAAGCCGGGCCGCGCGGCCATGGTCTTGCCGACAAAGTCTTTCTTTTGTGACATCATCCCTTGCATCCCGATGTCAAAGGCGGTCGCCCGACCTTCGATCTCAGCGTGCGTGAGAAAGCCTTTCTCGATCCGCAGCACGTTCAACGCTTCCATCCCGTAGGCGCCGCCGCCCATCTGGCTGGCGCGTTCCACCAGCAAATCAAACAGCGCCGCGCCGTAGCGGGCTGGCACAGCAACCTCATAGGCGTGTTCACCCGAGAACGAGATACGGAACAAGCGCCCGTCGACACCGCAAACCTTTGCCGGACCACAAGCCATGAACGGCCAGCTTTCGTTGTCAATCTCCTGCTCCAGAATGCGGTTCAGCAGATCGCGGGATTTTGGCCCCGCCACGGCAAACTGCGCCCATTGTTCGGTAACAGAAGTAAAGGACACCTGCCACTCCGGGTGCAAACACTGGGTCACAAAATCCAGATGCCGCATCACCAGCCCCGCCGCAGCGGTGGTGGTGGTCATGACATAGTGGTTTTCGCCCAGCCGCGCACAGGTGCCGTCGTCCATGACATAGCCATCTTCGCGCAGCATCAGCCCATAGCGCACCCGCCCTTCCTTGAGGGTCGAGAACATATTTGTGTAACAAAAGTCGAGCAGCGCCGCGGCGTCCGGCCCCTGAATGTCGATCTTGCCCAATGTGGATACGTCGCAGATACCAACCGCATTGCGCACATAGCCAACCTCGCGGTCGCACGATTGCCGCCAGTTGGTTTCGCCCGATTTCGGGAAATAGCTGGGGCGATACCACAGGCCGGCCTCGATCATCGGCGCGTTCATGCGCAGGCTGGCTTTGTGGCTGGTGGTGAACCGCTGCGGGGCAAACCCCTTGCCCTGCGCCCCTGCCCCCATCGCGGCAATGGCCACTGGTGAATAGGGTGGACGGAATGTGGTCGTGCCGGTTTCGGGAATGCCGCGCCCGGTGGCATCTGCCAAAACCGCCAGCGCCCCCACGTTGGAGTTCTTGCCCTGATCGGTTGCCATCCCTTGCGTGGTATAACGCTTCATATGCTCGACCGAGCGGAAATTTTCGGTGGCCGCCTGTTTGACATCCTTGACCGAAACATCGTTCTGGAAGTCCAGCCAGGCACGCCCCTTGCCTGCCACAGCCCAAAGCGGTGAGAGGTTATAAGGTGCATCCTCGGCTTGCGGCAAGGTCACATCGGCCGACTTCTTGCCCAATGCAGACAAGGCGGTTTTTGCGGCCTCAACCCCTGCCTGCAAACAGCCGTGGGTCGAAAACGTGCCGTTACAGGCCCCAGCCACGGTCATATCGGGGATCATGCCTTCGGTTGGCACAAACGCCTGAATGTCTGGCCGCCAAGTGGGCCGCCCGTTCATGTGACAGGTCAAATGCACCGTCGGGTTCCAGCCGCCGGACATCGCCAGACAATCGGTCTGGATGGATTGCTCGCCGCTGGTGGTGCGGATGGTGATGCTTTCCAATTCCTTGCGCCCACCGGAGTTGCAAACCTGCGCACCGGTATAGACAGGGAAATCCGCCCCTTCGATGGCCGCGTCATGGCGGCTGTCGATCAGGGCCGCAACGCGCACACCTGCCGCCGACAGATCAAGGGCGGTGCGGTGCGCATCATCGTTGTTGCCAAAGACGGTGACGGATTTGCCGGGGCTGACACCCCAACGGTTCAGGTAAGACCGCACAGCGGAGGCCGTCATGATGCCCGGACGGTCGTTGTTGCGGAACGCCACGGGGCGTTCAATTGCACCTGCGGCCAGGATCGCCTGTTTCGTGGAAATCCGCCAGAAGGTCTCCATCGGGGCGCCGCCGCCGCGTTTCCCGGTGTGGTGGTTGACCCGTTCAAGCGCGCCATACATCCCGCCGTCATAGGCCCCTGTGACCGTGGTGCGGGTCATCAGGCGCACGTTGTCCATCGCGCCGAGTTCCGCAACGATCTCTGCCGCCCAAGCCGCACCGGACTGGTGGCCGATCGCGCCGGTTTCGGCATTCAGCCGCCCGCCCATAATCGCGTCTTCGTCGGCCAGGATCACATCCGCGCCGGACCGCGCGGCGGTCAACGCGGCCATCAGGCCCGTTGGCCCCGCGCCGATGACCAGCAAATCGCAATAGGCATAGGCCCGCTCGTAACTGTCTTCGTTGGTCTCGCCGCCCAGCGCCCCGAGGCCCGCCGCATTGCGGATGATTGGCTCATAGACCGCTTCCCAAAACTTTTTGGGCCACATGAAAGTCTTGTAATAGAACCCAGCGCCCAGAAATGGTGCGGCCAGATCGTTGATCGCCATGACGTCAAAATCCAGCGACGGCCAGGCGTTCTGGGACCGGGTAACCAGCCCATCATAGAGCTCTTGTACAGTGGCGCGGACGTTTGGATCCTGCTGCGCACCGCGCCCCACGGTGATCAGGGCGTTTGGTTCTTCGCTGCCTGCGGTCAGAGGGCCACGGGGGCGGTGATATTTGAAGGACCGCCCCATCAGCTTGACCTCATTGGCCAGCAAGGCCGAGGCCACCGTATCCCCGGCATAGCCGCGATAGGACTTTCCATCAAAACTAAAGCTGACCGGTTTGGACCGGTCGATCAGACCTTTGCCATTCACTCTCATGACATCGCCCCCTTCACATCACTGGCCAGCTCGACCTTGTGAACCGCATGGGTGACTGTATCGCGGGTGACCACAAGCCATGACCCGCAACCGCCCTCATGATGCCACAGATCGCGGGTCTCCCCTGCCGGGTTGTCACGCAGATGCACATAGCTGTCCCAGGCCGCCTCGCCCGCGTCCGGCGCCGGGCGATCCAGCGCCACAGCGGCACCTTGATAGTAAAACTCACGCCGGTCACGGCTGCCGCAGATCGGACATTCAATTCTCACAACAGGCTCCCCGAGGGGCGCTGCGCCCCTGCTTCATCTGGCCAAAAAAACTCATATTCCATGCTCTCAACCCTCAGTGCAGGTTGTGCTGAGACCCGGTGGCCTCTTCATCCATGATCCCGCGTCCAGTGCGGAACCGGTCAAGACGGAACCGCGCGGCAGGCGCATGGTGGTTACCAGTCGCCATCAGATGCGCAAAGCTGAAGCCGGATCCCGGCACCGCCTTGAACCCGCCGTAACACCAACCGCAATCAATGAACAAACCATCCGTGTCAGTCTTGTCGATGATCGGGCTGCCATCAGGGGTCATGTCCATGATCCCGCCCCAGGACCGCAGTACCTTGGCCTTGGCGATCATCGGCATCAGGGTCATGCCCGCTTCCATCACATGTTCCATCATCGGCATGTTGCCGCGCGAGGCATAAGAGGCGTAGAAATCCAGATCGCCGCCAAAGACGAGACCACCCTTGTCCGACTGGCTGATATAGAAGTGGCCCATGCCAAAGCTGACCACATGGTCGATCACCGGCTTGATGCCTTCGGTGACAAAGGCCTGAAGGATGTGGCTTTCGATCGGCAGGCGCATCCCGGCCATCGCCGCGACCTGTCCTGACCGGCCCGCCACAACGATGCCGACCTTCTTGGCCTTGATCGCGCCGCGGGTGGTTTGCACGCCGCGCACCTGACCGTTTTCGATATCAATGCCGGTGACTTCGCACTGCTGGATGATGTCCACGCCCCGGTCACTGGCCCCGCGGGCATAGCCCCAGGCCACCGCGTCGTGCCGCGCTGTTCCGCCTCGCCGGTGCAGCAGCCCGCCGTAGATCGGAAAGCGGACGTTGTCGAAATCGAGATAAGGCAGGTGTTTGCGCACGCCTTCGCGGTCCAGCAATTCGGCATCATCGCCCTGCGCAATCATCATATTGCCGCGCCGCGCAAAGGCATCGCGCTGCCCGTCGGAATGGCACAGGTTGATGATCCCGCGCTGCGAATGCATGGCGTTGTAGTTCAGGTCCTGCTCCATCCCCTCCCAGAGTTTAAGGGAATGGGAATAGAACTCCGAGTTGCCCGGCTGCATGTAGTTGGCCCGCACAATCGTGGTGTTGCGGCCCACGTTGCCGCCCCCGATATAGCCTTTTTCCAGCACCGCAATGTTGGTCATGCCGTGGTTCTTGGCCAGATAATAGGCCGTGCTGAGGCCATGACCGCCGCCGCCAATGATGATCGCGTCGTATTCCGCCTTGGGTTCGGCATCCCGCCAATGGGGGGCCCAACCCTTGTTACCGGTCAAACCTTCACGCAAGACGCGCAAGCCAGAAAACCGCATCAGATACTCCTGTTTCGTGCAGACTGTTCACTCTAGTCAGCTTGAGACAGAACTATCAACGTCCCTGCCGGATTTTGCAGCAATTAGCGTCATGGATCATCCTAGCAGCGACCAATCACTGGTAAAGCTGGGCCGCTGCTTTGGTCAGGGTCTCCATGGCCGCGATATAGGGGCCGGGGCCATGGCTGATCCGGGCGGCACCTGCCGACGCCAGGTCAGCAATGGCTGTGCCGCCGCCCATCCGCATGATGTTCACCGGCAGGCTTTGGGCGTCGCAAAGTGATTTGATCAGGTTCAGATCTGACAGTCCGGGAACAAAGATCCCGTTTGCCCCTGCCTCTGCATAGGCGGCCGCGCGGGTCAGGGCCTCTTCCATCAGATCGGCATGTGGCAGACTGTCTTTTTGAAAGAACACATCGCTGCGGGCGTTGATGAACAATGGCACGCCCGCGGCATCAGCCGCGGCGCGGATGGCGGCGATCCTGCGAGCCTGATCTGCCACGGGATGCAGTCCGTCGCCCCCTACAATCCGGTCCTCGAAATTCAGTCCAATGGCACCGGTCTCCAACAAACGTGCCGCGTTTTTCCCGACCTCATCTGCCTCAACCCCATAGCCGCCCTCAAAATCAACACTCACCGGCAAATCAACAGCGCCAACAATCTGACCGGCGGTTTGCAAGAGCAGATCCAGCGGCAAGGCCTGCCCGTCCGCATAGCCCTGCGCCGCTGCGACCGACCAGCTGCCTGTTGCAATCGCGGATGCACCGCCCTGCGCCACGGCCTTGGCTGATCCTGCGTCCCAAGCATTGAACAAAACCAGCGGTGCGCCTTTGACGTGCAGTTTTGCAAAGGCCAACGCCTTGTCTGTTTGATTTACCATCGGGATGTCCTTTTCTGAGGGGTATCTGCACCAAATTGGCGTTCCAGATCAATCAGCGCCTGCTTGCGCCACAGCCCGCCGCCATATCCGGTAAGCGCCCCATCCGCCCCCAGTATCCGGTGGCAGGGGATGGCAATGGCAATCGGATTTGCACCATTGGCGCGGGCCACGGCGCGGGTGGCATCGGGGCGGCCCATGGCGCGGGCCAGATCGGAGTAGCTGCGGGTCTGGCCCGCGGGGATCTCTCGCAAGGCCTGCCAGACCTGTTTCGAGAATGGCGTACCAAGAGGGGCCAGCGGCGTTTCAAAGCGGGCGCAGCGCAGATCAAAAAACGCCTCCAGCTCTGCTTCGATCTGGTCGGTGGGGGCAAAACGGCCAAAGCCAAGACTGCCCTTGGACATGGTATAAAGTTTCTTAAGTTCACCCGGCAAAGCACGGCGTTCAGCAAATTCGAGCAGGTGCAGCGCGTGGGCGTCACTGACCGCAATCATCACACCCAGTTTGGTGTCGATCCAATCGGCGCGCAGCATGGCATCCTTGGCAAAACGTCCGGGCGGCATCCCCATCCAGCGGGCAAAGGCACTGCGGAACGCGGCGGGGCTGTCGTACCCGGCCTCAAGCTGTGCGTCGATCACCCGTGCCCCATTGGGCAACTCAGCCGCCCCCGTGCGCAGCCGCGTGAGCCGGGCCAATTCAAGAAAGGTCATGCCGAAATGCCGTTTGAAACTGCGGCGCACGGTGGAAGGGTCAAGGCCCAGTGCCTGCACATCCGCCTCACCCCAACGGCGCGCGGGATCGGCCTGCAACGCCTGCATCAATTGCACGATCATCGGGTCTGCCTCTGCCGCCGTGCCGATGGGATGGCAACGTTTGCATGGTCTGAACCCGGCCTCGACACAGGCGGCAACGGTTCCAAAAAAGCGGCAGTTCTCGCGCTTGGGTTTGCGGGCCGGACAGGTTAACCGGCAAAAGACGCCGGTCGAGGTGACCCCGACATAGGCGCGGCCATCAAAATCCGCGTCACGGTCCAGCAACGCTGCATAAAGCGCGTCGTCATCAGGCAAATCAAACAACATAGCCGCACCTTATGCGCAGGTTCGCAGGCTGTCCGCCTCAGATCGGGCAGCTATTCCAATAAGTGCCGATTTGGGAAAATTGGGCTGGTGGCAGCAGGGCGAGAACGCCCGCCCTGCTCCGGTTGTCATTGGATCACAGACCTTTGGCGCGATAGCTGGCGGCAACCTTGTCAATCGACACCAGATAGGCTGCGGTGCGCAGATCATCGACATCATCGCGGCTGTGCCAGACCTCTGCCATGGAATCGTAGGCCGTCGACATCGTGTCATCGAGGCCGGAGCGGACCAATTCCAATTCACCCGCGCCGCGCAGGTATTGTTCCTTGAAATTGGGGCTCAGTTGCCAGCCGATGCCGCTGTCCGCAGACAGCCGCTCCAGCTCGTCCACCACCAGCTGGTGGCGCGATTCCTCTTGGCGGCGCTGCATCCGGCCAAAGCGGATATGGCTGAGGTTCTTGACCCATTCGAAATAGGACACCGTTACGCCGCCTGCGTTTGCGTACATGTCAGGGATGATCACCGTGCCCTTTTTGCGCAGGATCTCATCCGCACCCGCCGTCACCGGACCGTTGGCCGCCTCAATGATCAGCGGCGCTTGCACACGCTCGGCATTGCTGAGGTTGATAACGCCTTCCAGAGCGGCAGGGATCAGGATGTCACATTCCCCCTCCAACAGCTTGGCACCATCGGCCTCGCAATTGGCGCTTGGATAGCCGGTGATGGTGCCATGCTTGGCGATCCACTGATAAACGGCATCGACGTCGAGACCATCATCGTCATGCAACGCGCCGTCGCGTTCGATGATGCCGACAACCTTGCAACCATCCTCTTGGGACAGGAATTTCGCCGCGTGATAGCCCACGTTGCCCAGACCCTGAACAATGACCTTTTTGCCATCCAGCTTGCCCTCAAGGCCGGCTTTCTTCTTGCCCTGTTCGTCGCGGAAGAAGGCGCGCAGCGCATATTGGACACCGCGGCCCGTGGCCTCTGTCCGGCCTTGAATGCCACCCGCGTTGGTCGGCTTGCCCGTCACACAGGCCACGCCATTGATGTCGGTGGTGTTCATGCGTTTGTATTGGTCCGCAATCCACGCCATCTCACGCTCGCCCGTGCCCATATCGGGTGCGGGTACGTTTTGCGCGGGGTTGATCATGTCTCGTTTGATCAGCTCATAGGCAAAGCGGCGGGTGATCAGTTCCAGTTCATGATCGTCATATTCGCGAGGATCAATGCACAAACCGCCCTTTGACCCGCCAAAGGGTGCCTCAACCAAAGCGCATTTATAGGTCATCAGCGCCGCAAGCGCCTCCACCTCGTTCTGGTTCACGGCCATGGAATAGCGAATGCCACCCTTTACCGGTTCCATATGTTCCGAATGCACCGAACGGTAACCTGTGAAGGTCTGGATCTTGCCGCGCAGGCGGACCCCGAAACGCACGGTGTAGGTTGCGTTACACACCCTGATTTTCTCTTCCAGGCCCGGCGGCAGGTCCATCAGTGCAACAGCACGATTGAACATCATATCAACGCTGTCGCGAAAGCTCGGCTCGTTGGAGGGGTTCATTGGGGGCTCCTGTATTATTCCAGTGATGCAACCTATGCAGGACGACTCAGTTGGTGTTACCCTGCGTCACCACACTAACCGCCAGAATTGCAAGGTGCGACAATATTCATAGTTAATGCTCAATTTGTAAGCACAAGCGGTGATTCGCCGGAAACCGGCCTTTTTGTTCCCAGGCTGGAAACAGAGCAAAGCAAGCATCTGCATTGACGCTAAAATGTCCGTCAAAAGGGCCCGCATTGACACGCAATGGCCCTATTTAAGACACGTTTCAGGATCACAACCTTCTTAAGGCTAAGTGCGTAATCCGCGCTGCGGGCTGGAAACAGCCTATCCATGAAAAGGTGACGAAATGAAACCAGATATGAACCTACAAATGATCGATGCGATCATGCGGCAACCGCGGAAATTTGCCCGCGAAGAGGACGGTACAATTACCATCTTCGCGATGTTCATGGTCTTGATGATGGTGATGATCGGCGGCATTGGCGCAGACATGATGCGCCACGAAATGGAGCGCACGCGCATTCAAGCTGTCTCTGACCGGGCCGTGCTGGCCGCGGCCGACCTTGACCAGACCCTGGATCCCGAAGCCGTTGTGCGCGACTATTTCGATAAATCGGGCATGGCCGGTTATGTGTCAAACGTCGACGTCGACGAGGGGCTGAACTACCGCACAGTGACTGTTGATGCCGAGATGACCATGAACACACAGTTTATGGACACCATGGGTGTCGAAGAGCTGAACGTGCCCGCCCGTTCAAGAGCGCAGGAAAAAATCAACAAAGTCGAAATCTCTCTGGTGCTCGATATCTCCGGTTCGATGAAAAACAACAACAAGATGGAAAACCTGCAAGATGCGGCCTCTGATTTCATCGACACTGTCTTGACGCCGGGCAACCGTGATTTGATCTCGGTCTCCATGATCCCCTATTCCGAACATGTGAATGTGGGCCAAAAGATTATGGACCAATTGAACGTCAATCAGGTTCACAACTTCTCGCATTGCCTCGAAATGCCTGACACAGAGTACAGCCACGCGTCCTTGAACCGTGGGCGGACCTACGACCAGATGCAGCATTTCCAGTGGAACTATTATTCCAACGAGTCCGGCAGCACGCGTAACACACGTTACGACACGGTCTGCCCGCGCAACTGGTACGAAGAGATTGTGCCGTTCAGCCAGGATGCGAACGATCTGAAGAACCGGATTGATCGGTTCAAGCCACGTGCCGGTACGTCGATTTTCCTTGGCATGAAATGGGCCGTTTCGATGTTGGACAATTCCTTCACGACCATTACCGGCCAATTGTCCGACGCAGGTCACGTGGATGCGGTCTTTGCCGACCGTCCAGCGACTTATGGTGATCACGAAACTCTGAAAACCATCATTCTGATGACCGATGGCCAGAACGACCAAAGCTATCGGATCTCAGACCGCTACTACAACTCCGACAGTGAGTATGCGCATTGGAACCGCTATAACCTGCAGTACTACCTGTACAACTCCGTCAGCTCGTCGCGCCGTTCGCGTTACTACTGGCGCCGGTACACCGCATCGCTGGGTGACAGCCTGCTGGACAACATCTGCGACGCGGCCAAGGTGCACAGAATGGTTATTTGGTCCATTGGCTTTGAGGTCACCGACCACGGTGCATCCGTGATGCGTAACTGCGCCTCCTCGCCCAGCCACTTCTTCCGTGTGGAAGGTGTGGAAATCAGCGAAGCCTTCTCGGCGATTGCCCGCCAGATCAACCAGTTGAGGCTGACTCAATGAAGACGGTTCTTAAAAAACAGTTGCGGCGCTTTCGCCGTGACGAGGACGGCTCGGCGCTGGTCATCGAATTCTGCATCTTCGTGCCTATCTTGTTTGGTGCATTCCTGATGTCGGTCGAAATGGGCCTTTATTCCATGCGCCAGATGTATCTGGATCGCGGGCTTGATATTGCCGTGCGCTATATCCGGTTGAACACCAATGTCGCCATGACCCATGACCAGATCAAAACCATGATTTGTGACAATGCCGGGTTCCTTGAGGATTGTGATTCCTCCCTGCGCCTTGAAATGACGCCGGTCGATCCGCGCAACTTTGCAACCTTTGATCAGCAAGCGGACTGCGTGGACACCGCAGAGCCGGTCCAGCCGGTGCGCGGGTTCACATTGGGCCAACAACACGAGCTGATGATGCTGCGGGCCTGTGTGCGCTTTGATCCGGTCTATCCGACCAGCGGACTTGGCTATGCGTTTGAAAAGGACGGTTCTGGCAAGGCCAGGATGCTCTCATCCTCCACATTTGTTCAGGAGCCGGGTTAATGCTTTACCAGCGTTTCAAAGTCACTCTGAGATACATCGCACGCGCGGACTTCATGCGCCGCGAGGACGGTGTGATCGCCCTTGAGGCCATGATCATTCTGCCCGCCATGTTCTGGGCATTCCTGACGATGTTTTCGATCTTCCATTCGTTTCGCACCCACGGTCTGACGCAGCGGGCGGCTTACTCCCTGGGCGATGCCATTTCTCGCGAGACGGTTCCGATTGATGGGGAATACCTGACCGGTTTGCACCAGCTGTTTGAATACCTCAGCAACAGCCAGGGCGATTCAACGATCCGCGTGACGTCGATCTTGTATGATCAGTCCGAGGATCGCTATTATCGGGATTGGTCGCAAACCCGTGGTGGCGGTGCTCTGCCGCTCAGCAATTCGGATGTCGAGAACTGGCACAATGTTTTGCCGGTGATGCCCGACCGCGAACGCATTATTGTGGTTGAGACATTCACGACTTACGAAGCCCCTTTCAAAACTGGGCTGGAAGAGCGTGAGATCCGCAACTTTGTGTTTACACGGCCCCGTTATGCACCGCGCGTGTGCTGGGAAACCTGCCCGGACGGCACCTAAATCTCAGGCATATCCGCATCGCGGGTGGCCATCATTGCCGAGATAATCTCGGACATGAATTTGGTCTGGCTGCCGGGGGTCATCCCGCCGATGCCGATCCGGCGGCCAAATCGCCACCACAGCCCCGGTCGCCAGTTGCGCGTGCTGCCGCTGCTGACCTTCAGCAAAAACCCGTTTGATGGTTTGAACGCGAAGAATCCGCGGTCCATTCCGACGATATCCGCCACCTCTGCAATCACGGTGCCATCCGCATCGCGCAGCACCAATGGCGTCAGCTCAACCGCGCTGGCCGTGGCCCGCCACATCGCCTGCGCCATCCAAAGCGACGCGGCACCGATGCCGATGAGGAACAGCTGCCATTCCCAGCCCGGAGAGCGCAGCATCGCGATATAAATCAGCAACACGCCCAATATCCCAAGCGAGACAACGCCCAAAAACCGCCGTCCTGAAGACGCCTGCACAGTGGCAAGCACTTCGTCATTGTCTTTGAACTTCATCGGCTGCTCCAATTCATACCGCCTGTGCCTATCGCGCCGGTCCAAAGAGAGCAAGTCAAGCGCGACACGGTCAGGGACACCTGACCCTAGTCTCGCAGCGGCTTGCGCAATTTACGTTTGGGCTTTTTCAGCTCCCGCTCAAGCCGGTCTGCGTAGGATTGCCGTTCTTCTGCAGACATGGCGCTGATCCGGTCAAGCCATGCGCGATGCGCAGCCGTTTGCATCCCGTGGGCAGCAGCGCCCTGCGCCTTGAGAATGTCCTGCACGGCGTCAACCTCGAACGGCTCGGCCCGAAGCACGGACAGCATGTTGTCATACTGGGCGCGCCGCTCTGCCCGTGAGGGCCGCCCAGCGCCATTGTTCTTCTTCAGATACGCGTGCAGGTCACGTCGGTCCTTGCGGGGCAAGGCGCGAACGTAAGGGGTGCCATAGCTGCGCAGGTCGGGGGCGTGATGCCGGTCCAGCCCAGGCCCGCCCGCGTTGCGATAAATCGCGCCGCCAATGGCACCGACAAACAACAGGTTCACTGCCAGCGACAGGCCCAAGGCCCAGCGCATCTTTCGGCTGGCCTTGGATGTGGGTGTCTGATGGTCCATAGATCTATCCCTCTTCGATATCCCAGCCAAAGCTGGTCAGATCGCTGTCGTCAATGTCCGCGCTGGATTGCAGGTTCAACAGTTGCCCGGCCAGATCTGGTAGATTGGAAGGCGGTGCGACGCCGATCCAGAACCCGACACAGGTGGCGAAAACCAGCCCGCCGACACCCGGCCCCCCGCCCAAGGCCCGCAGCCACGACATCACGCCGCCTTGCACCGGCTGGACCGGCTGCATTTGTTGCGCATCGGCCAAGACCCGCATCATCAGGGCATCCGGCACGCGCGGCGCGGCGGATCGCGCCGTGGCGAACAAAGTTTCGATATCTGTTTCGGATGTGTTCTTGTCAGATGCTGTCATCTTCAAACCCCAATGCGTCCCTTTGCCCCTCAAGTGCGGATTTCAGCGCCCGTTTGCCTCGCGCTGTCAAACTTTCCACGGCCTCCACGCCGATCTCCAGAATAGCGGCGATCTGCATGTTGCTAAGTCCGTCAATATGGCGGAGCACAACCGCCTGTCTCTGCCGGTCCGGCAAGGTATCGAGCGCGGTTTGCAAGGCATCAAGCCTTTTTGCCTGTTGCATGCCCTGCACAGCCGAAGGTGCCGGATCGGCCGGTTCGGCGACATCGTCAAGCGGGACACCGCCGCGTTTGCGCAGGCGGTCAATGCACAGATTGGCCACCACACGGTACAGCCATGTGCTGACCTTTGCCTCGCCTGCCCGCCACTCCGGCGCAATGCGCCAGAGCCGCATCATCGCATCTTGCGTCACGTCCTCGGCGTCGGCCTGATCTCCCAAAACCCGAAGCGCATGGGCAAATATGCGCGGCGTCACCTGTGCAGCCAACAGTCGGGCCGCCGCAGGATCACCCGCCGCGTAGCGGGTCAGAAGCTCCGCCTCAGTGTCCGGTTCGGTATGGCCCGCGTGCATATTCATCAGTGCTAGGCTGTGGGGGCGATCATGACAAGCGCCCCCTGCCCGATCTCAGTCAGAGCCGTAATTGCCATGGCGTTTCTTGCCATGTTTGCGCATTTCGGCAAATTCATCGGCGCTCAACGTGCCGTTGCCGTCCTTGTCCAAGGTTTTGATCATCTTGGCCGGATCCCGTCTGGCGGTCATTTCCTCCAGCGCCAGCTTGCCATCGTCATTGGCGTCCAGACGCGACATCATACGTTTGCCGCGTTTGCCTTGGCGGCTTTCTGCTGCGGCCTCAAGTTCGGAGGCATCCAGCGATCCATTGCCGTCTTTGTCGAGTTTCTTGAGCATCTTTTCGGCATGTTTACCGCCATGTGCCTTGCGGGCCGACAACATCTCATCGGTGGTCAGAAAGCCATCACCATTGCTGTCAGCCGCAGCAAAGCGGGCGGCGGCATGGGCGCGCATTTCGGCCTCGGTCACCTGTCCGTTGCTGTCGCTGTCGATCTCGGCAAATTTGGATGCCTGGCCATCGCCCTTGGCCACGGCGGCCTGGCCCCCGATGGCAATCAATGCGGCCAAAGACACGATGTGAAGGGTTGCTCGAACAGTCATGTGTGATCTCCTTGGTTTCGTTTTCTGCGCCCCCTTTTGAGGTGCGATACAGGTCAAACGGAGCCCAACAGAATTTCCGTCGAAGTTTTTTTGATAAAATCCTTGAAGAGAATTTGCGACATCCCGCCGCAAGCGAGAATTGCCCTCTTTCTTTTTGCCCGCGTTCCCCCCATTTAGGACCGATCAAAGGATGCTGAAATGACCCAGAACGTGATCGCAGAGGCCGATATGCAAACCTACGCCACAGATGCCGAAGGCGGACGTGCGCGCGGCGCGGCAATGCTGCGCGGGTGGCGGCGCAAATGCCCCAACTGCGGGTCTGGTCCCTTGCTCAAGAGCTACCTGAAGGTCAGCGACAATTGCACTGTTTGCCATCAGGAATTCCACCATCACCGCGCCGATGACGGCCCTGCCTATCTGACGATTTTGATCGTGGGTCATTTGATGGCGCCGCTGCTGCATATCGTGTTTGTGCAATGGCGCCCCGAGCCGCTGACGCTGTTCACGATTTTTGCGGTTGGATGTGTCGGCCTGTCGCTTTACCTTCTGCCCAGACTGAAGGGGGCCATGATCGGCTTTCAATGGGCCAAGGAAATGGGCGGCTTCGGCAGCGGCACCTGATCTGTCCCTTCGGTCCGAGGCAGGACGGGGAACCACAGATGACCATCGACAAAAGCAAGATCCGCAATGCGGCCACCGTGATCGTTTTGCGTGATCGCCATGACGATCCCAAGATCCTGATGGGTCAACGCGGCGCAAAAGCGGCGTTCATGCCCAATAAATTTGTGTTTCCCGGCGGTGCTGTGGATGCAGAAGATGCACAAATCCCGCTGGCCGCCCCTCTTCCCGAAACTTGCGCCGCCCGCCTGCGCGAAGACGCAGATCCGGCGCTGGCCCATGCAGTTGCCGTGGCCGCGGTGCGGGAGTTATGGGAGGAAACCGGTCTGATCCTTGGCCAACCCGGCACATGGGACATCGAGCCGCCCGCCGATTGGGCCAGCTTTGCTGCCACCGGGCATTTGCCCCATGCCGCGCCGTTGCAGTTCGTGTTTCGTGCGCTCACGCCGCCGGGCCGCCCGCGCCGCTTTGATGCGCGGTTCTTCCTTGTGGACGCCGAAGACATCGCCAGCGATCTGGATGATTTCGGCGCCGCCTGTGATGAGCTTTCACACCTGCAATGGGTCGCGCTGAGTGAGGCACGTTCCTTTGACATGCCGTTCATCACAGAGGTGGTCCTGGCAGAAGTGCAGGCCCGCGCCCGCGATCTGGCCCCGCCCGCATCGGTGCCGTTCTTCAAAAACAACGACGAAGAAAGCCTGTTCTTGCGTTTGCGCGGCCATCCGATGACCGATTGAGAAAGGCAGATTGATGCCAAAGATCGCCCATACCGCCGCCGATATGATCTCTGGCATGTCGCCTGAGTTGCGACCGGGCATTTTTGTCTTTGCCACTGTGGATGATCAGTTGGCCGCCGGCCTGATCGGACAGGCGATTTCGGTGTTTCGTGAGGATGAAGGGCTGTCCTTGCTCTTGCCCGTGTCAGTTGCCAAGGCGGCAGGCCTGCCCGTAGATCACCCCATGCGCTGCATCACCCTGAACGTCTATTCATCGCTGGAAGGGGTTGGCCTGACGGCGGCGGTTGCCACTGCCCTGGCCGCCAACGGGATCGCCTGCAACATGGTCGCCGCCTTCCATCACGACCATGCCTTCGTCCCCGAAGCATTAGGCGAGACCGCGATGCAGGTGCTGAAAGCATTGCAATCGTCCGGCTGACAATACGTTTTAGATTACGAGGACCAGCATCAAGATTGACCCCATCAGGATCGCCATACCCGCCCATTCGCGCGGGGTGATTTTCTCTTGAAAAAACAAGGTGGAGGCTGCGACAGACAGGATCAGCTCTGCCTGACCTACCGCCTTGACGTAGGCTGCGTTTTGCAAGGTAAACGCAATAAACCAACACAGCGAGCCCCCCATCGAGGTCAGCCCGATCCAGATCGCAACCTTGCGGGCAGACCAGACCGCAGTGATTTCTCCGGGTTCGCGCAGACGCAGCCAGATCACCATGATCAGCGTTTGCATCGTCACCACCGCCGCCAGCGTGACCGCCGCCCGCAGGATCGGGTCGGTTTCAACCACGGTCAGAGACGCGCCCCGATAGCTGACCGCAGAGATCGAAAACAAAATGCCCGAAGCCAGCCCAAGGCCCGCCGCACGGTTGCGCAAATCGCCAAGTCGCCAGCCCTTGGCCTCTGGCCCGCCAGACAGCAACAAAAGCCCCACGATACCAAGTGCAATCGCGGCAAATCCAAGGGTCGACACCCCCTCGCCCAGCAGGATCCATCCCATCAGAACGGTTTGAATAACTTCGGTTTTCTTGAACGTGATGCCCACGGCAAAGTTGCGCTGTTTGAACAGCAGGACCACACAGACAGTCGCCAAAATCTGCGCTGTGGCCCCCGCCAAACCATAGATCCAGAACCCCGCACCGATCTGGGGCATCGGCTTGCCAGAAATCAACAAATACGCTGCCAGCAGCGCCAGAATGAAAGGGATCGAATAAAGAAACCGCGAAAAGGTCGCGCCGCCCGCCGACAGGGTTGCCGTCGCAAGGTGCTTTTGCAGCATGAAACGGACAGTCTGAAAGGCGGCCGCAGCCAGAGAAACGATGATCCAAAGATCAGGAAACGGGATGTTCATCCCTTCCTATAGGCTCATTCGCCCTTCGGCTTCCAGAGCGGATGCGCCACCGGATCTTTGCTGCGCAGCAGGAACTTTCCGAAAATCTCGGCGTATGATGAAAAGACATAGCCATGATTGCGCCGCAAGAACCGATCCTTCTGGGCGCGGTACAGACCCGGCAGACGATACCATGCAACGGTGGGGTGCATGTGATGCACCACATGCAGGTTGTTATTCAAAAACAGCAAGGCAAGCGGCCCGCGATCCTCAATCACCACCGATCGTCCCGAAGCGCGTTCATGGGCCTGATGTTCCAGAAACGTGCGGATTTTCAGGATCGACAGCGCGGCATAGCAGGCCAAAAGATAGACCCAGAGCGGCAGCGCCGAAAGGCTCACCAGCCAAAGCGTCAAGACAACGCCTGGCAGATGCAAAATCCAGTGCATCGCCACGTCCAGATGCCCTTGCCGGATCTGCTTGATATCTGATTTGACAAAACACAGGGTGCCAAAGGCCGGACCAATCAGCATCCGGCCCAGCAAAGTGTTGTTGAACAGAAGGATCTGTTTTTGCCAGCCTGACATCTTTGCCCAAACGGCCGGATCAAGGTAGTTGGTTTCGGGGTCGTCATAGGGATCCGTCAGCCGCGCATCGTGATGGTGCGCAAGGTGCAGCGCCTTGAACCGCAGATAGGGCACAAACAATCCCGGCTGAAACAGCCCGAGCAAGGTGCAGGCCCATTCGGCGCGAAAGGGATGCCCGTGCAGGATTTCATGGCTCAGCGAGGAATGCTGCGCCAAGGCCGGCACCAGCAAAAGCAAGGCCAGCGGCCACCATCCCGCAGGCAGGGCAAGCGCAACAATCCAAAGCGCGGCGCAAATTGCCAAAAGGCAAACCGTTGGCCATTCGAAAGACAGGTTCTGGGTATTCGGGACGGGGTCTGTGTCCATCCGGTCAGGAAAAATTGTCGCCTGCACCTGTTCCGCCTGCATATAGTCCCGCTTCATTTTTTGAATTGTAACGGTTTTGTGATGACTGGATTTTTCCCGTCTGCCCACCCAGATAATGATTAACAAAGCGATCAGACTGTGACAAAAGTCATCAAATGAGTAGTAAAGACAGCAAACTCGACCGCGCCGCCCAATTTCGCGCCCGCCTGACGCAGGCCATCAAGGATGCCAGCATTTCGCAAAGCGCCCTTGCACGTGCCATAGGGACAGACAGATCCACCTTGTCTCAGGCCCTGACAGACAGCGGCGCACGGATGCCGGGCGCACATGTGGTAGCGGCCTGTGCACAGGTTCTGGGGGTGTCGTCCGATTGGCTTTTGGGTCTGTCAGACCGGCCCGAAACGGCGGCTGATCTGGTAACCAACAGCTTTGAAGTATCCCAAGCCCCCCGCGCATTGGTGGATGAACAGATCTTCAGCTGGCATCGGGAGGCTGCAGGTTACAAAATCCGCCATGTGCCCGCGACCCTGCCGGATATGCTCAAGACGCAAGACATGCTGGAATGGGAATACGGGCCGCATCTGGGCCGAACCACGCAGCAGGCAATCAATGCCTCTCGGGACAGGCTGGATTGGATGCGCGGTGCGGGGTCGGAATACGAGATTGCCATGCCCCTGCCGGAGATCGAATGTTTTGTGCGCGGTGTCGGATATTATTCCGGGTTATCGGCCCCTCGGCGCATTGCCCAGACCGACCAATTGATCGCCCTGTCGCGGCAATTGTACCCGCGGTTGCGCATCTACCAGTTCGACGCCCGCCAGATGTACAGCGCCCCTGTTACCGTCTTTGGCCCCTTGCTGGCGGTGCTGTATACGGGCGGTCATTACATGGCCTTTCGCGACCGCCAGCGGATCGAAACCATGACCGAAGATTTCGACAATCTGATCCGCGAAGCCAGCACCACCGCCCGCGAGTTTCCCGATTTCCTGACCGAAATGCGGGCGCTGATCCGTTAAAGTTTCGGGTCGGGGTTTTCCGTATGGCCATCCACTGCGATCACCTGACCTGACACCATCCGCGCCTGATCTGATCCCAGAAACACCGCCATATCTGCGATATCCTGCGCGGTCACAAAGCTGCGCATCGAGGTGCCAGCGGCGTAACCTTCATAGACCTGATCACGGGTCATGCCCTTGGCTGCCGCTTCGCGCTCCAGCACCCCTTCCATGCGTGGCCCTTCCACCGCGCCCGGACAAATCGCATTGGCGCGAATGCCAAAGGGGCCCAGCTCCATCGCGAGGGTTTTCATCAGTCCGATCACCGCCCATTTCGCCGCCGCGTAGGGTGCACGATTGGGATAGCCATAGATCCCTGCCGTAGACGAGGTCAGGATCATTGCGCCGGATTTTGCCCGTTTCATCAGGGGGGCGGCGTATTTCGCGGCCAGAAATGCCCCTTCCAGATTGACGCTGACACAGGCCTGCCAGTCGGCCAAAGCCACATCCTCAACCAATGCTGTTGGTCCGGCAATCCCTGCATTGGCGCACAGCACATCCAGATGATCCATCTGGTCAAACACATCCCGCACGGCAGTTTCTTCTGCTGCATCGGCGTGGTGGCAGAGCCAGTGATCGGGGCATTGATCCAAGGCGTCCGCATCAACATCCGTCACCCAGACCTCATAGCCCGCCGCATCGAACCCATCGGCCATGGCGCGGCCAATACCGGCCGCGCCTGCAGTGATCAGCGCCCGCTTCATCGTGGCGCGCCAATGGCCCGGCCTAACCCATCGGGCGCGGGCAGTTGCGCATGCCCCTTGGCAAACCGCACAAGATTAGCCTCAATCTGTGGCGACGGCGGCGAGGGCTTGCGGGTCTTCAGGTCCACATGGAGCAGGAAATGTTCCCCGGTCGCCAACAACCGATCCCCTTCGCGCATTTCATGGAACAGGTGCATCTTCTTGCCTTCTCCCAAGACAACCCGTGTTGCGATCGTGATCACCGCCCCGGCATGGACCTCATCGAGATGGCGAATATGGGTTTCGGCCGTGAAATAGCTGCCTCCCGAAGAGATATAGGCCGCATCACAGCCGATGAGTTCCATGAACCGGTCCGTGGCATCGGCAAAGGCGTGCAGATAGCGGCTCTCGGTCATGTGGCCGTTGTAATCGGTCCAATCGAGCGGCACTGTGCGCCGCGCCGTTGGCACGGGCTGGTCCGCTGGCAGGTCGGCGGCGCTTGCCCCAAGATCGGTGCCTTGCCGCATCAGGGCTTCTTGCTGGTTCAGCAACGCCCCTGCCCCCCAATCCTGCGCCTTGAGCCCGCGCATCATGGTCACAAGATTGTTGTCGCGTGTCCGTTCCAATTCCCGGATAGACATATGGCCCGATTGCGCATCCGACTGGCCCGCGATCAGGTCAACCAGTTCGTCGGTAAACTCCGGCACATCCATCAGCTTGGTCCATGGCCAGCTCAGACAGGGGCCAAACTGCGCCATGAAATGTTTCATGCCCGCCTCACCACCCGCCACGCGGTAAGTTTCAAACAGCCCCATCTGCGCCCAGCGAATGCCAAAGCCATAGCGGATCGCATTGTCGATTTCTTCCGTCGTTGCGATGCCGTCTTTGACCAGCCACAGCGCCTCGCGCCAGACCGCTTCAAGAAAGCGGTCCGCGACATGGGCGTCGATCTCTTTCTTGAGGTGCAGCGCATACATGCCGATGCCGGACAGCAATGATTTGGCCTGCTCAATCAAAGCCGGATCGCCCGCATCCCCCGGCACCAGTTCCACCAGAGGCAGCAGGTACACCGGGTTAAACGGATGGGCGACCATGATCTGGCCCGGGCGGCTTACCCCCTCCTGCAACTGGGAGGGTTTGAAGCCCGAGGTCGACGATCCAATCACAGCATTCGCCGCGCAGTGGGCCTGTATTTCGGCAAAGGTTTTGTGTTTGATCTCAAGCCGTTCCGGAACGCTTTCTTGAATCCAGTCCACGCCTGCCACGGCTTCGGCGATTGTGCGGCAGAACCGGATCTCGCCTTCCTCGGGCAAAGCCACATCGGTCAATCCAGGCAAAGACCGGCGCGCGTTGGCCATGACCTCACCAATTTTACGCTCCGCTTCCGGGTCGGGGTCAAAGACATTCACCGTCCACCCGTTCAGCGCAAACCGCGCGGCCCAGCCGCCACCGATCACGCCGCCGCCGATAATTGCTGCTGTCTTGGTCATTTGTTCACTTTCCGAAGTTGGCTGATGTCCCAGCCGTTGAAATCCAATATCTCAGTGGCCGCCTTGATCCGGTCAGGCGAGGATGTGGCGCTGCGGTCAAGGATCGCGGCCCAGCGGCCATTGGCATCCCCAACGGCGGCCGTCCTGAACCCTTCGTCCACCCACATCACCACAAGCGTTTGTTCAGGCGTTTCAGATCGCAGAACGCCGGGGGCCGTGACGGTGAACAGAGTTTGATCCGCCCCGGTCTGCCGCCGTATTTTCCCGCTTGCACCAAGGTCATAGCGCACCTGCGCCGCGCAGTCCCCAAGGCAGCGCAGCACATGCCAATCCCCGGCAAATCGGGCCGCGTCAAACCGGCTGGTTCCGCCGATGGGCGCGGTTGGGTTGCGCAAGCCGATACCGACATCCTGCAAAGGCGCTGCCGCGCACCCCGCCAGCATCAGCACAAGGGCCAGCGCCCGTTTCACTTGGGCGCCCGTTTGGTCAGGCCCAGTTTTTCGCGCACCTCAGCCGGGCCAATGACCCGCGCACCCATGTTTTCGATGATGGTTTGGGCGCGTTCCACCAGTTGGTAATTCTCGGCCAAAACGCCCTTTTCCAGCCACAGATTGTCCTCAAGACCCACCCGTACATTGCCGCCAGCCAGCACCGCAGCGGCCACATAGGCCATCTGGTTGCGCCCGAGACCGAAGGCAGAAAAGGTCCAGTCGTCTGGCACGTTGTTGA
Source organism: Sulfitobacter mediterraneus (assembly GCF_016801775.1). NCBI lineage: Bacteria > Pseudomonadati > Pseudomonadota > Alphaproteobacteria > Rhodobacterales > Roseobacteraceae > Sulfitobacter > Sulfitobacter mediterraneus. The sequence goes on along the minus strand of NZ_CP069004.1, from coordinate 256,557 downwards.
CCATCGCCATAAAAGTGTTGAGATCATCGGGCGCGCCCCATGGCACGCCCATACAAAGCTGCACCAAGGCAGGGCTGTCCAGAACACCATCGGCAACCAATTGTTTTGCATACCAAAGATGGCCGGTGTCGAAGGCCTCAATCTCGGGCTTGACCCCCAGATCGGTCATCATCCGCCCCATGGCTGTCAACATACCGGGGGTGTTGGTCATCACATAATCGGCCTCGGCAAAGTTCATGGTGCCGCAATCCAGTGTGCAGATCTCCGGCAGGCATTCGGCCACATGGGCGACCCGTTCCGATGCACCGGCCATATCGGTGCCTTGCTGTGACAATTGCATTGGATGTTCCACATCGCCGAAAACCAGATCGCCGCCCATGCCTGCAGTCAGGTTCAACACCACGTCTGTGTCGCTATCCCGCACCCTGTCAGTGACTTCGCGGAACATGCGCAAATCGCGGCTGGGCGCACCGGTTTCAGGGTCGCGCACGTGGCAATGCACAATCGCCGCTCCTGCCTTGGCTGCCGCGATGGCGCTGTCGGCGATTTGCTTGGGGGATCGCGGCACATGCGGGCTGCGATCTTGGGTGCCTCCCGATCCGGTCACGGCACAGGTGATAAAAACATCTTTGTTCATTTTGAGCGGCATTGTCAGGCTCCCTTGATCTGAGTTGAGACAACTATGAGACAGCTTGATCTTGCAGACTTTGCGAAATACGAAGATGACTTGATGAAATCCGGTAAAATCACACACACCACTCTTCTGGTTCTCGACGATTGCAACACGCTGAGTTTTGCGGCGGCGGTTGATCCGTTGCGGGCCGCGAACCGGCAAGCGGGCCGGACCCTGTTTGACTGGCAATTTGCGACGCCTGGCGCGGCCCCCGTGACCCTGACCAGTGGTGTGACGATCCCCGCCGCGCCCTTGCAGAAGGTCACGCGCACCGATCTTTTGATCATCGTTGCAGGTTTTGACCTTGAGGCCCAATCGACCCCGGCCTTGATTGCCAGTTTGAGGCGCCTGGAAGGGCAAGGCAGTGTGATCGCCGGTATTGACGGCGGGCCTTGGGTGATGGCAATGGCCGGGCTATTGGATCAGCATCGCGCGACAACCCATTGGGAAGACTTGGAAAAGTTTACGGAGCGTTTTCCGCTGATTGATGTGGTCAACAGCCGGTTCGAGATCAGCGGCAGCCGTCTGACCTGCGCCGGCGCGGCCCCGGCGATTGAGATGATGCTGGATCTGATTGGCAGACAGCATGGGGTCACATTGGCGCAAAAGATCGCCGGGACGTTCATCTATGATCCCGCCCCGCCAAAGCCGCAAAGCCGCAGCAGCGATCCGCGCCACAACGCAGTCACCGCGAAAGCCCAGCAATTGATGGAGGCCGCACTTGATGAACCGCTGCCCGTCGCGCAGCTTGCACAGCGGCTTGGCCTCAGCCAACGGGCGCTGCAATTGCAATTTCAAAAGCGATTGGGCCGCAGTCCGCAGGCGCATTACCTGCAACTGCGTTTGACAGAGGCGGAAAGACTGGTCCGCCAGACGCAGCACAGCTTGCAGGATATTGCGTTCGCAACCGGATTTGCGTCTCAGGCCAGTTTTGCCCGCGCATTTCGGGCCCAATTTGGGATGTCTGCCACCAAGATGCGCCAAGAGCAAAGCGGCGGGCGCTGATACACGCCGCGAAACCGGACCCACTCAATACGGGAGCGGGTGCGATTTATGTGCGTCATCAATGGCACTGATAACCTGATCCGGCAAATCCAGATCCCCTGCCCCGATGGCACGCTCAAGCTGGTCCATATTTGTTGCGCCAAAGATGACAGAGCCCATGAAGGGGCGCTGCCTGCACCAGGCCAGCGCCATCTGTACCGGATCAAGGCCGTAAGCCTGCGCCAAGGACAGATAAGCATCCACCGCATCAAAGGCACGTTCGGTCTTGCGCCCGCCCAGTTCCGCATTGAGCGACATGCGTGATCCGTCAGGGACGGCGCCGCCTTGGTACTTGCCGGTCAACAGCCCCGCCGCGAGGGGGGAAAACGCCAGCATATCAATGTCCTCGTTGATGCAAGTCTCTGACACATCGGTATCGGCCATCCGGCACAGCAGCGAATATTCGTTTTGCACTGACACCGGGCGTGGGCCGCCAACCCGCTCTGCCACGTTGACCCACTGGGTCAGACCCCAGGCGCTTTCGTTGCTGAGACCAAAGGCGCGGATCGTGCCGCGTTTGACCTCTTTTTGCAGGGCTTCCAGCGTGTCTTCCATATGGGCAATTGTCTCTGCCCGGTTTTGGTTTGAGGGATCATAGCTCCAGTTCTTGCGGAACATATAGCTGCCGCGGTTGGGCCAATGGAATTGATAAAGGTCGATATAATCGGTCTTGAGGCGGCGCAAGGAGCCCTCAATCGCCTCGGGAATGGTTTTTGAGGAGATTGGCGCACCATCGCGGGCATGGGTCATCCCCTCGCCCGAGTGTTTGGTGGCCAGCACCATATCGCTGCGGCGGCTGTCGCGTTCGAACCACAGGCCGATAATGCGTTCGGTTCGGCCAATGGTCTCTGCATTCACCGGATTGACCGGATACATTTCCGCTGTATCGACAAAGTTGATGTCCGCGTCCAGCGCGCGGTCGATCTGTTCATGCGCCTCTTCTGCCGAGTTTTGGGTGCCCCATGTCATCGACCCCAAACACAGATCAGACACTTCGATATCGCTTTGGCCGAGTTTGTTCCGCTTCATTCCGCCTCTCCTTTTGGCGACACACTAAGCCCTCTGCCGGCCGTCGCAAGCCACTTTCCCGCAAGCCTATGTCTGTGAAAAACGTTAAAAAGTGCTGTCGCTTTTCGAAAACGACCGGATTTTGTCGTTAAACCTCTTGGGGTTGCCAGTGCATTCGGCCTATCAGCAGGTATGCGCCTGCTCCTTTCATTTGCCGCCCTCTTTTTTTCCGTCATTCTGCTGCAACTTTCCTCTGGTGGCACTGGCCCCTTGGACGTGTTGTCGGGCACTGTTCTGGGCTTTTCCCGGCAAGAGATCGGGATGCTCGGTTCGGCGCATTTCTTCGGCTTTTTTATTGGATGCTGGTGGGCGCCGCGCCTGATGGGATCGGTGGGCCACAGCCGCGCCTTTGCCGCCTTTACCGCGACCGGTGCGATTGGCCTCATGGCGCATATGGTCATCATTGATGCCTATGCCTGGGCCGTGATGCGCGTGGCCTCCGGCCTGTGCGTGGCGGGCTGTTACACGGTGATTGAGGCATGGCTGCAATCCAAAGTCACGAATGAGACCCGCGGCCGCGCCATGGGCATTTACCGCGTTGTGGATATGACAGGATCATTGGGCGCACAGATGATCATCGGCATTCTGGCACCTGCCAGCTATATCTCCTACAACCTGTTGGCGATGGGATGCTGTGCTGCGCTTTTGCCGCTGACCTTGACCAAGGTGCAGCAGCCAGAAACACCCGAATCCCCCCGGCTGCGGCCCATGCTGGCGGTCGCGCGATCCCCTCTTGCGGCGGCGGGCGTGGTGGTTGCCGCCCTCTCCAGCGCGTCGTTCCGGATGGTTGGTCCGATCTACGGCCAGGAAGTCGGGCTGAGTGCGGGCCAGATCGCTTGGTTCCTCTCGGCCTTTGTTCTGGGCGGGGCTTTGGCGCAGTTTCCCATTGGCTGGCTTGCGGACAAATACGACCGCCGCGCCGTGTTGATCTGGTTGTCGGTTGCGGCCATGGCCAGTTGTTTCATCACCGTGATGGCGTCGGGGATGGGCACCGTCGGCATCATGCTGACCGCCGGATTGTTCGGATTGACGACCTTTCCAATTTATTCTGTCGCCGCTGCCCATGCCCATGATTTCGCCAGCAGCGAAGAACGGGTGGAACTGTCCGCCGCCTTGATGTTTTTCTTTGCCCTCGGCGCGATTTTTGCGCCCTACCTGGCCTCGGTCCTGATCGAGAACTTCGGCGCATCGGCGCTGTTCTTGATGATATCAGCCGGCCACGCCGTGCTGGTGATCTTTGGCCTGACCCGGATGCGCGCCCGGCCCACCCGCAAGGATCGCACCCGCTATGTCTATGCGCCGCGCACCAGCTTTCAGGTAGGGCGCCTTTTGCGCCGCAGCCGCGAGAAATAGGGGATGCCGTTTGTGCAGGCTGGCAAGTGATCCCGCCGCCTGCTAAAGCAGCATCAAACAACGGCTAAAGGCATTTCGCGCGTGACCCGACATCTGATTACATCGGCCATCCCCTACATCAACGGGATCAAACATCTGGGCAATCTGGTGGGCAGCCAACTGCCTGCGGATCTCTATGCCCGTTATCTGCGGGCGCGCGGCAATGAGGTTCTTTTCCTCTGCGCCACGGATGAACACGGCACCCCCGCCGAGTTGGCCGCCGCCAAGGCCGGCAAGCCGGTCGCTGAATATTGCGCTGAAATGCATGCGGTGCAGTCCAGGATCGCGGATGGGTTTGGCCTGTCTTTTGACCATTTCGGCCGGTCCTCCAGCCCGCAAAACCACAAGCTGACCCAGCATTTCGCGGGCGTTCTGGCCGATCAAGGTCTGATCGAGGACGTGGTGGAACAGCAGGTTTATTCCGTCGCTGACGGGCGCTTCCTGCCTGACCGCTATATTGAAGGAACTTGCCCCAATTGTGGCTTCGACAGCGCCCGAGGCGATCAATGTGACAATTGCACCAAGCAGTTGGATCCTGTTGATTTGATCGACGCCCGAAGCACCATCTCAGGCTCGACCGAGCTTGAAATGCGCGACACCAAGCATCTGTTTCTCAAGCAGAGCAAGATGAAGGACCGCCTGGATCAATGGATTGACAGCAAGGCCGATTGGCCTGTGTTGACCACGTCGATTGCCAAAAAGTGGCTGCATGATGGTGACGGACTGCAAGATCGCGGCATCACGAGAGATCTGGATTGGGGTGTGCCGGTCAAGCGCGGCGAGGCGGAATGGCCGGGCATGGAAGGCAAGGTTTTCTATGTCTGGTTTGATGCGCCGATCGAATACATCGCCTGTGCGCAGGAATGGGTTGATGCGGGCAAGGGGACGGATTGGCAGCGCTGGTGGCGCACCGATCAAGGCGCAGATGATGTGCGCTATACCCAGTTTATGGGCAAGGACAATGTGCCGTTCCACACGCTCAGTTTCCCCGCAACGATCATGGGGTCGGATGAGCCGTGGAAATTGGTCGATTACATCAAATCTTTCAACTACCTGAACTATGATGGCGGCCAGTTCAGCACCTCGCGCGGTCGCGGTGTGTTTATGGATCAGGCGCTTGAGCTGTTGCCTGCCGATTACTGGCGCTGGTGGCTTCTGAGCCATGCGCCGGAAACTTCGGATGCGGAGTTCACCTGGGAGAACTTCCAGACGTCGGTAAACAAGGATTTGGCCGATGTTCTGGGCAATTTTGTCAGCCGGATCACCAAATTCTGCCGATCCAAGTTTGGTGAAACCGTGCCCGAGGCCGGCGAATTTGGTGATGCGGAAACGGCATTGATCGCAGATTTGACGGAACGGGTTGCGCGGTATCAAGGTCATATGGATGCGATCGAAGTGCGCAAGGCCGCGCAGGAATTGCGGGCAATCTGGGCAGCAGGCAACGAATATCTGCAGGCACAAGCGCCTTGGACAACCTTCAAGACCGATCCGGACAAAGCCGCAGCGCAAGTGCGTTTGGCTTTGAATCTGATCCCATTCTACGCCAACCTGTCGGCGCCGTTCATTCCTGATGCGGCCGCCAAAATGCTGTCAGCCGTGCATCTTTCGGATCAGGTCTGGCCGGACGATGTGCCTGCCACGCTATCCGTGATGGCGCCGGGTCATGCATTCGAGGTGCCCGAGGTGTTGTTCGCAAAGATCAGCGATGAAGATCGCGAAAACTGGGCAGAGCGTTTTGCCGGAACACGCGATTGATCAACATTCGTTTTTTGAAGGGACGTCCGGCTTACAGTGCAAACCACTTCCGGCAAGCGGCCTTCTGTATTCCAGCGGACTGTTTTTAAACGGCTCATTTGACGACCGTCCCGGGCAACGGTTACTTCACTAGAATTCCTCCCATCCATCCGCATCGGCGGAAAGGTTCAGGGCGGCGTTGCCTTGGCTTGTAGGCAAAGCTGGCATGGGTGGTTTCGCTTGGCTCACCGGGACGGGCGTTTTTATGGTCGCAGGGTGCGCCGTATGGCTGCTGCCCAATCGGAACCGCGCAACCGCTTGTGCCAATGCATCGGCCTCACTGGTCAAAGCATGGCTGGCCGCAGTGGTTTCTTCGAACATGGCCGCGTTTTGTTGGGTGACGTGATCCAACTCGTTGACCGCTGTGTTGATCTCGGCCAGTCCGCTGGATTGTTCCCTTGCGGATGCTGCGATATTCGAAACCCTGTTGGAAATCTCTGAAACAGAAGTCACGATGGAAGCCAGCGCACTGCCGGTGCGATCCACCAGATCGACGCCTTGGCGCACCTGTTCACCGCTTGAAGAGATCAGGGTGTTGATCTCGCGCGCCGCGTCGGACGACCGTTGGGCAAGCGCCCGGACTTCGGTCGCGACCACGGCAAACCCGCGGCCTGCCTCCCCTGCCCGCGCGGCCTCAACCCCGGCATTGAGCGCCAGAAGATTGGTCTGAAACGCGATGTCATCGATCACGCTGGTGATCTTGGAAATCTCCTGTGACGAATTCTTGATCCCGTCCATCGCCTCGACAGCCTGGCGCGCCACTTCGCCGCCCTGCTCGGCATTTTTCTGGGCATCTGCCGACATTTTGCTGGCGTCATCTGCACCCTCAGCCGCAGATCGCACAGACACCGTCAATTCGTCCAATGCTGCGGCTGTTTCTTCCAATGTCGCGGCTTGCTTTTCGGTGCGCCGCGACAGGTCGTCGGCGGCTGAGGTGATCTCATTGGTTTCACTGCGGATCGAGTCCGAATTGTGGATCACGGTGGAGATGGCGTTGCGCAGGCTGTCCACCGTGCCGTTGAAATCCGAGCGCAGCTTTTCGTAGGCAGGCGGCACATGATCAGAGATTTCCGCCTCCAGATCGCCATCCGCAAGTCGGTTCAACGCCTCGCCAAGCAAGGCCACGACATTGCCTTGCTCTTCTGCAGATTTTGCATTGCTTTGCTCCGCCGCCCGCATTGCCTCATCCTGGCTGGTCACATCAGCCCCCAAGAAAATAACCTTTTCCGGTGCACCACTTTCATCCTTGATCACGGCAAGGCTGCCTTCGACAACAAACACCTTGTCGGCGTGCATACTGTAGGCCTTGAACCGACCTGGAGGAATTCTGCCTGCGCAGGCTTCAGCCGCGAAGCGCCGCCCGTCCGTGTCTCCTTCCAGATTGTTCGCAAACATCGAGAAAAGCGAGCAAACTTCCGTGTCTTTCTTGGTGCCATTGATCATTTTCAGGAAATTGTCGTTGGCATCCAGAACTTGCCCATTGATCGAGAATTCCACGCTCAACTGACCTGTGTTGATTGCGTCCAGCAAGGCGGCATTGTGTTGGATTTCCGTGCGGTCAGTCCATTCGACCACGCATCCGATCACATGGCCGTCCGCATCACAGGCCGGGTTGGTGCGGATCCGCAAGATCCGATCCGCGACCCGCAAAGTCACTTCAGTTTCGCCGGATGCGGCGGGTGCATCGTCTCCGTCCAGTATGCCGGTGATCGCAGATTGCATCCCGTAAAGTTCCGTCAGCGGCGCACCAACAAGGTTCTGAGGCGAAATGCCCGGCCAATGTTCTTCCAGTTCGGGCATCAGGCTTTCGATAATGGCGATGCAGGCGGGATTGGCAAAAATCACATTGGCGTTCTCGTCGACAACCATCAAGGATGCAGAAGACCCTGCAAAAGCCGCACTTTTGAAAGCATTTTCGCGTTGCGCCTGATGTGCCTTACTCAAAGACCCGCGAAACGCATCCAGCTTGCCTGCCATCTTGCCAATCTCGTCGCGACGGTTGATGAAGGGGACCGTCGTTTCATAGTCTGCGCCCGCAATCCGCTCCATCGCGGCTTCCAACGCGCCGAGGGGTTGAGACATCCGTGTGCGCAGATAATACGCCGCGACCCCCAATGCAGCGAGGAGAATGGCCAGCGCGACCGCCAGCGTTATCACATTTTCCTGCGCCAAGGCTTGCAGGGCATAGGCATCGCTCCATGCGGTGACAACGGAACCAACCACCGCGTTCTCCCGGCCGAAGCGCAGGGGCATTGCGATCATTTTCCCGTTGTCCGCCGAGACAACTTCACCGCTGGACAACGACTGCCGCGCCAGTTCTTCGGCGGTCTCGCGCAGGGGTTCAAACTCGGGTGTCTCACCTTGAAATACAATATTTCCTTCGAGATCAATCACAACCGCGCCAACGGCCTCCCGCCGCGCCTCGGTCACAACGCCGCTGACGATCCCTTCAACCGCGTCTGTGTTGCCAAATTTCACCGATCCACCCATTTGAACCGCCAGCAGGTTTGTCACCTCTTCGGCGCGTTCGGCGATGTTTTGCTGTGTCTTTGCGCGGACATAAACGTTGTTTCGGAACTCGATAACCGCCACGACAACAATCACACAAATTGCCACCATGAATGTGCATTTGAAGAACAGCGAGTGAATGGGGTTCATCCGCGGTTTCTGGCTGTCGCTTTCAGACATATGGTGTTCCTTCGACCTGCACGGACGGCCATGTCCGTTTGGGGCATCTAGAACATCAGTCGTTACAACCAGATTAACGTGGACGAGTGAGTTGAATGGCACAGGAAGGCGTCAACACTTTGAAATCAAAACATATTGCCTCATACGCCGCCCAAATCACCATGGCTTTTTTCTTAGTTTGTGCGTCGTTGATCCTGCGCCGCCAATCGCACGACTTCGGACAATTCTTGCAATTGTGATGCCAGCGGGGTCGTGCGCCGCCAGATCATTCCAATTGTGCGCGAAGGTTGTTGACCCGCAAACCGCGCACAATCCACAGCCGCAGAACGGGTCTCAACTGACCGCGCCATTTCGGGGATCATTGTCACGCCGATGCCCGCGCCGACCATCTGTACCAATGTTGCAAGTGAACTGCCGTCCAGACCGTTCCGAGGGGGGCTGGCATCCGCCTGACAAAACGACAAAGCCTGATCGCGAAAGCAATGCCCTTCTTCGAGCAGAAGAAGCCGCATATCGCGCAATTCTTCACGGGTTGGCACCGGCGCATCGGCTTGCGTTGCCGGGCGCACCAGAAGGAAATCTTCAGAAAACAATGGTGTCTCAATCAGGGACGGCTCGGACACCGGCAATGCCACGATCGCCGCATCAAGGCCGCCCTCCAGTAACTCTTGCACCAGCCGTGCTGTCAAGGTTTCGCGCAGATGTAGGTCCATCCGCGGATAGCGCCGCGTCAGATCGCCAATTAGCCGGGGCAGCAAATAAGGCGCGATGGTCGGGATGACACCCAACCGGAACGTGCCGGCCAATCCGTCCTGCCCCGCACGGGCGAAATCGCCCAGATCATCCACCGCACTTAGGATACCGCGCACCTTTGCGCTGATTTCGGCCCCAAATGCGGTGAGCCGCACCTCGCGGGCGCCACGTTCAAACAGGGGTCGGCCCAATTGGGTCTCCAACTCTTTGATCTGCACGGACAACGCGGGCTGCGAGATGGAGCAAAAGGCGGCGGCGCGGCCAAAATGTTGCTGCTGCGCCAAGGCTTCGAAATAGCGGAGCTGTTTCAGTGTTAGATTTATCATAACCTCAAACTATCAAAGCCATCCGAAAATCCAATTTTTATTTACCGCGCCACCTTGTTAGAAAGATTCCAAATCACACAAAAGGGAGAGACCAATGGACGGCAATGACATGGATACAGGTGGCAAATGCCCCGTGATGCACGGCGCGGCCAAGCATACGACACAAAGCGTCCGGTCCAACCGGGACTGGTGGCCCAATCAGCTTAACCTGCGAATTTTGCATCAAAATACCCCCCTGTCTGATCCGATGGCCAAGGACTTTAACTATGCCGAAGCGTTCAAATCTCTGGATCTGGACGCGCTGAAAAAGGATCTGGCGGATCTGATGACAGATTCGCAGGATTGGTGGCCCGCCGATTATGGTCACTACGGCCCGATGTTCGTGCGCATGACCTGGCACTCTGCCGGCACTTACCGCACTGGCGACGGTCGCGGCGGCGCCTCTTCCGGCTCGCAACGGTTTGCGCCTCTGAATTCCTGGCCTGACAACGGCAACCTCGACAAGGCCCGCCGTTTGCTGTGGCCGATCAAACAGAAATACGGCAATGCGATCTCTTGGGCCGATTTGTTTGTACTGACCGGCAATGTCGCCATGGAAACCATGGGTTTCGAGTGCTTTGGTTTTGCCGGTGGCCGCGAGGACATCTGGGAGCCTGAGGAAGACATTTACTGGGGAACCGAAGAGGAATGGCTGGCCACGTCAGACAAACCCGGCAGCCGGTATTCCGGCGAACGCGATCTGGAAAACCCGCTGGCCGCTGTGCAGATGGGCCTGATCTACGTGAACCCCGAAGGCCCGGACGGCAACCCCGATCCGCAGGCCTCAGCCCATGATATCCGCGACACCTTTGCGCGGATGGCGATGAATGATGCCGAAACCGTTGCATTGGTTGCTGGTGGTCACACCTTTGGCAAGGCGCATGGCGCGGGCGATCCGTCACTCGTGGGGGCAGAGCCGGAAGCAGCGCCGATCCACGAGATGGGTCTTGGCTGGCGCAACACATTTGAAAGCGGGCTGGCGGCGCATACCACAACCTCCGGCATCGAAGGCGCATGGACCCCGACGCCGATCACTTGGGATATGAGCTATTTCGACACTCTGCTGAACAACGAATGGGAGCTGACCAAAAGCCCCGCAGGCGCCAACCAGTGGAAGCCCAAGGGCGATGCAATGGCGGGCACCGTGCCGGATGCGGCCAGCGGCGAGAAAAAGTATCAACCGATGATGACCACCGCCGATTTGGCACTCAAGGTTGATCCGGAATACGCCAAAATTTCAAAGCATTACCATGAAAACCCCGAAGAGTTTGCCGATGCCTACGCGCGGGCCTGGTTCAAGCTGACCCACCGCGATATGGGGCCAAAAGCCCGCTATCTGGGCAAGGAAGTGCCGGCTGAAGATCTGATCTGGCAGGATCCCATCCCTGCCGTCGATCACCCGTTGGTGGATGCGTCAGACATCGCGGCCCTCAAGGGTAAGATTGCCGAGACTGGCCTGTCCACCGCCGATCTGGTCAAGACCGCATGGGCCTCTGCCGCGACCTTCCGCGGTTCTGACAAACGCGGCGGCGCGAATGGCGCCCGTATCCGTCTGGCCCCGCAGAAGGATTGGGAAGTCAACGAACCGGCAACGCTGTCCAAAACGCTGGATGCGCTGGAACAGATCCAATCCGACTTCAATGCATCTGCAGCTGCCGGCAAGAAAGTCTCCCTTGCCGATCTGATCGTGCTGGCCGGGTCTGTCGGGGTCGAACAGGCGGCCAAGGCGGCAGGCCACGACATCGAGGTGCCGTTTACGCCGGGCCGCATGGACGCCTCTGCCGATCAGACCGATGCCGAAAGCTTTGACGTGCTGGAACCGCAGGCAGACGGGTTCCGCAACTATCTCAAGGTGGATTATGCGGTGCCAACAGAAAAGCTGTTGGTGGACCGTGCGCAACTGCTTACCCTGACCGCGCCCGAAATGACCGTTTTGGTTGGTGGGATGCGGGCGATTGGTGCCAATGCAGGCGGTTCAACCCATGGCATCTTCACCGACCGTCCCGGTGCGTTAACAACCGATTTCTTTGTCAACGTTCTGGACATGGGCACCGAATGGAAACCTGTAGACGACAAGGAAGAGGTGTTTGAAGGGCGTGACCGCGCAAGTGGTGAGGTCAAATGGACCGCGACGCGAACCGATTTGATCTTTGGTTCCAACTCGCAATTGCGCGCCTTGTCAGAGGTGTATGGCGCAGCGGATGCCAAGGATACCTTTATCCCGGATTTCGTCGCGGCATGGACCAAGGTGATGAACGCGGATCGGTTTGATCTGGCCTAAATCCCGGCCAAGGCCCCAATACCAATGAAAAGCGGCGTTTCCTGCTCATGGAAGCGCCGCTTTTTGTTTTTCGATTGTTCAAAAGGGACGCTAAGCTTTGCCCATGCGGGCGCAATACTGGCCCGCGCAATCCGATGGTGAGGCCCATGTCAAAAGATCCACTGCTCCAGCCTTTTCAGCTCAAACACCTGACGCTCAAAAACCGGATCATGACCACGGCCCATGAGCCCGCCTATCCCGAAAACGGCATGCCCAAGGACCGCTATGCCGCCTATCATGCAGAGCGGGCCAAGGCCGGTGTTGCGCTGGCGATGACCGCCGGATCCGCGACTGTAAGCCGGGACAGCCCGCCAGTGTTCAACAATATTCTGGCCTACCGCGATGACGTGGTGCCATGGGTGCGCAAACTGACAGATGCGGTGCATGAACATGGCTGCGCGGTGATGATCCAACTGACCCATCTGGGGCGGCGCACGGGGTGGAACAAGGGCGATTGGCTGCCTTCTGTGTCGTCCTCCAAACACCGCGAACCGGCGCACCGGTCCTTTCCCAAGCTGTTGGAAGATTGGGATATTGACCGGATCATCACAGATTTTGCCGATGCCGCAGAACGGATGAGAGACGGCGGCATGGATGGGATTGAATTGCAGGTTTACGGCCATCTTCTGGATCAGCTTTGGTCGCCTCTGACCAATGATCTGACCGGGCCTTATGGCGCCGATACCCTGGAAAACCGGATGCGGTTTCCGATGGATGTGCTGGAGGCGATCCGCAAACGCGTCGGGTCGGAATTCATCGTGGGCCTGCGCTATACCGCCGATGAGGCGCAGGCGGGCGGGATCTCTGCCGAAGAAGGCCTTGAGATTTCCAAGCGGCTGGCAAACAGCGGTCAGGTGGATTTTCTCAATGTGATCCGGGGGCGCATTCATACCGATCCGGCGATGACCGACATTATCCCGGTTCAAGGCATGCAATCTGCCCCGCATCTGGATTTTGCCGGATCGGTCAAGGCGGCAACCGGCATGCCAACCTTTCACGCCGCCCGCATTCCCGATGTGGCCACCGCGCGGCATGCGGTGGCATCCGGCCTTTTGGACATGGTTGGCATGACCCGCGCCCATATGGCGGACCCACATATCGTGCGCAAAATCACCGAAGGGCGCGAGGATGACATTCGCCCCTGTGTCGGGGCAACCTATTGTTTGGACCGGATATATCAGGCCGGCGAGGCCCTGTGCATCCACAATGCCGCCACGGGACGAGAGCTGAGCATGCCGCATGATATTGCCCCAGCGCCGCAGCCGCGCAAGGTGGTGATCATCGGGGCAGGCCCTGCCGGATTGGAAGCAGCCCGGGTTGCCGCGATGCGCGGTCATCAGGTGACGGTGTTTGAGGCCGCCGCAGACCCCGGCGGGCAGATCCGACTGACCGCGCAATCGCCACGGCGGCGCGAGATGATTGGCATCATCGATTGGCGCATGGCGCAATGTGCGGCGCGGGATGTGACTTTCCACTTCAACACATGGGCCGAGGCGGCAGACGTCACTGCACTGAACCCCGCTGTGGTGATCGTTGCCACAGGCGGGCTGCCGAACACCGAACTGTTCGAGACCGGGCGCGAGGCGCCGCATGTGATCACCAGTTGGGATCTGATCTCGGGCGATGTGAAACCTGCCGGGCATATCCTGATCTATGATGAAAGCGGTGACCACCCTGCCCTGCAAGCCGCTGAACTTGCGGCACAAAGCGGTGCATCCGTTGAGATCATGACACCCGATCGCAGCTTTGCCCCCGAGGTGATGGGCATGAACCTAGTGCCCTATATGCGCAGCCTTCAGGACAAGGATGTGACCTTTACCGTCACGCGCCGCTTGGTGGATGTGGCCCCGGCGGGAAACAAAATGCGGGCCACCATCGGGACCGACTACTCTGATCACACCTATGAGAAAGACTATGATCAGGTGGTTCTGAACTACGGTACACTGCCACTGGATGATCTCTATTTCGACCTCAAACCGCAGTCATCCAATGGCGGCGCGGTGGATTATGAGGCACTGATCGCGGGACAGCCTCAGGGGATCCTGACCAACCCGGAGGGCCAGTTTCAACTCTTCCGGATTGGTGATGCCGTGTCAGCCCGCAACACCCATGCGGCGATTTATGATGCGCTGCGGCTCGTGAAAGATATCTGAACGTCAGGTCACGCGCAGCCGCAGCTGGCGTCCTTCCGGCCCTGCCGCGATAACATCAACGCAGGCGAAGCCCTTGATACAGCTACGCATTTGATCTGCCTGCATCAGGCTCGCGGCGGTCGAGAGCCCGTCGGCTATCGCAGCGGATGGATGGATCACGCTGATCCGGCTCCAATATTGCGGGGCGGGGTTGCCTGTTCGGGGATCAAGAATATGGCTGGCCCGTCCGGCGATTGTCATGCCCTGCGGGGCAGATGTTGCCACCGATTTATTGCTCAGCCGGATAGACTGCGCCGCCGGTTGATCACTTTTCTCAGCCAGCCCGACGCGCCACGCCTTTTGGTCCGGCCCATGCCCCATCGCCGAAATCTCGCCCATATCGACCACGGCATCTTTCACACCGTTGCTGCGCAACAACGCGGTGATGCGGTCGGTGATATAGCCCTGCGCGATGCCGTTGAGGGTCAGTTGCATGCCCTCTTGGTCAAAGGATATTTCCCCGGTGTCCATGCGAACTTTTGCCCAGCCGATCTTGGCATGGGCGGAGGCAATTGTGTCCGGTGTGGGCGTCCCGTTGGCATTGGCATAGGCGGTCCAGAGCGGTTGAATGGTGGGATCAAAAAGGCCATCCGTGGCGCGGTGGATCGCCCCGACCTGCCCCAGAAGTTCCAGCATTTCAGGCGGCGGCGCTTGCAAGCGCCCCTTGGCGTTTAATTGCGACAGTGCACTGCCGGGTTGATAAAGGCTAAAAAGTTTTTCCAACCGCAACAATTCATTGCGGGTGATTTCAATCAGATGTGCCGCATGGTCCTGATCCAGCCCGACAAGCCGCAACTGCACCCGAGCGCCCAATGCAACGCCTTGCCAATCCGCCGTGGCTTGGGCGGCACTGGCCTGCCCTGAGACCAATGCAAAACCAGCGGTGATCGCGATAAATCGGCGGCGTGAAACAGTCATGGCCTGCGTCCTTGTTTCTTAAGAATCCTGAAAACCCAGTTCAACCGGACCCAGCACATAGTCATCGGGGATCTGGTGAAGTTGCAGCACACGGCCGCCGTGGATCTGGGCAAAGTCATTTGCGGCGGCCTGCGTTCCGAAAGGCACAGCCTCAGGCGCGCCCATGCTGCCGGTGCGGGTGCTTTCGATCACAAAGAACGCCTCGTAGAGATCAATCCAAGTGTCGTCTGCGGGAAAATCCCAATCTGCCGCGCGGCCCATGTCATTGACATAAATCGCCACGGGCTCCTGCGTTTCTTCGGGCAAGCGGGTAAAGGCGATGGCGTCGCGGACCTGCGAGAACCAGATCGGATGGTCGATGCCCTTGAGATGGATCTGCGCCTTGGGTCCGGTGTGTTCCAGAATGGTCATGTTGCAATAATGGCCAACCGCCTCTTCGGTCATGGCGATGGCAACGGGGCGTTCGGCGGCTAGCTCTTCCTTGCATCCCGCAAGGGCAGCGCAGGCACAGATCGCCAGGGCGGCCAGCTTCAAATGCTGTCTCATGGTTTGATCCTCCGCATCATCACAACAGTCAGTGCAAGTGCCACAACGATCCAGATGAACGGGCTGGCAATGGCAAGCTGAGGCGCGAAGGGCAGAACGTCACCGCCCGCCGCAAACCCGGTGCTGGCGCCAGCAGCATCAAGTGCGGTCAGGTTAAACAGGCGAAAGGCATCTGCCGGATTGGCCACAAGAAGGTAAGGAAACAGATCGGTGGCAAAAATCCCTTCGGGATCGGCCAGCAAGCCGCCCAGCAGCGCCATATCATACAGAACCACCGCAAAGAGCCAGATCGCAATGGCCAGGGCCGCAGCCGTGCCGGTCTGGCGCACACAGGCGCTGGCGACATATCCGATGCCGACGAATGTGGCGCCCAGGGCAATACTGGTGCCAATCACCCGCGCCAGATCCAGAACACCTGCCAAGGCCACGTTGTCGATGGCGAAGAAGGCACAGACCCCCGCCAAGCCATAGCCGATCAATACCGCAATGGACAAAACGATCACATGACCCAGAAACTTTCCCATGACCACCGCGGCGCGGCTGACCGGGCTGGCAAGGGTCAGTTGCAATGTCCCGCGATCAATTTCCCCGGCAATCGCGTCAAATGACAGCAACAGGGCGATCAACGGCACCAGATAGACCGAAAGTGTCGCGAGGCTGGCGGAGATGATCGTCAATCCGTCCGTGCTGCTAGAAGTGGCGGGGCCAGAGCCAAGAAGAACCAGCAACAGCGCGAACACCAGCAGGATCGCCGTTGCCAGCATGATCCATTTGTTGCGCATACCGATGCGCACTTCGTTCTGGGCGATGGCGATCAGGCCGCTCATTGTCTTGTCTCCGTATCCGCCGAATAGTGGCGGTAAATGTCATCAAGGCTGGGTGGGTAGACCTCCACATCCCGTACGACCGTGCCAAGGGCCGAGATGGCTGTCAGGCGCTGCATTTTTTCGGGATAGCGGCATTCCAATTCGACCGTGGCGCCGTTGATCCGCTGGCCGCCCATTTGCTGGTGCACTTTATCGACATGCGCCGTGTCGGCTTGCACCCGAATGCGCAGCGGCAGGTTTGCCGAATGTTGCAGATCGGTCAGGGGCGCATCCGCCACCAGCTTGCCTTTGCGCAGGATCGCGACGCGGTCGGTGCGCGCTTCGATCTCGCTGAGACCATGAGAGGACAGCAAAACCGCAGTGCCGCGTTCCGCCATTTTCGAGATCAGGTGGTAGAACCGTTGCCGCGCCAGAGGATCCAGACCTGAGGTTGGTTCATCCAGCAAAAGCAGTTTGGGATCGCCCAGCATCGCCTGCGCAAGGCCAAGCCGCTGGCGCATGCCTTTAGAATAAGTGCCACATCGTTGATCTGCGGCCTCCGTAAGGTCCACATCGTCCAGAACCTGATCCACCGCAGCGGGCGCAACGCCCTTCAGCTTGGCGTAAAAGGCAACTGTTTCGCGGCCCGTCAGAAGCTTGGGGAAAGACACGCTTTCTGGCAGGTAGGACACCGTATTGCGGGCCGCCGATGTGCCGGGCGCCGCGCCATTGATGGTGATCTGTCCGTCGCTGGGGCTCAAAAAACCCAAAATGATGCGAAAGAGCGTGGTTTTACCCGCGCCATTGTGGCCCAGCAGGGCCACCCGTTCACCCGGCGCCACATCAAAGGAGACATCTGACAGGACGTCGCGGTGGGCAAAGCACATGGAAACGTTGGAGATACTGAGCAAAGAGGTCATCTGAGGGAGGCCTGTTGTACGAGAGGGGCTGCCGGCTGCGGCGGCGGGTTCATCAGGGGGGCGTCATCAACCACACCGCCGGGCAAAAGCGCGGGAAACTCTTTCTGCGCCCAGCGGATCAACTGGATCGCAGGACTGCCCAGCAGCAGTTTGGCCGAAGGCTGTGTCCACAAGATGTGATCCATCGCGTCATTGGGGCGGAACGCCTGATCCGCGATGCCGTCGCCGTTGACATCATAGGCGCTGTGATCGCTCCAGTAGTTGCCGGTCCAGACATGGTCTTTGGTACCGACATATTTGACCTGGGTCTTACTGCCGACAAAGGCGTTTCCGGCAATGGTATTGCGGTCCGATCCAGCAGTGAAATGAATGCCGATTTGACATTTCTCGAAGGTGTTGTTCAGCAGTTTGTTCTTGTTGGCATTGTACATGAAAAGGCATTTTTCGCCGCCCTCTCGCACGATGTTGTCCTTGATCACCGATGAATTGGCGTAGTTCAGCATGATGCCGTGGTCGCGGTCACGGATAGAGGTGTTGCCGATCACCTTGACCCGTGTGCTGAACATGATGGCAAAGCCGAGGTGATTGCCGATCGAAATGTTGCCGGACACTTCGGTGTTGTCCGCATACATGTAATGCACCGCAAAGCGTAGATCCTCGAAGCGGTTGTTCGAGAACACGTTTTTGCGGCTGGAGTTCACAAAAATACCGTCCCGCCCATAGCGAACGGAATTGCTGACCACCTTGGTGCCCGGCGCATTCCAGATATAGATGCCATTGCCGCGGCGGTTCATCAAGCGGTCGCGGCGGCCAATGATTGTGTTGTTCTCGACCAGCGCGTTCTTGGCGCCATGCACATCCACGCCGTAAAGATTGCCCTCGAACCGGTTGTCCGTGATCTGTGCGCCCTTGGCCTTTTTGGTCAGCTGCACGCCGCTGTCGATATTCTGGTGGTCCGATCCGGAGCCACGAATGGTCAGGCCCGCAATGGTCACATCAGGCGCATCGACGGTGATCACCGATCCTGCGTCTGGGCCGATCACCTCTGATCCGTTCTGTCCAATGATGGAGAGTGTTTTTCCCAAAGTTACGCCACCGCCATAGGTGCCAGCCTGCAAGATCAGACGGTCGCCGGCGTCAGCGGTTCGGATGGCCCCGGCCAAGCTGCCCTGCCCCGGTGCCACCGGGATATCTGCCGCAAGGGCAGACACCGGCAGCGCTAGGCTGAGCACGCTCGCAAAGGTCAGGGCCATCCGCTTCATGTCAGCTTGCCTTAAGTTGCTCGAGGTTCAACAAACATCCGGCCGCGCATTTCCATGTGCAGCGCGTGGCAGAACCACTGGCAATAGAACCAGTGCACGCCCGGACGGTTGGCCACGAAGGTCACCGAAGAGGTTGCTTGTGGCGCAACTTCCATCGCGATGCCGTGGTTGGAGAGGCAGAAGCCGTGGGTCACGTCATCCACATCATCAAGGTTGGTCACGTAAACGGTGACTTCATCGCCTTGCTTGACAGTGAATTCCTCAAGACCGAACTGCGGCGCGACAGAGGTCATATAGACCCGCACCTTGTTGCCGTCGCGGATCACCACATCGTCGGATTCCAGATCCACACCGTCAGCTGCGGCTTGCTTGACCGCATCTGCAAAAACCGGATCAGCACGATCCCAGACATTCACAGGCTTCACAATGTCGGCGCGAACGATGATGGAATCATGTGGCTCGGCAAATGTTGGGCCGTCATGCACAACAGACATCTCGTCGCCCGAGGCAATGTCGATCAGCTGTTCGTTCTCAGGCTTCAATGGGCCTACGTTGATGAACCGGTCCTTGGAGAACTTGTTCATCGAGATCAGCCATTCGCCATCCGCTTCAGATGTTTCGCCCATCGAGGTGGAGTTGTGGCCGGGCTGGTAGTGAACGTCCACTTTGGAGATGATCGGATCGACATCTTCGCCCGCAAAGGCGCGGATGGCTTTGTCGATGTTCCATTTCACAACCTGGCTGTCGAGGAACAGCGTGGTAAAGGCGTTGCCTTTGCCGTCATAGGCGGTGTGAAGCGGGCCAAGGCCCAGCTCTGGCTCGCCAACGATACAGGACCGTGGGTCGATATCGCTTTCGAACAGCGCATCCAGTTTTTCAACGTCGATGATCGACACTGTCGGGGACAGTTTACCGTTGATCACCACGTGGCGTTTGTCCGGTGCGGTGTTCACGCCATGCGGGCTGTTCGGGATCGGGATATAGCGGGTGTATTTCTTGTTCTGACCTTTGCGGCCATCGACAACAGGCACACCGTTCAACATCTGCACGTCACCGGCCTTGACGCCCTCTTCAATGGCTTTGAGGTTGAATACAACCACGTGGTCCATCTCTGCTTCGGTCATATCGGCAAGGGTCATACCCATTTCAGAGTTGTAGCTGGTCGAGAAGGCGTATTTGCCCTGATAGTCACAATCGGTGTTATCAAGGTTGCCGCTGACGATCACCTGCCAGGCCACTTTCATCTCGTCACCATCAATGGCGGTGAAGATATTCACGTATTTTTCAGGCTCGTTCAGGATCTGGCCATCATTGACCAGCGGCACTTCGTGTTCACCGTTGGCAAAGACGTAACCGGTGCGCGGGTATTTCTGCGGACGCATGCCGTGGATGTCTTGGGCGTTCGGGATTTCGATGATCTTGTCGCATTTCATCACATCACAACGGATACGCGCCACGCGGGTGTTGGCCTTGTCGTTGGCAAACAGATAGCGGCCATCATAGGTGCCATCGGTGAAGGACATATGCGGGTGGTGCAAATCGCCGTTGTCGTAGGTTTTCATGCCTTTGGCGGCAAGAAATTCCTTGGTTTCGGGCATCAGGCCTTCGGTCAGGATTTTCAGACTTTCGTTGGTCTGGCCCCATCCGGTGGCCGAGCAACGGTTGAACACCGGAATACGCATCAGCTCGCGCATGGAAGGAAAGCCGAGAATGCGCACTTCACCGGTTTGGCCGGACGACCAAAAACCGTAATAGGGGTCCAACTCACCGGGGGCGAGGTTCACTTTGGACGCACCAGCCGCCGCAGCAGGCTTGGCAGACCCAGGGACGAAGCCGGACGCCAGACCGGCACCGGCAGCAGCAGCGGCACCCGCTGTCAGCACACCGCGCCGCGAGAAGCCTTTTTTCCGGGTTTCTTCAGCAGACATATCTCTCTTCCTTTTTCAGATATTAAATCTTGAATATGTTTCCGAGATTCGGTAACATTAAGGACTGAGTACCTAGGTCGATTCTTTCTGTCTTTGATCTGGGACAACAAATGCATTTGGATGGTTTGCCTTGTCTCGCGCCCGGCGCACGGCCTTCTTGATGCAGACAGGACAATCCTTTTCACTTTGATATAAAACCTGACAGTGCAGGCACTGATGGCATTCGTTGGGATTGATATTTCCTTCAGGATGAATGGCTTGCACCATGCATTCCTTGGCACAGCGCTGGCAGGGGCTGCCGCATTCCTTGTACCTTTTGAGCCAATCAAACATCCGCAACCGGCCCGGGATCGCCAGCGCCGCGCCAAGAGGGCACAGATAGCGACAATAGAACCGTTCGATAAACAGCCCAGCCCCGAGCAGTGCCACAGCAAACAGAACATAGGGCCATGAGCGTTGGAATTTCAGGATGATCGCGGTCTTAAACGGCTCGACCTCGGCATACCGTTCGGCCATCTCAAGCGAATAGAGCGACAGGCCAAAGAGCCCCAGAAAGATCATGTATTTGATCGGCCAAAGCCGTTCGTGCAGGCCCCAGGGCACGGTGATCTGCGGCACTTTGAAGAACCGTGCGATCTTGTTTGAAAGCTCCTGCAATGCGCCAAACGGGCAGAGCCAGCCACAGAACACCCCCCTGCCCCAGAACAACAGTGACGCGGCCACCGAGAACCAAAGGATAAAGACAAGCGGATCCATCAGGAATGCGGACCATGAGAAATCTGTCGTCACCGCCGCAAAAAAAGCCAGAACGTTCACCACCGACAATTGCGCGTTGGAATACCAACCCAGCACGATCAGGGTAAAGCTGAGGAACCCGATGCGGAACCAATAGGCAAACCGCGCATTGCGTGTGACCTGCATCTGGAAAAAGAACACCACCGTCAGCACCCCGATGGCCGCGACCAGCAGCGCCACTTCGATCCTTTTTTGATCCCAGATGCGCAGCCACAAGTGGCTCAACTCATCCGGATCGCTGGAGGCCGCAATCGATCCGCCGTTTGTCGGCGCCGCAGCGGGGGTCACGGTTTCAAGATGGCGGTCAGGCAGACGGTAGCCCAGATCGAAGGTGATGAAGGTCTTGTCAATTGCCCCCACGGCCCTCTGCACCAGCAGTTGCAGGCGAAATGGCTCTGCGGGATCAAACTCGACATCGGCAGGTATCTTGAAGATGTCCAGCTCTGTAAAGGAGGGCGCATCTTCGGGGGCCAGCCGGCCAAGGCGGCGCTGCTGCCTGTCAAAGAACCGTGCCGAATTGTCCTGCTGGATCAGTTGTATGCGGTCAAAAATACCGCCCCGCACATAGCCCGAGCCTTTGAACGAATATTTGCCGCGGCCCAGCACGAGGATCGCTTCTTCTCCTTCGTCCAGCCACTCTAGCAGGTTGGCATACTCATCATCGCCCAAAAGCGTGCGCCCGATCTCCGGTGCGCTGGCCAAAGCGACGTGCATCTCGATGAATGTATCCTCAGGTGCGCCCTTGTCGGGCCGTGCAATGGCGCGAGCATCGCCGCTGTCGATGAAGGCTTGGTTGACCTGCCCTACGTCCAGTCGCAGCGTCCGGATGGAGCCATCCCCGTCAAGAGTTTGCCAATCGGAAACAGGTGCCTCTGCCGCATCGGGCCGCTTGATGGTTTTTTGCGGACCGCTGTTGCGAACAGTCGGTTCTAGCCCGCCAAGGCCAAGCTGCCGTGCGACTTTGATCCCTGCCCGCACGATGGAATCGTCGATAACCATGATCGTCACCGTGGCACCCGAGACGATATCGAGCTCATGCGCGCTGCCGCCGCTCGCTGCTTCTTCGGTCAGATCCATGCCTTTATAGCTTTCGGTGACGGCCCTGATCTCGGAGTTCGGAATGCCGATCAGAACAATGGGTTCGGAATGTTTGACAAGGTTCACCCCCGTCACCTTGGCGTCCTGATCCACCCCCATCAGCACATGAATGGGCTTACCCGAATAGCCGGTCGTCGTCACGAAATCCGAGGTCAGGAAGACATAACCGATTGTTTTACCGTCTTTTTGCGCGGGTAAAACTGGCAGATCCGCGTGCATTTTTCCGTAGGCATCGGCGCCCGGCACCAATTCACCCACGGGTACCTTGCCAATGAACTTTTCGACAATCGGTTCACTCTGTGCCGCACCAGAAAGCAGCATCACACAGACCAAGGCATAGCCGATCAAACCCAAGATCGCGTTCCCCCAGTGTCTACAGCTTGCCATGTCATTGATCCTTTGTTCCGTCGGCACCGCAGCCGCATTTGTTCAATGCGGGTCTAACGGCTTTGCCGGGCGGTCACGTTGATCCATATCAAGACCGAAACAGGAAAAGTCTTGCAGGTTTAAGGGGCCCCGCCCCTAGCCGCAGCGGGTCTGCAATCTCGCCACAACCTCGCGGACAAAACCTACATCACCGGGCAGGGAAAGGCTGGGCGCATGGCCGCATCCTTGCATCGTGGTTGATGTCGGGCGAGGGCCGCTGGCGCACATGCGCTGCAAGATCTGCGGTGACAGAATGTCGGAGTTTGCGCCCTGAAAGACATGCATGGGCACCCCAATCCGGTCATAGCGTTCCCAAGACAGCAACTCTTCGGCCGAGGCAGTGAATTGCACAACGATCTTGGGGTCATAGTGCAGGGTCAGCCTGCCGTTGCCCATCCGCCTGAGAGATGTCATGGCCATGCGCTGCCAAAACGGATCTTCCGCCGCACCAAAGGGGGCGTAGGTGGTCCTGAGCCATGCTTCGCCCTCTGACACGGTGGCAAAGCTGGGAAGATCCGCGGCATAGGCCAATATCCGGTCAATGGCCGGTTGCGGCACTTCCGGGCCGATATCGTTGATGATCAGATAGCGAAGCCGATCCGCCATCGGGCCGGACGCGATGCGCATCCCGATCAATCCGCCCATGGAGGTGCCGAACCATCCGGCCTTGGCCATTCCGTAGTGGTCCATCACGCCCAATGCGATCCGGGCGTAGTGTTTGATTGAATACTCCGCTTCAGGGTTTTCCGACCAGCTGGATTGCCCACGGCCAATGGTGTCGGGACAAATGACAAAATGATCAGCGGCAAATCCTGCCGCCAGTTCATCAAAATCGCGGCTCGTGCGGGCCAGCCCATGCCACATCACCAGCGGCGGCGCGGATCGGTCGCCCCATTCCGTGACATGCACCTCATGCCCCAGCACAGCAAAGAATGCATGGCGCGGCTGTGCCCTCTGGCTCACCGAGGGGCCCCTTTGGCCAACACCGTGCCCGCAATCCCTTTGGGGAAGAAATAGACCAGCAGGATAAAGATGATGCCCAGCCAGAACAGCCAGCGATCAGGGTCCAGCACATGCGGCAGGACCGGAATATCCACCGTGGCCTTGGCCGCCGCCCCCATCAGATCGCGCAGGTAATATTGCGCCAACACCAGCATCGTCGCGCCGATCACCGCGCCCCACATTGTGCCCATGCCGCCGATCACCACCATCAACAGGATGTCGATCATGATCGCAAAGCTCAGCGCGGTGTCCGGTCCGGTGTATTTGAGCCAGATCGCGTAGATCGTACCCGCCAGCGAGGCCACCAGCGCCGCGATGCAAAACACGAAGGTCCGGTAACTGACCACACGGTAGCCAATCGCCTCAGCCCGCGCCTCGTTCTCCCGGATCGCTTTCAGGACCGTCCCAAGCGGCGATCCAACCATGCGCAGCATCATCACAAACAGGGCGAGGCAGGTGAAAAACACAAAGTAATAAGCCGCCAGCTTGCCATTGATTTTGACGCCGAAGACCCGCAGCACCTTGCCGTTTTCATCCAGCATCAGCTTGGTCGCGGTCTTGAACAACGCCGGTGCGCGGTAGGTGATGCCATCTTCGCCACCGGTAAAATCGCTCAGCTGTGAGGCCAGAACCAGCGCCACACTGGCCGTGGCAAGGGTGATCATCGCAAAGAAGATCGCCTTGACCCGCAGGGACAGCAGGCCAATCGCTACCGCCACAATCAGCGAGACCGCCATCCCGGCCAAGGCACCGACAAGAACGGCATCCCAACCCGGCCCCATCTGTTTGAGGCTGATCGCAGCGCCATAAGCGCCAAAGCCAAAAAACATCGTATGGGCAAAGCTGACGATCCCGGTATACCCGATCAGCAGGTCGTAGCTTGCCACCAGAACGATAAACACACAGACCCGCGCCGCAACTTCCAGCGCCCGCACATCCTGAAACAGGAAAGGTGCAAACAGCAGCAGGGCAAAGATCAACAAAACGGCGGCTTTCACGGCCTTGGTGCCGCTGGTGGTGGTTTGAGACAACGCGTTCATCTTACTTCACCGCCGGTTTGAGGCCATTGGGCCGCCACAGAAGGATCGCCACCATCAGGATCATGTTCGACGCCAACGCCAGCTTGGGCGCAAGATACCCGATGTAGTTGGCCATCAGCCCGACCATGATCGCGCCCAGCAACGTTCCCTGGATCGACCCGAGCCCGCCAATGATCACCACGATGAAGACGACGATCATCATCTCGGCGCCCAGCGCAGGTGTGATCAAGGTCTCATAGCCCGCCCACATCGCGCCGCCCAGGGCCGCAAGGGCAGAGCCAAGCATGAACACCGCCACAAACAGCCGGTCCACGCGAAAGCCCAGCGCCTCCACCATTTCACGGTTTTCCACCCCGGCACGGATGAGCAAACCAATGCGCGTCCGGTTCAACGTCAGATACAGCGCGGCATAGACCCCCAGCCCCAGAAGAAAGGCGAAGATCCGGTAAATCTCGATCGTGATATCCCCGATCAACAGCGATCCTTCCAAAAACTCAGGGCGTGGCACAGACACCGGCGTGCCACCCCAGATCGCAAGGATCATCTGCTCGGCCACAATAAGTGCCCCCATGGTGATCAGGATCTGGCGCAGGTGGTCCTTGTAGACAGGTTTGACGATTACAGTTTCAAAGAACCATCCGGCCACCAGCCCAAAAAGGATCGCCGCACCAAAGGCCAGAAACAACGCAGCAATGTTGAGCGAGACCGCATCTGCCTCAAGCCAGCCAGAAAGCCAGGCCAGCACGCTGGCCGCGATAAACGCGCCAAAGCTGACAAAAGCCGAATGACCGAAATTGAGCACATCCATCAGGCCAAACACCAGCGACAAGCCCGAGGCCATCAGGAAAATCATCATCCCCATCGCCAATCCGGCCACCGTGAGCGTCACCCAAGACGACGGCGCCCCGATCATCACAAAGGCCAGCGCCGCCACCACAACCGGCAAGAGGTACACCCCGCCCAACCGGCCTGCAAAATCGTTTATCTGTTGCATCATTCTTCCTCAGGCTGACAGGCTCAACAGCCGGTCTTGCAGCGCCGTATCTGCGGCGAAATCGGCCATCGTGCCGCTGTGGGCAATCCGGCCGTCGTCAATCACCGCCATGTCGCGGCCCAGCGATTTGGCAAATTCAAAGTTCTGTTCGACCAGCAGGATTGTCGTGTTCTGCGCGATCTCGCGAAAGGCATCGGCCATCGCATCCACAATCGCGGGCGCCAGCCCCTTGGTCGGCTCGTCAATCAGGATCAGCGCACGCGGTTCGATAATGGCGCGGGCCACGGCCAGCATTTGTTTCTGCCCCCCTGACAGCGACCACGCCTGTTTGGTCCAAAAGGTCTCAAGCGCGGGGAACAGCTCATAAATCCGTTTCAGACGGGCAGGATCAAACCGGCCTTTGGCGGTGGCAAGGATCAGGTTTTCCTCAACGGTCAGGCCTCCAAAAACACCCATATTTTCAGGGACAAAGGCGATATCCAACCGGGCGATGTCTGCCGTGTGCATCGCGGTGATATCTTTGCCATTGAACAGCACCGACCCCGGTGAAGGTTGCCACAAGCCCATGATCGAGCGCAGCGTGGTTGTTTTACCCGCACCATTGCGGCCCAAGAGGACAAACACGCCACCTTCGGGCACATCAAGGGTCACATCATGCAAAACCGCATATTGGCCGATGTTGGTTTTCATCGCATTGAGGGTCAGAAGGCTCATGCGGGCACCGCCGATTTGCCAAGGTAGACATCGCGCACGATATCGCTGGACATCACAGCATCCGGTGCCCCATCCGCAAGCAGCTCTCCATTGTGCAGAACGATGATCCGGTCGGCGAGGCTGCGCACCACGTCCATCTTATGCTCCACCAGCAGAACGGTTTTGGTGGTGTCATTCTTGATGCCTGCAATCAGATCCAACACGTCCGGCGCGTGGTCCAATGACATGCCCGCGGTGGGTTCATCAAACATATAGATATCCGGCTCCATCGCCATCAAAAGCGCCACCTCCAGCTTGCGCTGATCGCCATGGGGCAAGGCCGACGCTGGCAAATGCGCGACCCCGCTCAGCTTGGCGGCTTCAAGGTAATGCTCGGCTTGTTCTTCGAGATGTCTCAGGCCCGCCACCTGCCGCAGCATCCGCCAGCCGTCGCCGGAGCGGGCCTGCACCGCAAGGCGGATGTTTTCAAGGACCGACAATTGAGGGAACAGATTGGTCAGTTGGAACGCCCGGCCAATGCCGCGCTGCGCCCGTGCAGAAGGGGACATGCGCGTGAGGTCGGTGCCGGATTTCATCACTTGCCCTCGCGTGGCCGCCAGTTGCCCCGAGATCAGGTTGAAATAGGTCGTCTTGCCCGCGCCGTTTGGGCCGACAATCACGGTCAATTCGCCGGGATGAAAGGCGCATGAGACCGCGTTCACGGCCACATGGCCGCCAAAGCGGATCGTCAGATCGCGCGTTTCCAAGGAAGGTTGCATTGTCATGAATTTTGTCCGGTGGCTGTCCGGCCCCTGTATAAGGGGCCGGATGCATTGGGTTTAATTGTTGCGCCCGATGGGGATGTCCATCTCTTCGGCGGTGATTTCCCGCACCAGATCAGGGATCGCCCATGCCACATCATCATCCACACGGATTTTGAAGTGATACATGGATTGCAGCGCCTGATGGTCTTCGGGGCGGAAGGTCATTGTGCCCTTGGGGGTTTCCCAGCTCATGCCTTCCATCGCGGTGATCAGCGCTTCGGTTTCCCAGTCTTCGGCTGTCTCCAGCGCCTTGACCACGGCCAGCGCTGCGGCCATCCCGCCGGCGGTAAAGAAATCAGGCGGGCCGTCGAAACGTTCCTGATGGGTTTTCACAAGCCATTCGTTGACCGGATTCTTGGGCATTTCGTAGTAATAGTAGATCGCCCCTTCCATGCCCGGCGCGCGTTTGTAGGTCGGCAGTACCGGCAGGATGTGACCGCCAGTGGAGATCTCGATGCCGTGGCGTTCCGGCTGCATGGCCAGAATTTTGCCCATCGGGTCGCCGCCGCCCGCCACATAGATCAGGATAACCTTGCGGCCTTCCTTGTCCTTCAGCGCGTTGAACATCCGTTCCGTTGCAGCGGTGAAATCCGTGGTGCCCTGTGGTGTGTATTCCTCGGTCACGATGGTGGCACCAGAGCCATCCAGCGCCGCCTTGAACGCGGCAATGCCATCACGGCCAAAAGCATAGTCTTCGGCCAAGGTCGCCACAAAAAGGTTCTCATCCGGTGCCAAGGCCAAAGCCTGCGCCTGCATGTCCATCGACGAGTTGCGTGATGTCTTGAACACATAGCGGTTGCTGTCCGGCCCGGTCAGGCTGTCGGCAACGGCCGGTTCAATGATCAAGATACGCTCATATTCCTCGGCAATCGGCAGCAATCCCTTGGTCACGCCAGAGGATGTCGCCCCAACGGCGAGCAAGACCTCATCGTCACCGTAAGCCTCGGCCAGAACGGCGCGGGCCACATCCGGTTTGAACTGCGTGTCCTTGTGAATGATCTCGATCGGGTGGCCCTTGATCATATTGGTGCCGCCCGTTGCATATTCGATGCCCAGCTCAAACCCGGTTTGAGCCTGCTTTGAGAACACCTCGAACGAGTGCCCCGATATGCCGTGTACCAGCGCGATCTTGACCGGATCTTCGGCCTGCGCAGTGGTCGCGATGGCCAGACCAAACAAGGCGGCCCCAAGCCGCCGTGTGAATAATTTCATTCTTTCTCTCCCTACAGCAACCTGGCACAGCCGGGCATTGCGCCCGTCTGATCGGTCCCTTACTTCTGTAGGTGGAAATGTTTCAGGTCGTGCGATTGGGCGCAATATTGTGGAAACACGTATAGACGACAGCTTTCGAGAAGGGCAGTTCGCAGAGCTGGCCTATCTTTATGCGCCTGTGGGTCTGGTGGTTACGGAAAACCGCGTGATCCGCGATTGCAACCTTACATTTGCCAGCATGTTCGGATACGAAATCAAGGACTTGCGCGATCAAGTTTTTGCGGTTCTCTATCCATCGGACGAGGAGTTCGCCAATATCCGCGACCGCGGTGTGAAAGAGCTGCAAACCACCAACCACTATTGGGACGAGCGGATCATGGCACGCAAGGACGGCAGCCTGTTCTGGTGCCGGGTGCGCGGCCATTCCTTTACCCCAGACGCGCCCTTGGGCCGCGCGGTGTGGAGTTTCGCGGATCTGTCCGAGGTGCGCCCCTACAAGCCCCTGACCCGCCGCGAGCGCGAGATTGTCTCTTTTCTTGCGCTTGGCCTGACCAGCAAAGAGATCGCCATCAAGCTGGATATCTCTCATAGAACGGTCGAGATTTACCGCGCCAAACTGCTCAAGAAATTCGGCGTCGCCAACACCAGCAGTCTGCTGCAATCGCTGGGCGAGGTGGATTCTGTGCATGTTGTTGGACGCTAGGCGCGGCTGACCTCTTGCCCTAGTGTGATCTGGTCCATGCTCACCGAGCTGACAGAGTGAGGGACAGAAACATTTAAGGATCACATCATGACCGCACAAAATGGCCCCTTTCAGGGCGGATGCGCCTGCGGGCATGTCCGCTATGAGATCAGCAGCACTCCAATGATTGTCCACGGATGTCACTGCCGTTGGTGCCAGCGCGAAAGTGGCGGCGCGTTGGCGGTGAATGCATTGATCGAAGCGGACCGGGTGACGGTCACCAAGGGTGACGTGGCCGATATTTTGGTACCCTCGCAAAGCGGCATCGGACAGTTGTTTTCAAAGTGTCCGCAGTGTCAGGTCACACTATGGAGCAAATATCTGGCGATGCGCGGCGGTTTGGGTCAATTGGTGCGGTTTATCCGGGTTGGCACCCTTGATAATCCTGACGCCTTTCCGCCCGATGTGCATATTTTCACCTCAACAAAACAGCCGTGGGTGGTGTTGCCGCAGGATGCGCCTGCCTTTGAGGAATACTTCGTCATCAAAGATGTATGGAGCCCAGAAAGCCTCACACGGCGGGCGGTTCTGCACAAGATGGCGGGCACCCCTGCCCCCTAGTTTGCCCTTCCCCGCGGCCTGCGCTTGCGGTTAGGCTTGCGCGGCACACTGCAGGAAAGCCATGCCATGACGCCAAAAGATCTGCGCCAATTGCGGCGGCATTTTCATCGCAATCCCGAACTCGGCTTCGAAGAAGACCAAACCAAGGACAAAGTGGCCGAGATTTTGACGGATCTCGGGATCGAAGTGCATCGCGGCGCGGGCATTATTGGTATCCTCAAGCGCGGCACCGGCAATCGCGCCATCGCCCTGCGGGCCGATATGGATGCCTTGCCCATTCTAGAGACCAGTTTGCACGACTACCCATCCCAGACCCCTGGCAAAATGCATGCCTGCGGCCATGACGGGCATATGTCGATGCTTCTGGGGGCAGCGGCAGATCTGGCTGGCAATGATGGTTTTGATGGCACAGTGGTCCTGATTTTTCAGCCCAACGAAGAGCACGGGCTGGGCGCCAACGCCATGATAAATGAAGGGGTGCTCGAACGGTTTCCAGTTCAGGAGATCTACGCCATTCACAATCTGCCCGGCGCGCCGCTTGGGCAACTCTCCACCCGTCCCGGCCTGATCTGTTCCAGCGAAAGCCTGTTTGAAGTCACCATCCAAGGTCAGGGCGGTCATGCGTCGATGCCGCAGGCGGGGCGCGACAGCATCACTATCGGATCAGAGATCGTGCTGGCGCTGCAAACCATCGTATCGCGCAAACTGGCACCCGGCGCTGGTGTGGTGGTTTCGGTGACAGAGTTTCTGACAAATGGTCAGCGCAACGTGTTGCCCGGATCTGCGGTTCTGAAGGGGGATGTGCGTGCCCGGTCCGGTGAGGACAGGAAAGCCGTCGCAGCATTGATGGACCAGATCGCCAAGGGGATCGGCATGGCACATGGCGTTGAAGTGACTGTGGCGTTCAACACGGAATTTATTGAAACGGTGAATGCACCCGAACCGGTAGAGGCTGCTTTGGAGGCAGGGCGAGCCTTGGGACTTAACGTGATCGGAAACCGCGAACCGATGAGCTTTTCCGAGGACTTCGCCCATTTCAGTGCCGCCATTCCGGGGTGCTTTTTGTTGTTGGGCAATGGAACTGAAGGCGCAAATGGCCGCCCGCTGCATGCATCGGATTACGATTTCAACGATGATCTGTTGCCCATTGGCGCGGCGTTTTGGGCGCAGCTTGTGCGCAGCCGACTGCCCGCCCAGACATGAAGGGAAAGCCGATGTTCCAACGCAACCTTGAGACCTTTCGCACAAGGATGACCGAGGCGGGTTTGGATGTGGCGCTGATCACGGATGAGGACAGCGTCTATTACCTGACCGGCTATTACGACTATTTGCATATGGAATTTGGCCGCCCGACGATTTTGGTTGTGCTGCGTGACGGGTCAAGCGTTCTTATCACCCCGACCATTGACTATGTCGCGGCCCAAAATGCGGCGCAGGTGGACAGGATCGCCCCATGGAATGATGGGGCTGGCGCAGAATGGCGGGCCGAACTTCCCGCCGCTTTGAAAGGAGCCCGAAAGATTGCGCTTGAAACCGCGCATATGCCGCCCGCTGTCCGCCGTTTTGTGGATGACCTCGCAGGGGCGCAAATGGTGGTGGATGCCACGCCGATCCTGTCAAAGATGCGGATGATCAAATCCCCCGCCGAATTGCAGCTGGCCCGCCATGCCGGGCAAGTCGCCAATGCGATGATGCAGGCGGGACGGGACGCCATCGGAGACGGTGTACCAGAATTTGAGGTGGCCATCGCAACCTCACAGGCGGGCACGCGGAAGGCCGCGCAACTGCTGGCCGCGCATTATGAGGACGCCGACATGTCCCCCAACACCCATTTCCTGCAGATCATGGCCTCTGGGGATCAGATCACAAAAACCCACCACCGTGCCTCAACCCGCGTGATGCGGCGCGGAGAGCCGGTGTTTCTTTGCTTTTGCGGCATGACCAATTTTCACCGCTTCAAGCTGGGCTTTGACCGGACCTTCTGGATTGGCGAGGTTGCGGATGCGCGGCAGATTCCAATCTATGATGTTGCCGTGGCCAGCCAAAAGGCCGCGCTCAAAATCTTGCGCCCCGGCGTAACGGCAGAGACTGTGCATGCCGCCTATGCCGAGGTGATCCAGACGGCGGGCTATGAGTATCCGTTCCGCTGTGGCCGCGCGACGGGGTTTAGCTATCTTGAAGATCCACAACTGGTGACGGGTGATACCACGATCCTGCAGCCCGGCATGGTTCTGGCCGTGGACGGGTCGGTGAACACCGATCATTTCAGGGCACAGGTTGGTGACAGTTTTATTATCACCGAAGACGGGTTTGAACAGATCACGGACCACTCCAAAGCGCTCGACGATGTGGTGTTGTAGGCCTCTACCCGCGCTTGATCATCAACCGCGCCGAGACGCCAACAGCCGTGTCTTCAAACGACAATGCTCCGCCATGCAATTGGGCGATGGTGGAGACGATCGTTAGACCAAGACCATAGCCATCAATCGTGGCAGTATTGTCGCCCCGTTGAAACGGGGCCAGCAATGCCTCGATGTCCTTGGCGGAACTGTCGGAGCCTTCATCCTCGACAATGATCGTTGCGGTGTCTGCGTCTGCCTCAAACGAAACCGTCGCCCGCCGCCCGTATTTCAGTGCATTGTCGATCAGATTGGCCATCGCCCGTTGCAGGGCAATCGGGCGGCCTGTGACCGTGATCTGGCGATCTCCTGCCATCACGCTTTGCCCCTGACGGGACATGAACACCGAGCCGCCCCCCTGCATCACCACATCCTGTGCGGCGCGAAAACTGACGGCGCGGCCCATATCTTGATAGTCCGTCACCACCGCATCGATCAGCGCATTCAGCGACAGCTTGCGCGGCTCCTCCACGTTCATCTCGGCGCGGGTGTAGGTCAGAACGCTTTCGATCATGCCGGTCATGCTGTCGATGTCCGCGTCCAGTTTGCCGCGCAGTTCGGGATCGCCAATAAGCGCCGTGCGCAGCCGCAGCCGTGTGGCAGGTGTGCCAAGGTCATGACTGACACCTGACAAAACCGCAGCCCGATTGGCCAGTTGCTCCCGTTCCGCCTCTAGATAGCTGTTCACCGCCGCAACAATGTCCTGAAGCTCTTGCGGACCGGGCAGATCATAGCTCGCTGGCCCGCCCACCCGGCGGCGATCCCGCAACTGCGCGGCAAAGCGGGCGAAGTCGGAGGATTGGTTGAGGGCAATGGTTATCAGAATGCCGAAAGCGACAATGGCAAAGAGAACCGCAGGCAGGCGCAGGTCCGCAGGCGCCGCATCGCAGCCCCAGACGGGTGCACCCTCGATCCGCACCCAGGGCGCCTGCCCCATCTGGGCCACCACCACAGGATCGCTGCAATAAGAGGCCAAGAGCCGCAGCACCGCGCCTGTGGTTTCCGCCGCTGTTTGCCCGTCGCGGTGTGGCAGTCCGGCCAAACGATAGGTCAAGTCAGGCGACAGGATCGCCAGCATCAGCGGTTTGCTGGTGGTGCGGTTCAGGGCATCTGCAAGGATCGGCACATTGGTGATCCGCGCTCCATTGGGTGCACCACTGATCTGGTGAAAGGCCCCGGCCTCTGCGTGGCTTTGATCCACCGCTGACAAGGGCGTGACGCGGACGCCTTCGGGCGGGGCGGTGCCGTTTTGCATCGCATAATAAAGGGTTGTCCCCGCCAGTTGCGCCTTTGCCAGATGGGATTTCCAGTTTTGGGTCGATTGCATCCAAAGGCCCACAGCCATTGCTGCCGATACAAAGGCCGCCAGCACCAAGGCGCTGACAATGGCGCGAAGGCTGTGCAAAGCCTTCACTGGTCCTGCACCGTAACATCCGCCACAAAGACATAGCCGACCCCGCGTTCAGTGCGCAGGATTTGCGGGTCTTTGGGGTTGTTCTCAATCTTGGACCGAAGCCGCCCCACCAGCACATCAATGGCGCGGCCCGTGGCATCGGCTGTCTGGCCCGCCTCGCCCGTCACATCCAGCGCGGCGGCGATCTCTTCGCGGGTCAAGGGGATATGCGGATTGGCCACCAGTGTTTGCAGCAAAGCCAGCTCGCGCCGTGACAGGGTGACCTGAATACCCGCTGGCGACAGAACCTCGCCGCGTTTGGCGTTGTAGACCCAACCGTGAAATTCAAAAGTCTTGGTATTGCGCCGATGGACCAAGGACGACGACCGCCGCGCCCGTGACAGCACGGCCTTGACCCGCGCCAGCAGCAGATCAGGATTGAACGGTTTGGCGATGTAATCATCCGCGCCAACCTCATAGCCTTCCATGCGCTGATGATCGGCTGACAGGGCCGAGACAATGATGATCGGTACGTCCTGTTCACTGCGCAACCTCGCACAGATCTCAAGACCGTTTTCATCCCCCAGCATCACATCAAGCAAGATCAGATCCACCCGCCCGCCACCGAGATGTTTGCGCACTTCCGTTTCGGTCCCCGCAGGCAGGGCCATCGCACCGTTCTGGCGCAGGAATTGCGTCACCATCTGGCGCACGTCCTGATCGTCATCAACCACAAGAATCCGGGGGATTGTCACCTTTGTCTCTCCTGTGTGGCGGGCCGTTCTGACCGCCGGTGATCCAATTCATGTAACACAATGCAACAAAATCGAGGGCTTTGTAACAACTGGTAACGGGGCCGCCGTTTAAATGCCGTTTTGCGCCCTTGAGCCGCTATAAGTGGATTGCATGGCGGGCCGCCATTCCCACAGACTTGCGCCATCATGACCGCTATTGCGGATAATTCTGGGAGGAAACACACATGAAATCCTATGCTTTGGGTATTGCCTGCGGTGTCGCACTGGGCACATCCGGCGCGGCCTTTGCCGAACCGCAAGCCGAGGTGCTGCATTACTGGACATCCGGCGGTGAGGCCAAGTCCGTTGCCGTGTTGCAAGAAGAGTTTGCCGCGAATGGCGGCACCTGGACGGACATGCCAGTGGCAGGCGGCGGCGGTGATGCCGCGATGACCGCTTTGCGGGCGCGGGTTCTGTCGGGCAATGCGCCCACTGCCGTACAGCTGAAAGGCCCTGCCATTCAGGAATGGTACGAAGAAGGCGTGCTGGCCGATATCTCTGCCGTTGCCGAGGCCAACAATTGGGAGGCCGTTTTGCCAGCCTCTATTGCGGGCCACATGAAATGCGAGGGCACCTGGTGTGCGGCCCCTGTGAACGTCCACCGCGTGGATTGGATCTGGGCCAATGCAAATGTGCTTGAGGCCAATGGCATCGAAATGCCAACCAGCTGGGACGCGTTCAACGCCGCCGCAGACAAGCTGCAAGCGGCGGGGATCATTCCACTGGCCCATGGCGGTCAGGCCTGGCAGGACGCGACAGTGTTTGAGGCTGTCGCGCTTGGCATTCTGGGCGCCGAAGGGTTTCACAAGGCCTTTGTCGAGCTGGACAAAGATACGCTGACCTCTGATGCGATGGTCGCCACCTTCGACCAGATGCGCAAAATGCGCGGCTATGTTGATCCGAACTTCTCTGGCCGTGACTGGAACCTGGCCACAGCCATGGTAATGAACGGCGAAGCGGCGTTTCAGATCATGGGCGACTGGGCGAAGGGCGAGTTTATGGCAGCGGGCAAAGCGCCCGGCGAGGATTTCCTCTGTGCCTCCACCCCCGGTGACGGTTTCCTCTACAACGTCGACAGCTTTGCGATGTTCGAAGTGGGCGGCGCGGACAAACAGGCGGGTCAAGCCCTGCTGGCCGAGCTGGTCGTCGGCAAGAACTTCCAAAAGGTGTTCAACCTGAACAAAGGCTCGATCCCTGCACGCACGGACGTGCCACTGGACGAGTTTGACAGCTGCGCGGTCCTGTCTGCGGCAGATATGGCAGCCAGCTCTGAGAACGGGTCGCTCTTGCCCAGCTATGCGCACGGCATGGCCCTGCGCGGCGCACAGGCCGGAGCGATCACCGACGTTGTGACCGCACATTTCAACTCTGACATGTCCTCTGCGGATGCGGTTCAGATGTTGGCCGAGGCTGTTGCAAACAGCATGTAAACCACGCTGCCGCCCCGCCCATTGGCCGGGGCGGCAGATTTTCCGGGGGGATAACGTTCATGACAAAATGGCTTGAAGAAAACACACCCAAACTGGTGCTGGCGCCCTCTTTCATTGCCATTCTCGTGTTCGTCTATGGCTTTATCGCCTGGACAGCATGGGTTTCGATGACGCGCTCGCGGCTGCTGCCCAAGTACGAGATCGAAGGGTTTATCCAGTATGACCGGCTGTTTGCATCGCCGCGCTGGGACACGGCCTTTGGCAATCTTTTCATATTTGGCACCCTGTTCATTGTGATCGCGATGATCCTTGGGCTGGTGCTGGCGATCCTGCTGGATCAAAACATCCGCACCGAAGGCGCGATCCGAACGATTTATCTTTACCCAATGGCACTTTCGATGATTGTCACCGGCACCGCGTGGAAATGGATCTTGAACCCCGGTTTGGGCCTGCAAGCCATGGTGCGCGGCTGGGGGTTCGAAGATTTCACCTTCGATTGGCTGGTTGATCCGGACATGGCGATCTACACCATTGTGCTGGCCGCGATCTGGCAAAGCTCGGGTTTTGTGATGGCGCTGTTCTTGGCGGGCCTGCGGTCCGTGGACGAAGAGATCATCAAGGCTGCGCAGGTCGATGGCATCCCCACATGGCGTGTCTATACCGCGATTATCATCCCTTCGATGGCCCCGATTTTCCTGTCCGCGTTCATCGTGCTGTCGCACCTTGCGATCAAAAGCTTTGATCTGGTTATCGCGCTCACAGGCGGCGGCCCCGGCTATGCCACCGATCTGCCCGCGACCTATATGTATGCCATGGCGTTCTCGCGCGGCGATATCGGTCAGGCGGCCAGCTCCGCGATGATCATGATGCTGGTCGTGTTTGCGATTGTGGTTCCCTACCTTTATTCGGAATTGAGGTCCAAAGATGGCTGATCTGTCTGTCTCCGCTGCCTCCCTCGCGGGGCAAAGCCAGAAGGGCAAAGTCGCCCTGCGCTGGTCGCTGTATACGCTGCTGTGCCTGTTTGCGCTGTTCTATCTGCTGCCACTGTTCGTCATGATCACCACCTCGCTGAAAAGTCTGGATGAAATTCGGACAGGTGATCTGATTTCCCTGCCCCGCGAAGTGACATTCGAAGCATGGCGCACCGCGTGGTCCACAGCCTGCACCGGCATCCAATGCGAAGGGGTGCGGCCGTATTTCTGGAACTCTGTCCTGATCGCCATTCCCGGCGTGGCCATCTCAACCCTATTGGGCGCGATGAACGGCTATGTCGTGGCGCAATGGCGGTTTCGCGGCGCAAATATCATCTTTTCGCTGATGTTGTTTGGCTGCTTCATCCCGTTTCAGGTGGTTCTCCTGCCAATGGCGCGGGTGTTGGGGATGATGGGAATTGCCGGAACTATTCCGGGTTTGATCTTTGTCCATGTGATCTATGGGCTGGGCTTCACCACCTTGTTTTTCCGCAATTATTACGTGTCTATCCCGGCGGATCTGACAAAGGCTGCCAAAGTGGACGGCGCAGGATTTTTCCGCATCTTCTGGTCGATCTTCCTGCCGCTGTCGCTGCCAATCATCGTTGTGACCGTGATCTGGCAGTTCACACAGATCTGGAATGACTTCCTGTTTGGTGTGTCCTTCAGTCAGGCCGGAACCCAGCCTGTGACGGTCGCGCTTAACAACATCGTCAATTCCACCACCGGCGTCAAAGAATACAACGTCGATATGGCCGCCGCGATCATCGCCGCGTTGCCGACCCTGCTTGTTTATGTCGTTGCCGGCAAATATTTCGTCCGCGGTCTGACCGCCGGATCCGTGAAAGGATAATCCCATGGCCAACATCCTGAAAATCGAACATCTTTTCAAAAACTACGGATCCGTCGAGATCCTCAAAGACATCAACGTAGAGATCGAACAGGGCGATTTCCTTGTCCTGGTTGGCCCGTCCGGTTGTGGCAAATCCACCTTGCTCAATTGCATCGCAGGGCTTGAGCCAATCACCGGCGGATCACTGCACATTGGCGGGCAGGACATGACCGATGTCAGCCCCAAAGACCGCGATATCGCGATGGTGTTCCAGTCCTATGCGCTCTACCCCACAATGACAGTTGCCAAGAACATCACCTTTGGCATGAAAGTGCGCGGCGTGGATCAGGCGACGCAGGACCAAAAGCTTGCCCATGTGGCGCAGCAGCTCCAGATCGAGAACCTGCTCAAGCGAAAGCCCGGCCAGCTGTCGGGCGGTCAGCGTCAGCGGGTCGCCATGGGCCGTGCCCTGGTGCGTGATCCCAAGCTGTTCTTGTTTGACGAACCCCTGTCGAACCTTGACGCCAAACTGCGTGTCGAGATGCGCACCGAGATCAAGCAGCTGCACCAACGGCTTGGCGCCTCCATGGTTTATGTGACCCATGACCAGATTGAAGCGATGACGCTGGCGACCAAAATCGTGGTCATGAAAGGCGGCGTGATCCAGCAGATCGGCACCCCCGCAGAGATCTACAATCGCCCGGCCAATCTCTTTGTGGCGGATTTCATGGGCAGCCCTGCGATGAACCTGATCCCGGCCAAAGCCCGCGCCAATGGCAACGGCACCGACATCCAAATCGCCCAGGATCGCGGTGATCCGATTGTGCTGACCGACACCAAGAACCGCGATCTGCCCGAGGATGTCATTTTGGGGGTACGCCCCGAGGACATCGGT
The DNA here is from genome assembly GCF_016801775.1 of Sulfitobacter mediterraneus. Classification (NCBI taxonomy): domain Bacteria; kingdom Pseudomonadati; phylum Pseudomonadota; class Alphaproteobacteria; order Rhodobacterales; family Roseobacteraceae; genus Sulfitobacter; species Sulfitobacter mediterraneus. The sequence continues at coordinate 217,787 of NZ_CP069004.1, read as the reverse complement.
GATGCGGCGATGCGGTCGGGGGCCCATGTGCAGGAGGCCGAGTGCCTGATTGATATCGTGGAACCTGCGGGCGCGGACACCTATGCCGTTATGCAACTTGGCGGGAAACATGTCACCGCACGTCTGCATTCCGAAACCAACGCCGCCCCCGGCAATGCACAACGGCTGGCCTTCGACCTTGGCAAAGTGTCGTATTTCGCGCCGGACACGGGGCTGCGGTTGAACTGATCTGGCAGATAGCTTTGGCCCGCCGGACCGTCTAGCAATCCGTGCCTTGGCACTCAAGCAGGGCAACAATTTCTGAGCAGTTTTCGATCTTCCCGCCACAACAATCGGCGATCAGAAACTGCACAAGCGCATTCACTCTGGCCAGATTGGCCGAATAGTGGATTTCGCGCTGATGGCGGGTCGCGGACAACACCCCTGCCCGTTTCAGAATGGCCAGATGCCCCGACAGGGTTGAGGGTTTTGTCCCCAATTGCCGCGAGATTTCCAGTGCGGGCAAGCCTTTCGGCCCAACCCTGACCAAAAGACGGAATGCCTCGATCCGCGTCGGCTGCGCAAGGGCGGCAAAGGCCTCGATGGCGGTGTCTTGCTTCATTATTCGGTAATGCCCGAAATATCGAAGCTTGACAAGATACAAAGCCTGACTTAGCCCAGAGTTACTTCGGCATTTACCGAATTGAGTAAGAAAGAAGCAACAAATGGCCAGTGCCCTGGCCGTATATCGCACTGTGCATTTGCATGGGGCAATCGGAACATTTCGGCGGCGGCGCCATCGCAGCAGCCCTTACTGGAGACACAGAATGACACTTGAACGCCGGTTGATGGCAGAATGGTTGGGCACGTTTTCGCTTTTGGCGACGGTCATTGGATCGGGCATCATGGCGGAGCGGTTGGCGGACGGGAATATCGCCATTGCGCTATTGGGAAACACCATCCCGACGGGGGCTATCTTGGTGGTTTTGATCACCATTTTCGGCCCGATCTCCGGCGCACATTTCAACCCTGCGGTTACGTTGAGCTTTGTCATGCGCCGCGAAATCACCAAGGGAGATGCCGCGCTTTATGTGGTTGCGCAGGTGTTTGGAGGCATCATCGGTGTCCTTGCCGCACATGTGATGTTTGAACATCCGCTGATTGATCCCTCCGCCACCATACGCAGCGGGACCGGCCAATGGGCGGGTGAATTTGTTGCCACCTTTGGTCTGGTTGGCACCATTTTGGCCTGTATCAAAGCGAAACCCGCCGCGGTTCCGATGGCGGTTGGCCTTTATATCACGGCGGCCTATTGGTTTACCTCCTCCACCTCCTTTGCCAATCCGGCGGTGACCATCGCACGCGGATTTTCAGACACGTTTGCCGGGATCGCCCCTGTGGATGTGGCCGCGTTCATCGCGGTGCAGCTGATTGCGGCCGTTTTGGCGACCCTGTTTTTCGGGTGGCTGTTGAACTCCGACGAGGCGGCATAGCTGCAGTCCCCTCCCTATTGAGATCGGTCCTTGCCCACAGCGGTATGAGGCCAATGAAACCGAAAGACGACACAATGACCGACACCCCGAACATCGAAACGGACCACTTTCGCGCCATCGACACCGGCAGGTTGTTCGAAACCGATCAATCCGACCATGCTCCACGGATACTGTTGCTCTATGGCTCCCTGCGAAAGCGGTCCTTCAGCCGGCTGATGACCGAAGAAGCCGCCCGCGTGTTGAACCTTTTTGGCGCCGAGACCAAAACCTTTGACCCGCGCGGTTTGCCTCTGCCCGATGAGACCGAGGCCGACCATGCCAAAGTTCAGGAATTGCGCGATCTGGTCAGTTGGAGCGAGGGCATGGTTTGGTGCTCCCCCGAACGGCACGGGGCGATGACGGCGATCATGAAGGCGCAGATCGACTGGATCCCGCTGTCGCTGGGCGCCGTTCGACCGACACAGGGCAAAACGCTGGCAGTGATGCAAGTCAACGGCGGCTCGCAAAGCTTCAACGCGGTGAACCAGTTACGGATCTTGGGCCGCTGGATGCGCCTGTTGACGATTCCCAACCAATCCTCAACGCCCAAGGCTTTTCTGGAATTCGACGACAATGACCGGATGAAGCCATCGCCCAACTACGACCGGATGGTGGATGTCATGGAAGAATTGGTCAAATTCACCCTTCTGACGCGGGGACGGGCGGATTATCTGGTGGAACGCTACAGCGAACGCAAGGAAACCGGCGCGGCCTTGATCAAACGGGTCAATCAACGGGCGGGGTGATCGGGCAGATCGGGGTGAGGTGAAGTTTGTCGCCAATGCTCTTATCGTTCTTGCACAACGACAGCCATGCATCAGCTTTTGGTATTGCAAGAAAGTGACGGTGGTGCGGAAGGGCGGACAAATCTGGAAGCAGATGCTCTCATTGCTCCTGCCGAGCAACTGCCGCATTCAACTGATCCGGTCGTTTCGGCATCTTTCTTTGGAAGAGGCTTTGGTGGGGGCGGTGGGACGAAGCTAGAACTGTCGAAGCTCTCATCGCTCTTTCAGATCGACTGCCGCCCAGCGCACCATTTCGAGAGGGGTGGTCCCTTTGCTGCGCAAAGGAACTGTGGTGCGGGCGGTGGGACTCGAACCCACACGGGGCTACGCCCCAACAGATTTTAAGTCTGGTATGTCTACCATTCCATCACGCCCGCGCCGGGTGATGGGCGCACAATAGTCATGCGGCGGGCGGTGTAAATGCCTATAGATCCTCACCCTGCGGTCCAAGTGGTGCGCCCTTCGCCAAAAGCGCCGCTTCGGACAGCCAGGGATTGTTCTTGACCGCCTCCAGCAGCTGTTCGCGGGCCGCAGGAAGTTGGCCCAGGTTCATCAATGTCAGCGCCCTGCCCGATTGCGCCGCGACGTGTAAAGGCTGCAACGCCAGCGCGGCATCGAGATCAACCAACGCCTTGGCGTAGTCCTGCCGCAGGAAATGGATATAGGCCCGTTGGTTGAACCCTTCGGCGTAGTCGGGACAATAGGCAACCAGCCGGTCAAAAGCCGCCAGCGCTCCGAGAAAATCATAAGAATCGCGTTTGCGCATCCCGGCATCCAGCACCTCTTGGGCGGCTTCATCCGGGGCCCGCAGCCAAACCTGCCACATCGCCAGCGATGCTCGCCGACCATCGGTAAAGGTCTGTGCCGATTGTGCATCGGCAAAAAGATCAAGCAGTTCCGAGCGGGTGTCGGCGGGTGCAGGACACTCAGCAAACAGCGGTCCCGCCCAAAGGGCGATCACGAAAGAAGGGAGCAAACGAAGCCGGATCATCCTGTAATAAAGAGCGCCCGGCGCAGTTCCGTCAAGTGCCGTCCGTCAGCATCGTGCCCTTGACCACCTCCATCGCCACATAGGTCGAGGTGTTGGAGACATGCGGCAGGGCCGAGATTGTCTCGCCCAGAAACTGCCGGTAGGCGGACATATCGCGGGTCCGTACCTTGAGCAGATAATCAAAGTGGCTGGCGATCATATGCGCCTGTTCAATCTCCGGCACCTTGAGAACGGCGGCGTTGAATTTGCGCAGCGCGGCCTCGCGGGTGTCATCCAGTCGCACCTCCACAAAGGCCACGTGATCCAGCCCCAGGCGGATCGGATCCAGCATGGCACGGTAGCCCTGGATCACGCCGCTTTCCTCGAGCCGCCGCAGCCGCGCCTGCGTCGGGGACTTCGACAAGCCGATGCGCTTGGCCAGTTCCGTAACAGGTATCCGGCCGTCCTGCCCCAAAACGGCAAGGATCGCCGAGTCGAAGCGATCCAAATTGACCTTTCCACTTTGCATCGCGTATCTCCAAAATTTCAGTCTATTCGACCTTGATTGTGCATAAACTAAGTCAGTCAGCCCGCCAGATCCAGTGTACTTACGATAAATCCCTTCTGACTGGAGTTTCCAATGGCCCATGACGTCGCTTCCCCGCTGAGCTTGATGATTGATCAAGGCACCTATGCCGATCCTGAACAGGTCTTGCCGGAATTGATCCGCACTGCTGATCTGTCCGCAGACACCCGCGCAGAAATCAGCGCGGATGCCGCTGCTCTTGTCCGCGGTATTCGCGGGGCCACGGCCCCCGGTATGATGGAGGTGTTTCTGGCCGAATATGGTCTGTCCACGGATGAAGGCGTCGCCCTGATGTGTCTGGCCGAGGCGCTTTTGCGGGTGCCCGATGCCGATACCATCGATGCGCTGATCGAAGACAAGATCGCGCCCTCTGACTGGGGCCGCCATATGGGGCATTCGACCTCAAGTTTGGTGAATGCCTCCACCTGGGCGCTGATGTTGACTGGCCGTGTGCTGGACGACGATCAGCCCGGACCCGTGCGCCATCTGCGCGCCGCGATCAAACGTCTGGGCGAGCCGGTGATCCGCACCGCCGTGTCCCGCGCGATGAAGGAAATGGGCCGCCAGTTTGTGCTGGGTGAGGACATCAACGCCGCCATGACCCGCGCCAAGGGGATGGAGAAAAAGGGCTATACCTACAGCTATGACATGCTGGGCGAAGCGGCCCGGACCGAGGCGGATGCAAAACGTTATCACCTGAGCTACAGCCGCGCGATTTCGGCGATTGCCACGGCCTGTACGGACGAGGATATTCGCAAGAACCCCGGTATTTCAGTCAAACTCAGCGCCCTGCACCCCCGGTACGAGGTGGCGCAGCATGATGCGGTGATGCGTGATCTGGTGCCGCGTTTGCGGGCGCTGGCGCTGCTCGCGAAATCGGCGGGCATGGGTCTGAATGTCGATGCCGAAGAGGCCGACCGCCTTGCCCTGTCGCTGGAGGTGATTGACCGCGTGATGTCCGAACCGGCCCTGGCGGGCTGGGACGGATTTGGCGTTGTGGTACAGGCCTTTGGCCCGCGTGCAGGCCGGGTGATTGACGCACTTTATGATATGGCAGAGCGGCATGACCGCCGGATCATGGTACGTTTGGTCAAGGGCGCCTATTGGGACACCGAGATCAAGCGGGCGCAGGTCGAAGGGATTGATGGTTTTCCGGTCTTTACCGAGAAGGCCGCGACCGATGTCAGCTATATCGCCAACGCCCGTAAACTGCTTGGCATGACGGACCGGATTTATCCCCAGTTCGCCACCCACAACGCCCATACGGTTTGCGCCGTCCTCAAAATGGCACAGGACAAGGAAGCATTTGAATTCCAACGCTTGCACGGCATGGGCGAGACGCTGCACAACTTGGTTCTGGACCAAAACGGCACGCGCTGCCGCATCTACGCCCCCGTGGGTGCGCATCGCGATTTGCTGGCCTATCTGGTGCGGCGTTTGTTGGAAAACGGCGCGAACTCCAGTTTTGTGAACCAGATCGTCGATGAGGATGTCCCGCCAGAGGTCGTCGCGGCCGATCCGTTTGAAACGCTTGGTCAGGCCAGCATGGTGATCCCGAAAGGTCCAGAGGTCTTTTTGCCCCAGCGCGGCAATGCCATCGGGTTTGATCTGGCCCATACACCGACCTTGCAGGCCATCGAAGAGGCCCGGGGCCCGTTTGCAGACAAGCAGTGGGACGCTGCCCCGCTGCTGGCGGCCAAGGCGGCCCCTGATGCTGCTGTCGCTGTGGTCAGTCCCGCCGATCCCGAACTCTCGCCGGGCACTGTTCGCAATGCTTCCGCTGCCGATGTTGCGACCGCCCTTGATCACGCCGCGCCTTGGGATGCGCCCTTGGCGACCCGCCGGGATGTGCTGCTCAAAGCCGCCACTTTGATCGAAGAAAACTATGGCGAGATTTTTGCGCTGCTGGCACGAGAGGCCGGAAAAGGCCTGCCCGATTGTGTCGCCGAATTGCGCGAAGGCGTTGATTTTTTGCGCTATTATGCCGGACAAGCCACCAATATGCCGCCTGCGGGCATCTTCACCTGCATCTCACCGTGGAACTTTCCGATGGCGATCTTTGTCGGGCAGGTCTCGGCGGCCTTGGCGGCGGGCAATGCGGTTTTGGCCAAACCGGCGGAGCAAACTCCGCTGGTGGCCCATGTCACCGTGTCGCTGCTGCACAAGGCGGGCGTGCCGCGCAATGCCTTGCAATTGCTGCCCGGCGGCGGCGCTGTGGGCGCAGCGCTGACTTCAGACCCGCGCATCGGCGGCGTGACCTTTACCGGATCGACCGCCACCGCGATGCGCATCCGCGCGGCGATGGCCGAACATTGCGCCCCCGGCACCCCTTTGATCGCCGAGACCGGAGGGCTGAATGCGATGATCGTGGACAGCACTGCCCTGCCCGAACAGGCCGTGCAGGCAATTGTCGAAAGCGCATTCCAATCCGCAGGGCAGCGGTGTTCGGCTTTGCGTTGTCTTTATGTTCAGGAAGACATTGCCGATGATCTGACAAAAATGCTGATCGGCGCGATGAAGGCGCTCACTATGGGCGATCCATGGCAGCTGCGCACGGATGTCGGCCCCGTGATTGACGAACAGGCCCGCAAAGGCATTGCCGACCACATCGAATCTGCCCGCAGTGAAGGCCGTGTTCTGGCCGAAATTGACGCGCCGAAAGCCGGCACCTTCGTTGCACCGACCATCATCCGGGTAAACGGCATTGGCGATCTGGAGCGTGAGATTTTTGGTCCGGTTCTGCATCTTGCCACATTCAAATCGCATGAACTGGATGACGTGATCGACGCGATCAATGGCACCGGCTATGGGCTGACCTTTGGATTGCACACGCGCATTGATGATCGGGTGCAACATGTCTCCGAACGGGTTGAGGCGGGCAATATCTACATCAACCGCAACCAGATCGGCGCGATTGTCGGCAGCCAACCCTTTGGCGGCGAGGGGCTTTCTGGCACCGGCCCCAAGGCGGGCGGGCCAAATTACCTGCCCCGGTTCTCGGCTCCGGATCTGAAAACCGTCGATGGGAAATGGGATGGCACCCAAGACGCACTCCCACCGCTGCCAGCTCATGGTCCGGTCCAGCCGATTGAGACACTCTCGATGCCGGGGCCGACCGGCGAATCCAATCGCCTATCCACCCTGCCCCGCCCCGCACTGCTTTGTATGGGGCCAGGGGCGGATGTCGCTGCCGAACAGGCCCGCGCGGTCAGGGCGCTCGGCGGCGTTGCCGTGCAGGCCAGTGGCAGTATCGATCCAACGGCGTTGACAGACGGCCCTGCCTACGGCGGCGTTCTGTGGTGGGGCGATGAAGAAATCGCACGGCAGATCGAACAGGCGCTGGCGCGGCGCAACGGCCCGATCCTGCCCCTGATCCGCGGCCTGCCTGACACTGCACGCGTGCGGGCTGAGCGCCACGTTTGCGTGGACACCACTGCTTCTGGTGGCAACGCGGCCTTGCTGGGCGCGGTGACCTAAACGGCCCGGGCCGGGCAAACACGCCCGGCCCTTTCTACGGATGCACCACTCCTGTCTTGACCCCGGCGGGCCAATCGCAGAGCGTGCGGATATGTTTCCAATCCGTGATCACAACCCGTCAGGGCGCACGCCCTATGTCACCTATGCGCTGATGGCGCTGAACATCATCATTTTTCTCAGCTATGTGCCGCTGTTGAGCGAACCGCGAGCGCTTTATGCCTTTTATGATGCTTGGGCCTTGATCCCCGCGCGGATCGGCATGGGCCAGGGGTTCGAGGGCTTGTTCACCTCGATGTTCCTGCATGGCGGCTGGATGCATCTTCTGGGTAACATGCTGTTTCTATGGATCTTTGGTGACAACATCGAAGACGAGATGGGGCATTTTCGTTATCTGTTGTTCTATATCGCCTGCGGGGTGGCCGCCGGTCTTGCACAGGTGTGGTTTGAGCCAACATCGCGCGTGCCGATGGTCGGCGCGTCAGGCGCGATCGCCGGGGTTATGGGCGCTTATCTGCTGCTGTTCCCCAAGGCCAAGGTCGATATCCTGATCATCTTTGTGGTGTTCTTCCGCATTTTTCCGATCCCGGCCTGGATCATGCTGGCCCTGTGGTTTGGCGCGCAGTTTCTGGGGGGCATCGCCGCAGAGGCCGAAACAGGCGGCGTGGCCTATTGGGCCCATGCGGGCGGTTTTGTGGCCGGGCTGATCTTTGCGCTGCCCCTGTGGCTGCGGCGCGGAGCGGGTTCTTTTTGGGCCCGCAATGACGGGCACCCACCGCATCCGCCCGCCGAATATCCCCTGCTCAAAAGCAGTATCCCAAAGGTGCGGCGCAAATGAACAACGACCCAATGCATATCCGTGCCAGTTGCCACTGCGGCGCTGTGGTTTTGACGGCGACCCTGCCCCATGGCCTGTCCGATGCGGCCCGCTGCACCTGCTCGTTCTGCGCCCGCAGACAGGCCGCTGCGGTCACTGCGACGACGGCCTCCCTCAAGATCCAGCAAGGGGCAGACAACCTTGGTCTCTACACATGGGGCACCAGAACCGCGCAGCATTATTTTTGCAAAACCTGCGGAATCTACACCCATCATCAACGCCGGTCAGACCCCGACGAATGCGGGATCAATCTGGGTTGTATTGACGGGGTCAAGACATGGGAGCACGAGCCGTTCCCATGGAACGACGGCGTGAACCATCCCTCAGATCAATAGATTAACCGCGCACAACCTTGGCAAAGCCCGAGAAGATCGCCTCATTGGCGCAAATGATCTCTCCATCGGTCAGCACGTCGCCCGCAGGGTTCATCGGCTCAACCAAGCCGCCCGCCTCTTTGACGATCAACATGCCGGCGGCCAGATCCCAGGAATTCAAACGACGCTCCCAAAAACCGTCGTAACGGCCAGAGGCAACGTAAGCCAAATCCAGCGCCGCAGAGCCCCATCGCCGCACGCCCGCACAAACCGGCATCAAACGCGCCAGATCTTGCAAGGTCGCAGGCAAATCAGAACGCCCGCCAAAGGGCAGACCGGTTGCAAAGATGCTCTCGATCATCCGGTTCCGGCCCGACACACGCATCCGGCTTTCATTCATCCAGGCGCCCGCGCCCTTTTCGGCAAAAAACATTTCGTCCTTGGCGGGGTCAAAGACAACGCCCGCAACGATCTGGCCCTTGTGCTCCAGTGCGATAGAAATCGCCCAATGCGGCAGGCCGTGCAGGAAATTGGTCGTCCCATCCAAAGGGTCCACGATCCAGCGGCGCGTGGGATCTTGCCCCGCCTCTTCGCCGCCCTCTTCGGCAAGCCAGCCATAGGTCGGGCGTGCGCCCATCAGCTCGTTCTTCAGCGTCCGTTCCGCTTCGATATCGGCCTTGCTGACAAAATCCCCGGCACCTTTGACAGAGACCTGCAGGTTTTCGACTTCACGGAAGTCTTTGATCAACGCACGGCCCGCCTTGCGGGCAGCCTTGATCATGATGTTGAGATTCGCACTGCCAACCATTTGCTGTACCTTCGATGGATCAGGCGCTGCGTATAAGCGCCAATGCCGCGAATGCCAAGGGGCAGATCCAAACTGACGCACCGTGATTCTGATCTGCCCTTGCAATCGCTGCACCACGCGGCACCATGACCGCCAATCAACAGATCAAAGGGAGAGACAGATGAGCGACCAGATGCAACAGATCGTGCTGGCCAGCCGCCCCACGGGCGCGCCCAGCCAAGAGAATTTTCGCCTAGAAACCGCCGCGATACCCACCCCCGGGGAGGGCGAGATCCTGGTCAAGGTCAGCCATATGTCGCTGGACCCCTATATGCGCGGCCGCATGGACGACGCCAAATCCTACGCCGCCCCGGTGCCCATCGGTGGCAAGATGGAAGGCGGCAGCGTTGGTGTGGTCCTGTCATCCAACGCGCCGGGCTTTGCCGAGGGCGATCACGTGTTCGGCCCGTTCGGCTGGGCCACGCACAGCACCGCCAATGCCAAAATGTGCCGCAAGCTGGATCCGTCACAAGCGCCCGTGACCACCTCGCTCGGCGTGCTGGGCATGCCCGGTTTCACCGGCTGGCTGGGCCTTAAGGAATATGGCCGCCCCAAGGCGGGTGAAACCCTTGCCGTTGCCGCCGCGACAGGGCCGGTCGGTTCCATGGTCGGGCAGCTTGCCAAGGCGCAGGGGCTGCGCACGGTGGGTATCGCTGGCGGCGCAGACAAATGTGCCTTGGCCAAAGACAGCTTTGGCTTTGACGCCTGCATCGACCACCGCGCCTATGACAACGTCAAAGACCTGCGCAATGCCATGAAGGCAGCCGCGCCAGATGGCATTGACGTCTACTTTGAAAACGTTGGCGGGCCGGTTCTGGATGCGGCGCTGTCCTTGATGAACCCCCATGGCCGCATTCCGGTTTGCGGGATGATCGCATGGTACAACGCCGGTGGCCTTGGTGCGAACGCCGCGGGTCAGGGGCTGACCGCGCCCAAGCTCTGGCGGACGATCCTCGTCAATTTCCTCAGCGTGAACGGCTTTATCATCTCAAACCACTGGGACCGCTTCCCGGAATTTGTTGCTGAGGTCGCCCCAATGATCGCCGATGGCCGGGTCAAATACAAAGAGGACATCACCGAAGGCCTGGAGAACGCGCCGCAAGCCTTCATGGAGTTGCTGACCGGCGGCAATCACGGCAAAGCGATTGTGAAAGTCGGCTGACATCCGGTGCCTTGCCCCGGCCCCTAAGGCCAAATGAAGCAAGAAAGATCCCTGCTTCATTTGGCCGGAAAAACCTCCGGGGGAATCGCCGTTTGCGGCGATGGGGGCTGGCCCCCTACTGTGCCTGCAGTTTGCGCGCCTCTTCACCGGCCAGGCGCAACAATTCATCCATGAAAGGTTTGCCCAGATCATCCTCGCGCACGGCGGCGTAAAGGCGGCGGGTGATGCCGTCCTTTGTCAGCGGGCGGGTCACGTAGTCAGAGCTGTATTTCACCTCGCGCACCACCCAATCGGGCAACACCGAAACGCCGCGATTTGAGGCAACAAGCAACAAGATCACCGCCGTCAGTTCAACCTGCCGAATGGCGGCTGGTTCCACTTTGGCGGGGATCAACAACTGGCTGAAGATATCCAGCCTTGTGCGTTCAACAGGATAGGTGATCAGGGTTTCACTGCGGAAATCTGCCGCCTCGACATAGGATTTTTGCGCCAATGGATGATTGGCCGAAGCAACAAAGACCGGATTGTAATCAAAAAGTTCGACAAATTTTACGCCCGGCAGTTCCTCGGGATCGGAAGACACCACCAGATCCACCTCTTCTCGCAGCAGCGCCGGCAGCGCGTCAAAGGCCAGTCCGGGACGGATATCCACATCAACATCCGGCCAGGCGCGGCGGAAGTGTTCGAGCACCGGAAAGAGCCATTCAAAACAGGCGTGGCATTCGATGGCGATATGCATGCGTCCGGTGCTGCCCTCGCGCAGACCAGCAAATTCGTCTTGCAAGGCCTGGACCTGCGGCAACACCTGCTGTGCCAGTTTCAGCAGCCGTTGTCCGGCAGGCGACAGCTTCAACGGTTTGGAGCGGCGGACGAACAGCTCCACACCGGCCTGATCCTCCAACCCTTTCACCTGATGGCTGAGCGCGGATTGGGTGATGTTCATCTGTTCGGCGGCGCGGGCCAGACCGCCAGCCTCGTGGATGGCCTGAATGGTACGCAGGTGGCGGAATTCGATGTGCATATGAGGTATCACTCATGTTCAAGATGAAAGTTATGAATTTGTCTCACATCAACAAACATGAGACAAGCAGGTAAATTCGCACATGAGGATCACCGATATGCCAACCCCTGCCGTTTCTTTTGAGGTTTTCCCTCCCCGCAACGTCGATGCCGCGTTCAAGCTGTGGGACACCGCGCAGGCGCTGGCACCGCTGGCCCCGCGGTTTTTCTCGGTCACCTATGGCGCGGGCGGCACAACGCGCGATTTGACTCATGACGCCGCACATGTCCTGGCGCGCACATCCGGGCTGCCGGTAGCCGGGCACTTGACCTGCGTCGGGGCCAGCCGCGCCGATACGCTGGCGGTTGCCAAAGGATATGCAGAAATCGGTGTGACCGACATCGTTGCCCTGCGCGGCGATCCTGAAGGCGGGGCCGACAGTTTCACCCCCCACCCCGACGGGTTCCAAGACAGTTGCGAGTTGATCACCGCATTGGCGGAGACTGGTACATTCAACATTCGGGTGGGCGCCTATCCCGATGTGCATCCCGAAGCCGCCGATGCGCAGGCCAATGTAAACTGGCTCAAACGCAAGTTCGAGGCAGGCGCGGATGAGGCGATCACCCAGTTTTTCTTTGATGCGGACAGCTTTCTGCGATTCCGCGATGCCTGTGCCAAGGCAGGCATCGACAAGCCGGTGACCCCCGGTATTTTGCCCATCGTGAACTGGAAATCCGCCCGCGGTTTTGCCGAGCGTTGCGGCACGCCGATCCCCGATTGGCTGGATCAGGCATTTGATGCGGCCATCCGTGATGATCGGCATGATTTGCTGGCCACGGCCCTGTGCACCGAGATGTGCAGCAAACTGGTGGATGAAGGGGTCGATGCCTTGCATTTCTACACCTTGAATCGCCCTGATCTGACCCGCAATGTTTGCCGGGCGCTGGGTGTCATGCCACAGATTGCCCTTTCGGACGTGGCGTAACAGGTTGCTCTTTCACGGTTTTGCACCCTAGCATTTGTGCAAGGACCAAGATCGGAGAGAGCCATGCCCCGCGTTGCCGAACGCCCCGAAGACCTGCTGAGCCAGAGCGAGGCACTGGCCTTGTCCGGTCTCGAATTCATGCAGCGGATTGTGGACGGAACCAACCCCGGCCCGCCGATCGGGCAGACCATGGGCTATGCCCTGCATTCCGTTGAGGACGGCCGCGCCGTGTTTCGGGGTGCGCCCACATTCATGATGACCAATCCGATGGGCACGGTGCATGGCGGCTGGTACGGCACGCTACTTGACAGTGCGATGGCCTGCGCGGTGATGACCAAAGTGCCGCGCGGCAGCGTTTACACAACGCTGGAGTACAAGATCAACATCCTGCGGGCGATCCCGATTGGCATGGAAATCGACTGCATCGGGATCGCCGATCACGTCGGACGCTCAACCGGTGTGGCCCACGGCGAAATTCGCGGCATTGAGGATGGCAAGCTTTATGCCACCGGATCGACCACCTGCATCGTCATGAAACTGGGTTAGCGCGTGACCGCATCAACGAGGGTTGCGCGGATGGGTTTGGCCCTCTGGCTGTATTCCAGCAGGGTTTCGTGCAACCGCTCTGACGGGTCGGCCCCAACCTTGCGCTTGCGGCGGCTCATGAACATTTTACCGTAGCCGCGCCATTTGCCTGCCGACGGCGCATCAATGTCTTGCTCAAATCGCAGCTTCCATCCGGCGGGCATCGGCAGTCCGGTTTCCTCAATCCGGGCCAAAAGCCAGACCAACGGGATGTTGGCCAGGGGGCGCGCCGCCTCGTACCCGCCAAGCTGGCCGCCGACATCGCCATGGGTTCCGCGAAACCACACCTGTTCGACATGTCCCTCAAAACCGGGATGGGTTTCCCAAAGCACCGGCGCAAAGGCAAGGCGGGATTCGTGAAACGCCAAGGCCTGAAATCCGTTGCGAATTGTGCCGCCCAGATCATGGTTGTGAAAGGCATGGCGCGGCTCTGTCAGGCGCCATAGCACGGGCGCGTTAATCCCCAGTGATTTGACGGTGTCCCAAACGCCGATTGCCTCGATCTCAACCCGTTCGTGGCAGTGCACATCGGCAAAGGCGCGGGCGGCGGCGCCTGCGGGGTTGTTCTCATAATGGCGGTAGGCATCGCGGATGTTCCGCTCGGTCGCGCAATCGGCCCGCAGCAAGCCCACCTGATCCATGATACCGGCAAGGCTGCGCACTGCGTAGGCGCCGCGCGAATATCCCAGCATGTAAATCCTGTCACCCGGTCGAAACCGTGAGGCCAGATAGCCATAGGCGCGTTTGATTTGCCGATTGATCCCCCGCCCCATCGCCACGTCAACCGCCGACCGCCAGTCGCGCCATTGCAAACCCGGCTCGTAGTAGATGGAAATTTCGCTGCCCATCTCGCGCAGCAGGGTATAGGCCCGGCCCGCGTTGGTCTGATCGTCCGGGTCCAATGAGGACATCGTGCCATCAAGGATGATCACATGGGTCACGTTGCCCCGCCGCGGACCGAAGTCAGAAGCAGGGCGGTGCCAAAGCCGCCCGAACAGGCGGCTCAGAAAGCTGTCATTCCGCAGCGATGGACGCACCTTTCAACATCTCCCAAACTCGGTGCGGCGTGAAGGGCATATCCGCCTGCCGCACCCCCTGATCCCACAATGCATCCTGCACTGCATTCGATATCGCCGCGAGCGCCCCAACGGTGCCCGCCTCGCCGCAGCCCTTCATCCCCATAACATTGGCGGTTGAGGGCACCGGCTCTGACGTGAAAGAAATATTGGGAAGATCCGCCGCACGGGGCAAGGCATAGTCCATAAACGATGCCGTGAGCAGCTGGCCATCCTCGTCATAGACAACCCGTTCCTGCACGGCCTGTCCAATGCCCTGAGCGACCCCGCCGTGCACCTGACCTTCGGCCAGCATCGGGTTGATAAGATTGCCAAAATCGTCAACCACGGTATATCGGTCGGTGGTGACAACGCCGGTCTCGGGATCAATCACGACCTCGGCAACATGTGCGCCATTTGGATAGCTGCGCCCCGGCAGGGTGGCGCGTTCGTGATGTTCTAGCAGATCCTCGCGGCCCTTCTCGCGGGCCATCTCGGCGACCTCCAACATCGTGGGTGTCAGGTTGGACCCATCGGCACGGAACCGTTCATCGTCAAACTCAACCGCACTGGCAGGCACGCCCATTTCCTCGGCCAGAAAGGCAGTGAAAGCCTCGGTCATCTTGGCAACCGTTGCCAGCGTCGCGGTGTTCTGCGTTGTGACCGAGCGTGAACCGCCGGTGCCGCCTCCCTGTTTGATCAGATCGGAATCTCCCTGCACCACGGTGATCAGATCCGCGGGAATGCCCGTCTGATCCGACAGGAACTGCGCATAAACTGTTTCATGCCCCTGACCATTGCTTTGGGTGCCGACAAAGATCTTCACCGTGCCATCCTCTTCAAAGACCACCTTGGCCCCTTCCGAAGGATCGCCCAGAATGCTTTCGATATAGTAACACAGGCCCTGCCCGCGCAGCAGACCACGCTTGGCATCCGCAGCGCGGCGGGCCTCAAATCCAGCGCGGTCGGCCTCGGCTGCCATGCGCGTCAACAGGCGGTTGAACTCGCCTACGTCATAGGTCTCACCCGTGGCCGACGTATAGGGAAACTGGTCCGGTTTGATAAAGTTGATGCGCCGCAGCTCCCACGGGTCAATGCCCAGCTCGCGGGCGGCACGGTCCATCAACCGCTCCAGCACATAGATCGCCTCGGGCCGTCCGGCCCCGCGATAGGCGTCCACCTGCACGGTGTTGGTGTAATACCCCTCTACCTGCAACCAGGTGGTCTGAACGTCGTAAACACCCATTAAAACCCGGCTGAACAGCAAGGTCTGAATGGGCTGGCCAAACTGCGAGTTATAGGCGCCCAGATTGCAGCGCGTGCTGACCCGATAAGCGGTGATCTTGTTGTTTTCATCAAAGGCAAACTCCGCCAATGAGGTCAGATCACGCCCGCCATTGTCGGTGAGCATCGCCTCTGTCCGTTCCGACATCCAGCGCACCGGACGCCCCAAGACCCGCGCCGCCTGCGCCACGCTGAAATACTCGGGATAGGTCATGCCCTTCATACCAAAGCCGCCGCCGGTGTCAGGGTTGGTGACGCGCACCTGTTCTTCCTCAAGACCAAAGGCCTTTTGCAAGAACCCCTTGTGCACCCAGACGCCCTGCCCGTTGATCGACACATGCACACGGCCATTGTCCCATTCGGCGTAACAGCCGCGCGGCTCAATCGAATTGACGATGATGCGGTTGTCGTCCACCTGCAAGGCCACGGTCTTTGCCGCCGCGTCAAAGGCGGCCTGCGTTGCCGCCTCATCGCCCATGCCCCAATCAAAGGCACAATTGTCGGGCGCCTCATCGTGCACAGCAGCGCCGCCGCGGGCCATATCCACCTTGGCCGGCAGATCATCGACGTCGAACATGATCATCTCGGCCGCATCCCGTGCCTGCGCCAGCGTGTCCGCCACGATCAAGGCCACCGGCTCTCCCACATAGCGCACTTTGCCCTTGGCCAACATCGGGCGCTGCGGCTTGGCCCCTTTGGTGCCATCGCGGTTGTCGACCACGGCCCCGGCCATGGAAATATCCATGCCCGCCGCCTCAAGATCCGCGCAGGTCAAAATCAGATGCACGCCCTCAAGTTCGGCAGCGTCGCTGACGTCCAGTTCGGTGATCACCCCATGGGCCACCGGCGAGCGAAAGAAGAAACCATGCAACGCACCCTCGGGCGCGATATCATCGACATACTGCCCCTCGCCGGTGAGAAACCGCATGTCTTCGGTCCGCTTGACCGGCTGACTTATACCAAACTTATCCATCTGCGGACCTCCAACGCTATATCTGGTACAACAGATAAAGGGCTGAGGCCGCTTGTCCAGCCAGAACCGGCAGACCGCGCTGATAACGCAGGGTAGAGTTTTTCTTGCCAAATGACGCAATACAACCGCTCTGACATCAAGCGAGGTCTGTGTAGCAAGGCACATGCCCCTATCCCGTTTCATCTGGCCGCAAAACTGTCCCGCTCTCACCGCTTTCGCCGTGCTTTTGCGGCGGCAGCGCTAGAACACGGGCCGTGGGGCGGGGCGATCTGCGCTTTTGCGCAGGAGCGGCGACCGGCCACCCTTTCCCTTGCTGCAATCCTCCGGTAGACCCCCATCCCAAACGACCACAGGATTTACGATCATGGCTCTGGACAAAACATTCGACGCTGCCGAAGCGGAAAAGCGGCTTTATGCGGCATGGGAGAAGGCTGGGGCCTTCAATGCGGGCGCAAATGCCAGCCGGGATGAGACCTTTTCCATCATGATCCCGCCGCCCAATGTCACCGGCGTTCTGCACATGGGCCATGCGTTCAACAACACGCTGCAGGACATCCTGATCCGCTGGCACCGGATGCGCGGGTTTGACACCCTCTGGCAGCCCGGTCAGGACCACGCGGGCATTGCCACGCAGATGGTGGTGGAGCGCAAACTGGCCGAGACCCAGCAACCCTCACGCAGTGAAATGGGCCGCGACGCATTTCTGGAAAAAGTCTGGGAATGGAAGACGGAATCCGGCAACACGATCATCGACCAGCTCAAGCGCCTTGGCGCCTCCTGCGACTGGGAGCGCAATGCATTTACCATGTCCGGCGCACCGAATGCCCCTGCGGGCGAAGAGGGCAATTTCCACGATGCGGTGATCAAGGTCTTTGTTGAGATGTACAACAAAGGTCTGATCTATCGCGGCAAGCGGCTGGTGAACTGGGATCCGCATTTTGAGACCGCGATTTCCGATCTGGAAGTCGAGAACATCGAAGTTGACGGCCATATGTGGCACTTCAAATACCCGCTCGCCGGTGGTGCCACTTACACCTATGTCGAAAAAGACGAGGACGGCAACGTCACGCTGGAAGAGGAACGTGACTACATCTCCATCGCCACCACGCGGCCTGAGACCATGCTGGGCGATGGCGCTGTGGCGGTGCATCCGTCCGATGAACGCTATGCGCCCATCGTCGGCCAGCTTTGCGAAATTCCGGTTGGCCCCAAGGAAAGCCGCCGTTTGATCCCGATCATCACGGACGAATATCCGGACAAGGATTTTGGCTCTGGTGCGGTGAAGATCACCGGCGCCCATGATTTCAACGACTATGAGGTCGCCAAACGCGGCAACATTCCGATGTACAACCTCATGGACACCAAGGGCGCCATGCGGGCCGATGGCCGCCCCTACGCCGAAGAAGCCGCGATTGCCCAACGCATCGCGGCTGGCGAGGAAGCGTTCGACGTGGCCAAGATCGCCGCAATGAACCTTGTCCCTGACGCCTATCGCGGCATGGACAGGTTCGAGGCCCGCAAAGCCGTGGTGGCCGACATCACCGCCGAGGGTCTCGCGGTGATGACCGATGCCGATGATCCGCGTCTGGGCAAGCCGAATAAAAAGAAGAAACAGGACGAAGCCGAAGTTGAGGCCAGTCCTGTACCCTTGGTCGAGGCCAAGAAGATCATGCAGCCCTTTGGCGATCGGTCCAAAGTGGTGATCGAGCCGATGCTGACAGATCAGTGGTTTGTGGACACCGCCAAGATCGTCGGCCCCGCCATTGACGCGGTACGCAACGGCGATGTGCAGATCATGCCGGAGCAGGACAAGAAGGTGTATTTCCACTGGCTGGAGAATATCGAGCCGTGGTGCATTTCCCGCCAACTGTGGTGGGGACATCAGATCCCGGTTTGGTTTGACGCGGACGGCAAGGAATACTGCGCCGCAACCGAGGCCGAAGCGCAGGCAATGGCGCCCGGCAAATCCTTGACCCGCGACCCCGATGTTCTCGACACATGGTTCTCATCCGGCCTTTGGCCCATCGGCACGCTGGGTTGGCCCGAACAGACCGAGGCGCTGGACAAATACTTCCCCACCTCCGTCCTGATCACGGGTTTTGACATCATCTTCTTCTGGGTCGCCCGGATGATGATGATGCAATATGCCGTGGTGGATCAAAAACCCTTCGACACCGTCTATGTCCACGCTCTTGTCCGTGACGAGAAGGGCAAGAAGATGTCAAAGTCTCTTGGTAATGTGCTCGACCCGCTTGAACTGATCGACGAATACGGCGCGGATGCGGTGCGGTTTACCGTGACGGCAATGGCTGCCATGGGCCGCGATCTGAAGCTGTCGACAGCGCGGATTGCGGGTTATCGCAACTTTGGCACCAAGCTGTGGAACGCACATCGGTTTGCCGAAATGAATGGTGTGTTCACTGGTACGCAGGCGGAAATGCCCAGGCCCGAAGCCACCTTGAACAAATGGATCGTCGGCGAATGTGCCCGGATCCGCGAAGAGGTGGATCTGGCGCTGGAGAATTTCCGTTTCAACGATGCGGCCAATGCGCTTTATGCCTTTGTCTGGGGCAAGGTTTGCGATTGGTATGTGGAATTGTCCAAACCGCTGTTGCAGGACGATGCACCTGAGGCCGCCGAGACGCGCCAGACCATGGGCTGGGTGCTGGATCAATGTCTGATCCTGATGCATCCGATCATGCCCTACATCACCGAAGAGCTGTGGCAGACCACCGCCAGCCGCGCCAAGATGTTGGTGCATGCCGATTGGCCGACCTACAGCACCACCGATTTGCTGGATGCTGATGCGGACCGCGAATTGAACTGGGTGATTGGCCTGATCGAAAGCATCCGGTCGGCGCGCCAGCAGATGCATGTGCCTGCGGGGTTGAAGGTGCCGATGCTGGTCACGGATTTGGATGCGGCTGGACAGGCCGCCTGGGATCGCAATGAAGTGATGATCAAGCGTTTGGCGCGTGTGGACAGCCTTGAAAAGACTGGCGATTTTCCAAAAGGAACGGTTTCGATTGCGGTGCCGGGTGCCAGCTTTGGCCTGCCTTTGGCCGGATTGATCGACATTGGCGAGGAAAAGGCGCGGTTGCAGAAATCCCTGGAAAAGCTGGCCAAAGAGATCGGCGGCCTGAAGGGGCGTCTGAACAACCCCAAATTCGCTGCCTCCGCCCCCGAAGAGGTTGTCGCCGAGGCGCAGGCCAATCTGGATGCGCGACAGGAAGAGGCCGATCAGCTTCAGGCGGCATTGGACCGTCTGGCCGAGATGGAGTGATCCGAAGGCCGCGCGGTGCTTTTTATCGGTGCTTGTCGCAGCCTGAGCCAATCACGGTGATGCTGGAGGCAAGGCTAACGGGTCTGATTTTGCTGAGACGGTGTTCAGGGCGCAATGCGTCCTGAACGACCTCGATCAAGGGTGTTTGCGAGTCGCAGCGGCGTCAAGGACAGGCCGCGCCGATGGCGCGGTCGCGGTGCGATCCCTGACCCCGCTTCGAATCGCGGGCGAATTAGTCGAACTTGGCGGGGCGTTTTCCGAATTCTGCAGCAACGACTTCCATTTGTTCGGGTTTGCCCATCAGCGCCACTTGTTCTTGGGATTCCGCCAGCAGGACCGCATTGGCGTCGTCGGTTTCGGCCAAGGCAATCAACCGTTTGGCCGCGCGGATGGCAGAGGGGCTTTTGCCAGCGATAACAGTTGCAAGTTCGGTTGCCGTTGCCAGCGGATCATCCGCCGTTTGTGTGATCAGCCCCCAAGCCAGTGCCTGCGCTGCATCCACTGGCATTGCTGTATAGGTCAGCAGGCGCAGCACGTCGCTGCGCACCAGTTTGGGCAACAGGACCATCCCGCCCATATCCGGCACGATACCCCATTTCATTTCCATGACGGCAAATTTGGCATCCGGCGCAGCGATACGGATATCCGCACCCAGCGCCAATTGCAGTCCAGCGCCAAAGCAGACCCCATGCACCGCCGCGATCACCGGAATGTCCAGCCGCGCCCAGATCATCGCGACTTCTTGCCATTGGTTGGTGGTTTCATCGCCGTGGGTGCGCGGCATCAGGAGTTCTGCGGGGTCTTTGCCGATCATGCCCGACAGGCCCGAAATGTCGATCCCGGCGCAAAAGGCCTTACCTTCGCCGGAGATGACAGCCACCCGCGCCTTGCTTTCGGCGATTTCCTGGCCAGCGGCGATGATCCCGTCGATCATGGCTTGGTCAACGGCATTCATCTTGTCGGCGCGGGTCAGGCGCACAAAGGCGATGTGGTTTTCATAGGTAACGGTAACGCGGGCCATGGTGTCCTCCTGCATGGGCAGAGGCATAACACTCGATCCGGTTCTGGGTGAAAAGCAGAACGTGGCGGCAGTGGGGGATTTTAAGGGACCAGCCGGTCAATCGCCCGCATCATGCCGAGGCTTTTGTCATAGACCAGCGTCAGAACCCGCCGCGCGGCGGGTTTGGTGGCCAGCATCGGGACACTGCGGACCGTGCTGGCGGCCAAGGTTGCGGCGATAAAGCCGCGTCTGGTGAGGTTTGCCATGGATGCCCCCTAGTTGCGAATGATTCTCATGTAAGCATCCATGGTGCATTTGCAACCCTTGCCCCCTGCCCCGGCTGGGCCTATCACCTTTGCATGACCCGATATCGCCTTACCCCGCTTGCCCAATCCCTGCCTGCCACTGTGCCGTTTGTTGGCCCCGACACCCATGAACGGCAGGTTGGCCGTGCGTTCGTCGCGCGGATTGGCGCGAATGAGAATGTATTTGGCCCCTCCCCCAAGGCGGTCCAGGCCATGGCAGAGACCGAACACTGGATGTACGGCGATGCAGAAAGCTATGAGCTGCGCCGCGCTTTGGCCGCACAACACGACACCACCATGGATCACATTATCGTGGGTGAAGGCATTGACGGGCTGCTGGGCTATCTGGTGCGCCTGTTCGTCGGGCAGGGCGATGCGGTGGTGACCTCTGATGGCGCCTATCCCACCTTCAATTACCATGTGGCAGGCTTCGGCGGTACAATCCACAAGGTGCCTTACCTGGACGATCACGAAGACCCCTCTGCCCTGTTTGCCAAGGCCGCAGAGGTGGATGCCAAGCTGGTGTATCTGGCCAATCCCGACAATCCGATGGGCACTTGGCACAGCGGTGCCACTCTGGCCCGCGCGATGGAGGATTTACCGGCGGGTTCGCTTTTGGTTCTGGACGAGGCCTATGTGGAATGCGCACCGAAGGGCACAGAGCTGCCACTGCCCAAGGATGACCCGAGGGTGATCCGGATGCGCACGTTTTCAAAGGCTTATGGCCTTGCCGGGGCACGGGTTGGATATGCCATCGCCGCGCCGGAGCTGATCACCGCCTTTCACAAGGTGCGCAACCATTTTGGCATGAACCGCGCCGCACAGGCTGGGGCATTGGCAGCATTGCAAGATCAGGATTGGCTGGCGCAAACGCTGGATCAGATCACCAGATCTCGCAGCAGGATTGGCCAGCTTGCTGCCGACAACGGGCTGACCGCCCTGCCCTCTGCTGCGAATTTTGTTGCTGTGGATTGCGGCAAAGATGGTGTATTTGCCAAGGCGGTTTTGGATGGGCTGGTCGCGCGCGGGATCTTTGTGCGGATGCCGTTCGCCCCCCCGCAAAACCGCTGTATCCGGATCAGCTGTGGCACCGAAGCGCAGCTTGACGCGCTGGCCGCCGCTTTGCCCGGCGCGATTGAGGATGCAAAAAACACCTGACGTGGAGGAATTGCGGTCTATACTCCTTGGCAGTCAGCCACCGGACCCCTTATGCGTGATTCCAATGACCGCCCTGCCGCCCCCAATTACACCACCGCTTGCGTGGTGATGTTTGGTATCAATCTGACATGGATCTTGATGGCGATCTGGGTGATTTGGGGGTTGCTGGCGGCGGCAGCAACCGGATGGGCGGTCAACCGGGTGATCAGCCGCATTGATGCGGCCCGCGGTTAATCTCCAAACTCTTTATTCAGCCCCGCCTATCACTGCTGCTGCGGCCTCAAGGGCGCCGGACCCGCGCTCAATCTTCAGAGCGGACAAACCCGCCTCGATCCCGCCCAGCATCCCCATGATCATGTGGCCGTTTACATGGCCCATATGCCCCAGCCGGAAATACCCGTCCCTGGCCGGATCACCGGGAGCCGCCATGCCCAGCCCGATGCCAAGCGTCAGGCCAAGGTTCTGTTCCACCCAATTGCGCAATTCCGTGGCCAGCGGCGCCTTGAGGCACAGCGCGGTCACTGCGTGGCTGCGATGCGCCCTGTCAGCGATGTTGACAGCGAAACTGCCTTTTTGCGCCCAGGCCTCGCAAGCAGCCCAAATGGCCTGTGCCAGAATGGCATGGCGTTGCCAGATATGTTCCATACCTTCGTCGTGGATCATGTCCAACGCCGCCCGCAGACCATAAAGATGCTGGGTCGGAGCGGTCCCGCAATGGTATTCAAAAAGCTCCACCCCGTTTGCTCGCTGGGTCCAATCCCAATAGCGGCTGACACGGGGCAGCCGGGTCCGCGCCTCTGCTGCGCGGTCATTAAAGAACACAAAGGCCAGACCGGGCGGCACCATCAGCCCCTTTTGGCTGGCGGTTATGGCCACATCCACGCCCCAAGCGTCCATTTCAAACCGGTCACAGCCCATGGAGGCAATACAATCGGCCATCAGGATCGCCGGGTGTCCCGCCGCATCCATAACCTGGCGCAGGGCGGCCAGATCATTGCGCACAGAGCTGGACGTATCGACATGCACGCCAAGCACCGCTTTGATTTCATGCGCTTTGTCTGCCTCCAGTATCTTTGCAATACGGTCCATCTGCATGGGGGATTTGCGGCCAAAGCTGATCAGTTCGACCTCTGCGCCCAAGGCTTTGGCCATCTCGCCCCAGCTGATGCCAAAATGACCGGTAGCAGGCACCAAAACCTTGTCGCCGGGCATGATAACGTTGCACAGCGCCGCCTCCCATCCCGCGTGGCCATTGCCGATATACATGGCCGCGTGTTGTTTGGTGCGGGCGACCTTTTTGAGATCCTCCATCAGCCCCGGCATCATCTCGACCAGTTCACCGGCATAGATGTTGGGTGTCGGCCGGTGCATCGCGTTCAGCACGGCTTCGGGCATAACCGAAGGCCCGGGGATAGCCAGATAGGAACGCCCCTGCGCCAATGAGATGGAATGTGTCATGTCGGCCCTGAATTTATGGAGTTTCAACCGCACATTAGGCTGCTTGGATGCGGCGTCAACCAGATGGCGGACACTTGCCCTGCTCGGCCGCGTTACGTACAACGACCAAAGGGTTTCGAAAGGATCAACCGGGGATGAATGACCAAACCTACACGTCCGGTGATCTGCTGCGCTGGCTTTGGAAAAACTACCTGAAAAAGCATATTGGCCTTATGGCGCTGGCCACGTTCTTTATGATCATCGAAGGCAGTACGCTGGGCGCATTGGCGCGGCTGATGGAGCCGATGTTCGATCAGGTCTTTGTCGCCGGAGAAAAGGACGCCCTGCTTTGGGTCGGGCTGGTCTTGATCGGCATTTTCATTCTGCGGGCCGTGGCCGGGGTGTCACAAAAGGTGCTTTTGACCCGCGTGGCGCAGCGCACGGCGGCGGATATGCGCATTGATCTGCTGGACCGGATGATGAAACAGGACGGCGCGTTCCATCAATCGCATCCGCCCGGTTTCCTGATCCAGCGGGTGCAGTCGGATGTGAATTCTGTCGGGGATGTCTGGCGGGCGGTGATCACCGGCGCGGGGCGTGATTTCATCGGGTTGATGGTGCTTCTGGGTGTTGCGATATCCATTGATCCGGTCTGGGCCCTGCTGGCCTGTGTCGGCATTCCCGTGATGGTGCTGCCGGCCGCCGCAGCGCAGCGGTTTGTGCGCCGCCGGTCCCGCGAAGCAAAGGATCTGGGTGCCAATCTGGCAACCCGTCTGGATGAGGTGTTCCACGGGATTGTTCAGGTCAAACTGAACGCGCTGGAGTCCTATCAGGCGCGGCAATACCGCGATTTGACTGACAAATTCATCGGCACAGAAGTCCGCGCCGCCTTTGGCAATTCGGCCATTCCGGGGATGATCGATATCATGTCCGGTGTCGGGTTTATGGCGGTGATCCTTTATGGCGGTTCCGAGATCATCTCGGGGGACAAGACCATTGGCCAGTTCATGACCTTTTTCACCGCCATGGGGTTCACCTTTAGTCCCCTGCGCCGTCTGGGCGGGATCAGCGGCTTGTGGCAGGTTGCAGCAGCAGCACTGGAACGCATTCGCGAGTTGCTCGAAGCGCCCCTGCGGTTGAAAGATCCGGCCAGCCCTGTCGCTGCGCCGACCACGAACACCGATATCGTTCTGAAGGATGTGGACCTGTCTTACGGTGAGGCCAAGGTGCTCGATCGTCTGACCCTGACCGCAAAGGCCGGGCAGACCACGGCTTTGGTCGGCGCCTCCGGCGCAGGGAAATCGACCATTTTCAACGTATTGACCCGGCTCATCGATCCACAAAACGGCAGTGTCAGCATTGGCGGCGTTGCGGTGGACCAGATGAAGATGACCGACCTGCGCGGGCTGTTTTCCGTGGTGACACAAGAGGCGCTGCTGTTTGACGAAACCCTGCGCGAGAATATCGTGCTGGGCCGCACCGATGTCACCGAAACGCGGCTGCAGGAGGTCTTGAAAGCTGCTCATGTCGCGGATTTTCTGCCCAAGCTTGAAAAAGGCCTCGAGACCTTGGTCGGCCCACGCGGATCGGCCCTGTCGGGCGGTCAACGTCAGCGGGTTGTGATCGCACGTGCCTTGCTGCGCGATACACCTGTGCTGTTGCTGGATGAGGCAACCTCGGCGTTGGATGCGCAATCAGAACAGGTTGTGCAGGATGCGCTGGACCGGTTGTCGAAGGGGCGCACCACCATTGTAATCGCCCACCGCCTTGCCACGATCCGCAGCGCTGACAAGATTGTCGTGATGGACCGGGGCCGCGTGACGGACGAAGGCACCCATGATGAGCTGTTGTCGCGCGGCGGGATCTATGCCGATCTCTATCGCCTGCAATTTCAGGATGGCAAAACCGTCAGCGATGTTAAAGGGTTGCGCGCGCTCAGCGCCAAGGACCGCGCCACCAAGCCCAGCAAACCGGGGTTGATTCAACGATTGGGGCAACGCCTGTTCGGCAGCGGGTAGGCCGCTATCTGCGATAGGCAGCGGCGAGCGTTTCGGGGTCTGCCCCGGAAAAGTAACGCAGCAAGGTCCACAGATTGCGCCCGCCCCGGCGCAACCATCCTTGACGGCGATATTTTTCGGCACTCGTCGTGACCTGCACCTCCAATCCAGCAAGCCGCCCTTTCAAGGCCCGTGCCAGCGCCACGTCTTCCATCAATGGAATGTCCTGATAGCCGCCGTGCGCATCATAAAGCGTCTTGGAGATCAGCAACCCTTGATCCCCGTAGGGCAACCCCATGCGGCTGCGCAGATTGGCCCATCCGGCGACGATCCGTGCGGGCAACCCGCCGTGGTCGAACCGCAATTGAAACCAATGGGCCTGATCCGCTGCGCCAAGCGCATTTGCGGCCGCGTCGGCCCATCCGGATGACAGGCGGCTGTCGGCGTGCAGCACCAGCAACCAATCGCCCTTGGCGGCTGCGCAGCCACGGCGCAACTGCCCGCCGCGTGTCGCGGCCCCCTGCACCACTTCTGCGCCCCAAGCCTGTGCCAGGGCACCTGTCGCATCGCTGGACCCGCCATCACTGATCACCAATTCACGGATCAACCCGGCCTCCAAGCCCTCCATCAGGCTTTCCAGACAGCGGGGCAAAACCGCTTCGGCGTTCAGGGTCGGGATGATCACGGAAATGGGGGCGGGCATCATTGGCTCTTTTGATGGGGCGTTGCAGACTATATGTCATGGCAAAATGCCAAAGGACACACCTATGACAACGCGCCGTATTCTGCGCCTGACAGGCGATGACACGACTGATTTTCTGCAGGGGCTGATCACCAATGACATTGCCAAGTTAAAGGGCGGAGGTGTTTACGCCGCATTGCTGACGCCGCAGGGCAAATACATGGCCGATTTCTTTTTGGTACGGGATGGCGATGCTGTGCTGCTCGACGTGGCAGAGCCGCTTGGCGATATGCTGGTGCAGCGGTTGGGCATGTATAAATTGCGAGCCAAGGTCGCAATTGAACAGACCGATCTGCATCTACATCGCGGTGTGGGCGATGTGCCTGCGGACGGTTATGCAGACCCGCGCCACCCTGCCCTTGGCTGGCGGGCTTACCGCGATGCGCCGCAGCCGGAGAGCGGCATTGATTGGGAGGCGCTGCGCGTTGCGCATCTGGTGCCGGAAACCGGGGTAGAGCTGACGCCGGACACATTTATCCTTGAGGCTGGGTTTGAGCGGTTGAATGGCGTGGATTTCCGCAAAGGGTGCTACGTGGGCCAAGAGGTCACGGCGCGCATGAAGCACAAGACCGAGCTGCGCAAGGGTTTGGCCACAGTGGCCGTTGAAGGTGCGGCGCCGGTGGGCAGTGAAATCCTGGCGGGAGACAAGCCTGCCGGCACACTCTTTACCCAGTCGGAGGGACGCGGCATCGCCTATCTGCGCTTTGATCGGGCCAAGGGACCAATGCAGGCCGGGGACGCGATGGTCCAATGGGACCAGAGCCCAGCAGATTGATACGAAAAAGCCCCGGTAATGCCGGGGCTTTCCATTTTGACCGAGCTATGACGCCACGTCATCGCAGCGTGAAATCAGGCGCGTTCAACGTATTCCATCGTTTCGGTATTCACGACGATATCTTCGTCCTGACCCACGAACGGCGGCACGCTGACGCGCACGCCGTTGTCCAATGTCGCCGGTTTGAATGAATTGGCGGCGGTCTGGCCTTTGACGACAGGCTCTGTCTCGACGATCTTGCACACGACCTTTTGCGGGAGGGACGCGTTCAACGCCTCGTCCTCGTGATACTCCACAACCACCATCATCCCGTCCTGAAGGAAGGGGCGGCGATCACCCAAAAGCTCGGCAGGAAGCTGCACTTGCTCATAGGTATTGGTGTCCATCAGAACCAGCATCCCACTGTCTTCATAGAGAAATTGCTGATCTTTCTGCTCAAGGCGCACTTTCTCAACCTTGTCCGCAGACCGGAAACGTTCGTTGAGTTTTGAGCCGTTGCGCAGGTTGCGCATCTCGACCTGGGCAAACGCGCCGCCCTTGCCGGGCTTGACGTGATCGACTTTCACAGCCGCCCAAAGGCCGCCGTTATGCTCCAGCACGTTACCGGGGCGAATCTCATTTCCGTTAATTTTAGGCATGTGTCCAAACCAAGGCAAAAGGTTGATAGAATGATGATCAGCTCTATATCTGGGAGGTGCGCCCCCTGCAAGGCAACGATATCTCGTAGCTCAATCGGACAGGCATGCGTCAAATGCATAGGAGTTATGCAAAAAATTGGTATCCGAATCGCGCGATATCCGTCATAAGGGGCTTCACGCCGAAATGACAAGAGCAAGAATAATGGAAAGGACGACGAGATGAAAGATTTCGTTGATGGCACCGCTTTCAATAACGAACAAGGCAACCGTGCCCGTAAACTTTTCGCAGCTGTGGTACTGGCTGCGCTGGACGACGCTATTGCTGACGACAAGAAGTATGGCAATGGTCCCGAGCAGATTGCACGCTGGGCGCGTTCGCGCGACGGCCGTGAAGTATTGAGCTGTGCAGGTATCGACCCCAACGAACGTGTTGTGGAAGGTCTGATGGATTTTGTTGGCAAGGGGGTCCGGACCTCTGTTGCGCTGTCGCGCGAAGAATCTGAGCGTCGCAATGCCGCACAGCAGGCCGAAGCGGCTTAGGTATCCACGCATAAGACTGACAAAAAGACGTAGCCTTCGGGCTGCGTCTTTTGTTTTTGTGCGCCGCCTTTTGCCTTTGCGCCGTTCTTTCCGGTTTGTTGGTCGCCAACGCTCTTTCGCCCCAGTTCGAATTGCGCCATTTTGCGGTCAAACGGACAAAGGCCCCCCATGACCAAAGCCATCATGATCCAAGGCACCGGCAGCAATGTCGGCAAATCCATGATTGTTGCAGGGCTGGTCCGCGCCTGCACCCGGCGCGGCATGGCTGTGCGCCCCTTCAAGCCACAGAACATGTCCAACAACGCCGCCGTGACCGAGGATGGCGGCGAGATTGGCCGGGCGCAGGCCTTGCAGGCCCGTGCGGCGGGCGTCGCGCCTCACACGGATATGAACCCGATCCTGCTCAAGCCGCAGACCGCTACGGGGGCACAGGTGATCGTGCAGGGGCAGATTGCCGGACATCAAGAGGCCGCCGCCTTTGGCAAGAACAAGAACGCCCTGATGCCCGCGGTGTTGCAGTCCTTTCATCGTCTGGCCGAGGGGTGCGATTTGATCATCGTCGAAGGGGCCGGAAGCCCCGCCGAGACCAATCTGAGGGCGGGTGACATTGCCAACATGGGCTTTGCCCGCGCGGCGCATGTCCCGGTGATCTTGATGGGCGATATCGACCGGGGCGGCGTGATCGCGCAGATCGTCGGTACGCAGGCCGTGCTGGACGCGGAGGACAACGCATTGGTGCGGGGCTTTGCCGTCAATAAGTTTCGTGGTGACCGCAGCTTGTTTGATGCGGGGCGCGACGACATCGCCCGGCGCACCGGCTGGCCCTCGCTGGGTGTGATCCCGTGGTTTGATCAGGCGCACCGCCTGCCCGCCGAGGATGTGATGGACTTGCCCGCGCGGGCCAGATCACACGGCGACGGGATCGTGATCGCGGTGCCGCGTCTGCCGCGCATCTCAAACTTTGACGATCTTGATCCGCTGGCCGCAGAGCCAGGCGTCGATCTTCGGATGATCATGCCGGGCAGCCCCCTGCCCGCCGATGCAGATCTGGTGTTGATGGTGGGCAGCAAGGCAACTATCGCCGATCTGTCCGCCTTCCGCGCCGAGGGCTGGGATATTGATCTTGCCGCACATATCCGGCGCGGCGGGCATGTTCTTGGCCTCTGCGGCGGCTATCAGATGTTGGGCCAGCGCATTGCCGATCCGCACGGGATTGAGGGCGAACCGTCAGAGGTTGCGGGCCTTGGGCATCTGGACATCGAAACGGTGATGGCGCCGGTCAAACATTTGTCGCTGAAGTCCGGCACCCATCCACAAAGCGGCGCTTCCCTTGACGGCTACGAGATCCACATCGGCGAAACATCTGGGCCGGACACGGGCCGTGCGTGGCTTGATTTCGCTGGCCGCCCCGAGGGCGCTGCCAGTGTCGATGGACGCGTGCGGGGCTGCTATATGCATGGGATCTTCAGCTCGGATGCCTTCCGGGCCGCTTTCTTGGAGGAGCTGGGCGGCACGTCATCTGTGGTGTTCGAAGCCGGCGTCGAAGCCGCACTTGATGCGCTGGCCGATCACGTCGAACGTTACATGGACGTCGATCTGATGCTATCGGTGGCTGGCGAAATAGCGCGTTAAGCTGCGCTATTCCATTTCCTGTGCGGTCAAGGCACGGTGAATTTCACGGCGCACCAATTTGCGGACATTGCGGGTGATCCGCTCACCCAAAGCGCCCTGCAATTCTGAACGGACAATCTCAGACACCAGATCGCGCAGTGCCTCTTCGTCGATCACCTGATCGTCTGCTCCGTATTCAAAATCGTCCTCAACCGCCGCAGTGGCGGTCTGCTCCACCGGCGGCGGGGTCACCAGAACGTCTGGACTACGCATAGAAGCTTCGGCCCGATCGGGCGCATCCGCCGCGTGATGGCGTGTTGAGGCAAAAATACCAGGTGATGCGTCTTCTTCATCGTCCGAAGCATCTTCCATCACAGCGGTTAGATCACTTTGAGTGTCCCGAGATGGCTCTGGCTGCTGGGCGGTCTGAGGTTGATCGCCCGCCTCGTCTTCCCACGCCATTCCGGGGGCATCGGTGCCGGAATATTCATCCTCGCCCGGGCTG
The DNA here is from genome assembly GCF_016801775.1 of Sulfitobacter mediterraneus. NCBI lineage: Bacteria > Pseudomonadati > Pseudomonadota > Alphaproteobacteria > Rhodobacterales > Roseobacteraceae > Sulfitobacter > Sulfitobacter mediterraneus. Next base: position 187,388 of record NZ_CP069004.1, on the reverse strand, counting down.
TCAGGTTCCCAGGTGTCGGAAATATTGCCAATTGCGGTTTCCAGCGCCTCGATTTTTGCGGTCAGGGACGCGGTGCCCACGGGCGCGTCATTACCATCGGAAGCATCACCCTCGGAAGCCTCGTCGTCTTCCGGCATGCGGCGCAGCCAGGATTGTTCATCATCGACACCATCAGCGCCTGCATCATCTGCATCATCTGCAAAACCGTAAGGATCATCCGAGTAATCCTGATCCGGCGCAGTGTTGTCTTCGTGTGATGGCGCGTCTTCGAACAATTTGTGCAGGTCCGCATCCGTTGACGCGCTGTCATGGTTTTTCCCGGCGCTTTCGGTCCCTGCCTGAGCGGTCTCTGCTGCGGCAGTTATCTGCTGGAGGTTTCGCGCAAATTCATCTGCCGACTGCGGCGCTTCGGCGCTCTGTTCAGCTTCCTTCTCAGCCGGGGAATCCGCCACCCGCAAGGCGGGCGTCAGCACCAAGCGGTCGCTTGGTTCTGCCTCTTTGGGCTCGGGCTCTTTGAAGGCCTGCATCGGGCGTTTGTCTTCTGAAACCAGACGCCGGATCGAAGACAAAACATCTTCTACCTCGGCATTTGTGACGGGGTCGGACATATCATTACCACTCTTTCCTCGCTCGCCAGTTTAACGCGAACACCGGATTCTCACAATGGTTGGTTACAATTGGTCAGTTTTTAAGGATACCTTTGAGCGCCTTATCCAACTGTTTGCCCTGTTTGGAGCGTTTGGCCGGGCTGTCTTTGACCAAATTATAATAGGCCGCAGGATCATAGGTCTGCACGGGCAGTTTGAGATCCTTGACCGTCAAACGACCGGTGGCGGACAGCAATGTATAGGCCGCCACATAAAGGTTGGCGCGGGCCGAGACCTGCAGGGACTGCGCGTCCAGCAAGGATTGTTCGGCGTCCAGAACATCCAGCGTGGTCCGTGCGCCCAAGGCGGCCTCTTCGCGGATGCCACGGAAGGCGATGCGCGCGGCGCGAATCTGGCGTTCGGAGGCGGACAATTGTGCGCGGGCCGATGCGAGGTTGGCATAGGCGTTGCCAACCGATTGTTGCACATCATGACGAACAGTATGCAGGTTCGCCCGCTGCGCATCGCTGCGGGCTTTGTTCTGCCGTACGCCCGCGGACAGACGGCCACCTTGATAGATCGTCTGTCCCAGCTCGATCCCGATAGACACACTGTGGTTAAAGTCGCTGGAACTTAGGTTTTCGCTCAAGCCGAGCCGCCCGTTCAGGCTCACCTGCGGCGACATATCCGCTTCGGCAGCGCGGGTCAGCAAATCAGCGGCAGCCACCTGATGCTGTGCGGACAAAAGCAGGGGATGCACACGCACGGCCAAGGCTTTGGCTGCATCAACGCTTTCGCTGATGGACGGCAATGGCGGCGCGGCCCGCAACTGGCCGGGCTTGCGGCCGACGGCATTGCGATATTCTTCGATCGCGCGAAGCCGGTCGCCCTGCGCACCCGCCAGACCGCTGCGGGCCTGAGCAAGCTGTGCTTCGGCAAGGGCAACATCGGTGCGGGTCACTTCGCCCACTTCAAACCGGTCGCGGGCGGCGCGCAATTCCTGTGTCAGCAGTCGGACGTTATTGGTGCGAAGAGCTACAAATTCAGAGGCTTCCAGCACGCCCATATAGGCGGCGATGGCCCGTAAAAGTACCTGCTGCTCTACATTCACCAGCGCATCGCGGGTCGCCAGAACCGTTTCCTTGGTGGCCTCAACGCGGAATTTCCGTGCACCACCGTCGTAGATCAGCAATTCTGCAATCAGGTTCAGCGACGCGGTCAAATCGTCATTCGCAACAGCGCCGCCCGTGGCGGCAGTGCGCACCTGGCCAAAGCTCTGCGTGGCGGCGGCAGTCCAACGGACAACCGGCTTGAGCGCCGATCCAGCGATGGCGACATCCTCGTCAGCGGCCCGCAGCAGGGCACGGTTCTGCTCCAGCAAGCCGGAGTGTTTGTAGGCTCCGACAAGCGCATCCGCGAGCGTTTCTGCCGTGACCGCCTGCGGCACTGCAAATCCGGCAGCAACCGCCAGAACCCCGCCCAGCAATCGCGATTTGAACGATGTTTTTGCAGACCGCATTTCGAACGCCTCTTACTATTTCAATACAATCGGCACCTGACAGGTGCCCGAAATTCAAAGCTGGAATTCAGCCGTCTTTTCAAACCCCGGCAACACAGGGGCTGCCGCGTTGAACGCCATGCGCCAGCTCACCTGATCGCCGCGCTTGTAGCCAATCCGAACCTCGCCCAATTGCCCCTCCATAAACAGACAGGCAATGCGGCCACCATCCTTGAGTTGGTCCAAAATCGCATCTGGCAGTGTGGCGACGCCGCCTTCGACCACAATCACATCATATGGTCCATGCTGCGCCACACCTTCGGCAATCGGGCCGACATGCATAATCACATTGTCCGCACCTGCCGCGGTCAGGGCTTCCTGCGCCTCGGCAGCCATGGATTCATCTTCCTCGACGGCGACAACGGCCTCGGCCATGTGGGCGATAACGGCGGCCGAGTATCCCATGCCGCACCCCAGATCGAGCACCATTTCCCTGTTCCCGATCGCCAGGGCATCCAGCATTTTCGCCAAAGTGCGCGGCTCCAACAGAACCCGCCCCTGCCCCAAATCCAGGTTCTCGCCCAGGTAAGCCGCCTCGCGCCGGGCCGCTGGCACAAAGTCCTCGCGCGGTACCGTCAACATGGCGTCAATGATTGGAAATTTGGTCACATCGGATGGACGGACCTGTGTATCGACCATCATTGTGCGGCGGGCAGTGAAATCACTCATCAGCTAAACTCATACGTTCAGATTCTTCTCAAACAGATGTGCCACATCGCGGGGCTGTCAGCAACGGCTAGCATGCACTTTCCCGCAAGTCGCATCTTGCAGCCGCTTAAATGATCCGTTAGCAGTGCCACGACCACAGGCGGCGAGTTGGCGGAGTGGTTACGCAGCGGATTGCAAATCCGTGTACACCGGTTCGATTCCGGTACTCGCCTCCAATAAAATCAATGACTTGCGTCATCCTTCCTCTCCTTCACTGCCATTTTTGAAACAACCGTTGAAACTTTCACGTTTCGGTCTTGCTTCGTTCCATTTGATTTCTTGCCTCTTGAGCGCGCTTAGCGAGCTCTCTTTGCCGGATCGGCCCACCGTACTTTTTCAGCATCTCGACGCCTGAATGGCCGGTGACCGCCTTGACCATCTCGTCATCACATCCAGCCAGATACAGCTCGATCGTCGCATTTTTCCTGAGCCCGTGCGTTTTGTAGTAGCTCGCCCTCTCGTGCTTCATCTTCTTTTTGTTGGTGCGCATTTCCTCAGCAACGATCCGGTAGCTCACTGGTCGACCCTTGGCGTCGGTCACAACAGTGCCGTCCGTTCGTGCAAGCCCGTCGAGATGGGCTTTCAGGCGGTCGGTGAGCGGGATCCAAAGTGGCTTGTCGGTTTTGCCCTGCGTGAAATCGAATCCTTCATCGGAGAAGTGCTCCCATTTCATCTTCACGACATCACCAATACGCTGGCCTGTTCCAACGCAAAGCTCGTAAACCAGCCGCGCCCTCTTTGAAGCCAGCGCTTCGAACTCGGCCCGAACATCATCTGGCCACGGCTCCCAGCCGTCGCTCTGCTGCTTGAAAAGCGGGATGCCCTTTGCCGGATTGCCGTGCTCTTTCTTGATGAAGCCAATCAATCGGGCGTGATTCATCAGGACGACCATGACTTGGACAAGATAGTTGGCTTGCCGCCAATGATCCGCATTGGCCCGGTGCAATTCATAAATGTGATGGGTTTCGATCCTGGCCGGGTCTTTGTCGGCCCAGATCTCACGAATGTGGCTGATGTATCGCCGATAGTCGGATCTCGTCCGGGGCTTCAGCTTCTTGTAGGCGTCGCTCTCGTAGTAGCTAAGGATCAACGCCTCAAAATTGCGTTTCACCGGCGCAGGCGCTGGTTTTCCTTTCAGCAGGCGATTGTAATGATCCCAAAATTCCGGCGTGCCCGCTTCCTCGTGCATCATGACCGAGATACCGCGCGAACGCCGGATGAACCGGAGATATCCCCGGTCATTGTAGACGTATTTGGGCAAGCTCTTGCGAGTCATTCGCCCATTCTCAGGTCACCGTTGAGAAAGTCGTCTGCCGCCTCTGGCGCGACCATGTTGGCATCGACGATGACACTGCCATCAGGCTTGATCTCAAATTTTGCCCGCTGCCAACCTGCCTCCCGCGCCTCGCGGATGAAGGCGGAGGCTGCCTGCCTCGCCTTTGTCTGTACACTTGCTTTGGTCATCTGATCGACACCTCTCTTAATCGTTAAAAACGCACACTATCACCCTGATCCATATTGATATTTCCAACTGATCCGAGTGTGGACCGCCTGTCTTTCGCCGCGCGAATGGCGCGGATCACTTCTGAATTTTGGGAGTTTCCATTGCGATCTGACTCCGCCTTGATCCACTCTTTGAGCTCTTGTGGAAGCCGAAGCTGCATTGGTTTTCGACTTTTCATGAAACGCCTCCAGGTTGAAACCACAACCTGTTAGTGGCACTTAGCCACTATTGCGTCAATTGCTTTTTATGGCACAGTGCCACTATGCCAGAACAAAGCTCTCAAAATCAGGATAAATTCATCGTGCGTCTGCCAGGCGGCCTGCGCGATCGAATACGCCTCGCGGCTGAGGCTAACCATCGCAGCATGAATGCTGAGGTCGTTGCCCTCCTCGAAGAAAACTATCCGGCTCCTGTACCGGAAAACGTCACCGATCCTGCTGCAAGGCTTCTTTATTGGCTTGCCAAAAGAATACGACGCAGAACGCCCAAACCGGGTTCAGCGAGGGAGCGCCAAGCGGCGCTCTACGAAACAATTGCCAACGAGATAGTAACGCGGATGGTTGCTATTGAACGCGGCGATGCGAAGAACGAGCGCGGCTAAGCACGCAGGAAAGAGCTCGAATTGATTGAGTGGATTATTGGAACGGCCGTACTCGGCGGCTTGCTATTTGGTGGCAAAGGGCAATCGAAAGACCCCGGCCCCAAATTGGCGCGCGCTAGCTTAAAGCTAATTGAGCCAACGCTTTCAATAACCAAAGACTCTGAATACTCCGCTTGGCGAGCAAAGTGGGAAGGCGAAGTTGACCCAGATAAGTGGGTACCTAAAGGTGCGGCCGAGAGCATTATCCGACGCTTTCCACCATTTAAGAACGGGAGCGAAGAAGCTGAACCCACTTCGCAGCATCCACGTTTTCAGAAGGCGCTTTTGAAAGAGTTCAATGCGGCCAACGCCGCCTTAATCAAAAAACAGAAAGACCGATTGAGCAATTTTTTTTCGTCAGTTGAGCGGAACCCTCTTACCGATGAGCAAATGGATTGCTGCATCTGCATGGACAATGCGCTCCAAATCGTTGCTGCGGCAGGATCCGGGAAAACATCAACGATCGTTGCGCGTGTTGGGTACGCGCTAAAAGAAGGCCTAGTCCCACCTGAGGAGATTTTGATTCTTGCGTTCAACCGATCTGTAAAGGACGAACTGGAAGTTCGTATCAAAGAACGCCTTGGTGATTTTCCCAATGTTAAACGCATTAATGTAAAGACATTCAATGCTTTCGGCCTGGAGGTAATCGGAAAGAGCACCGGGCGAAAGCCAAGGTTGGCTGACTGGGTTGAACCAGGCAAAGACGTTCAAGCCATCTCAGAAATTGTAGAAGATCTTCGCCAACGCGATCCCTGCTTCCGGCTTGACTGGGATTTGTTCAGAACAGTCTACGGTCGCGGCATTGATGAGTGGGACAACCTCAAACAACCGCAAACCGACGTCATAGGTAAAGGCAGCATTCCAACGGCAGACGGGAAACTGGTTAAGAGCCAAGAAGAGCGCATGATCTGCGATTTTCTCTTCTACCACGGCGTGCCATATGAGTACGAACGAGCATACGAACACGACACTGCCACAGCAGAGCACTCCCAATACCATCCTGACTTTTATTACCCCCGCTTGCACCTTTACCACGAGCATTTTGCGCTAGACGCGGATGGCAAGGCACCGGCCCATTTTTCCGGCGATTATGTTTCGGGTGTCCTCTGGAAAAGGGAGCTACACGACGAAAAAGGAACCCAGCTATTCGAAACCACCTCGCATGGCTTGCGAAACGGTAATGACCTAGATCGGCTGAAATCCGAACTGGAGAAACACGGCGAAGTTCTGGAGTTCGACGAAAACCGCAAATCCACCGGCCAAGAGCCAATTCCAACCAAGCAACTAGCTTCGACGATCCGTGCGTTCCAGCAGCATGTCAAAAGCAATGGACTGAGCCCGAGGGACTTGCACCAGAAGATTGCTGGTCATGAGCGTGGCCACCGCGACCGGCTAACGCGCTTCGTTAAACTATACGAAAGAGTCGCCGAGGAATGGCAGCAGCGTCTTGCTGACGAAAACTGCATCGATTTCGATGACATGTTGCTCGATGCAATCAAGCACCTGAAAGAAGGGACATATCAAAGCCCCTTCAACATGGTTCTTGCGGACGAGTTTCAGGATGTTTCTCAGGCTAAGTTGCGTTTACTCAAAGCCCTCATAGAAAGCGCAGGGACTTCCGCAAGCTTGTGCGTTGTTGGCGACGACTGGCAAGGGATCAATCGTTTCGCTGGTGCCGATATTTCCGTTATGACCGGTTTCGCCCGAACATTCCCGAACGCCACACAGCTCACACTAAGCAAAACGTTCCGATGCCCTCAGGTTTTGTGCGAAGCATCCAGCGACTTCATCCAGAAGAATCCGATCCAAATAAAAAAGTCCGTTGAAACCACCAACACTTATGAAAGAGCCGGGCTTCATACATTTGCAGCTGAGACGATGAGTGGCGCTCTTGAGCGCATCGAGAAAGATCTTAGGCAGCTGCATGGTGCCGCCAAAAATGGCCAGCTTGACGTTCCCGACGGCAACAAAATCACCATCATGCTCTTGGGCCGTTATCACAAGGATAAGCCCGCCAGCTTCAACAGTTGGAAGCGCGCCTATGGCGATCAACTTGAGCTCAGTTATTCTACTGCCCATGCCGCAAAAGGCCTCGAGGCTGACTATGTGATGCTTCTCAATGTCACCGAAGGCTTGATGGGGTTTCCAAGCCAAATAGTTGACGATCCCGCATTGCAGCTCGCGATGCCAGAGCCCGATGACTTCCCACTGGCTGAGGAGCGCCGCCTTTTCTATGTTGCCCTGACACGCTCCCGCCGGCAAACGCGTATCTATACATTGCAGGACAAGCCTTCGCGGTTTGTCGTTGAGCTCGCCAAAGACGGGCACACCGAGATCAAAGGCGAAAAGGCTACGTTGAAGGTCTGCCCAAAATGCGGGGCTGGCACACTCAGCCAAAAGAACGGAAGATTTGGACCGTTTGAAGCGTGCAGCGCGCATCCAGAATGTGATTATACCAAGCGACTACTTTCGGTTGGTGGAGGCAGCGCTTCTGCGGCGAAATCCATTCGACTAAAAGACCCCATAGCTGAAGGGGCGAAATGTCCAACATGCAATCAAGGCACCATGGTTCTCCGACTGGGGCAAAACGACGAACCTTTCCTTGGATGCTCTTCCTTCCCTCGTTGTCGAACAACAGCACAAATCACCAAACGACAAAACGGGAACGGAAAAAGGGGCACCAGGCATTAGTAGGCCACCCACTCATATCCGTGGTTGCCTTCGTGATCTTCCCATTCCACACCGACGCCTCGTCGCCAATTTGACGACGAACAGCGCCGTGACGGCAGAACCCATTGCGGGGCGGCGGCTGGTGTCGTGCGTTGCCAGCCGAATTCGCCCTGCGTGCCGTAGGTCCCGAGACGCATGTTGTAGCTCTCAGAGCAATCATCGTCGCGACCGCGCTCGCGATGGCTGTAGTACCGCACATCCCAGACGCGGATCGAGCGGACAAAATCAAACTCCAGACCGCTGATGTCGATATCGGCACTGCCTTCAGCCACCTGAGCCTGAATAACTTGGGCGAGTGTCTGACCATTGTGGTTGCTGGCCTCCCAGATCTTAGGGGCCGTGCTTTGCAAAGGCGCGCGCTCAGAAACGCCCATAGGGCAGCGCCAGATCTGCAAAGGCGGCTCAATCGGCCAGGGCGTGATCCGGCGGATAAACACGGCACGGGCATGGGCACATTCTGCTGAAGCAGGCCACCCACCTGCCAGGCAAAGCAAAATGGCGCAGTCAACCTGATAGGCCTTAGCCGCCTGCGGGGCCACGGTTGAAAGCAAAGCCAAAGCCACTCCGGCAGTCCAATTCCTGATAAGTTTGCACTGCATATCAATTAGTACCTTTTGATTACATTACTGCATTATTGACACAATAGCTCCAACCTCAACCTTCACACCATATGCGAGCATGGGGTTTATGATGTTCGCGCGCGTTTTGTGGAATATATTCCGTAGAGCACTTCTTGTGATCTGGCCGAATACAGGCCATGAAATTGAGGGAACAAGTAGGGCTAAACATCCGGAATCTAAGAAATTCCAAAGGTATGAGCCAAGAACAACTAGCTTTGGCTGCGGACGTGGACCGCAGCTACATCAGCGAGATCGAACTCGCCAAGAATTCAGCATCAATCGATATTCTGGAGCAGATTGCGCTTGCCCTCGATGTTGCCCCCAAGGAATTGTTTAACGAGAGGGGCTAGTTTTGCCCAAACTTGAGAGTGTTCGCACGACGGCTGAAGCCATCGGCCGTATTAAGTGTATCAGGACTGGCAAAGAAATTGGTCTACTGTATCAGTGGGATAACGGCGAGACGCAGGCCGCGCTTCACGAAGTTAGCCCTGCCGAAGAACTCAACTACTCAAATAAACTGAACGGCGGGAACGTTGGCTCAAAGTGCTCTTAACGGCCACAACGTGGCCCCAAGCACATCGGTTACCGATTATGTTGAAGGTCGACCTTACCGCGCGCGCTCTCGAAGTAGTTCGTATAGCAAATCGCTGATTACACTAAATGATGCCTGGCTTCTCGCAGACTCCGCGATTTGCGCAAACTCTGGATCTTCCATTTGCTGTCTCACTATAATGGAACACGCCGAAGAGAACTGATCTGCGTCAGGATACAACTCACGGGGAAGTTCAACAGTCCCTTCGCGATCAAGGGCAAGATTGTAGAGAAACAGGAATTCGGACCGCTTTTCTTGGTAGCTTTGTATCTGGCCAGTTAGATTCATTACGCCAAAGTCTTTGTCACTCAGGCGACTAAGCCGATCCTCTATTTCCTGCTTATCAGTAACATTGCTTGTCCAAAGAACACCCCGGCAATATTCTTCGTCCACTTGATCAAAACTGCCATCGCCAACAATTACGTTCAGAGACTCTTGGAGTTTGACAATTCCTGCACCAAGCTCATCTTGGGCGTTTGAAGCGGTCGAATACACACAAATCGATGCCAGGACGACAACCAATAGAGAGTTTTTTGACCTTGGAGCAAACGGACGGTTCGGCAATTTGATTCCTTTCGATTGTGGTTCGAATATGTTGATGTCTTAAGCGAGATCGAAGAACAAGCGGCCCGGATGTCCACGTTGACGACTTCCGGAAAAACACTTGCTAAGGGCCGATATTTTTAGGCCGAACAAGGCGCTATTCAGACTTGCTCACTTCCAACTCCAAAACGCGCGCATAGTCTCCACTGACCACGCGCGCTTGTTCGAAGACCTCTCGCCTCTGCTGATCTAGGCAACGGAAGTACCGCTCGACATCGGTAAAATACGTCTCCGCATCGCGCCTCAACAGGTCCGCATAGGCCCGCACGTCGTCGGTATTGGTCGGCATCCAAGGCGGCGTAGGCGGCAAACAAGTGCCCGCAATCGCGGCAGAACCCCAGCTCAGAACGATCATAACCGCCCATGTTTGTTTCAAAAGCGCCATATTATCTTGGCTCAGCCACTCCGTTGCAGTAAATTTGTTTCAACGCATGAAGGGCGCAACAACTCATATTGCACCTATTGATTGCAAGATTATAATATTGTATCGGTTCGGTAGTCCATGAGGGACTGCCGGGCTAATGCACAATTCTGCAAGGCTCGATCCTATGAATTTGATGCAAGACGCCCCTAATGTTGTCAGTGAAGACGGGCTGCGCACGCTGCTTGCCGAGGGTCATTCGGCGGATGTTGTGTGCCGGGTTACGCCCAAACGTACAGGTGCTCAGTGGTCCGGAGTTTGGACCGTGCATTGCGTCTCGCCTGATGGCGAGACGCGTCGCCTGCTCGTTACAGCGCGCAACAACATGGCGCCCCGAGAGTTCAAGACAATCAACGGCTTATCCAGCTTCCTCGCGGGCCTTGGCGTTTCGATCGTCTCGATCCCAATGTTCGAAGGCAAGATCGCCTCTCACACGTTGGACGACGCGGGCTAAGCTACTTTCCGTTCTCGCGGCATTTCTTGCTGCCCCCGCCTATTCCGAAGGCTTCGTTCTTTCCATGCGAGCCGATGGCCAGTTGGAAACCAAAGCACCCCAATCAGGTTTTGCACAGAGCTATGTCGACGGGATTGGTGCAAACCCACTAGAGCTGGTTGTATTCGCTGGAACTGAGCCTGCGCCGCCTCCTGAACCCGCCCGCGCAGTTCCCCGCCCCGAAATCCTCGCAGCACTTGAAAGCACCGCGCATCGATATGGCGGGCACCCGGCGTTGCGCCGCGCCGGGCTGTCGGTGACGGAGTGGCAGGCGCTCTTTCAAGCCAATATCGAGATTGAAAGCGCCTATCGTCCGAATGCGCGCAGCACCGCAGGTGCGATTGGGCTTGGACAGTTGATGCCCGCAACGGCCGTGCAGCTCGGCGTGGATCCGCATGACTGGCAGGCAAACCTCGACGGCTCTGCCCGCTACCTTTTGATGTTGTTGGCGCAGTTTGGCACGCCCGAACTCGCACTCGCTGCCTACAACGCGGGGCCAGACGCGGTCGCGCGCTATGGCGGCATTCCTCCCTATCGAGAAACCCAAAACCACGTGCGCCGGGTCATGGCCGTGCGTGACCGACTGACTGGAGCCTCCTGATGCACATTCAATTCCGCACGATCCTGTCGCTGGCTCTGGCCAGCTTGATGATTGCCAACCCGGCCTTTGCACAGAGCATCGATCTCTCCCCGGTGCAAAACCTTCTTCAAGGCATTGTCGACACGATCACCGGCCCCCTGGGCATTGTGATCGGCACCCTGGCCTTGATTGGCGTGTTCCTCTCCTGGCTCTTTGGCATTCTGGATTTCCGCCAAGCCCTCTGGGTGCTGGTCGCCATTGCAGGCATCGCAGCCGCACCGACCATCGTGACCGCCATCTGGGGCGCGTAAATTCGACATGGCAACGCAAACCCGCCTCTTCCTCGGCCTGATCCGGCCGCCAAAGCTCATCGGCTTGCCGATCATGTACGCCATGGTCTGGCTCTTCGGGTTTGTATTGCTGTTTCTGTGGGTCCAGAGCTGGCCGGTGATCATCATCGCCGCTCTGGCCTATCCCGCGCTGTGGAAAGCCGCTGACTGGGATCCAGCCTTTCTTGAGGTGATGGTCACAGCGCTGCAGGAGACGCCGCCCACCCCAAACCGCAAGATCCATTCGGGGGACAGCTATGCTCCGTGATCCTTCCGATGATCTTGCAACACTGCCAAACTGGGCGCGCAAAGAGCGCCCAATGGCCAGCATGCTGCCCTATGTCAGTCTCGTGGATGGCGTGACGATCCGCACGCGCGGCAATGCTCTGTTCCAGTGCATCCGCCTTGACGGCGTCAACAGCATGACCTGCGATGACGCGCATTTGGAGAAGATCCGTGCGCTCTTTGCTGCAATCATCGCCCAGATCGGGCCAGAGTACAGTTTCTATGTGCACAAGGTCTCAAAAGCGATCGAGAGCGCCTTGCCAACGATGCCCCACGATGGCTTTGCCCAAACGCTGGACACTCGCTGGCAATCAGCAATGGCACAGGCAGGCCTTCGAGACAAAACACTCACGCTCACGGTGCTGAAACGCCCCCCTCTCGGCGCGCGGCTCCGTCTGAAACGTGTAGACTCCATCGCACAGATGAAGGACCAAACATCCAAACAACTGCGCAAGCTCGAGGAGGTCGTCGGGTTTTTACTGTCGTCATTTGCTGAGATGAACCCGCGCCTGCTGGGCGCTGAAAGCGGCGAGCTACTCGGGTTCCTCGGGGCGCTCAATATTGGCCAGGAGCGTTCGCTCTTCGCAAAATCGCGATTTGGCGTCATTGCCGAAGATGTAGCCAACGCCCGCGTCACGTTTCAGGGGCGAGGCTTCACGTTGGACGATGGGACGGCAGGTAAGCGGTTCGGCACCAGCTTTGCCATCAAGACCTACCCGGCCAAAACCAGCTGCACGATGTTCGATGAGCTGAACCTGCCTGTCGACATGGTCGTCACGCATTCCTTTACGCCGATCAATAGCAACATCATGGCCAGCCGGATCAAACGGCAACAGCGCTTGATGAAAGCAAGCGATGATGGCGCGATATCCCTTGCGGAAGAACTGGTCGACGCGCTGGACGATCTGGAATCCAAGCGGCTGAGCTTTGGCGATCATCACATGACGGCCACAATCTTTGCAGAGACCGAAGAAAAGCTGGAGGCCATTGCAGCCGAGGTGCGCAACATCGCGGCCAGTGAAGGCGTCAATCTTGTGAACGAGAGTTTTGCGGCTCGGACACATTATTTCGCGCAGCATCCGGGGAACGGGCAGATGCGCAGCCGCAAAGCCGCCATCACCAACACGAACTTTGCCGACCTCGCGGCGCTTCATCGTGGTCAACTGGGCAAACCTGGTCACCAAGTGCCTTGGGGCAAGCCGATTACTCTCTTCCCGACGCCTGAACGCTCAGGCTTCCTATTCAACTACCACGAAGCCGGACAGCCGGACAAAGAGCCGACCGGCGGGCATACCTTGATCCTTGGCCGTCCTGGCTCTGGCAAGTCGGTACTGTCGGCTTTTCTGATGACCCAAGCGCGGCGCTGCGACGCGCGCGTGTTTGTGTTCGACTATCGCGCGGGCATGGAAATGGCGGTACGGGCCAATGGCGGGCGCTACAGCGCCATCAAGGCGGGTGAAGCAACCGGCCTCAACCCGCTCCGCACCGAAATTGATGGGCGCGGCCAAACCTGGCTGTCTGATTGGCTGGCCACGCTGTTGCATCGCGCTGACAAGCCCCTGAGCCCTGTTCAGATCAATCGCATCCAAGAAGTGGTGCGCCAGAACGCCGGGGCGAGCGATGCCGCCCTGCGCAACTGGCAGGATCTGGCCTCGCTGTTTGTGGCGGGGGCAGATGAAGGGGACCTGTTTGAGCGGATACAGGAATGGACCGCAGACGGTCGATATGGCTGGATCTTCGGGCAAAGTGCTGAGGATACCTTCTCGCTCGATGGTGATGTCGTGGGCTTCGACCTTACCGGCATTCTCGACAGCGAAAGCGAAAAGGAACGCATGGCTGTCCTCTCTTACCTGTTTCGGCGGGTGGAACGCGTCATCGAGGACCGCAAGCCGACATTGATCATCATCGATGAGGCCTGGAAAGCGCTCGACAACCCGTATTTCGCAGATCGGCTCAGCAACTGGCTGGTCACGGCGCGCAAACAGAACGCGGTTGTCGTGATGATGACCCAATACGCAAGCCAGCTTGAGAAAACCCGCACTGGCAAAACGATCGTCGAGGCTGTGCCGACGCAGCTTCTGCTACCCAACATCCGCGCCTCGGCCAGCGATTACACTCTGCTGGGCCTCACTGAAAAAGAGCTCAGCGTTCTGCTCAGCACAGGCAGCAATTCCCGTCTGGCGCTGGTGCGTGATGATCAAGGATCGGTGGTGATCGACGCTGATCTCCGCGCGCTCGGCCCCTACCTCACGATCCTTGGCGGCATGGAAAAAGGCGAAGCGCTGGTGGGCGCGGATTATCGCCAGAACCTCGATTTTTGGAGACAGATTGATGCGTAGACTTTGCGTGCTGACCCTCACCCTTTTGACCCTGACAGCCTGCGCGGAATATCGGCCGTCTGAAGCCGAATGCTTCAGCTCCTTTGCCGAGGTCAGCCGCAGCAACTGCAATTTTGAACTGCTTGGGCCGATTGGTGGTCTCGGTGAGTAGGCACCGCCTGCATATCTTTGCGGGCTTGGTGTGGTTCGCCGCGCCAATGGCCTATGCCCAAGGCGTGCCGACCTTTGATGCGGGCATGTTCCTGCAGCGCGAGCGCGTGTTGCAGCAAAGCGAACAAGATCTGGCGCTGCAACGGGATCGGTTAACCAAAGAGGAAGAGCTTGAAGAGCTTGAGCAAGAACAACTCCAGGCGCTGGAAGACATCCTCAATGCCACCACGTTGGCCAGAGGGAATTCCGGCGCACAGGTCGCAAGCCTAGAAGCTGGTTCATCACCTGAAAGCGCCGCAGACACGCTCTATGGTTCGGTCGACCCGAACCCAGGCGCAGCCCAGATGTTCGGCGATGCCTCGGGATCGATTGAAGAGCTGATCATTCGTGCCGCGCAAGAAACGCATCGCATGTCTGGCGTGCGCGCAGCGGGTCTATCACCCAAGCAGTGGCGCTGTCTGTTGCAGGCGCTGATCTGGCAAGAAAGCCGTTTCACCATCGGCGCGCGCTCCCCTGTCGGCGCATTCGGCCTGACCCAGATCATGCCCGGCACCGCACAGGATCTCGGGATTTACCCGGCCTATTACGAAAACCCCTACATCCAGGTCACCGGCGGCGCACGCTATCTGGGGCAGATGCTGGCCATGTTTGATGGCAACATCATCCATGGGCTGGCCGCTTACAACGCCGGTCCCGGAAATGTGCAACGCTATGGCGGCGTGCCGCCATTTGCGGAAACCCAACACTACGTTCAGGTGATCCCAGAGCGCTACAATCTCTACCTTGCCCGCGTTGGCGGCGTCGACGCGCTTGGCACCATTGATCCAGTTTTGCTCGCCAACTCCACCATGAGCCTCACCTCTTTCGGCGCAGGGGTCTATGGCGATTACTCCTTAATCTCCGTGCAAGCGGCTGCGCTTCGGGTGCAGGACATCATCACCCGCATTGGCGAAACCGACGACATTCACGCGGCCATGTCGCTCAATACCTACGCTCGGGCCGAGCTCGCTCGCCTGATCGCGATCCGCACGCGCCTCAAGGCCACCCATACCCGTCCGCTCAGCGCCGAAGCGCTGGCCATGGCAGCCGCGCAGGCACGAGAACAAGACTTCATGCAATTCGATCTGGAGGCCCTCCGATGATCCGCTTTCTTTCTGCCGTAGCCACCTGCGCATTGTTGGTTGCGTCTCCTGCAACTGCTCAAGGCGTGCCGACGGTCGACACACGCAACATCGCGCAGGAAATTCGCCAGCTGCAGCAGATGCTGGAGGATTTCGGGATCCAGACCGACCAGCTCGACACGCTTCTCGAACAGCTCGATCTGGTGCAGCAGCAACTCGACACGCTCAACGAGACCTACGCGGCCCTGACCGGCGCGACGGATATCATTGAGATGGCCATGGGTGGTGATCTTGACGGCCTGCTCGATCAGGAATTCGGCGATCTCCTCGGCACCATCCGGCAAATCCAGAGTGGCGATTTCAGCGGCCTGATCGGCAATGCAGCCCCTCAAATGGAAGGCCGCATGACGCAAGCCCTCGAGGATGCCGGGTTTGATCAAGACAGCCTGTCCGACATGGCTAGCAGCGGCAATCCGGGGGCAGAGCGTATCGCCAGTCAGGCAAGCACCGGCGCGGTGATGTCGGCGGCGGCTGAAAACAGCTATGAAGAGGCCGCGCAATCCCTCGAACGGGTCGAGCAACTGGTCTCGCTTATTCCGGACATGGAAACGCTCAAGGAAGCCGTCGATCACAACACTCGCGTCACGGCCGAGCTGGCGATTGCCATGACGCGCATGTGGGAGCTCGAAGCTATTCAGACCGTCGGTGCGGGCCAATCCGGCGTGGTCGATGCCGCGACGCTGGCTGAAGAACGCCGCTACATGGACTTCACCCTGCCAGACCTGCGCGCGGACTGACCCATGAACAGTGAAGCAGAAATCATCGAAGAAGAGCTCGTGTACGGCGCACGACGACGCGAGCTCTTGTGGCAGAAATTGGGGCTGACAGGCATGGCGTTTGGCATGGCAGGTTGCCTCGCCGCTGCCCTCGTTGCCCTGTTCGACGTGGACCCGTCGCCCATGATCGTGCCCTTTGATAGCGAAACCGGCATGGCCCTCCCCAATGCCATGGTTGAAGCGGTCTCACTCACGGAACGCCCCGCTATCATCGAGGCACAGGTCTACCGCTACGTCATTGATCGAGAGACATACAATCAGCTCGACAATGACGTGCGTGTGCGGCGGGTCCTGGACCAGTCGAACGGCGCAGCCGCCGCAGGGTTGCGTGCATTATGGACCAGCGGCCATGAGGCCTATCCGCCCGACAGTTACGGCACAGATGCCCGGCTTGAAGTCGAGGTTCTGTCGATCACCCATATCAGCGCAAATCGTGCTCAGGTGCGCCTTCGCAAGCGGCTCAACTCGCCGCGCGGCTCTCAAAATGGGCTCTTCACTGCAACGCTGATGTTTGAATTTCAGCCGGAGAATAGCCGGTCGATCGACGATGTCTGGCAAAACCCTTTCGGCTTCACCGTCACCGAATACGCGATCCGCTCGGATCGTTTGGAGTAACCCATGCGCCGCCTGTTCCTTATCCTCGCCCTCATTGCTCCGCTTGCTGGCACCGTCTATGCCGAAACGCAGCCGCGCCAAGGCCCTTATGATGCCCGCGTCCGACTGGCCACCTATCAGGATGGGCAGGTCTACCGCATCCGCACCAGCCTGACTCACGTCACTAGCATCGAATTCGGCCAGGGTGAGACCATCCGCTCGATCATTGCGGGCGACACTGAAGGCTTCCTTTTGGACGGTGTGCCCGGCGGTCAGGCTTTTGCGATCAAGCCCGTCTCGCGCGGCGCTCATACAAACATCACCGTCTATACCAACCGACGCAGCTATTATTTCAACGTCACTGAGGCGAGCTCGCCAACCTTCTACGTCATTCGCTTCACCTATCCCGAGCCCGCTCCCCAGCAATCGCGTGTGGCAGCAAGCCAACCTGCAAACCACGCCTATGGCGTCAGCGCGCGGTCCGAAATCACTCCGCGCGAGATTTGGGACGACGGCACCTTCACTTATTTCCGCTTTGCCGCGAACGCGCCGCTGCCTGCGATTTTTCGCTGGTCAAACGGCAATGAACGCAGCGTGAATGCGCTCGCGCGGCCAGACGGCGTGATCCGTGTATCAGGTGTCAGCGATCGATGGGTTCTGAGGCTCGGCGAGGACGAAATCTGCGTCCAAGAGATGAGCGAGGCAAACCACAATGAGTGAAACTGCTGAGCTTAAGAAACGCCTCGAAGCGCTTGAAGGAAAACCACAAAACCGAAGGGCGCGGCCGTCCGCTGTCACTATTGCCCTGGGTATTGGGGCAATCGCCGCCCTTGGTGGTCTCTTGTTGGTGTTCTCTGGCGGCTCTGAACCCGACAGCCTAGAAACCGCCTCCCCGGATGAATTCCAAGCGGCGGGACCGGGCTTCGGTGCGCTCGAGCCCACGCCTGCGCCAATTGACACTTCTCCGCCGCCAGCGGTGTCAGAACCAGACAGCGAGACAGAAGAGCTCCGCGCGCAAATGGACGCTATGCGGTCCGAGCTTGAAGCACTGCGCAACGCGCCAGCACCTGAGGCCCCTGCCGTCGACACGGAGGCGCTGGATACTCTGGGCGCAGAGATCGATGCCCTGCGCAGCGAGGCAGCAGCAACGCAATCCGCCTTGCGCGAAGAGTTGGAAGAACGGGCCCGTCAAATTCAGCGACTGCAGAACGATCTGGAGCTTGCACGCCTGGAAACCCCAAGTACGCCTGCACCGACCGGTCCCACGGCAGAAGAACTGCGCCTTCAAGAGCTCGAGAGAAGACGGCAAGCCGAACTTGAGGAACTCCAAGCCCGCATCGCCAGTCCTATCATCGCCTTTGGCGGCACCGGAGGCGGCAACAATGAAACCGCCGCGCAACAGCGGCGGCTTGATGGTGACACAGACTTTGTCCGCAACGGCGCTGAACCCGCAGACGTGACGCAAGCCCAGTTGATCGTGAACCCGTCAAACACCGTCGTTCAGGGCACAATGATCCAGGCCGTGCTGGAAACCGCAATCGACAGCTCTCTCGCCGGTCAGGTCCGCGCGATGGTGGCTGAAGATGTCCACGCCTATGACGGCTCACGGGTTCTGATCCCGCGCGGCGCGCGTCTGATCGGGCGGTATCAATCCGGCCTCGACATCGCGCAGCAACGCGTGACCATCGCCTGGGACCGGATCATTCTGCCCAGCAACCAGACCGTCGATATCAGCGCCTTCGGTGGCGATGAATTGGGCCGCTCCGGCACAACCGGCTCTGTCGATAGCCGCTTTGGCACGCGGTTCGGGTCAGCTGCCCTTATATCGCTGATCGGAGCCTTGCCCGCCGTGGCCGCCCAAAACACCGAAGATGAGATCACCTCTGATGTGCTCGAGGGCATTGGCGAAGACCTTCAGGACAGCGCGCAAAGCGTGATTGGCGAATATCTCTCCGTCTCGCCCGTGATCTATGTCGATCAAGGTGCCCGCGTCACCGTGATGGTCCACCGCGATCTGGAGATTTTTTGACCATGACGGCCAGCTATCTGCAAAGCTCGATGGACAAGATCCCCGAGGCGCGTGACCCCAAGCTGATCGAGCTTTGCATCAACCCTGACGGCACGCTGTGGGCCGAGTTTCAGGGGGATCACTTTACGCGGCGCGTCAGTCGACAGCTCTCGCAGAACGAGATCAAGGACTTGGGTAATCAGATTGCGTCCGCCGCGAACACCACGCTCAGCCGGACCAAGCCTATCGTCTCGGTCAGCATCACCTATCGCGACCGCCCGATCCGCGCGCAAGTCATCCAGCCCCCCGCTGTCGATGGCGGTTACGCGATTTCGCTGCGGTTCTTTGCGGACCTGCCATTGGATCAGATCAAGCTGTCCTACCTGTTCGGAAAAGAGCGCAGCAATGAGAGCGCAAGGCGACAACGCAATGCCGAGCTGCGCGATGTCGTGGCCACCGGCGACATCGATGCGGCGCTCAAGTTCTGCGTCACGCACAAGCTCAACATGATCGTCTCCGGCGGGACCTCGACCGGCAAGACCGTCACGGCGCGCAAGATCCTCTCCTTTGTGCCCGCCGACGAGCGCATCATCACCATCGAAGAAGCCGCCGAACTACGTCCAACGCAGCCCAATGTCGTCACACTGATGTCTGACCGCGACGAAGCCACACGCAGCGCTGATGTCCTGCTGACCTCTACCCTGCGGATGCGGCCGGACCGTATCGTCTTGGGCGAAGTACGCGGCAAAGAGGCCATGACCTTCCTTGAGGCCATAAACACCGGCCATGGTGGCTCACTCACCACACTGCACGCTGAAACACCTCAGCTGGCGGTTCAGCGTCTCGCCATCGCCGCCCTGAAAACTGACGTGCCCATGACCTACCAGGACATGAACGACTACATCACACGCTCGATCGATGTGATCATTCAAGCCGGTCGCCATGAAGGTGCGCGCGGCATTACTGAATTCTACCTGCCGATTGATCCGGCCCATTCAAAGGAAACAGCCCATGTTTGAATACAAGATTGAACAGATCAACACCGCCAAAACCAAGCCACCTAAGATCGAAACGCAGCTGACCGCCCTTGGTCAGGATGGCTGGGAGCTGGTCTCGGTCGTGCCGGATTTCGACGGCGAGCATATCCTGAAAGCCTTCTTGAAACGTCGCACCGGCGCGAGCGCCTAAACCTAACTAAGGGGGATCCTATGGGCGTCGTCACCTGGATGGTAGAGACAACCGACAACTTTCTGGACGACGCGGCCCAAACCACATTTGGCAACGTCGCCAGTCAACTTGGCGGCGTCATCGCCGTAGCCTCGACGCTCGCCGTGATCGGCGTTTTTCTCAACACGGTGTTCCAGTATAAGTCCATGGATGGGCGCACCGCCTTCTGGTTCGCACTCAAGCTCATGCTGATCTCCCTCTTTGCGATGAACTGGGTCCAATTCAACGCTGTGGCCAGCGCCCTCATCAACGGTCTCGACCAGCTCGCGGGCGGCATGGTGGCAGGGCTTGGCGGGGGCGGTGCAGGTGCATCCTACTTTGCCGGGGCCTTTGACGACCTCATCGAAGAATTTGGCGATTATCTGAACGCGGCCGGTGACAACATGCATTGGATGGCCGGAGCCCTAATCGGCGCAATCGGCGCGTTCCTCTTGGGCGTCATTGGCGCGCTCTGCGGATTGGTATTGATCTTCGCCAAGATCATGCTGGCCTTCATGATCGGCATCGCTCCAATCATGATTGCGCTGTCGCTGTTTGATGTCAGCAAGGACTATTTCCACCGCTGGCTGTCCAGCACGGTATCCTACGCACTCTACCCCCTGGTAATCGCGGGCGTGTTTTCCACTGTCGTCGGAATGTCGCGCTCGCTCATGACCGAACTCGGAGATCCCTCCGGAGCCAGCAACATCGGCGCGCTGGTCCCCTTCTTCATGATGATGTTTCTCGCAGGCGGCATGATCATCGCCACCCCACTGATCGTCCGCTCAATCTCTGGCAACTTCATGATGGCCGGACCGCCGAGCATTCCCGGTCCCGGCGGGTTCGCAAAGGGCTTGATCGGCACCAAGGGCTCGCGGGCTCGTGCTCGGTTTGGAACGAGGTCGAATGCTGAGATCGCAGGAGCTGGAATACGGCAGGCAGGTGGAGCTACTGTTTCGATGGTTAGTCGGGTGGCGGAACGGGCGAAGCGGTTGGAGTAGAGGCCATGCGCTTTGCTGCAGTTGACCACTGAATTAGTTTCTGCAGTGCGGTCACCCCTAGCTAAAGTTCGCGTCAAACGCCAAAAAGAAAATGTAGACAGGACAAAAGCCTGTTCGCGCAGCTGCTGTATTAATCCATCGTAACCAATGCTGAAACTCCAGAGACGGTGCCCGTCGAAAGGCGATTTAAAGTTTTGCAATCACCTCTGACCCCAATCGTCCGATAGACCGCTAGGCACATGAAAGGAAAGTTTGCCTGTTGATAAATAATTCTGGACTTGGCGCTATTTTTGTTCCGCTTCAAGAGCGTTCGTGCTCGAACCGACCACAAATGAACCTTGAAAAGGCAGACGGAACCAACAGCGGCTCACATGAACTTGAACAACGCCTGGAAAACACCCAAGTCTATTAGGTAACCTTTTGTCGGAGCCGACTCATGCCCCTGCCTTTTCTCGCTATCGCAGTTCCAGTTTTCCACTCCTCAGGTGCATGGATCGCGTCTACAGCAGCTTCCGGCTATATCGCTGGCACGCTATCAAGCACGTGGATCGGTGCCTTCGTTCTAGGAAACAGCTCCCTACTCGGCAGTCTAGGGTTAGTATCGGCGGCAGGTATTTTCGGTGCAACTGGTGGCCTCGCGGCGCTCTCTTCTGGTGCTGCTCTCGGTGTGGGATCTGCATTGACAGCCGTCGGCCTGGGCGGTGTCGCCAGTACGCTCGGAATTGCCCCCACGGTAACCTTTTTGGGTCTGACGCCCATTGGATGGGCGATTGCTGGCACCGCTGCGACTGTCGCCGCCTCGCTTGGATTATATGTAACTCGCAAAACGATGCGTAGGATCAACGAAGAGCGTGCAAAGGGCGGCCTTGAACCGACAACTCTGACGGGGATCATTAGGGAAGTGCGACTTCTCGAAGCAAACTCCCTCGAAACGATCCTCGCGTGGCTCGATGCCGAGTTAGACAATGTTTCGCTTTCGGACGACCATAAGGATGTAACCGTGGATGGTCAGGTGTTCTCACTCCACCGCCTGAAGTATGTGGTTAACAAGGACGGATCCGAAGAACTAGTGTTTGTCACCCGAACAGGTCGAAAGAAAAGAGTACTGCAGGTAAAGCGCGCGCCCGTGCCAGAAGGTTTTCTCGCGTAAGCCATGCTATCCGCATAGATAAGTAGCGTGCTTAATTCTCTTCCGCGTCTATCGTTTCACCCCCAATCGGACTTGGCTTGAGTAATGGTGCGCTCTGTGCGGTCAGGAACCCAATCCTTCGGCACAATTACGAAGTCAGTGTTTGTTTGATCGCCATAGAAGAGCTGAGCGATGTAAATATGCCATTGGGATGATTTGCACCGATGCCCACAATTCCTGGCCGACACAAGCGCCAATCGTGTTGCCTATGCCCCGCGTCCACATATAATGCTTTATGTTTCCTAGACTTGCGAGCGAGCAAATGAACGCGACCAGCCCTCTTGAACCTCTCCAGCGTCGACGCTCTCGCATTAAAAGGCTGACCGAACAGCACCGATCCATGCAGGAGACACAAAGAGCTCTCCGGGGTTCTATCGAGAGCTACAAAGCGTTCGAACCGGAAGTCGAACTAGAAAAAATCAAGCGTCTCGAAAGTTCCTCAGTTGGCCTTTCACGAAAGATAGCGGACGAGGAAGTTAACAAGGCAAACCTTGAGAACCGCCTAAAGGTTAACCGAGCGGCCCAGACCAATCCGCTGGTGATCTGGAAGTTTTTTACAGCGGAACAGAAACGACTACGCTTAGAAGCCAATCGGCTTCGTAAAGAAATATCCGCAGCAAATGAGCACTTGATGAGAGACAATAATGCGCTATCCGAGGTGAGATCAGACTTAAGCTCGGCGCAAAAGCGTATTTCTGAACACGAGTGCTTCAGCCTCAATGAAGCAGAAACGCAACTTGCAGATATTCAACCAAAAATTCGACAGATTGCTAGCGACTTGGCTGCGGCAAAGTCCGAACTCGAAAGGATTGAGGAAAAGATCCGGCCCCATTCGCAGGAGCTTGATCGCCTAGAATCTGAGCTAGAAACTTTCAATTCTGACATCGCAAAGGCAGATCGTCTCGATCGAGACTTGACCGCTGCGGAGAATAGTTACGAGCGGGCAATGATTCACCAGAAATGCGAAGAGAAATTTGGCTCTGGTAGCCCGAGACATGTCATCAATGATCGAAGAGGAAAAATTCGGCGGCTTGAAAACAACATTCCAAAACTCGAGCGCCGTATTCGAGACGAGTTGAAAAGACTTGATCGAACAATTTCGCATCTTGTGATCGATGGGAACAATGCCTGCTATGAGGGCCAATCATTTATTGGTTTACGAGGGATTTCCGCGCTGCTTGAGGCCTTGGGCGATCGCTTCAAGGTAACTGTCGTGTTCGACGCATCAATTCGCGCCATGCTGAAGTCAGACAACCAAGGCATTGAAAAGGCACTCGGCCCCAATACCGCCACACACGTAACTCCAACCAAGACAGCAGCAGACGAATATCTGATGAAACTAGCCGGGAAAAATCAGAGCGTCTTCGTCCTCAGCAATGATCGTTTTGCGGAATATCACGACTATGACGTCGTAAAATCACACCGTGTCCTGAGATTCCTAATAGCTGACGGCAAGTTTATGGCAAATGAGCTCGATATTTCCGTAAGCTTGTAACAAAAAAAGAAATAGAGTTTGTAACGTGCCGATCTCTAGCACCCCAAGCATTAGTACCCACTCTGCTAACGATACGTTTTATTGATAAACTTACCACTGCCGTCGCATTTGTTGCACGTCACCGTACGCATACCGGTGCCGCTACAGCGATTGCAGGGGGCTTTCTTACCGGATGCATAGACACCGCTACCGGAACATCTTCGACATTGATTTTCCCCATAGCAGCCGGTTCCACCACAGGTCCAACACTCGCGCTCTGGGAACGTAAACATTCCCGTGCCGCTGCACGTTCTGCAAGTGATCCGCTTCTGTCCAGTGCCGTCGCATTTGAAGCAAATCCCATTTTCCAGGGTCGAGACATGATCGCGAAATACTCCAGGTGAAAAGTTTCGCTTTACTTCAGTACCGTCTCTCTTCCTTGCGTGTTCGGTGGCCCCGCTCCAAAAAAGGTTCTCGCGGACAGTTCCTTCCTCAATGACCCTACCGTGTTTGACGGTTTTTGTCCGCGTTTTGTTCCCGAAGAAGCCAGTGCCGTGTGTGTATGTCTTGGTCTTCCCGGAATCGTGATGCTTAACGACCTTTTTCTTTCTGCCGAGCCAGTCTGTTTTGTAGTGAACAGTGGTACCGACACCAAAAGCTGATTTGAACAGCGTTTCAAGGAATCCGCTTTGGCGACGTCGCCCCATATCTCCCCCTTCAGGCGCCACCATAACAGTTCACGCCCCTTTGAAAGACTACGTTACATCAAAGGGATAGTCTAGCTGCCAACAAATCATCACTCCCCAAGTAGCTCATTGAGCTTGGTATCCCGAACGGCGTGGCTGAGGAAATGTCAATTCGATTAAGTAACATTCTGGCTTTATTGCCGTTGCAATGATAGCTTTTCCTCGGTCATGTCCTAGCGGCCTTCTCCAAAAAACGCTCGACTCGTTCAGACCCAGCTCGGTAGTCGTTCAAACTAGGCTTATCGCTTGGCGGAACATCTTGCACTCGCGAGGCTACTCCGATGATCTCTTCACGCTGATTGCCACTACCTTCAGAGCCATCACCGGCCCCCCGCCTTGGCATCACAAGCGCCCCAATCTTCGCCTCCAGCGCTTTGATCTGCCCTTGCAGCCCACGCATTTGGTCTCCGGCGGATGGATACGGCAGATCGCCGCTCTGCTTGTCGAAGATCTGCTTAAAGAACCGATCCTCATAGTATTTGATCCGCTTGGCTCGCACAGGCATTTGCGCGTCGACCACCAGAACGATGTCATCAAGATCCATGCGCCGCGCTTCATCCTCGGGCAGCAACGCGGTCTCTTCGGTCCGTTCAGACATACTGCGACCGGCGAAGGGGTTGCGACCGACTGAGCGCGAGCGGGTCACAACGCGCTTGGTGGTTTTCCCTACCGCTTTGCTCAGCTCTTCGATGGTCTTCTCATCTGAGGGAGTCAGATAGAGCTTGATGCCCGCGTTGCCCTGCAAGGCACGCCGGGCATTTTCGCCGTAGATTTCATCTAGCGCCGGGATGGTCTGTGTGACGATCGCGAGGTTGGCCCGGTAAGACCGCAGGGTTTCGATGCTGTCGAGCACGATCGGCATTTTGCCCAGGCGGTTGAACTCATCGAGCATGATCATCACAGGCCAAGGCTCGTCCTTGCCGGGTTCATGGTCCTGCAGCGATGCCAGCAAGTCCGAGAAGAACAATCGGATCAGTGGAGCGAGGGGTTTCACCATCAGCGGCTCGACCACAAGATAGACCGAAAACGGCGTCTTTCGGATGTCGCGGAAATCTAAGTCTGAGGTCGCGGTTGCGCGGTCGATGGCGGGGTTCGACCATTGCTTGAGGCCCGAGGTCATGAGAAGCGACAGGTAAGACGTCAGCGTGTCGTTGTTGGTCGAGGCCATGCGCATGAAAATCAGCTTGGCGGCTGGATTGACCACTTCATCCGCGCGGCGGCGATATTCCTTCTGCTTGTCCCCGCCAGATGCGGTGATGCGGTAAATCTCGCCCAGGGTCGGTCTCTTGCGCTCGAACGCTAAAAGCCCTGCCGCCACGAATAGATCGATACCGCCGTCGAGGAGCCCTTGGACGCGGTCGTTATCTGCTTGCAGAAACAGGGAGGCCAAGAGTTGCAGCTCCATCTGCTGGCGGTCGACGTTTTCCAGCGCCGATATGCGCAGCAAAGGATTGTACCGGTGCGAGCGGCCATCCTTCCAATCAGTGGGCGCAAACCGGAACACCTTGTCGCCCTGCGCAGCCCGGTGGCGCGCTGTTGCCTCGAAATTTTCGCCCTTCACGTCCAGCACCACGGCACTGCCCTGATAGGTCAAAAGGTTCGGGATGACGAACCCCGTTGTCTTGCCACGCCCGGTCGGAGCCACGATCAAGGCATGGGGAAAAACCTTGGACATCACAAAAGGTTTGCGGCTCTTGGGCTTGCCCATTTTGCCGAGGACAAAGCCGTGGCCAGGCTTGCCTAAGAAACCGTTGCGCTTCATCTCGGACATGTGCTGCCAATGGGTTTCCCCAAATTTGGTTAGCGCGTCGTTCATCAAAACCGCGCTGAGCAAAACGCCCGCGCAAGTGCTGATCCCCAAGATCAAGTGAACGATCTGCATATCTTCGGGATGGGTTGTTCGAAGATCCCCATAGCTGCGCGCCAGCATCAGGAAGTCGATATCCGCCCCCCCCCCGAACCAGCGGAACGTCAGAAAGGCTGACGCCAGAACATACCCCAGCACCGCGCCGAGAAGAGCAAAGCTCATGACGCCCAGTGCGATCCGCGCCTTACCCATGCGTCACGCCCTTTTCGCCGTCGGCATCGACATGCCGCTCGCGTTGAACATCAATTTCTTCATTGGCGATTTCGTCGAGGACGTGCTCCATCGCCACGCTGTTCGCCAGAGCGGCATCGCTCTGCAGATAGGCCTTGGCCGCATAGAGCCGGTCCAGGCGGTCTTCGATATGTTCCTCCAGCGCGGTCTCATCGCCAATCGCCAAGTCCGGGGTGCCCTCTTCACCGACCAGTTCCTCCAACTCGGAGCGCAAGGTCTCGCGTTCCAAATCGCTGATGAAAGGGTCTGCGGTTGGGTCTTCCCTCAAACGGCTCAGGATATCAGAGGTGGTCGGCGGAAGCTGGTCGATAATGGCTTCCTGCCGGTCAGACTCCACCGATCCGCTGTCTTTGAGAACCTCAGCATCTGCCAACACACGGCCCAGATCACTGTGCACCTGGTCAAGGCGGTCGATCGCTTTCTCCAGCTCATCGGCGCGTGACAAATCAAAGCCGTCCTTCTCGGCAATCGCCTTCAAATCCTGTCCAAGCCATTGCCGTTCCAGCGCGGCATTGCCCG
This sequence comes from Sulfitobacter mediterraneus, assembly GCF_016801775.1. Lineage (NCBI taxonomy): Bacteria > Pseudomonadati > Pseudomonadota > Alphaproteobacteria > Rhodobacterales > Roseobacteraceae > Sulfitobacter > Sulfitobacter mediterraneus. The sequence goes on along the minus strand of NZ_CP069004.1, from coordinate 160,457 downwards.
CGCCGATTTCGACGCGGCGCGTCACCTCTTGCGCGTCAATGCCGGTGCCTTTCAAAGCCTGCTCAAGACGTTCGGTAAGAGCTGTTTCCCGCAATGCGCTTTGGGCCTCGGCCCGTATATTTGTAGCGGAATAGGTCCCACTTTTTGACGCGTCTTCGAGCAAGGTGTGGGACTGCGTTCCCATTGGGCTCAGATGCGACAGTGAACGATAGATGTCGTTAAGCTCATGCTCGAGCGACGCACGCCGCTCAATCGGGGCTTCTGCTACAATGCGTTCAGCTTGGTTGATCTTGGCGTGAAAGGCATCCACGACCTCATCAAACGAGTGCTGTTCTTCGGCCATACCATATACCTTTCCATCTGCTTCAATCGGTTTGCCTTGCGCCAAAAGCGTCGCGGCTTTGTCCAAGGCTGCTGCAATATCATGCTGGTTCTCGCGCGAGGCCTCGGCGGCAAGGCCGCGATAAAGCTGCGCGTTCTGCGCAACCTCACGCAAAGCATGGTCAAGCTCTGTACCAATGCGCTCGCGCTCGACTAACTTCTGGCCAGTGGCTTCTGCGCGACGCTGTTCTACATCGCTAGGCCTCTTCGTCGTGATCCCACGCTCAAGCTTTCGCGTCGCCTCCAAGCGCAGCCCATAGCGGTCCGATACCTCCACCATCGCCTCGCGAAAACTGTCGTAGTTGAAGTGGTGCCCTTCCTTCAGAAAGAAGAACTCCCCGTCCTTGCTGCGACGGTTCAGAACGATGTGCGCGTGCGGGTGATCCCGATCCTCATGCACGGCTGCGATGTAGTCAAAGTGGCTGCCGCTGCCCTGAAAAAAACGCTCGCAGATCTCGCGCGTGATCTCGGCAACATCCTCGCCGCGCGTGCCAATCGGGAAGGCCATCAGCAGATGTGAGGTGTTCCCGAGCTTTGGATGAAACCCCTCATTCCACTGGGCTGAAAACCGGCGTGTGACCTGCTCGATCTCTTTGGCTGACAAAACGCTTTGGCCGTCATAGGTGCCACGGCTGTCAATGATGAAGCTCGACTTGGTGGTCAGGTATTCCAGCTGGTTGCGCAGCTGCGCTTTGTTGTGCGTGCCGCCGTCGCGAATGGCTTTGAAGATCGCAGGGGAATGGCCCATGGCGGCGCGGGCCATCTGCTTGGCACGGGCGCGGGGGACGCTGCCGCGAATGCGGCTCCAGTCGCGATCGAAAAAGGCCTCCTGCGCGGCGGCAACGGCGCTATTCCGGGCCATCGGCAAAGCCTCCCAGTACGCGGGCAACCTCGCCAGACAGCGCGCTTCGGCGGCGCTGCGCCATGTCCTGAACCTGGTCGGCGATATCGAAGATCAGCCCGGCCAAAGCGCGGACCTGAGCATGGGCGGAATTCCCATAAGGCGGCGTCTTACCCTGGCGCTTTGCCTCGTTCAGGCGCTGCGCAATTTGGTTGATGTTGTTGCCGGTGCGATTGAGAGAGGCCGACAATCCCTGCATCTGATTGGCCAGTTCATCATCAGGGACAAAGAGATCGTTCGAGGCATGGATCAGCCGACGCAGCCCTTCCGCCCGGCTGGCGATATCATGCCGCGTCAGCACCGCATCAAAGCCCGCAAGCTCCTTCGGTGTGAGCCGGACATTCACCAGCTCAGAGCGCACGCGCGCATCAAGTTTGCGGCTTTGATCGGCTTTCAACGTGTAGAAGATGCTGCGGGTCGTGACGCCGAATTCGCGGGCCAGATCCTCGATCGGCACCCCCTCGGCACGCTTGCGCACGATGGCAAAACGCTGGTTTTGCGTCAGTCGCTTGTGCCGTGGTACGCGCGGTCGGCCCATGTGAAGTAATCACCCCTATTTCTTGCCAGCATCATACAGGCAGCCCTGTTATGGCATTTCGCCATAATTGATTCAATATTATAATATTGCATCAACTGCCTGTATTCCGTTTGGAGCAGCCATAGGCTGCGACCGCCGGGCAGAGCCCGGCCACTGGCGCAAGGCATGGCACCACTAATCGTGGTTCCATGCCTCAGCATCACCAAGCAATTGCAGTGCTATTGCGCGGGCCGCGCCTTCGGCGCTGGTATAGGTTTGATGATCGGGCAGCTCGTGCAGATCAAAGGGTTGCTGAGGATCGTTCGGTGTCTCAACTCGGACATAGATCGCCCAGCCATCAATCTGTGCTGGAACATCACAATACTCCTGACCGCCGTCGGGCAGATTGCAAAACCCATGTAGGTGCACACTGGCGCGGCCCTCTCGGGCCGCTTGCCTGATATCAGAATATTTCATGCCAAAGCCTCCACGTTCTCCCCGATGAAAAATTCGTCAGGCTCGCCGTTCAGGCGGGTGCTATCCCGATTGGTCAAGCCGATAGCCGACCCGTTCCGCGTGAATGTGATGAGGTATTGCCCGAGGTCATCACGCGTCACCACATACCCGCTGTTGACCCAATGAACGCGGTTGCCCGCGTCCATTGCTGCTTTGATGTCTTCCAAGGTCATCGCAACGCCTCCTCAAGGATTGCGAGAGCCCCAAGACAATCGTCGATATAGGGCTGTTCCTCGCCGTCCAGATCATTCAGTTCCAGCCGGTTCAACACCGCGTAAAGCGTGGCGCGGGCCTCGCGGGCGGCGCTTCGCAAGCTGACGGTATCGTCCAGACGCGCCGTCGCAAAATCATCGCTGTGATAGTCAGGGATCATCGGATTTCTCCCGACTTGTGTTTCCAATGCGGGGCTATGTCCTTGAACGGCACCGTGAAGGGCGGCAGCGCATCAAAGCCGTTCGAGCTCTTGGCAACCTTCACCTTGGCGCAATCATCCTCGACGCTGAGGATCTCGACGCAGAACACGCCGCCCAAACCTGACGGAACAACGATCTCCTTCAGCTCGTGCCGATGCTTCCCGCAATAGACGCAAGTGCTATAGAGCCCGTCGATGACGTGACCGCCGGTCGTGCGATCACAGTCGCAGGTCCAGAATTTCGGGGGCTGATATTTGTGAGCCATTTGTGGCCTCCTTTTGGGTGCTGCGGTCGGGGCTTGGCTCCCCTTCCGCCGATGGGCTGCACACCGGCCAATCTGATCTGACCGAATACGCATGTATTCGGCGGAACAGAGTGGGTAGGGGCACAGCCCGACCCACGGCCCAGGAGCGGCCAGTCAATGGGTCAAAGCCCACAACTGGTGCGGCCCGCAGCGCGCCCCGCGCGAGGACACGGGTTGCAGGCTTTGACGACGCGCCTGCGCGGCGCTTGCCCATTGACGGGACGCGACTGGGATGTTGGGCGGACCAATCAAATTGAAAGAAGCCTGAAGGAGGTGAGCGGGCTGAAAGCCGGTCGATCCTCCGCACAGTCCGTTTCTCAGAGCGGCCCGTGCGCACCAGCACGGGCCACAATTTTGCATCTCGTTGAAAGTGCCTGCGCCCCGCCGCATGAGGCGGGGCGCAGGTGCTCAAAGCTCAACACCAGACTTCAAGTTGCCGTCCGGATCGAGCCACGAACGGGCCTCGGCGCAATCCAAGCAAATACAAGAGCAACTGCCTTTCACGATGACCGGCGCAAGAAAGATCACCGGATTTGACGCGCCGCATTTGCGGCACGTCATCGGGGGTAAGATTGCGGGGCCGCTCATGCTGCGGCCGCTTTCGATTGACCTGCGGCTGCTAGGACAAAATCGGCGGCTTTCTGCGCCTCGGACGCCGCACGAAAAATCGCCCGTTTGTCCTCTTTGAGCGCTTTCAACCAACCTTCGACATAGGCGGCGCTTTGGTCGAATTCCGGCGCCACGCCAATCTGGGCAACAAGGAAACAAGCGCCGATTTCCGCCACCAACTCCTCAAAGGCATAGGCTTCGCGGTTCGCAAATTTCTTGATCCGCTCCAGCCGCTTTTCGCTACCGGTCCAATGGATTGATTCATGGGCAAGGGTCGCAAAATACCCTTTCGCACTATGAAAGGTCGCTACGGGCGGCATATGGATGTGATCTTTGGCCGGGCTGTAATAGGCTCGCGGCTCATCGGTGGTCACGATCTCCGCACCCGTGCGAGCAAAAAACGACTCAAGCTCGGGATCGGCCTCAGTGCCAAGATCGCGCGGGGCCTCGGGCCGGATGTAGTAATCCTCCGGCAAACCTTCGATCTGATCCGCGTTGAAGACGCGGTAAGCGCGCGCATAGGGCAGTTCTTCCTCAATGCCCAATTCGTTCTCTCGGGTGAACGTCCCGTATTTGACCACGGTCGACGACGTTTCGCCTTTGCGGACTTGGCCGCCCAGCTCTTGCGCCTGCTTGTAGGTCATCCAGCGGCTGGACACATAGCCATTCTTGGCGGCCATGACCCAGAGCATCAGGATGTTGATCCCGCGATACTCGTCGCCGTTGTGCCGTGTTGGCAAGGCAATACCGGACGCGCTTCCGGTCCACGGCTTGCGCCACGGCGGCGTGCCTGCCTCGATCTCGGCAATAATGGTGTCGGTGACATGGGCATAAACATCAAACTTCGGTGCCATTTGTGGCCTCCTCGATCAAAGTGACGCGGGTGAGGCTTCGCGCCCCCTTCCGCCGATGGGCTGCGCCTCGGCCACCTGATCTGACCGAATACGCATGTATTCGGCGGAACAGAGTGGGAGAGGGCAAAGCCCGACCCACGGCCCTGAACGGGGCTGTCAATCGGCCACATTTGCGAAGAAAATGTCTGCGCCAAAATCAGACGCCAGTTTGCCCCGCGAGGAATGGCTCGCCCGCGAGACAGGGGAAATTGGTGGCTGATTTTGGGGATGGACTATGGTTGACCGCCACGGTCAGGGATGTTGGGCGGACCAAACAAAAGGAATGATGCCTGGACCGGGGTGAGCGGGCCAACGGCCCGTTGAGCCTCGGTCCAGTCTACTGGGAGATGTTGCCCGCGCGCTTAAGCGCGGGTTCCTCTGAAACCATGCGATACTTCCCAGGCCGCGCGCGATACAAGGCCAAAGCAATCCCTCAACCCGCTGACAGAATTACAAGATATCGCAGACAGTCCGCTGAGTATATGGTTCTTAAATGTAGACCCATCCTTTAGGTTGAACTAGACTTGAGCTATGACAAGCGAATCGAACAGTCTTTCACGATGGCAGCAGGATCGCCGTGCATTCATTGAGCACAGGGTCTTTTGGCGTGGACGTGTCGGCCTTGCGGATCTGATGGATGTTATGGGCCTCAGTCGGGCTCAAGCTTCGAAAGACCTCAATAGCTACATCAATGATCATCCCGAACACATCATCTACGATAAAACGGCCAAGACCTACGTTCTGGGCCCGAAGTTCGAAGAACACTACACTGCGCTTGATCCGTCAGAGTATCTTGATGATCTCCTGTCGATCTCACGGGGCGGTTCAGTCCCCGCTGCAGACTGGATTGTCTATCAGCCGGACATTCTGGCAACCACTGTGCCTGGGCGCGGACTAAGCGCGCTAACACTTCGCAACGTCTTATTAGCCTGTGAACAGGGCAAAGAGCTGCAAATAAGCTATCAGTCGATGTCGTCCCCCGATCCAGAAGATCGCGTTATCATTCCTCATGCCCTCGCCCATGACGGATTTCGTTGGCATGCGAGAGCGCTATGCTCAAAAGACCAGGTCTTCAAAGACTTTGTTCTCGGACGCATACTGAAAAGCGCATTGGGGGAACAATCAGATGTCGACGCCGGTACAGATGAAGACTGGCACCAAACAATAACGCTCAAAATCGCACCGCACCCTGGCCTGTCTGAAAACCAACGCAGGATTGTCGAGCTCGACTATGCAATGAATGACGGGGCGGCAGAACTTTCAGTGCGAAAGTGCTTGTTGTTCTACAATCTAAAGCGGCTTGGCCTTGACGTTGATCCTAGTATCCGCGCCCCACAGGATCAGCACATAGTTTTGATCAATGACGGAGAAGTCCGCGCTGCTCTCGAAAGGGGGCGGCGATGAGTGCTTTCGCGAGACAAGACTACAAGATGTCATTCAGCACCGGCGGGCTCTTCCTGAACGAAAGCCTGGAAGTCGCGCGCTTGCATGAAGACGGTGAAGCTTGGGAAGACACAATTCTCAGAGCCATGGAGGACGGCACAACCAGCCTACCGAAATCAGCATCGAACCGTCGATCGTTGCGCGAAATTTCTAACCGCCTGCTTACTCTTACAGATGAGGAACGCGCTTACCTTGTGGAAGAGGCGGACCGTTCCGAACAGCAGGCGATGTTGTGGATCGCCACATGCCGCGCATATCGGTTCATTCGTGAATTTGCGGTGGAAGTAGTGAGAGAGCGATACCTGTCTTACCAACTCGATCTACCGCTCGAAAGCTTTGACATTCTTTTTGAGGCAAAAGCTGAATGGGATGAAGGACTGGCCGGATTAAGTCGGTCGACCCGCCTGAAACTTCGTCAAATCATGTTTCGCATGATGCGTGAAGCCGGGATCATTTCAGAAGATGATCGCATTCAAACCGCGATTATTTCCACACGTTTGAAACACTTGATTGAAGAACACAACCCCGGCGAACTGGCCATTTTCCCCAGCGTTCCGGTCGAGGGAGCCTAAATTGAAACGAGAACTAAACCGGAAAGAGCGGGCCGAGCACCTCTACCGCGTGATCACCAGCGAACGTTTCCTGACCAAACAAGGCCTAGGGAATGAAGTGCCATTTTTCATCTACCCCTTTCCCGCCGAGGAAGGGCTCACCATGGTTGAGGATCGTGAAAACCTTGTGACCCGCATCGAAAACTCCGGCACTCGAGTGTTGGACCTGAACCTCTACGATCTCGCGCTCGACATACTTTCAGTACGCGGGATCTTAGAACAGGTTCTCGAAGTTGAGGCCGACAGTAGCAAGGGTGAGATCAAGGAACTTCTACAAGGCGTCTTGGACCCACAGGCTCACCTGATCCCGCGTATTGGCCAGGCGATCCAAGCGACCCCACATGACGTCATTTTCTTGTCAGGCGTCGGTGAGGTATACCCTTACATCCGTTCTCACAACGTGCTGAACAACCTCCAAAGCACTGCGAAAGAAGCACCAACCGTTCTCTTCTTCCCTGGAAGCTACACTCATGCTTTGGCGACTGGCGCGTCATTGGATCTCTTTGGTCAGCTTCATGACGACAAGTATTACCGCGCCTTCAACATTCTGAATTACGAGGTCTAAGCCCATGGCCCAGTTGCTAAAAGACATTTTTGAGAAACCCGTTGATCGCGCCATTGACGGCGTCATCAAGGCCGACGACGAGGCAAGCCTTCGTATCGAGCTCGACGAGTACGTCATCACAGGGGAGATCGGCCAACGGCTGGAGCAGTTCCTCGAAGCCTACAACAACTATGACACTTCAAATGGCGTCTGGATCTCTGGCTTCTTTGGCTCTGGTAAGTCGCACTTGCTGAAGATGCTGGCTCTACTGCTTGAAAATCGTGAAGTCGACGGCAAAACCGCTCACGAGATCTTTGCCGAAAAGCTCAAAGGCGAGCCAATGCTGGCAGGCGCACTCAACAAGGCCGTTTCCATCCCGTCGAAGTCGATCTTGTTCAATATCGACCAGAAGGCAGATGTGATCTCGAAAACGGATGTAGATGCGCTTCTGTCTGTCTTCCAAAAGGTCTTTGACGAAGCCTGCGGCTTCTATGGCAAACAGCCACATATCGCGCAATTCGAACGCGATTTGCAGGGGCGTGGGCAATTCGAGGCCTTCAAAGAAGCTTTTCGAAGCGCTGCCGGGAAAGACTGGGAACGCGGTCGAGAACAGGCGCTGCTGGAAGCCAAGAATATTGCGACAGCGTTTGCAGAAGCAACCGGTGGTGATCCTTCAGATGCAAAAGACATCTTGAGCCAATACCGGAAGGACACACGCGTCTCGATTGAGGACTTCGCTGGCACAGTCAAAGCTTGGATCGACGATCAGCCCAAGGGCTTCCGGCTCAACTTCTTCGTTGACGAAGTCGGCCAGTATATTGCGGACAATGTAAAGCTCATGACCAACCTGCAAACCATCGCAGAGAGCCTTAACACCAAATGCAAAGGGCAGGCTTGGATCATAGTAACTGCGCAGCAAGACATGGCGTCGGTTATCGGCGACATGACGCAACAGCAAGAGAATGACTTCTCCAAAATCCAGGCCCGCTTCAGCAACCGCATGCCGCTGAACTCGGCCGATGTCGCCGAAGTGATCCAGCGCCGCCTCCTCGCCAAGACGTCGGAAGGGCAAGTAACGCTTGGCAACCTTCATGACCGCGAAGAAAACAACCTCAAGACCCTGTTCGATTTTGCTGACGGCTCGATGAAGCTCAAAAACTACAGGGATCGCGACCACTTCATCTCAAGCTATCCTTTCCCCCCCTATCAGTATGACCTCTTTCAAATGGCGATCACGTCTTTGTCGGAGCACAACGCATTTGAAGGCAAACACAGCTCGGTCGGTGAGCGGTCGATGTTGGGCGTTTTCCAAGAGGTCTCGAAGAAGCTGAAAGACAAAGAAGTCGGAGGGTTGGCCACTTTCGATCTCATGTTCGAAGGGATCCGCACCGCACTAAAATCTTCGGTTCAACAGAGTATTCAGATTGCCGAAAAAAATCTGGACGATCCTTTTGCAGTTCGGGTTTTGAAATCCTTGTTCCTCGTCAAATACGTCAAAGGCTTCAAACCGTCGGTTCGAAACATCGGAATTCTGCTGCTGTCTGAGTTTGAGGCGGACCAGACGGGCCAACGCCGCAAGATCGAGGAAGCATTGAGCCGTCTGGAAAGGGAAACCTACATCCAGCGGAACGGTGAGGTCTATGAGTTCCTCACCAATGAGGAAAAGGATGTCGAAGCGGAAATCAAAGCCCTCGACATAGACCCTTCTGAGCTCTCGAAAGAACTCGAAACCCTCGCATTCGATACCATTCTGCGTCATCGCAAGATCAAGCATCTCGCAACGAATAGCGAATATGCCTTTACCCGGAAACTCGATGATCACGCGGTTGGTCGCGAGTACGAACTGGCAATCAATCTCGTTTCGCCCCTCAGCGACGAGGTTGAAAGCCCCGATGGCATTCGAATGAAAACCATGTCTCGGGAAGAGCTCGCGGTTACCATGAAACCAGATGCCAACTTTGTCCGCGACCTGATCCTGTTTAAGCAAACGGACAAGTTTATCCGTCAGTCCCGCAGCGGTTCTCCGCAGCCCGGCCGCGACCGTATCGTCGCAGAAAAAGGCGAACAAAACGGTCGCCGCGCAAAAGACCTTGAAATGCGGCTTCGCAAGTTGATGGGAAGCGCCCGACTTTTCGTCAGGGGTGACGAATTGGAGATCGGTGGAGAGGATGCTCAAGAGCGCATCAGCAAGGCGTTCCAGTCCCTGGTCGACAAAGTCTACACCAATCTCCCGATGCTGCGCGGCGTCAGCTATACCGAGGCCGATATCAACAAAGCGGTACAATCGGAAAGCGGGCTCTTCGGTTCTGACGGCACAGGTATCAACGAAGCCGAACAAGACGTCCTCAGCTTCATCAACGCGCAGGCACGCAATGGGGTGAAGGTCTCCGTCAAATATCTGGCTGATCGGTTCACATCCAAACCCTACGGCTGGCCAATTACCGCAGTCCTTTGCCTTGCGGGCAGCTTGGTCGCCAAAGGCAAAATCGAAGCGCGCGTCGACAGCGCCATCAAGGAAGGCTTGGACCTTGCCAAAGCGTTGAACAACAGTCACGCGCTTCCGAACATACTATTGACCCCTCAGACGGAATTCTCCGCTGCAGAAATTCGTCGAGCGAAGGAACTTTATCAGGAGCTCTTTGCGCACCCCTCATCGGGAACAGATGCGCGTGGTTTAGGTGCGGAATGGGCTACAAGCATTGATACGCTCGAAGCCGAGGTAGACGGTCTTATTCGCCAGTCACACCGCTACCCTTTCCTGACCGCGCTCGAGCCGTTCCATGAACTGCTGCGGGGCATGAAGGGCAAGCCAGCGAACTGGTATATTTCCGACGCGCCCAAGCGCGAGGATGACCTTCTGAACGCGAAGGAGGATATCCTGGACAAGGTGAAATCCTTCATGGGGGGTGCACAAAAAGGTATCTACGACGATGCCCGCGATATGCTCGCCAGCCAATCTGCCAACATCGATTATGTCGATCCTGATGCCGGGGCGAAGCTGCGCGCCGCATTGGAGGATCCGGGCTGCTTTAAGGGGGCATCCATCCAGAACCTCAAATCCGACCTGTTTGATCTGAAAAACAAGGTCGAACTCAAGGTGCTTGAGGAACGCAAAGCCGTCATCGCAGAGGTCGAAGACGTCTCTGCCAAAATCGCACAAATGCCGGACTTCCAGACACTTGATCCGGACAAACAGGCCCGCATCACCGCCCGCATTGAAAGCCACAAGGCAGGTCTCGACACGGTCACGCTGATCCCCGTGCTGCGCGACCGTGCCAATGGCGCGCGCACCAACCTGCTGTCGGACGTTGTCACCGAACTCGACCGCCTCGCGCGCCCGGCTCCTGCACCCGAGCCACAGCCCGGCATGTCGGACCGGCCAGCACCCGCACCGCAGCCCCCCACTACGGTCCTCGCCTCGCAGCTGAAGGTTACAGCCCCCAAAACGCTGCTGACTGATGAGGCCGACGTCGACCAGTACCTTGAAGAAATGAAAAAGACCCTGCTGGCCGAAATCCGCACGGGTAAGAAAGTTATTGTGTAATGGATACCAACGCGCTCAAAAAATTTGCCCAGTCCGCCCGCAACCTGCTGATCGATCAGGTCGCCTCTAAGCTTGACGTCGTGCTGGCTGATGGCAGCGCTGCACGGCGTGAGGCCCCCAAAGCCGTCAAAGACCTCGAAAACGCCATCGCGCGCGACAGCCGCCAGCAAGTCATCGAACAGGTCGCCTACATCTGGTTCAACCGCTTCACCGCCCTGCGCTTCATGGATGCCAACGGCTACACGCAGGTCCGCACTGTCTCCCCCGCTGACGGGGCCACGCGGCCGGAACTGCTGTCAGAGGCGATGGCGGGCAACATCCCCGACAATGCCCCTGCCACCATCCAATCCCTCCTCGACGGGCGCACGCCGTCGCATGATCCACAGGCCGAGGCTTACCGCCTCCTGCTCGTCCACACCTGCAACCAGTGGCACGGCCCCATGCCGTTCCTGTTCGAACAGATCGACGACTACACCGAGCTGCTGATGCCCGAGGATCTGCTGTCGCAGACGTCCATCCTTGCCGAACTGCGCAAGGTCATGACCGAGGACGCCTGTCAGGACGTCGAGATCATCGGCTGGCTCTACCAGTTCTACATCTCGGAAAAGAAGGATCAGGTCTTCGCGGGCCTCAAGAAGAACCAGAAGATCACGGCCGAGAACATCCCCGCCGCGACGCAGCTCTTCACCCCGCATTGGATCGTCCGCTATCTGGTGGAGAACTCGCTGGGGCGGCTCTGGTTGCTGAACAATCCGCAGAGCGGGCTGGCGGCCAAGATGGACTATTACATCGCGCCCGAAGAGCCAGAGACGGACTTCCTGAAGATCACCAAGCCCGAAGAGATCCGCATCTGCGATCCGGCGGCGGGCTCGGGGCACATGCTGACCTATGCCTTCGACCTGCTCCACGCCATCTACGAGGAAGAGGGCTATGACGCGACCGAGATCCCCGCGCTGATCCTGACGCATAACCTGACGGGGGTGGAGATCGACGACCGCGCGGGGGCACTGGCGGCCTTTGCGCTGGCGATGAAGGCGGCGGGCAAGTTGGGGCGGCGGCGGTTCCTGCGGATGGAGGCCAAGCCCGACATCTGCGTGTTGCAGAACGTGGCCTTTACCGATGCCGAGATGCAGGACGTGGCCGCCGTGGTGGGCAAGGATCTGTTCACCGATGAGCTGCGCGAGACGCTGGGACAGTTCGAGCAGGCCAAGAACTTCGGCTCGCTGATCGTGCCGAAGCTGCGCGATCCCGCGGAGACCCTGCGGGTGGTCGAGGCGCGGGATTTCGGCGGCGACCTGCTGCTTAAGGAAGTGCAGAAGCGCGTCATCGCCGTGCTGCGCATGGCCGAGGCGCTGTCTCCGAAGTATCATGTGGTGGTGGCCAACCCGCCGTATATGGGCGGGCGCGGAATGAATGCTGAGCTTTCCGACTTTGCCAAAATGCACTACGCGGATAGCAAACTCGATACGTTCGCGTGCTTTATTGAGCGTGCCAACTTCTTGGTAAAGTCAAAGGGTTATTCCGCGCTGGTAACCATGGAAAGTTGGATGTTTCTTTCGACATACGGAAACCTGAGGAATAAACTGCTTTCATTTGGCTCGATCAGATCTTTGGTTCACATGCCCTACCTTGGCAAAGGCGGTACAGCGATGGGCATAAGCTTCGGAACAAGTGCGTTTGTATATAAGGCGGCAAGCGATCCAGATTTCTCTGGGAGCTACTCTTGCACTCGTTACTATGAAATGGATGCAGCCTTTGTTCCCTATAGCTTTCCCACAGAAAATGAACGCCTTTCACAGGCATCGACGAAGAACTTTCTTAACATTCCCGGCTCTCCAATTGCCTATTGGGTGAGCGACAAGCTCGAATTTGCATACGGCAAGTTTCCGCAAATCTATGAAAACTCGGTTTCTGAAGGGCAAAACATTACCGCCAATAACGATCGCTACACCAAGAGCATATGGGAGGTTAATAAATCAAAGATCGGCTCCAAATGGAGACACTATGCAAAGGGCGGCGAATTCCGACGTTGGCATGGAAATTTGGACACGATTGTTGATTGGTCTCAGGAGGCTCGTAGTCATTATCGTAAGCACTCCTCAGCAAGGATCATCCCAGAGTATTTGCAGTTTCGGCCGGGGATCACATGGACGCTCGTAACTTCTGGCTCACGCAGTTTTCGAGTTTTGCCAGAGTACGCTACCTTCGACAAAGGTGGTTCGAGCATATTCTTTGAAGATGAAGGCCAGCTTCTACCAACACTGAGCTTCCTTAACTCAAGGGTGGCTAACTTCATTCTAAATATTCTGAATTCAACATTGAATTTGCAGGTTGACGATGTTCGCCGCCTACCTTTTTCAAGCGCCCAGTATCGCGAAATATCTGCATCAACTGAATGCCTTGCTGAACTCAGCAAATCCGACTGGGACGCCTACGAAACCTCCTGGGATTTCACCACGCTCCCGTTGCTCTCACCCGATAACCGCGGCGAGACGCTGGCGGACAGCTACGCCACACTCCGCACCCACTGGCAGTCCATGACGGACGAAATGAAGGCGCTTGAGGAAGAGAACAACCGCATTTTCATCGACGCCTATGGTCTGCAAGACGAGCTGCCCCCCGAAGTGCCGATCGAGGAGATCACCCTCACCTGCAACCCCGCCTATCGCTATGGCGTGAAAGGTTCCGAGAACGACCGCGAAACCCGCCTGTGCGCCGACACCATGGCCGAATTCCTAAGCTATGCCGTGGGCTGCATGTTCGGCCGCTACAGCCTCGACGCGCCGGGCCTGATCCTCGCCAACCAAGGCGAACGGTTGGAGGATTACCTCGCCCGCGTCCCCGAACCCAGCTTCATGCCGGATGAAGACAACGTCATCCCCGTGCTGGACGAGAACTGGTTCCCCGACGACATCACCGAACGCTTCCGCCTGTTCCTGCGTGTGAGTTTCGGCGAGGCGCACTTCCGCGAGAACCTGAAGTTCATCGAGGACTCTCTGGGCAAGGACATCCGCAAGTATTTCACCAAGGATTTCTACGCCGACCACGTGAAGCGCTACAAAAAGCGCCCGATCTACTGGATGGTCTCCTCCCCCAAGGGGACGTTCAACGCGCTGATCTACATGCACCGCTATCGGGGTGACACGGTGTCGGTGCTGCTGAACGACTACCTGCGCGAGTTCATCACCAAGCTGGAGGGCGAACGCGCCCGGCTGGAGAAGCTGGCCGATGATCCGACGGCGACGCAAGGGCAGAAGACCAAGGCGCTGAAGGATGTGGCATCGGTTGCCAAGCAGATCGACGAGTTGAACGAATGGGAACGCGACGTGATCTTCCCACTGGCGCAGCAGAAGATCGAGATCGACTTGGATGACGGGGTGAAGGCGAACTATCCGAAGTTCGGCACGGCCCTGAAGAAGATCGCGGGGCTGTCATGACGGACCGGATCAAGGCGGGCCTAGAGCGGCTGTTCATCGATCACCGGATCGTCTTCTGGTACGACGCCGCGCGCGACATGCGGGGCGAATATGACGCCGTGGATCTGCCCGATGTGGAAAAGGTCGAGATCGCGAATAACGAGTTCGGCCTGAAGTACCGCATGCTGAGGCAAGAGCCGAAACAGAAGTTTCTGGTGTTCCACGACGGCCCCGCGCCCGAGATGGCCAACAATTGGCTGCTGGACCTCTATTTCGCCTGCGGCGTTTTCAAAGCCGATCAAGCGGCGATCTGGCTGGCTGAGCTCGGCCTGCCGCTGCAGTTCGAGGACGTGGTGCGCGACCACATGGAGTTCTACCGCGCCAAGGGCCGCATCGAGGCGCTGAAGCAGATGATCACGCCGTCGGACACAAAGACCGATGTGCTGCGCCGCATGCTGGCCGTCTGCGCCGGGGCTGAAGGTGCCCTCGACACGGTGATCGAGGAGCTGCTGGCCGAGCTTGCAGACGAGCGTGATGACGCCATGCGCCTGATGGAACGGTCCGGTCTGATAGAGTTCTTCTGGAAGCAGGTTGAGAATGCCTATGGCTATGTCAGCGATGCGCCAGATTTCGAGGACTTCGCGATCACCCTGTTCCAGTCCTGCTATGCCCGCGCCTTGGGCGAAGATGGCAAACTGAACGGAGAGGCGTTACTTGTCTTCCGCCGCTGGAAGAACAACCGGCTGGGAGCGAAGGCGTTTGAAACGCTGAGCGGGAAGTACCAGGAAATCCTGCGGATCCCAGAAGACGTGCAAGAGCGAGACATCAAGGCCTTGTGCGCCATCGACCATTTTGAAGAGATCGACCGGCAGATCATTCGGTCTCTGGTGCGTGAGATGGCAAGCCAAACGGTTTCATCGGCCGAGGTGCTGAAGACCGTGCGAGAGCGGCGGCAAAGCCATTGGTATCCGACCTATGAGGATATTTATCAAGCCATCGGTTATGCCACAGAATTCCAGCAGGCGCTGGCTGAGGCGAACCTGACTATGACCTCCCCCGCTGAGGGGGTGAAGCGCTATGTTTCGCACTGGTACAAGATCGACCAACTCTACCGCAAATTCATCTATCATATGCAAAAGAGCGGTCAGTCCTCTCTGCTTAGCGCGTTGTTCGAAAGCGTAGAGAACCGCTACACGACCAACTTCCTATCTGCCGTCAATGACGCCTGGCAAGATCAGATCGCTGGACTGAGCGATTGGAAGATACCGGGATTTGCGCATCAGACCTATTTCTATATGGACCAGGCCGCCGAATTCCGCCGCCGCGATCAGAAGGTGGTGGTGATCATCTCTGACGCGTTGCGCTATGAGGTTGCAGAAGAAGCCCTGCGCGAAATCCGTAAACTGAACCGGTTCGACGCCGATCTAAAGCCGATGATTTCTGCTTTGCCCAGCTACACGCAGCTCGGCATGGCTGCGCTTTTACCGAACAAGGATCTGGAGCTGTCGGAGGACGGCAACGTGTCTTCGTTTGGCTTGCCTACTCAGGGAACCGCTAACCGCGAAAAGGTTCTGGGCATGGGGCGTGCCGGAGACCGTGTCAAAGCCATGAAGGCCGATGATTTCATGAGCTTGAAGTCGGACGACGGAAAAGAGATTTTCCGCGATCATGACATTCTCTACCTCTACCACAACAGGATCGACATCGTTGGCGACAAGCTCGCCACTGAGGAACGCGTGACAGAGGCTGCAGAAGTCGCTGTCGAGGATCTGACCAAACTGGTCCGCAAGCTTACGACGGCCAACTTTTCCAACATCCTTGTGACGGCGGATCATGGCTTCATCTATCAGCACCGGGCATTGGATGAGACTGACTTTTCGGTAGCGGCTCCCGCTGGTGCGGAAATTCTTGTTAAAAATCGTCGATTTATCATCGGGCGAGACCTGGATGCGACATCTGGAATGAAGAAGTTTTCATCCTCAAATCTGGGTCTATCAGGCAACTTGGACGTTCTGTTGCCCAATTCGATCAATCGTATGCGCGTCAAGGGAGCGGGAAGCCGGTTCGTACATGGCGGGGCCACGCTTCAAGAGGTCATTGTTCCCATACTCCGTGTCGGCAAACGACGCGAAGCCGATGTTGAAAAAGTTGAAGTGCAGATCATCGTCACTGGAAAAAGCTTGATCTCTTCCGGCCAAACGGCCGTCACTCTCTATCAAACTCAGCCAGTTTCAGAGAAGCAGCAACAGCGTAATGTTCTTGCTGGGATTTACGCTTCGGACGGCACGCTCATCTCAGATGAGCACCCGCTGACCTTTGACTACACCTCGCAAAATGCGCGGGAACGGGAGCTGCCCATAAAGTTCCTGCTTTCTCGCGATGCTGATCGGTTCAACAACCAGGACGTCTTCCTCAAGCTTCGCGAACGTATCGGCAAAACGAGCCACTTCGAAGATTACACAAGCCACCGTTTCCAACTGCGTCGTGGCATATCGACAGATTTCGACTTTTAAGGACCTATCATGAGCGCACTCGACGAAAAGATTAACGAACATTTCGCGGGCTACGTGGTCCGCAAGGACCTTGTGAAAGCGGTCAAAGGCAACGCAATCGTTCCAACCTATGTCCTCGAATACCTGCTTGGGCAGTACTGTGCAACTGACGATGAAGCATCGATCGAGAGCGGCATCGAAACCGTCAAAGAAATCCTCAGAAAGCACTACGTTCACAGAAGCGAAGCGGGACTGATCCAATCCACGATCAAGGAAAAGGGACGCTACAAGGTCATCGACCAGATCAGCGTCTCGCTGAACGAAAAAACAGACAGCTACGAAGCCACGTTCGACAACTTGGGCATCAAAAAGGTTGCGGTGGATAGCGGCACGGTCAAAGCGCATCCAAAGCTGCTTGTGACCGGCGTATGGTGTATTGCTGATGTCCAATATGAGTTTTCAGAGGACGCAAGAACATCTCCGTGGGTGCTCGAGACCATCAAACCCATCCAGATCGCGAAGGTCGACTACGAAGGGTACAAGGAGGCGCGCGCGCAATTTACCAAAGATGAGTGGATTGATCTCCTGATGCAGTCGATTGGCTTCAATCCTGAAGCCTTCGGACGTCGCAGCAAGCTTTTGCAGTTGATGCGCCTGATCCCCTTCGTGGAACGAAACTACAACATCATCGAACTTGGCCCAAAGGGAACTGGTAAATCGCACATATACTCAGAGTTTTCGCCACACGGGCAGTTGATCTCAGGCGGCGAAGTGACCATCCCGAAGTTGTTTGTAAACAACTCGAATGGGCGGATCGGACTGGTCGGCTACTGGGATGTCGTGGCCTTTGATGAATTTGCGGGACGCGAGAAAACCGCGAACAAAGCCTTGGTCGATATCATGAAAAACTACATGGCAAACAAGACCTTCTCGCGCGGGGTTAACCCCATGGGGGCAGAAGCGAGCTTCGCATTTGTAGGCAACACAGACCATAACGTCCCGTTCATGCTCAAGAACAGCGACTTGTTCGAAGCCCTGCCGCCCCAGTTCCATGACTCTGCATTCATTGACCGTCTCCACGCTTATCTGCCTGGCTGGGAGATCGACGTGATCCGAGGCGAGATGTTCACCACTGGCTACGGGTTCATTGTCGACTACCTCGCCGAGATCCTTCGCCATTTGCGCCAAGAAGACTTCTCCAACCGGCCGGACCTGCATTTCACAGTCAGCGAGAAGATTTCAACCCGTGATCGGGACGCCGTCTACAAAACCATGTCGGGCTTCCTGAAGGTGATTTTCCCTGCCGGAGATGAAACAGCCGATGACGTTGAAGAGCTCTTGCGGCTCGCACTTGAAAGTCGAAAGCGCGTAAAGGACCAACTGTTTCGGATCGATGCGACCTATCCAGATGTCGACTTCTTCTACACTGGCTCTGACGGGGAAAAGCGGCGTGTCCAAACCGTCGAAGAGCAAGAGTTCCCCCAATTCTACTATCTGAAACCTGCCTTAGACCCAAAGCAGCAGGACCAATCCACAGATGCTGTCGATGATGACGTCATCGAAGTCGAACATGAGGCGCGCGACACATCGGAGACCTCGGCGCCCGCCAAGCCGCGCGCCGAAGAGGGTCACCACGTATTCGCCGAAAACCGAAAAGGCATCAGCTACGATAAACTGTTTGGGCCCTATCTGGACGGTGCATCGCGGATCGTAGTGACAGACCCTTACATTCGCTATTTTTATCAGATCAAGAACATGATGGAATTCGTCGAGATGGTCATCCAGCGTAAGGCGTTGGAAGATCAAGTGGCCATCCATCTTGTCACCGGGCCTGATGACGGAAACGTCCAAAAGCAACGCGAATTGCTCGAGAGCATTACCGAGGCATGCATCGGTTCAGGTGTTGATTTCACTTGGGCATTTGATGGCTCCGGAACTGCTCATTCCAGAGATATCGTCACTGACACCGGCTGGAAAATCGTTCTCGATCGCGGTCTGGATATTTTCCAAGCGCCCATGCGGCGTGACGGGTTCAGCCTAGGCGACCGCCTGCAGCAGCACCGCATGCTTAAAAATTTTTATGTAACGTATGTTAGGGAAAAGTAGTTTCCAAACGAAGTATTCACAAGATTATACTTGTGTTGAATTTCTCTGACGTGATGTGTCTAAAATCAAATGTTTCGCTTTATTCATACCGCCGATCTCCACCTTGATGCGCCACTTCGTAGCCTGGCGCTGAAAGACGAGGACCTTGCTGATCTTGTTGGCAACGCGACAAGACGTGCGCTGGAGCGCATCGTGGACCTCTGCTTAGAGGAAAGCGTGGATGCTCTGCTGATCGCGGGCGACCTCTATGACGGTGATATGAGGAGTATGAAAACCGCGGCCTTTCTAGTGAGCGAAATGGAGCGCCTCCACCAAGCTGGAGTTTCAGTTTTCATGATCAGAGGCAATCACGATGCGGAAAGTGTACTAACCCGCGAGCTTGAGCTGCCGCCTAACGTTCACGTTTTCACAGGTCACGGTGGCATTGTTGAGCTCAGTGACCACGGCGTAGCGATCCATGGCGTCAGTTTTGCCAAACCACAGGCACCTGAAAGCCTTCTTCCAAAATACAAGGAACCAGTATCGGGCTTGTATAACATTGGAATGCTGCACACGAGTTTAGCTGGTGCGGCCGGGCACGACACCTACGCACCTTGCAGCATCAATGACTTGCAATCGCATGGTTTTGATTATTGGGCTCTCGGTCATGTCCATATCCGGCAAGTTCATTCTGAGGTTCCACACATTGTCATGCCGGGGATGCCGCAAGGCCGAGACATTGGAGAATCTGGTCCAAAATCCGTTACTCTGGTGAGCGTCAATGACGGCCATGTGTCTCTAGAAGAACGCTTTATATCAACGGTAGAATTCGCCCGCAGGGATATCTGTCTCGACGCTGTTGACGATTGGAGAGATGCTCTCGAGGTGATCGATGCGGAGTTGCGATCGACAGCTATGACACCCTCAGACCATTCGGTTTTGCGGCTTGAACTCATTGGCTCGTCGCCACTTGCATGGCGTCTGCGGCGAGACCACGATTTGCTGTTAGAACAAGTATCAAACCTCGCCCGCGCGCAGGGATCGGTTTGGATCGACAAAATCGTCAATCACCTTACTCCGCCGACCACGCCTGTGACCGGTGATGATCCACGGCGAGAACTCTCAAACTTGATGGACGCGCTGACAGACAACGCCACTTTCCTGATGCGCGCGGAGCAAAATGCTGAAGAGCTGATCGCCGACCTTCCCCCGGAGCTCCGGCAGGCTTTTGGCGATAGCGAAGCTGAGCAGACAGATGTTGTTCGTGAACTCCTCAAACAGGGTATCAAAGACATTACGGCCCGGATGATGGCGGGCGACGTCGAGGCCCCATCATGAGGCTGCGTCGGCTCGATTTAACCCGGTTCGGTCATTTTACCGACTTCTCGCTCGATTTTGGTCCGCGCGAAGAGGGCAAGTCAGACCTGCATATCATTTTTGGACCAAACGAAGCAGGCAAGACGACATCATTTGAGGGCTATCTCGACCTCCTCTTCGGCATCCCCGCGAGGAGCAAATACAACTTCCTGCATGACTACGAGAACATGCGGGTTGGCGCTGTGCTCGAGATCGAAGGAGCACCGACTGAACTCGTTCGGATCAAGCGCAACAAGAATGATCTGATCACGCCTTCAGGAGACTTAGCCAACCCCGCCGTACTTCTGCATGCGCTCGATGGCATCGATCGCGATCAATACCAGGCAATGTTCTCACTAGACGACGAGACTATTGAAGCTGGTGGCGACGATATACTAGCGAGCCAAGGGAACCTTGGCGAACTACTGTTTTCGGCTGCTGCCGGGCTTTCTGATCTCGGGTCAGTTCTTGAGACGGCCCGGGCCGAAGTGGACCTCTTCTACAAGAAGCGCGCCAGAAAGACAGAACTCGCTGACGCAAAACGCGCTCTTAAGGAACTGCATGATGAAATCCGAGAACTTGATGTGCCTGCGAGCAGCTTTCGAAGACTGAAAGATGAGCGTGATAGTGCGCAAAAGCTCATGGAAGCGGCCAAAACAACACGGGATGGGCTGCTAAATGAAAAGCAACGCGTAGAGGCGATGATCGAATGCATCCCTCTCATCCGTTCCCTCCGAGATTATGAAGATACGCTTGCCAATACGGCGGCCTACCCCAGCGTTCCAGTAACTTGGGTGGATGAAGCGCAGGATTTGAAGCTGAAGCAAGTCGAGGCCCAAACCGAACTTCGGCAAACAACTCTTCGGCTGGAAGCAGAGCAAGAAAAGCGAGATGGCCTTAAGATTGATGACACAATCACGAATGCGGCTGACGCGCTGACGATCCTCTTAGATGCGCCAAAATCCCGCGCCCAGACTGCGGAAGAGGATCTTCCAAAGCGAGTGGCCGAGAAAGCTGGTTTAGAAGAAGAGATTGCTGATCTTGCCACGGAACTAAAACTTGAAAGCGCAGACGAGGGCGTGCTTTCCGAAGTGCTTTTGTCCCAGCTTGAAGACATCGCCGGACAATATTCTGATGTTCAAGCAAGTCTTGCGACTGCGAACAAAGAGGTCACTACTGCCCAGCAGAACCTGGAAGACCTCACAAAAGAGGATGCGCCGACACTTGATGCCGCATTAATCGATGAAAACCTGGAACAACTGCTTGCGGACATCGAACCCGAGCGCCTGATTTCAGATCAGGAGACAGCGAATAGAGAGCTTTCTTCGGCAGAAACGACCCTGAACGCCGCATTAGCCAAACTTGTTCCGTGGCAGGGCAAATTGTCCGATCTTGGCTCGCTGAGTTTCTCGGAACGCGAGGCGAAGCGGGCAGCAGAGAGGTACGATGACCTTCTCGGCAAGCTCGACAAAGCAAAGGCCGCGCAGGAAGAAGCGGAGGTAGAGTACGATCAACGGTTTGCGAGACTGCAAACACTTGAAACAGGTGACGCTGCTACAGTCGACGATGATGCTAAACATGCGCGCGCTGAGCGAGACGATCTTTGGGCGGAGCACCGTAAAGATTTGAGCGAAAGTTCTGCGATCTCTTTTGAGAATGCCTTGTCGAAAGACGATTCTCTCCAAGAGGCTCGACTTGGTTTCGCAGAGAAATTGGCACGCCTCAAAGAGCTGGAGGTCGACGTAGCCGCAGCCAAGACCACCTTAGAAACCCGAACACGTCACTTGGAAGCTGCAGAAGCTGCACTGACGGAGGAGGCCGAGGCCACGGCATCCTTGTTAGACAAGCTTCACCTGCCAGATAGTGTCGATCCAAGAGACTTACCTGCTTGGCAGTCACATCTCTCAGTAGCTCAGCAATCCCTGTTAGACGTAAATGCCAAGAGAGCTGCTGCCGAAGGTGCCGGAGAGGCTGTTACTGTTGCAGAGGCCAAACTGAAGAGCGCGCTTGGCATTACAGATGATGCGCTGGGTCTTAAGGAACTTGGCAATCGAGCGCGTGCGAAAGTCATTCAGAATACAAAGGCGCAGACGCAAATCGAGGCCCACCAGCGTGCGCTCGAGAAAGCACAGAAGGACGTCCAAAACAGAGAAACGGACGTCACAGAGCTGTCCGAGGCGCTATCGGAAATAACGACGAGCTGGGATCGCGAAGTTGCGGAACTTCCCCCTGCCCTACAAGACCTGGAGCAGTTTCGCTGGAAGGTCTCGACCCTAAGAAGATTGGCTGCGAAAGACGGAGACAAGCGCCAGCTGGAGCGTCGTATCCAAGCCATGCAGGATGATCATCAGCACTTCGTTGAAGAGATCGAAAAACTTGCTGAAGCCGTAGGCGAACCCAAAGATGCAAAACCCCTCGTTCTAGCAGAGCGTCTGAAGCGTCGGCTCGATCAAGCAGAAACAACTCAAGAACGTTATGACGACCTCACTTCAAAGATCGAGGAGGCGCAAGAAACAGCACGAGAAGCTCAGGCGGCTCTGGACGCAATCACCAAACGTTTGGCGCAAATGGCTGAGCCATTTGCAGATGTTCATGCCGTTGAAAACCTGGATGACCTCTTAGCTGCGCTTAAGAGTGCCTTCGAAGCAGATCGCGCAAAAAAAGATGCAGCCGAGTTACGCGCACGGATTTTGGCGCGCTTAGATGTGGGGGATGTATCGGAGGCTCAAAGCCTGATTGCTGATCAGAGCGTATTGGACCTGGAAGCGCGCCGTGAAGGGATCGACAAAGACCTAGAGGATGCCGAGGCAGACTATGCTCAAAAGGTCGGGGATTTGCGCGCGGCAAAAGACGCGCTTGAAAAAGTGGGGGGAGACAACGCGCCAGCTCAACTCGAGGAGAAGCGTCAGACCGTGCTGATCGATCTTGAAGATCGGGCGAAAGCCGTGCTTCGCCTTCGGCTGGGAGTTCTTGCAGCCGAGCAAGCCCTCTCAAACTACCGAGACGATCACCGCAGCAAGATGCTTGCGGATACTGAAGCTGCGTTTCGCACTTTAACGGCAGGCGAATATTCCGAATTGCGAACACAGTCCGATGGCCAGCACGAAGTTCTTCTCGCTCTCCGAAAACGAGACGGTCGCTCCATTACAGTTGCCGAGATGTCAAAGGGCACACGGTTCCAGCTCTACCTTGCCCTGCGGCTTGCAGGGTATCGCCAGTACAGCGCAAGCGGCACCACGCTCCCATTCGTCGCTGATGACATCATGGAAACCTTCGACAACACACGAACAGCAGCAGCGCTTGGGCTCTTGAGAGAGATTTCGATGCAAGGACAGGCGCTTTATTTCACACACCATGAGCACGTCGTTGAGCTCGCGAAAGACGTGTGCGAAGACAGAGTGACGATCCATGAAATTTGATTTTTTAGCTTATTGATCAATCCATAAGAAGTGAAAAGCACATGGCACGATTTAACCCACACGAAGACAGCGCAGACGCCGTTTACGAGGCCGCGGAGTATTGGCGCGATAATTGCCTCTTAGCGAATGGCTCGGTCTTCGTCTCCGATAGCCACCTGTGGACTAAGGACCTTCTTGACGAACTCGACGAGCGCTTCGTTCAAAACCTTGATGCCGGTGAAGGAGACTTCTTCGAAAAACTTGAGGCTCAACTCTCCGGCGGCTCACCGCAGTGCAAGCAGCTCATGGCGGAGTTGCACTGGCTCATTCTTCTATTCGCATCTCGCATTTCAACGCCGAAAAAAAGGCAAGACATTCGCCGCATTTGGTCATGGTCGGGCGATACGCTGGATGAAGACCACGCACTTCTTCGCGATGAACCTCTCGGTGGATTAGGCCATACTGGCACGGCGTACAACACGCACAGATGGCGTGAGTTTGTTTTTTTGATCAATGCCTTGCGGGATTTCAAGTCAAAGCAATCCGAAGAGCAAAAGCAACTCGCCTCTTCGGCTTGGGACTTCGCGCTTTGGCTTACCTGGGTGCCAGATGGCGAAAACCGGCAATTCAGGCACATCCTGTGCAACCTCTTGTTCCCAGACAACTTCGAGCGCATCAGTACCGTTCGCGACAAACACGCGATCCTCGCTGCCTTTGAGGAAGTCCCACTGAAAGAAGTGCGCAAACGCGACCTGGTTGAGATCGATCAATCGCTAAAGGAACTGCGCCAGCGCCTTGAAACCGAACAGGGCCAGGCAATCGATTTCTATTTGGAAGGTATCGTAGATCGCTGGAAACCATCGCCTGACGATGTTGTTTCTGTTCCGAAGAAAAAAGCTGACATTGAAGAGAATGACCAAGGCGTAGAACCTTCGGCTTCAACATCCCTCAATACCATTCTCTACGGCCCACCAGGCACAGGTAAGACATATGAGACGGCAAAGCGTGCTGTGCTTATCTGCGACGGTCATGCTCCAGCAAAGCGCGAAGACATCATGGCACGATATGACGAACTTTACGGAGAGCGGCGTGTCGAGTTTGTCACCTTCCATCAGAGCTACAGCTACGAGGAATTCATCGAAGGTCTACGTCCGGAGACTGACAACGACGAGGGCGATCCTGGGGCAGTTCAGTCAGTGGGATTTCGATTGGTCGCTCGTCCTGGTGTGCTGAAGCGCATTGCGGAACGGGCAAAGCAAAGGCCTGCGAAAGCCAACTCACAAGCCGATTACTCCGACAGGCGGGTTTTCAAAGTGTCGCTAGGCCGAGCGTGGAGTCCAGAAGACGAAGAAATTCGAACCGAAGCTTACGAGAAGGGTTTGGTCTCTCTAGGCTACGGTGGAATGATCGACTGGTCCGATCCGAAATTCGGCACCTACGACGCTGTGTATAAACGTTGGCGACAGGAGCCGGGCGAGGACGAAACGACTGGCAAGAACCCCAATATCGAAATGCTTAACCAGCTTCGCAACAACATGCGACCGGGTGATATTGTGATCGCCAGTCAGGGTAACAAGAGGGTTCGTGCAGTAGGCGTAGTTACCGGGCCTTATAGCTTTGATCCAGAGGCACGACATCCGCACCGAAGAGGCGTTGAATGGCGCTGGCACGCTGATGACGAGAACGGCATAGAGGTCGAAGACATCTACGCTAGTAACCTCTCGCAACAGTCGATCTATCAGCTGTTCCACGATAAGATAAACTGGCCCAATTTGCTTGCCTATTTAGAGCCTGCCTCGAAGGATGCGCCCCATCCGCCTCACGTTCTAATCATAGATGAGATCAACAGAGCTAATATTTCAAAGGTTCTGGGCGAGCTCATCACTCTGCTTGAAGAAGACAAGCGTGCGGGTGCCCTAAATGAATTGACGGTAACTCTGCCTTACTCAGGGGACCGCTTTGCGCTCCCAGAAAATCTTCACATCGTCGGCACAATGAATACGGCAGACCGCTCAATTGCGCTTCTCGATACAGCACTTCGTAGGCGGTTTCGTTTCGAAGAAATTCCTCCTCGCCCCGAACTCCTGAGCGATATCGTCCTTGAGGGTATCGGTTTGGACAGTGTTCTCGAGGCGATCAACAAGCGACTTGAATGGTATCTCGGCGCAGATCACCTGATCGGTCATGCATACTTCACGAGCGTTGAAAACTTGGAGCAGCTGGATGAGGTCATCGCCAACAAGATCATTCCGCTTCTGAAGGAGTATTTCCACGAAGATCTTAGCCGCGTTCGGGCCATACTCGGTGGTGGAAATGCATTCCTGCGCAGAGAGCGGCTAACGGCCCCACCCGGTGTGGATGAAGCGTACGAAGACGAAAGGTACAGATACGTAGACAATTATCTTGAGCTCGGACAGTACGGTCGTGACGCATACGATGAATTGATCGGGTCCGTTCAGCAGAAGCAGTCGGGCTAACCCTAAATGGCCAAACTCGCTAATCACCAATCGGTTTTGATCGAGCGCGAGTGGGGTGTATTCCCAATCGGTGAGAATGGAATTCATCAGAACGAGGCTGAGGCATTCTTCAAAGCGGGTGAGCGGGCCGCCCGGGAGCTGCGATTGCCACAAGGGGCTGTGCTCAACCGTGTTGTTGGAGGTCTCAAAGCGGGCCAAGTCTGCGGTGTTCTGAGCTACAAAGGCCGATCTTTGGAAATACTTCCGAAGATTAACAGCACAGAGTCAGAGAGCCGATTAGCGCTTGTCCGAATGCTCTCTGTTGCAAATGATCTTCGGGTCTCAGATGGCGAATTGGCTCAACTTCAAACTCAGCGGCGAGACTTACTTGAACTTCTCATCGCGCTCTTTGCCCGCAGGCTGACAAAAGCGATAAAAGGTGGCATCCAGAGGCGCTATAAGGGTCAAGAGGACGACCTGCCTTTTGTTCGTGGGGCAATCAATATTGGGCAACAACTCACCAAGCGGCCCGTGGCCCCGACAAAGCTCTTCTGCGAGTTCGACGAGCTCTCCGAAAACACACCAATGAACCGCCTTTTAAAAGCCGCTACTCTGCGTTTGCGTGGCATCAGCTGGAGTTCGGCGACCCAAAGAAATCTGCAGATCATACTAGATGTATTTAGGGACGTTGGTCGTTCTCAAAACCCGCTGGCGGAACCAATTAAGAATGATCGTAGTGCTACGGCTTTCTCCAACTTGGTGCCATTGGCGCGACTGTTCTTAAGAGGCGATTGGCAGAACACTACGTCGGGAAACACGACTGGGACGGCCCTCTTGTTCCCAATGAACGATCTTTTTGAACGCTACGTCGCCCGTCGCGCTCAGCAGACACTCGGACGCGGCATCGTTCATAAGCAGCATTTTCAGCACCACGCTTTGAGCAATAAACTTTTCCGAATGATCCCCGATATTGTCATCGACTATACTGATGAGCCGGTGATCATTGATACGAAGTGGAAGCAACTCGATCCTACCGACACGCAAAGGCTCGGGGTCGCGCAGCCGGACATCTATCAGATGCTCGCCTATGGCCACAGCTATGCGACCGATGGAGCAATGCCGAGGCTCGTGCTCCTGTATCCTCACCATGCAGCTTTAGGGAAATCGGAAGGCGTTTTGCGTCAGTGGTCTGTAACCGGCTCTGAGATTCCTCTTACGATTGCGACCGTGGACATTACAAAGCGGCGCTCTCCAGAGCAGTGGCGAGATTTGTTTGAGCAGATTGCACCCGCACCATCTGTTGCGATTTCGTAGAGACCTTGTGTTTTCGCAAGTGTTTGCCGACACTGTGTTAAACACCGTGTTTCAGGTTATTGTGTCCAACACAGCGTTTGACACAAAACCCAAGGGCACCGGCGACGGGGTGCGAATACACCTTCACAGTCCAGCCGATAGCGAAGTGAATACCGCGGAATCAATCCGCCATGCCCACGAAATTTCACCTGAAAGCCGAACTACAGCTTAGCTCTATCGCCCCAAAAGAAAGCCAGGGCGGGAACCCCGCCCTGGCATTGAGGTCATTCGGTGACCGGATCTTCGTCGCGACGTGGGAAGGCGACCATTTCGACGTCGGGAAACATGCTGTGTTTGACGTTGATCGACGTGATGTTGCCACTGTCGTCGGTGTTCACGAAGAGCACGCCGCAGCGGTCCCAGAAGTTCTTGCCGTCTTTTTCGCCGGATTTGACGTTCAGTTTCAGAGTTTGAGTAGCCATCTTTTGATCCTCGCTTTGAGTGTTTCGATGAACATGACCAAAGCTGGCACCAAGGGGCTGTCAGCGAGAAACTTGTCTCGCGAGGAATGCGCTGGCGCAGGGGAATTTTCTTGTTGAAGCGGGGCTTGCACCGCGCCTGCTACGGCTGCCCGCTTATGTTCAGCAATCAGAAACACGGCGTTGAGGATCTGAGTTCGGCACTCCAAAATCGACTGCCACGTCGTAACGCATCAGAATGGCCAAGGACCTCAAAATCTCGCTGCAGCCAAACGACTTTCGGTCAATCCAATTCAACAGCGGCCCCAGTTCACGCGCGCGCCAGATCCGCTTCCTCGTGCTCGAAGGCTGTTGCCATCTCCCTGATCTCTCGCTCTGGAGCCCCCAAGGCACGGGCAACATCACGCCAAGCAATAGTCGCTTCGGCCACCTCGGCAATGATGCGATCTGCCTCGCCGCGTTCGAGAAGATAGGAGTCATGTTGCGCGCGGTGCAGGGCGATACTGGCATCCGGGTTGTCATCGTCGACATGGCTCTTTAGCACACGCGGTTGGTTCGGCACAGGATTGATGTCGTAGGCTGGTGAGAGATGCCATCCGCCACGCCCACGCAGAAATCCGTGATTGCGCATATGGTCATCGAGGTTCGTCACGAGAATGGAAAAGGCAACCCGCCGGTAGAGTTCCTCGCGGTCTTGGTCGGGCGTTACGCTTTCTGAAGTGATGATATCTGCCAGGTCCAAATAGCTGTAGCTTTCGCCATCCTTGCCGCCCAGCATCGCCATAGCTGAGATGAACGGGATCCTGCCGCCATCGTTCCGGTCAAACCGATGGGACAAGAAAACAGGCTTGTTGCCAGCCATCTCAAGCGTGTGATCCGAGACTGTAATTCCAGCGCGCCTTGCCAGCTCCAGCGCTATGGCCTCCCAGCGTTCCACGCAATAGGTGTCCGTCTCTTTCGGGAACTTGGCAACAGACAGGCGGCCGTGCTGGTCGAGGATGCTGGCCTTCGGGCGAGCACCCCCGAGGGAACTTCCCGGAGCAAACAGCATTTGAAGGTCCTCAGCAGTCTCTTCCCCGCGCAGAACGCGCTGAGACGCATGAAGCAAATCACCGAGGCTCACGAGCGCAGGTACGCCGATGCCTTCGCGCGCTTGAAAGTCATCATCAACCTTGAAGCGCAGCGCACCCAAACGGGTCTCGTCATTCACCCCAAGCAGATAGTCGGTTTCTTGCAGCACTCTCGGACGTCGCCCTTCGGCCTCTGCCATGCGCCCCTCATAGCGCCGCATCACCGTTCTGCCCCAGGTGTCAGGGGCAGAATCCCCAAGCGGTGCGAGCATGTCCTGCCCTGCCTCAGGCACGAATTGCCCTTTGACGAGAGGCATGTCCGGCGAAAGCCCAAAGGCGTTTTCGTCAGCAAGCCAATCGTCATGATAGTTGAAGGACACCCGCTCTCGGCCGCGCCCCGCTGTGCGGTGGAGCGTGCCGACCCGTTTCAGCCCCTTCCAATCGATCCAGACCTCAACCATTTTTCAGTCTCGCACGCTGCGGGAGGTCATCCAGGGCCATCTGCTCGCCAACTGGATCGTCGATATCCCCCCAACCTTTCAAAAGGCCGAGCGCCTGCAGTACGGCCACGTAAGTGCCGATTTTGACTGCAGGGTTCCCGCTTTCGATCTTGGCAATGGTCTGCCGCGTTGTGCCAGCACGCTGCGCGACAATCTCAGCGGTCAGTTTACGGCGCAGTCGTGCAACACGAATGTTTTCCCCAAGTGCCACGAGCTCCTTACGCGCCGCCCTGGGCATTTTGATCGGAACAGCCATAATGATATCTCCAGGCGACATAAAGCTTATATATGTTACACTGAGAGAACATTAATGTCAATTTTCACCGCTTAACTTGACGATCCAACGCCCCTGCTCGCATCACGATCTATGTTACCTCAGCATAACACTGAGCGCATTAAAGTCACCATTACGAAACATAGCCCGTTCATCCGATTGCACCTTCAGGCTCAGTATCCTGCGTCACACGCGCTGGGAACAAAAAAACGCGGCGACTTCACGGCTGTCACTCCCTCACTGAGGAACTTCAGTCGAATATGTTGTCAAAATCAGATGTGGAGCCCTTACTGCGTGTGCTGACCAAAAGCTCTAGGTCGAGGGCTGCCAACAGCGCCAAGATCGTGTCGAGCTTTGTGCCACCCCGCCCGGCCTCAACTTTCGATATCGTTTCCTGCCAAACGCCGCTGCGCGTGGCGAGATCGGCCTGCGTCAAGTTTTTCCCTCGACGAGCCTGACGGATCGCATGTCCAAGATCTCGGGGAATTCGAACGAAGTTCTGCAAGCCTGCCTCCAGCGCCACCTATGATGCCTAGATCATAAACTCTCTATATGGTCTAAGGATCATAAACGTAGCAGTCTAGCCCACGACAACTTACGCTGCAGCGTAATTTTCCTATTCTTGCGCTGTAGCGTAAATTTCACACCAGTTCTACTTTTTGCCCTATACCAGTTGCTCCTACCGAGGGGTTGTTCCATGGCCCGTTGACTTTCAGAAAAACACACCTCTATTTCTGACAAGGAGTCGAACATGATTACGTCAAACATAAAGCAACGCATCATCGGAAAAGATCGCGGCGCAATCTTTGCGCCGACCGATTTTCTCGACATCGGATCCCGCGCAAGCGTAGATCAGGCCTTGTCACGCCTTACTGATCAGGGTGTGATCCGGCGACTGACGCGGGGGCTGTATGACTACCCGAAGAAGAGCCCGCGCTTCGGGTTTCTGTCGCCTTCCGCCGATGACATCGCAAAGGCTGTTGCTCGAAAGGATGGGCAAATTTTGCAACCCTCTCCTTCGATGGCGGCCAATCAGTTGGGCCTTTCCACTCAGGTACCATCCAAGCCGACCTATATGACCGACGGCCCAACCCGCACTAAGAAAGTTGGACAGCAAGTCATCCAGTTCCGCAAAGCATCCCCCAAAACATTGGTCGGCGCAGGACACAAGACTGGGGTTGTCTTCCAGGCGTTGCGCTATATCGGCAAGGACCATGTGGACAGTCAAATCGTCGACCGGATTGCACGCGATCTGGACGACAATGATCGGAAGCTATTGGCTAAGCAAAGCAGACACGTCCCTGCATGGATGCATCCTATCGTGCGACAGATTGTAGAGCGTAGATAGATATCTACGTGTTCACTGGAGACCGTCTCCAGTGCGATCTACCGCCACATAAGGCTAAAGTAGCTCTACGTATTCGTGCAAAATTTCAGCGGTTTGAAATAGCTTTCGAGCCTTGATCCGCTGCAATAATGCTTCGGCGTCCATATCAGGATTTTTGAACCGCTCACGCATTTTCCGCAGGGCAACTACAGCTGCGAGTGGGTCAAGTTCGATTGCATCAGAAATAAACTCGTCGGCCGAGATTGCATCGATGTCAAAAGGGACGAGTGCTTCGCTTGGGAAATCCTTAAGGTTTTCCGTCACAATGACCTGAGCGGATGTTGTGATCGCCGCAGCAAGAACATGGCGGTCATCAGGATCAGGCAACTCTAGACCGGCTTCAAGACCAGCATACCCAGTAACGCATGCTTCGGGGAAAGCGCGCTCCATTGCGGAACGCTGCTTGTTAGTGTCGGCCCCGCCCTTCGTAATCTTGGCTATTGCACCGGCAGTCTCATCCATAATTCTATCGCTCCACCGAGGTCGGAAAAATCCGGCCTCGGCCAGCGACAAGATTATGTTTCTCCGCATCGCGCACGCCAGAACATTTGCGTCAATCAGTGCCGTGAAACGGTCGGCATAGTCACTCATAAAAGATCGTTCTCCATGTCCATCGCGGCAAGGTCAGACAGTGCGTCAGAGCGATCAGAGTCGCGTTTCTTTTTGTATTCAAACAGATCTGCTGCTTTCACACGGCGATGGCGACCTGTTTTGAAGAAGGCGATTTCCCCTTCTTCTAGAAGTTTCACGAGGTGTGGGCGCGACACATTCAATAAATCGGCCGCTTGCTGAGTGGTCAACTCTGCATCCACAGGGATCATCCGGAACCCTCTGCCGCTTGACACCAACCGCAACAACTCCATCAAGGATGCAGCGAGGGCTGGGGCCAACGTAACCGGTTCGATCTGTTTCTTACCAAGTGCCAGGCTCAGCTCAACTGCCTCATCACCGTTCACTTGCGAGGCAAGGATTCGGCGAAGACTGTCAGCATTTTCAATTTCAACCTGATCCGGCAAACGTTCTGCGAACGCTTCTTTTGCTTGCATCATCATGGGTTCTCTCCTTTTCACGCGACGGGATCTTGCGCCCCATTCGCAATAATCAAAATAAACGAAATAAACGTAAATGCAAGCAACGCTTCGTTCACAAATGAAGAACTTCCGAGGTTGGTTAACCCTCTTGCCAGCGGAAGAGCTTTACTTCCGAGCCAAGCCGCATCGCCTCCGATCACCGCATCGCTCACACCTGCAGCCCCGCAGCGCGCACCTGCTCGGGCGTCACCAGATTTGACGCGATCAAATCCTCGATCTGCCGGTTGGTGATGTGGCGGCACAGAGGATGGCGCTCGTGGATCCATTCGGCAAGGCTCGCACGGCCCTTGGCTTCGGCCTCTCGCGCCTTCTCTCGGTTGGCCCGCACCTGGGCAAGCCCCTTCTCCCACCTGCGCATCTTGAACCAATTGTCCGAGAAACAGACCTTGCTGCGCGTGTAACCCTCGCTTTCCTTCGCATATGCTATGACCGCCTGCATCAGATCATCGGGCTTCACTCCGGCCTTCACAGCTGCTGCGATCAGGCGCAGACTGGTCTGCCGGTCTCGGATCCTGTCCTCGGGATAGACTGCCAAGATCTTCTCAGCTTCAAAATCTTCAACCTCCTCCGTCGCCTCGCGCCTGCGCGTAGGTGGTTTATGGATGGTTTTAGGATGGTTTGGGGTCCACCGTGAACCCCGTACCCCGTTCACCGTGGACCCCGTACCGGGTTCAGGCTGGACGGGGTTCACAGTGACCCCCGTCTCAACATCGGGCTCTGCAGTGGGTTCGAGCGCGGCCACGCGCTCTAGAACAATCCGGTAAATGACGGTGTAGCCGTTCTTGCAGTGCCGCCGCCCTGTCTCCATCAGAATGCCTTCGCGCAGGAAGTCGATGATGGTCCGCTTGACCGTGCTCTCGCTGAGCTCTGTGTGACGCTGGATGGTCCCCTTCGAGCACCAGATGCCTGAGCCGTCATCGCTCGCCTTGTCGGCCAGGAACATGATTATCTGCTTGCGCGCGGCGCTGCCAAAGCGGCGCTCGGCGCATTCGTTTGCGATGCGCCAACTCATTGGACCACCTCACCGGTCAGAGGCCGCGAAAAAGCGGACTGAGCGTTTGCGGTGCGGCGCTGGCCTGTGCTAATGTGCTTCGAAAGCTGACAGGCTTTTTCTATTTGGCCCCGGTTCACAGTTGCCGCTGTGACGGGGCCTTTTTCGTTTTGAACCGGCGAATTTGGCTTTGAAACTTTCGCTTTTTGTTCACTTTTTGTCAGGGGGTGTTTTGCACCCTTAAGCCGTTGTTTTCGCTCGCGCTCTTTCTGGATTGCAAATCCGTGTACACCGGTTCGATTCCGGTACTCGCCTCCACCTTTCTCCCCCGACAAGACCGCTCCAGGCACAAAAGCCTAGCTGATGATCAACTGCACTCAGAACCAACCATAGCAGCCGTTTTCTTAGGATTATCTGCCAACTCCTGCTACTTTGTGATCATCCGACCATCCGAAAACGCGGAGA
This sequence comes from Sulfitobacter mediterraneus, assembly GCF_016801775.1. Lineage (NCBI taxonomy): Bacteria > Pseudomonadati > Pseudomonadota > Alphaproteobacteria > Rhodobacterales > Roseobacteraceae > Sulfitobacter > Sulfitobacter mediterraneus. Next base: position 127,028 of record NZ_CP069004.1, on the reverse strand, counting down.
ATTACGATGATGCGCCCAAATGCCTGTCCACCCAACCGACCTTCCTTCCGCGCACTGCTATTTGTTCTGCTGGCCACGATCCTTACAAACACCAGCGATGGCCGCGCGCAGACTGCCGGCCACGGCGCCCAGGGGCATGGACATGACATGGCCCGCATGCCGGGCCTGCGCGGGGCCAATGCCACAGCGCAGGAGAGTGCCGAATTGGCCGTCATGTTCCAGAACTTCCACCTGATTGACCGCACCGTTGAGATTTTGCCAGATGGTATCCGCACAGTGACCCATTCCAGTCAGCCCGAGGTCATGGATGTTCTGGTTTCGCATGTCGTCGGGATGATCGACAGGGTAGAACGCGGAGATGACCCGAAAATCATGATCCAAAGTCCAACTCTGGATATCTTCTTTGAGCACCCGGATCAGATGTCATCCAAGGTTGATGTCACGGCAGAGGGGGTCATCGTGGTGCAAACTTCGGAAAACCCCGAAATCGTAGCTGCGCTGCATCTTCACGCGGCCGAGGTTTCGGCGATGGCCGACAGGGGCATGCATGCGGTGCACGAAATGATGATGCAGAGGGCAGGCAACTAGCCTCTATGACTGCATCTTCGCATCTACCATAGCTTCCTGCGCAATCATCGCTTCCAATTGCCTGCGAAACCGCAGCTGCCCTCCATCGATGGGCAGGTCGATATGTGGGCTGGTCTTGTCGGCCATCCCCTTCTGAACCGCATCCAGAACGGCGCGGTCCTCTTCAAAGGCCTGGCGCACATCCTCGCTCATCATAGCACTCAACTCTGCATCATCGGGGCGAATATTGCGCAGCTGGAACCAGTAATAGCGGGTCTGCCCGGCCGTGGTTGGAGTCATGAAATTATAGCTGTCCATAATAAATGTATCCCGATCCAGCGGCCCTTCCGGCCCGCCCGTGCCCGCCGGCGTGAACACCGCGCGGATCAAGGCATGGCTGGGATAGCGGACCTCGTAATGCTGCAACCGGTCGCAATTGCCCTCAAAGCCGATGACCTTCTTGTAAAACGGCGCCGGCTCCACATCCATCATCCAGCGATGCACAATCACCCCATCTTCGGTCTTTTTTACCCGCAGCGGCGTGTCCCGCGTCGCAGCCTGACCAAAGCTGCCACCATGGACCCAGGCCACATGTGTCGGATCCAACAGATTGTCACACATCAATAAATAATTGCAGTTCAGCTCCATCGCCGCACCGCGGTTGATCCCCCAACTTGGATCACCCCAGTTTTCAATCTCGAAAATATCTTCTGGATCTGCCAGCACGGGATTGCCCATCCAAATCCAGACCAACCCATATTTCTCATGGGTCGGATAGGCATGCACCCGCGCCTCGGACGGGATGCGCCCCCCCGGCGCCCAAGTGCATTGCCCGACACAATCAAAGGTCAGCCCATGGTAGCCGCATTCAACAGTATCACCCTTTATCCGGCCCATCGACAAAGGCAGTTTGCGATGCGGGCAGGCATCATCAAGGGCCACAACCGCACCTTTTTGGGTCCGAAACACACAGATATGCCGCTCAAGCACCGTGATCCGCGCCAGATCACGGGTGATCTCATGATCCCACGCCGCCACATACCACGCGTTGTTCAAAAACATCTTTGATCCTCCCTTGGTGCGACCAATGACTTATGCGTCAAACTCCCCAATTGATGCGCCAACTGCAATCCCAAACCGCCCAATAGAAAAGGGGCTGCCGATCGATCCGGCGCCCCTCCCCCTTTTTGGCCCCAAATACCTCCGGGGAGTTTGAGGGGCTGGCCCCTCAATCCGCCCTCAGAGGCAGACGTTTACCCCAGAATACCGGGCAGGTTCAGCCCCTTCTCGCGGGCACAGTCCAGCGCAATATCATAGCCCGCATCGGCATGACGCATGACCCCGGTGGCCGGATCGTTCCACAGCACCCGTGCGATCCGCGCATCGGCCTCTTCGGTGCCATCGCAACAGATCACCATGCCCGAATGCTGGCTAAAGCCCATGCCAACGCCGCCCCCGTGGTGCAACGACACCCAGGTTGCGCCGGAAGCGGTGTTGAGCAGCGCGTTCAACAATGGCCAATCGCTGACCGCGTCGGAGCCGTCTTTCATGGCCTCGGTCTCACGGTTCGGGCTGGCCACGGATCCACTGTCCAGATGATCGCGGCCAATCACAATCGGTGCTTTCAACTCACCATTGCGCACCATCTCGTTGAACGCCAGGCCCAGCTTGTCTCGCAGTCCCAATCCCACCCAGCAAATCCGCGCCGGCAGACCCTGAAACGAGATGCGTTCCCGCGCCATATCCAGCCATTTGTGCAGATGCGGATCGTCGGGGATCAGCTCTTTGACCTTCTGATCGGTCTTGTAGATATCCTCGGGATCCCCCGACAGCGCCGCCCAGCGAAACGGGCCAACGCCGCGGCAGAACAGCGGGCGAATGTAGGCTGGCACAAATCCGGGGAAGGCAAAGGCGTTCTCCAGCCCCTCTTCCAAGGCGACCTGCCGGATGTTGTTGCCGTAATCCAGCGTCGGCACACCGGCGTTCCAGAAATCCACCATCGCGGCCACGTGCACCTTCATGCTGGCGCGGGCAGCCTTTTCGACGGCTTTGGGATCGCTCTCGCGTTTGGCGCGCCATTCGCCCATGGTCCAGCCCTGCGGCAGATAGCCATTAAGCGGGTCGTGGGCGCTGGTCTGGTCGGTCACGATGTCAGGGCGCACGCCGCGTTTGACCAGTTCGGGAAACACGTTGGCAGCATTGCCAAGCAGCCCCACGGATTTGGCCTCGCCCGCCTTGGTCCAACGGTCGATCATCTCAAGCGCTTCGTCCAGTGTCTCGGCCTTTTCGTCGAGATATCTCGTGCGCAGGCGGAAGTCGATGCTGTCGGGGTTGCACTCCACCGCGAGACAGCACGCGCCCGCCATAACTGCAGCCAAGGGCTGTGCGCCGCCCATGCCGCCCAGACCGCCGGTCAGGATCCATTTGCCGGTCAGATTGCCATCGTAATGCTGGCGGCCCGCCTCGACAAAAGTTTCGTAAGTTCCTTGCACAATCCCTTGAGTTCCAATGTAAATCCACGAACCTGCAGTCATCTGGCCGTACATCGCCAGCCCGCGTTTATCGAGTTCGTTGAAGTGATCCCAATTGGCCCAGTGCGGCACCAGATTGCTGTTTGCAATCAACACTCTGGGGGCGTTTTCGTGGGTTTTGAATACGCCCACAGGCTTGCCCGATTGCACAAGCAGCGTTTCATCGCCCTCCAGATCGGTCAGAGCGGCGACGATGCGGTCAAAATCTTCCCATGTGCGGGCGGCGCGTCCAATACCACCGTAAACCACCAATTCATGTGGGTTTTCAGCCACATCCGGGTGCAGGTTGTTCATGAGCATGCGCATCGGCGCCTCGGTCATCCAGCTTTTGGCTGTCAGCTCGGTGCCGGTGGCAGGAAAGATGTCTCGGGTGTTGTGACGGGGATTTGTCATCGTTGCTGCCTTTCATAAAGAAGCTCGGTCAAGTCATTGAGAATACGGTAAAGAACCGGTCTGAGCCGTTCTGCCTTGTCGGCACGCCACTGCCATGGCGGCGTCTCGTCCATATAGGTGGATTGGGCCAGCTCCATCTGGATTGCGTGAATGTTTTCCGCAGGTTGCCCATAGTGTCGCGTTGTCCAGCCACCCTTGAAACGGCCATTGAGGACACTGGTATAGTCCTGCGCGGCGCGGCAGCGGGTTTCCACAGCCCGCTCCACAAACATTCCGCAGCTTGTGGAAGAATTGGTGCCGATGTTCAGATCAGGCAGAGTATCGTCAAAAAGATAGGGGATAACCGACCGGATTGAGTGGCAATCGTACAGCAAAGCAATGCCATGTTTTGCCTTCACCCGCGCCAGTTCTGTGGATAAAGCCTCATGATAGGGCGCGTGATACTGCGCACGGCGGCGCGAAATCTCATCTGCATCCGGTTCTTGCCCTTCATGGTAAATTGGAAATCCTTCAAAATCCGTTAACGGGCACAGACCTGTTGTGTTTTGCCCCGGATAAAGGCTGGCGTCATCGGGACCGCGATTGGGGTCGATGACATAGCGGTGAACAGGTGTGCGCACCACTGTAACGTCCAGTCCCAAGCCTTTGTAAAGGCGATCAATATGCCAATCGGTATCGGCCAGCGCCTGACCACGTTCGTTGAGTTTGTCCCATATGTCGGGCGGCACCTCCGTGCCGGTGTGCGGCATGCCCAGGACAATCGGGCTGCCTCCTTGGGTGACCTCGATCATTGCGCCGCCTCCACCAATGCACCGCTGCGAACCAACGCTGTAGTGGTTTCAATGTCGGGCGCGAGATAGCGGTCCTTGCCAAGAGTCGGAACCTCCTGCCGCAAGCGGTCGATCACCCGCTGTAATCGCGCAGAGGTCGCAAGCGGCGCCCGCGCCTCGATCCCTTGGGCGGCGCACATTGCCTCGACCGCCTGGATCGCAGACAGGTTCCGGTTCATCCGCGCCAGACGGTAAGCGCCATGCGCGGCCATGCTCACGTGGTCCTCTTGGTTGGCGGATGTGGGCGTGCTGTCGGTCACGCAAGGGTTGGCCAGATGTTTGTTCTCGCTCATCAACGCGGCGGTGGTCACTTCGGCGATCATAAAGCCGGAGTTCAGCCCCGGATCAGGGGTCAGGAACGGCGGCAGATCATGGCTGAGCGTCGGGTCCACCATCAGCGCCACGCGGCGCTGACCAATCGCGCCAATCTCGGCGATGGCCAGCGCGATCATATCGGCAGCAAAGCCGACAGGTTCGGCGTGGAAGTTCCCACCTGACACGATGTGCCCTTCGCCCACCAGAACCAGCGGATTGTCGGTGACAGCGTTGGCCTCAACCTCAAGCGTATGCGCCGCCTGACGGATCACGTCCCATGCCGCGCCCAGAACCTGCGGCTGGCAGCGGATGCAATACGGGTCTTGTACGCGGGTGTCGTCCTCGCGGTGGCTTTCGCGAATTTCCGAGCCTTCCATCAAATCGCGCATGGCCTCGGCCACGTCGATCTGTCCGGCATGGCCACGCAGGCTGTGAATATCCGCAACCAAAGGCGCGGTGGAGCCCATGATCGCATCGGTGCTGAGCGCGGCAATCACCATCGCATTGCGCACCGCGTTTTGGGCCTCAAACAGCCCTGCAAGGGCGCAGGCGGTCGAAAACTGGGTGCCATTGATCAGGGCCAGCCCTTCCTTCGGACCAAGCACCACAGGGGTCAATCCCGCGCGGCTCAGGGCCTCGCTGCCGGACATTTCTTCGCCCTGATAGACCGCCCGGCCTTCGCCGATCATCGCCGCGGCCATATGCGCCAGCGGGGCCAGATCACCTGATGCGCCAACGGATCCTTGGGCTGGGATCACCGGCATGACATCGGCGTTCACCATTCCCTCGATCAGGGCGCAGACCTCCCAACGCACGCCAGAGGCGCCGCGCCCCAGCGACATCAGCTTGAGCGACATCATCAACCGGGTCAGCGGAAGGCTCAACGCCTCGCCCACGCCGCAGCAATGGGACAGGATCAGATTGCGTTGCAGGGTTTGGGTGTCTTCGGGCGCGATTTTACGGCTGGCCAGTTTCCCAAAGCCGGTGTTCACCCCGTAAACCGCTTCCTGCCCTGCCGCCGCCTTGGCCACCAGAGCCGCAGCCGCTTCAACGCCGGGCTGGCACGCCGGATCGAGCGCGATTTGCCCGCCATCCCGCCAGATCGCTTCCAAAGTCTTGAGCTCTACAGCCCCCGGTGTCAGGATCATAGCTGTCCTCCAAAAATGCGTGAATGCAGCGGGTTAAACCCGATGCGGTAGGCCAGTTCGGCCGGATGTTCGATGTTCCAAACGCAAAGATCCGCCCGTTGTCCGGTGGCGATCTCTCCGCGATCTGTCATGCCCAGCGCCTTGGCGCCGTTCAGGGTTACACCGCGCAGCGCTTCTTCAGGTGTCAGGCGGAACAGGGTGCAGCCCATATTCATCGTCAGCAGCAAAGAGGTGAGCGGCGAGGAGCCGGGATTGCAATCTGTGGCCAAGGCCATCTTCGTGCCCTCGGCGCGAAAGGCCGCGATTGGCGGTGCTTGAGTTTCATGTACTGTATAAAACGCGCCGGGCAACAAGACCGCAACCGTGCCTGCGCCGGCCAGCGCTTTGGCGTCGGCGGCATTGGCATATTCCACGTGATCCGCCGAGATCGCCCCATAATCAGCGGCCAGCTTGGTGCCACCAATATGCGAAAGCTGTTCGGCGTGTAGTTTGATTGGCAGTCCCAATTCCTGCGCGACGTCAAAGAGCCGCGCGATCTGTGCGGTGTCAAAGGCAATGCCTTCACAGAACCCGTCCACCGCATCCACCAGACCTTCGGCATGGGCGGCGCGAAGGGCGGGAATACAGACCTCATCGATATAAGTGTCTGCGCGGCCTGCATAATCTTTAGGAACCGCATGTGCGCCGAGAAAACTGGTCACGACATGCACCGGGCGCAAGTCGGCCAATGCCCTGGCTGCCCGCAGCATCCTCAGCTCTGTCTCCAAGTCCAGCCCATATCCGGATTTTATCTCGACGGTGCAAACCCCTTCGGCGATCATCGCATCAAGGCGCGGCAGGGCGCTGGCGATCAGACTGTCCAGATCCGCATCACGGGTCGCCCCAACGGTCGAGACGATCCCGCCCCCTGCCCGCGCGACCTCTTCATAGCTGGCCCCTTGCAGGCGCATCTCAAACTCGCGGGCGCGGTTGCCGCCATGCACCAGATGGGTGTGGCAATCCACCAGTCCCGGTGTGATCAGACGCCCGCCCATGTCATGCCGCTCCGCCCGGGAAAATTCTGCGGGCAATTCCGCTTCCGGCCCTGCCCAGGCGATCAAGTCACCGTTCAGGACCACACAGCCAGCGTCGATCAGGCCATAATTGGCCCCGACCATTGTCGCCAATCGCGCATTACAGAGCATTTGATGCATGAATTTCCCTTTATCTCGCGGCTGATTTGGAATTATGTATAGACATATTCAGATCGCACCCTGAGTCGTCAAGAGGCAAGACATGACAAAAATACACGCCAAAACCGCGCTGCTGCCCCATGGTTGGGCCAGTGACGTCACCCTGACCCTCAAGGACGGCCGTATCGCCGCCATCGGCGATGGCCCTGCAGACATGCAGGTTGATATCCTATTGCCCGCGCCCACGAACCTGCACAGCCATGCGTTTCAGCGGGCGATGGGCGGGCTGACAGAACGGCGCGGGGCAGAACCCACGGACAGTTTCTGGACATGGCGGCAATTGATGTTCCGGTTTCTGGATCAACTGACGCCAGAGGATATTCAGGCCATCACCGCACAGGTTCAGATGGAGATGCTGGAGGCCGGATATGCCGCCAGCGTTGAGTTTCATTACCTGCATCATCAACCGGGCGGTCATGCCTATGATAACCGCGCCGAACTGGCCACACGGATCGTTGCGGCGGCAGAACAGACCGGCGTTGGCCTGACGCTATTGCCGGTGCTCTATGCCCAGGGCGGCGTGGACGGTCGCGCCCTTGGCCCCGGTCAAATCCGCTTTGGCAATGATCTGGATGGCTACCAAACTCTTTGGGACGGGGCGCAAGCCGCTGTGAAAAGCCTGCCGGCGGATGCGAACATCGGCGTGGCTCCGCATTCCCTGCGGGCCGTGACGCCAGAGCAGATCACCGCGCTGCAATCATTTGACGGTCCGATCCATATGCATTTGGCAGAACAGGTCGCGGAAGTCGAAGAGATCGAGGCCGCATATGGCGCCCGCCCTGTTGAATGGACACTGGCCAATGTCGAGGTAGATCCACGGTGGTGCATGATCCATTGCACCCAGATGACCGAGGCAGAGACACGCGGGTTGGCCGCCACGGGCGCGGTTGCGGGGCTGTGCCCCCTGACCGAAAGCTCGCTTGGAGATGGTATTTTCAACGGGGTCACATGGGCGGATGCAAAAGGGGTCTGGGGGATCGGATCAGACAGCAATATCCTGATTTCATTGGCACAAGAACTGCGGACGCTGGAATATTCACAACGTCTCAGCACCCTGAACCGGGCCGTGATGGCGACCGAAGATCGCTCAACCGGGCGGGTGTTGTTTGACGGCGTCTGCCAGGGCGGCGCGCAGGCCGCTGGACGGAACGCGGGCGCAATCGAAGTGGGAGCTTGGGCCGATTTGATGGCGCTGGGCGGCAGTGCGACCGATCTGATTGGCCGGGAGGGGGACAACGTACTGGATACATGGATCTTTGCGGGGACCGACACCCGCGTCAGCGACGTTTGGGCCGCGGGCCGGCATATGGTACAAGATGGCATGCACATCGCCCGCACAGAGATCACCAACGCCTACCGCGAGACCCTTTACCGGCTCAAGGACGTGATGTGAAACGTGGCTGGCTGGATATCCAGGCCGAGGCACTGCGGCGCATCCAAAGCCGTGAATGGCCGCCCGGCGGATTGATCCCGAATGAGGCTGAACTGGCCCGCGAATTGGGCTGCGCCCGTGCCACGGTCAACCGCGCCCTGCGGGCATTGGCCGAGGATGGCTGGCTGGAACGACGCCGCCGCGCAGGCACCCGTGTGGCCCTGTCGCCGCAACGGCGGGCGCAGATGTCTGTGCCGGTGCTCCGCCAGGAGGTCGAAGGGATGGGCAAGGTCTATTCCCACCGGATCATCAGCCGCAAGATCGAAGCCGACCTGCTGCATCTTGAGGGGCTGCATTTTGCCGACAAGGCGCCTTTTGCCGCCGAACAACGGCAGGTCAACCTGTCCGAAGTGCCGCAGATCGCCGATGTCGATCTGGATCGGATCAGCGCCAATGAATGGCTGGTTCAAAACGCACCGTTTGACCGGGGCACCTTGGAATATGCCGCCGAACCGGCCAGCGCCTTTGATGTCAAACACCTCAAATGCCCCCGCGGCGCCCCCCTGATGGTGCTGCGCCGCGAAACCTTTAGCGAAACGGCGATGGTGACGGCTGTGCGCATGGCTTATGCCCCCGGGCATGCCGTGCGATTGGTGATCTGATCAGCCCTGATGCTGGGCGCGCACATATTCCATCACGGCGGCGCGCACTGACATCTCGCCGCTGTCGCGGGCCTCATAGATGACCTGGCGCACCTCTTCCAGATTGCACCGCCGCAACAGACTTTTGACCGGCCCAATAGAGGCGGGGCGCATAGACAGGCTGCGAAATCCGATGGCCGCAAAACACAGCGCCTCCACCGGCCGGCCCGCATCCTCGCCGCAGAACGAAAGATCCGTATTGGTTTGCCTGCACCTTTCGACGATACCTTCGAGAAACGTCAGAAAGCTGACGTTCAACGTGTCATAGCGCCGCCGCACCCGTTCGTTCTCACGGTCTGCCGCAAAAAAGAACTGCTTGAGATCATTGCCGCCGATCGACAGAAATTCAACCTCCTCAAAGAACTTCTGCGGGGCAAAGGCAAGGCTGGGTGTCTCCAACATTGCGCCCACTTCGACTGTTTCAGGCAGGACGTGGCCCAAACGCTCTTCTCTTGCCAAGGTTTTGTCGACCTCGGCGCGGGCCGCGCGAAATTCTTCGAACTGGGCAACAAAGGGGAACATGACCGTCAAGGGCCGCCCCGCTGCCGCACGAATAAGCGCCTGAAGCTGCATCCGCATGATACCCGGTTTGTCGAGACCCACGCGGATCGCACGCCAGCCCAACGCCGGGTTCGGCTCGTCGTTGGGTTTCATGTAAGGCAGTACCTTGTCGGACCCGATATCAAGTGTCCGGAACACCACGCGCTTGCCATGTGCCGCATCCAGAACCCGCGCATACAGCGCCGAAAGCTCGGACCGTTTGGGCATCTGGTTGCGCACCAGAAATTGCAGTTCGGTCCGGAACAGGCCAACCCCTTCTGCACCAGAGCCATCGAGCGAGGGCAAATCGGCCATCAATCCGGCGTTCATATGCAACGCCACAACTGACCCGCATTTGGTCTGCGCCGGTAAATCACGGATCGAGCCATAGCGTTCCTGCGCCTCTGCCTGCATGGCGATCTTGTCGCGGAAGGCCGTGGCAACGGTGTCATCAGGGCGCAGATGCACGATGCCCTGTTCGCCGTCCACCATGATGTGATCGCCGTTGAGCGCGTCTTCGGTTACGCGGCCTGCCCGCACCACCAACGGGATTGCAAGCGCCCGCGCAATAATCGCTGCGTGCGATCCGACGGAGCCGTTATCAAGCACTATCCCGCGCAGCTTGCGCCCGTAGTCCAGCAGTTCGGCCGGCCCAATATTGCGGGCAACCAGGATCGGGTCATCGGGCATCTCGGCGCCGGTATCGGCCCCCTGCCCGGTCAAAATGCGCAGCAGACGGTTGCTCAGATCGTCCAGATCGCTCAGCCGTTCGCGCAGGTAGGCATCCGTAGATTGTCCCATCCGCGCACGCGCCAGCGATTGTTCCTTTTCCACCGCCGCCTCTGCCGACAGGCCGCTGGCAATGTCCTCGAGCATTCGCCGCATCCAGCCTTTGGAATTGGCGAACATCCGGTAGGCCTCAAGCACCTGCTGCTGGTCCTTGTCGCCCACCGCCATGGTCATCATCTGATCGACGCTGATGCGCAGCTGTTCAACCGCTTCGGTCAGACGTTCCTCTTCGCGCTGAGGATCATCGGCAATCGGGTTGGACACCACGACCCGCGGCTCATGCAGCCAGACATGGCCCTCGGCCACACCTTCCTGTCCGACAATCCCGCGCATCATGACCGGCTGGCTGTGGCGGGCGGACATTGCCGCGCCTTCACCGACAAACGCGCCCAGCTCCGTCATTTCGGCCAGAACCATCGCCACAACTTCAAGCGCGTAGATCTCATCGGCAGAGAATTCGCGGGCGGATTTCGACTGCACCACCAAAACACCCAGAGTTTCGCCCAAACGTTGCACCGGCACACCCAGAAAGCTGGAATAGATCTCTTCGCCGGTTTCCGGCATAAACCTAAAGCCCGGCGCTTGCGGCGCATCCGGCGTGTTGATCACATGGCGTTTCTTGGCCACCCTCCCGACAAGCCCCTCGCCCAGACGCATCCGCGTTTGGTGAACCGCATCCGCGTTCAGACCTTCTGTCGCACAAAGCTCGAGCGTCTCCTCATCGCGGAAGAGATAGATCGAACAGACCTCACAGCCCATAGAATTGGCAATCAGATGCGTGATCTTGTTGAGCCGCGCCTGTGCGGCGTCATCGCTTGCCAATGCATCACGCAAACGGCCCAGCAATTTGCGGCTCTCTGTTTCAAAACGCTCTGCCATACTGGCGCGTCCCCCGGTTTGACCGTTTCCAGCTTAGACCACAGGCCGCACCAAAGCGAAATGGCTGAATTCCCTGACGTCAGGCCATTTTGCCACAGTTGCCTGCATTATGGGCATTCAAGCCCGGTGCCAGGAAGGATCGTTCCGCGACTGCTACACCTTGGCCAGGCCACGACCGGCCCGGCCCAGACGTGCATCTGCCGGGCCCTGAAAGCGATGGTTTAAGATCAGGCCGCCTTGTCCAGTTCAAAGGCGTCATGCAGCGCCTGAACCGCCAATTCCATATACTTGCGATCAATCAGAACCGAGATCTTGATCTCGGAGGTGGTGATCACCTTGATGTTGATGCCCTCTGCGGACAGCACCTGAAACATCTTGGCGGCCACGCCGGTGTGGCTGCGCATCCCGATGCCAACGACGGAGACCTTGGCCACATCAACATCCGCGATCAGCTCGTGATAGTTGATGATTCCGCCGTCCTTGGCATCCTGCATTGCCTTTTCGGCGCGTTTGACCTGATCCACAGGGCAGGACCACGTCATATCCGTGCGCCCCTCTTCAGAAATGTTCTGGACAATCATGTCAACGTTGACGCCCGCATCGCTGAGCGCGGTAAAGATCGTGGCGGCAATGCCCGGACGGTCCGCAACCGACACCAGCGTCATCTTGGCTTCATCACGGCTGAACGCCACACCTGCAACAACATTGCTTTCCATGATTTCCTCCTCATCACAAACGAGCGTTCCGGCATCGTCCGATTGTTCTTCAAAACTTGAGAGCACGCGCAGTTTGACCTTGTAGCGCATGGCCAGTTCGACGGACCGCGTCTGCAAAACCTTGGCGCCCAGAGACGCCAGCTCCAACATCTCTTCGAATGCGATCTTGTCGAGTTTGCGGGCCTTGGCACTGACCCGCGGATCAGTGGTGTATACACCGTCCACATCCGTGTAGATATCGCACCGCTCCGCCTCAAAGGCCGCGGCAAAGGCCACCGCTGTTGTGTCCGATCCACCCCGGCCCAAGGTGGTGATCCGGCCCTCCGGGCTGACCCCCTGGAAACCGGCCACAACCGCCACCTTCATACCTTCGGCAAATTTGGCGCGAATGTTGGCGGGTGGAATATCTTCGATCCGCGCGGCCGAATGCGCTGACGTGGTTTGCACCGGCACTTGCCAACCCTGCCAGGATCGCGCGGGCACGTCCATTTCTTGCAAGGTCAGGGCCATCAACCCGGCCGTGACATTCTCGCCGCTGGACACCACCGCGTCATATTCACGGGCATCATACATCGGCGAGGTTTCCCCAACCCAGCCCACCAGTTCATTGGTTTTTCCGGACATGGCCGAGACAATGACAATCACGTCATATCCCTTGGCAACCTCAACGCCCACACGTTTCGCCGCGCGGCGGATCCGGTCCAGCGTGGCCACCGACGTGCCACCAAATTTCATCACAAGAACAGGCATCAGACCTCCCGCCGTTCAACACGCACGCGGTCTAGCCCCATGTCCGCCCATGCGCAAGGAGGCATGCTGTCCCTTTTTGCTCCCTTTTTGGCAATAAATACTCTGGGGGTTTGGGGGCAATGCCCCCATTCACGCAATTGGGCTGGCCCAATTGCCAGCATCGCATGGCGGGCCTGCCCGCCGCCGCCTCTTCAAAAGGGATGCGTGCGGCCATCCCATGTCTCGAAACACCCCGTTGTCTCTAGGCTCAGCGCGTCAAACCGCGCCGCCAGACCGTTCACCGCCTCATCCGTGGTGATATCTGCGGCTTCCCCGCCCATATCGGTCTGTACCCAACCGGGATGGTAAATCCCAACGGCAATGCCTTCGGGCTTCAGATCCTTTGCAAGGTTCAACCCCAGATTCAGCGCCGCCGCCTTGGAGGACCGGTAAATGTAACTGCCACCCGGCGCACGGTTGTCCGAGGCCATCTGAGAGGAAATGATTGCGATCTTACCGGCCTCGGCCCGGCGCAGATGTGGCATAAGCGCCTGAATACTCAGAAAAACGCCCGTCACATTGGTGGCAAAGCTTTGCGCCCAAAGATCCGCGCCATAGCCGCTGTCCAGATCATGACCCTTGTCCAGATAGACCCCGGCATTGCACACCAACAGATCCACAGCCCGATCGCCCAGCGCCTGAGCCATTGCGCGGTGGCTTGCGGGTTGGTTCACGTCCAACTGCAATTGCGCGGCGGCGGACCGGCCCGTGCCAAACACCTCTTGCCCTGTGGCTTGATAATGCGCCGCCAGCCCCGCGCCAATGCCGCGGCTGGCACCTGTAATCACTACGGTCATAAGGTATTCCTTCTGAAGATCAGGTGAGTTTTTGCTTGGGCCGGAACGGCAGCGGCATCAAAGGCACGCCATCCTCGATCAACTCTTTGGCCTGATCCAGCCGCGCCTCGCCATAGATTGCCCGCTCCGGCGCGTCGCCCAGATGCATGGCGCGGGCCTCCGAAGCGAAATTCTCGCCCACATAATCGGAGTTTTCCTCGACCTTGCGGCGCAACTCCTGCAGCGCCTTTTCAACTTCGGAGGGCGGATTGTGCAGCGCCGGAACACTGGCAGCTTCCGCGCCCGGCTGCTCTGGCTTGGCCTTGGTTGCCACACGCGGTGCCATGATCGCCTTGCTCACCTCGGGCGATCCGCAGATTGAACAACTCAAATGCCCGGCCTTGGACAGGGCATCAAAGGCAGACGCCGATTGGAACCAGCTTTCAAACTGGTGGCCGGCCTCGCATTTGAGCGCATAATGAATCATTCTGCTATGACGTCCTTTTAAATCTTACCCTTCACAGATGGGGCGCAATCCAGCGTTGGTCAAGCTTTTGCCATGCCGCGACGGGGATCAAAATCCAGTATCATCCGGGCCAGCTCCGGTTCCGACACCAGCCGCGCCGCCTTTTTGCGCGACACCCAGCGGCGGCGGCGTTGGCCGCGTTCGGGAAACTTCTTGGCCAAGGACTTGACCGCCACGGGATAAAGCAGCGCAAGACAAGGCAAATCATCCGGCTCCCCGACGTCCTTGGCGTAGGAATAGACGCCCAGACAACTGCCGACCGACCGTCCATAGACGCCCGCCTCTTCCCAGGCCTCCTGCTTGGCCGAGGCCGCAGGGGTTTTGCCCTCCATGGGCCAGCCCTTGGGCACGATCCACCGCTTGGACCTGCGTGATGTGACCAACAGCACCTGCACCTTGCCCCGTTTGATCCGGTAGCAAAGCGCGGCAAATTGGCTGCGCACATCACCTTTGCGCGCCCCATGCAGCGAAATGGGAAGTTGTTTGATCATAAATGTCCCATACTCAGCGCCTGCCCGTTTTGGCCGAAATATAAAAGCTCTTGCCTGCAATGACCAGCGATCAGCAATGCGCTTGTGCCGTCTTTGTGCATCGCGGATAGTGCGGCTGATGAAACGCGTCCTTGCCCTTTTGATCTGGCTTTTGGTCCTGCCGATTTTGGCCGCTGCGCAAATGCCGCCGGTGACGGTCTTTGCGGCTGCCAGCCTGCGCGGCGCCTTGGATGAGATTGCTGGACAATACGGCGGGCAGGTCACAGTGTCCTATGCCGGATCAGGCACCCTTGCACGGCAAGTGGCCGCAGGTGCCCCGGCTGATCTGGTGGTTCTGGCCAACCCTGCATGGATGGATTGGCTGGCAGATCAAGAGATATCCTTTGCCGCACCGATCCGGTCGATTGCAAGCAACCGTCTTGTCGTGATCAGCCACCAGGCGGGAAATCCCTTGGATGATATCAGTGCCTTACCCGAAAGACTTGCTGCGGGCCGGCTGGCCATGGGCCACCGCGATGCGGTGCCCGCTGGCGCCTATGCGCGGCAATGGCTGCAATCGATAGATCTGTGGAACATGCTGGAGCCGCAGCTGGCCGAGACCGACAACGTGCGGGCCGCTCTCGCCCTTGTCGCACGCGGCGCCGCGCCCTTTGGCATCGTTTATGCCACCGATGCGATGGCCGAGACGCGTGTGCATAAGGTCTATGACGTGCCCGCAAGCCACCATGATCCAATCCTCTATCCTGCCGCCGCGCTCAGCACAGGTGGGCAGGCATTTCTTGCGTTTCTGGCCAGTCCAACAGCCCGTGGCATTTTCACGGCACATGGCTTTGACGAGGTGCCCGAATGACCGCCGACAGCGCCGCCTGGGAGGCCCTGCGCCTGTCGCTTTGGGTGGCTTGCTGGGCCACGGCGCTGGCTGTCCCGCTGGCGCTTTGGGTGGCTTGGATTCTGGCGCGGAAATCCTTTTGGGGGAAATCCCTGCTGAATGCCGCCGTGCATCTGCCTCTGGTTCTGCCGCCCGTGGTCACGGGATACCTGCTGCTGATCAGTTTCAGCCCCAATGCGCCGCTGGGCCGGATGCTCAGCGCGATGGGTCTGCAGCTGGCGTTTCACTGGACCGGCGCGGTTCTGGCCGCCATCGTGATGGGCTTTCCCCTGATGGTGCGGGCCATGCGGCTGGCCATCGAGGCGGTCGATCCCAAGCTGGAAGAAGCCGCCGAGACCCTTGGCGCGAGCCGTATTTCGGTCTTTGCCCGCGTAACGTTGCCCCTGATCGGGCCAGGCATTCTGGCCGGGGCTGTCATGGGATTTGCCAAGGCCATGGGCGAATTTGGCGCGACGATCACCTTTGTCGCCAATATTCCCGGCCAGACCCAAACCCTGCCCGGCGCGATCTGGGCGGCGTTGCAGATCCCCGGCGGTGAGGGGCAAGCAGTCATGATGGTCATGATGGCCAGCATTGTTGCTGTGGCCGCCGTGCTTCTGTCCGAGGTTCTGGCGCGGCGGGTCTCGGCACGGATTGCGGCCAAATGACATTGCAAGTGGACATTCAGCACCGCCTTGGTGGGCTGTCCCTTGATGTGGGGTTTGAGGCGACGGGCGGGATCACCGCAATTTTCGGCCGTTCCGGCACCGGCAAAACCACCGTGATCAACGCCGTTGCGGGACTGCTGCGCCCCGATGTAGGGCGGGTCAGCCTTGGCGCGCATGTGTTTGTGGATACAGCTTCGCGCCGGTTCGTGCCGCCCGCCAAACGTAGACTGGGCTATGTGTTTCAGGACGCGCGGCTGTTTCCGCATCTCACAGTGCAAGACAACCTGACCTTTGGCGCACGCTATGCTCCGGCAGATGCGCCCGGTGCCAGTCTTGACGATGTGGTGGCCCTTCTGGGCCTTGCGCCGCTTATGGTGCGGCGGCCCGGCACCCTTTCGGGCGGGGAAAAGCAGCGGGTCGCCATTGGCCGCGCCCTGCTCAGCCACCCGCGGATGCTTCTGATGGATGAACCGCTGGCCAGTCTCGACGCACCGCGCAAGCAAGAAATCCTGCCCTATCTGGAACGGCTGCGCGACGGACCACTGAACCTGCCGATCCTTTATGTCAGCCACGCGGTGGATGAGGTGGCGCGACTGGCGGATCAGCTGGTGCTGTTACAAGACGGCATGGTTCAGGCGCAGGGACCGCTCTATGATGTGATGGCGGACCCAGCCGCCGTGCCGCTGCTTGGCGTGCGCGAGGCCGGCGCGGTGCTCGAGGCGGAGGTTATCGCCCATGCGGACGACGGATTATCGACGCTGCGCATCAGTGCCGGAACACTTGAATTGCCGGGCGTGCAAGCCGATGTGGGCGCTCGCGTCCGCCTGCGGGTTCTGGCGCAGGACGTAATCTTGTCCCTTTCGCGCCCTGAGGGCCTTTCTTCGGTGAATGTTTTGCCGGTTCGGGTCGAAACCGTACATCCCGGCGGTGGGCCCGGCGCGGCGATTGGACTGCGGGCCGGCAAAGACCGGGTGCTGGCGCGGGTCACAGCGCGGGCGGTTGCCGAACTGCAGCTTGCGCCGGGGCTCGACTGCTACGCCATTCTCAAAGCCACCACCGTGGCACCGGGAAGCATCGGGCGCTGACGCAGCCTATCTTCCAAACACCTCAGGCCAAACCGCTTGAGCCACCTTCACCGCCAAGGGGCCCAGCCCCCACCGCCGCTGCGCGGCGATTCCCAGGGAGTTTTTTCCGGCCAAAGGAAGAGAAGGGCACACTTCTTCATTTGGCCCTTAAACCTCTGGGGTCCGGGGCAAAGCCCCGGGTGTCTGCGTCAAACTATACCTTTGCAGGGGTTTTTCCCATCCTTTGGGCCAACGACGCGATCAGTTCGTCGTGCGGCACATCGCCGTCGATCGCCAGCTTGCGCAGGCCAAAGTGCACATGGGCCATATCTTCGTAGTAGCTGGTATAAGCGTAATTTGTCGCCGCCCCCGCCACAGCGCCCAGCACCGGCACTGCTTGCGCCGCGAGTTTCTGTCCCATGACCACGGCCAGCTTCGGCGCGATCCTGGCAATCACGGCCTGCATCGCACGGCCCGTCAATGCCATCCGCGCCGACAGAAAGCCCAGATCCGCGCCGTCATCTCCCGACAGGGGGCCAGCGGCAGCAAAGACATGGACGCAGTCAAATTGGACGTTCTCCGCCTCTGGATCGAACCCGTGTTCCACAGCAACCCCCTGGATCACCCGCAGCAGCAGGGTGGTTGTCACTGGCAATTCGGCCAGCGCCGTGGGCAGACCGCCCGCTCCGCCTGCCGCGCCCATGGCGGCGGTCACGGTCTGGTTGAGCCAACTTTTCTGATCCGGCACAACCGACCGGCTGCTGTGAGCCGCCTTCATCGCGTGGTTCAGCGCCTTGATGGTGGCCGCTTCGAGGTTGCTGCGCACGCCTGCGGGCAACCGGTCGAGCAGGTTTTCCGCGCTGCCGCCAATAAGGTTCAGGACATTGATCCCCAATCCGCCCGCCTGCTTGTAACGCAGTGCGATTTCATCAAGCCTTGCGTCAACGTCGATCGGGGCGGGCAGATTGCTGGAAATGTCCATATTGGTCCTTCTCTTTGCCCTATGATGTGGGGCGGAACCGGCCGGATTTCAATCGTTCCAGCGCCGCACATGTCCTTTGACCCCATGCCAGGCGTCTTTTGACAGGGCGCGGCCCAGCACCCGTTCGGGGTTGGTGGGTGGCGGCATGATCACATCCTCCAGCCGGTCAAAGCCAAAGCGGTTGTAATAGGGCGCATCCCCCACCAGCATCACCCGGTGCCAGCCAAAGGGCTTGGCCGCATTCAGGCTTTCCTCGATCAGCGCGCGGCCCAGTCCCTCGCCCTGGCGGGTTGGGTGCACCGCCACTGGCCCCAGCAGCAGCGCGTCATGCGCACCAATATGCACCGGCCAATAACGGATTGCCCCTGCCAGAATGCCATCTGCGTCCCGCGCCACATGGCTGAGGCCCGCCACCGAAGGCACCCCGTCGCGCAGGCGGTATGACGAAAGCGCCTTGCGCCCCGGCGCAAAGCAGGTGTCATAAAGCGCCTCGACCTCCCAATAATCATCGGGGGTTTCTGGGATGAGCTGGTACAAGGTGCGGTTCCTGCCCCGAATTGCGGTGGCCATGCCCCTAACATGACGTTAGCCATAGGTGCAATTGACCAAGGAGAGCGCCACAATGTTCTATCGTCCGGAAAACGGCCACGGCCTGCCGCATAACCCGTTCAACGCCATTGTCACCCCCCGCCCCATCGGCTGGATTTCCAGCCGTGACGCGGACGGGCGCGACAATCTTGCACCCTATTCGTTTTTCAACGGCGTGGCCTATGTGCCGCCGCAGGTGATGTTTGCCTCGACCGGAGTGAAAGACGATGTGGATGGCACCAAGGATTCGGTTGCCAATATCCGTGAAACCGGCGTCTTTTGTGTGAACATCGTGGAATATGCCGCGCGAGAGGCCATGAACCTCAGCTCTGCCACCCTGCCCCATGACGCCGATGAGTTTGCCCATGCACAGGTTGAAAAGGCCGCGTGTGATGTGATTGATTGCGCCCGCGTGGCCAATGCCCCGGCGAGCCTTGAATGCCGCATGACCCAGATTGTCAGAATCGAGGGCGACGCCAACTTTGTGGTGTTTGGCGAGGTTGTTGGCGTGCATCTGCGCGATGATTGTGTGGTCGATGGCCGCTTTGACGTGACCCGGTACGAGCCGCTGTCGCGGCTGGGCTATCGCGATTATACCCGCGTGCGCGAAGTGTTTGAGATTATCCGCCCCGACGACTGATCACGGGGCGGATGAAAATCTGCCAAAACGCCATTCAGTGACCGCCCAGTACCCCTGTGCGCACGGAATAGTCGACCGCCAGTTCGTAATCAGGATCATCGTCACTGTCGATCATCAGGTGGCCCGCTTTGGTCAGCAGTTTGTGGCAATCGCGGCTGAGGTGGCGCAGGGCTACATGTTTGCCCGCGGCCTCGTATTTCCCCGCAATCGCCTCGATCGCCTGCAGGGCGGATTGGTCCACAACGCGGCTGTCGGCAAAATCAATGATCACGCGGTCCGGATCGCCGGGCACGTCGAACAGCTCCGCAAAACCATCGGAGGAACCAAAGAACAACGGTCCGTGGATTTCATAGACCTTGGCGCCTTCTTCGGAATGGGATTCGCGCGTCGTCGCGTGGATGCGTCGGGCGTTGTTCCAGGCATAGGCCAGCGCCGAGACGATCACACCAACCACGACCGCAACCGCCAGATCTTTATAGACCGTCACGCCCGTCACCAGCAGGATCACAAAGGCGTCTGTCAGCGGCACCTTGCGAAGGATCGTAAGGGAATTCCACGCAAAGGTGCCGATCACCACCATGAACATCACACCGACCAGCGCGGCCAGCGGGATCTGTTCAATCAGCGGAGAGCCGACAAGGATGAAGAGCAGCAAAAACACCGCCGCTGCGATCCCGGCCACGCGGGTGCGGCCGCCGGATTTGACGTTGATCATCGACTGACCAATCATCGCGCAACCGCCCATACCCGCGAAAAAGCCGGTTACGGTGTTGGCGACGCCCTGGGCAATACATTCTTGGCTCGCACCGCCGCGGGTGCCGGTCATGTCACTGACCAGATTAAGGGTCAGCAGCGATTCAATCAGGCCGATCGCCGCGAGGATCACCGCGTAGGGCGCAATGATATAAAGGGTTTCGAGGGTGAAGGGCGCCAGGGCAGTGCCATAAAGGCCAATGCCTTCACCAAAGGGGATGTGCAGCATCGGCAACCCTCCTTCGATAGAGGCCAGATCGCCCACGCGCGGCACGTCCATTCCGGTAAAGATCACCACGGCTGCAACAATGCCAATGCCAGCCAGCGGTGCGGGGATAAACTTGGTGATGCGCGGCATGACCCAGATGATCGCCATCGTGGCCCCCACAAGCGCCAGCATCAGATAAAGCGGCGTGCCCGAGAGCCATTCACCGCCGCCCATGCCATGCCCGGTGTCCACCATGGTGCCGGGCACCTTGAACTGGTTCATCTGGGCGAGGAAAATCACAATCGCCAACCCGTTCACGAAGCCAAGCATCACCGGATGCGGGACCAGACGGATAAACTTGCCCCATTGCATCACGCCGGCGAAGATCTGGATCAATCCCATCAACACCACAGTGGCAAAGAGATATTCAACCCCGTGCTGCGCAACCAGCGCCACCATCACAACCGCCAAGGCACCTGTCGCGCCGGAGATCATGCCGGGGCGACCGCCGATCAATGCGGTGATCAGGCCGACCAGAAACGCCGCATAAAGCCCGACCAGCGGGTGCACACCGGCAACAAAGGCAAAGGCCACCGCTTCGGGCACCAGCGCCAGCGCGACCGTCAAACCCGACAGCAGTTCGATACGCAACCGGCCAATGGAAAACCCGTCTTCGGGCATCCAGCGCAGGTCGGTGACTTCCAGATTTTTCGTAAAACTATGCAGAAGTGAGGCGCGCGCCATGGGGCATCCTTTGTCGAGAGGGATCGGAGGGAGCCTTGTTGCGTCGCAAGGCGTTGGCCGCTGCCTAGACCAGAACCACCCAAATGAAAACCCTTTCGGCCTTGCAGGGTTGCCGCCAATGCCGTTGCACCGCCCGGCACTGCCATATGCTCACCCATCTGTCATCCTCATCGCCCCTTTCCGGGGTTGAAATCAGTCCGGTGCTCTGCCTTCCTGCACATTGCAGAGGCAAAGACGCGAGAAGGGGCCGCAATGACACAGACGAAGATTGCCGTGATCGGCGGATCAGGCATTTACGAGATTGACGGCCTTCAGAACGCCGATTGGGTGCAGGTGGAAACCCCCTGGGGCGATCCGTCCGACCAGCTTCTGACCGGCAGTCTGGACGGTGTCGAGATGGTGTTTCTGCCCCGCCATGGGCGCGGCCATGTGCATGCGCCCAGTGATGTGCCTTATCGTGCCAACATCGACGCGCTCAAGCGGCTTGGCTGCACCGATGTGATCTCTGTCTCGGCTTGCGGCTCCTTCCGCGAGGAAATGGCACCGGGCGATTTTGTCATTGTAGATCAATTCATTGACCGCACCTTTGCGCGGCCCAAATCGTTCTTTGGCTCCGGCTGTGTGGCCCATGTCAGCGTGGCGCATCCAACCTGCCCGCGCCTTGGGGACGCTTGCGAGACCGCGGCCAGAGACGCCGGCATCAATGTGCATCGCGGCGGCACTTATCTGGCCATGGAAGGCCCGCAGTTTTCGACACTGGCGGAATCCAAGATGTACCGCGAAAGCTGGGGCGCGGACGTGATCGGGATGACCAATATGCCCGAGGCCAAACTCGCCCGAGAGGCAGAGCTTTGTTATGCCTCCGTTGCAATGATCACCGATTATGACAGCTGGCACCCTGACCATGGCGAGGTGGATGTGACTGCGATCATTGCCACGCTGATGGGCAACGCCGACAAAGGCCGCGCCTTGGTGGCCCGTTTGCCGCAACTGCTGGGCGCTGACCGGGCGCCCTGCCCGCATGGGTGTGATCGGGCTTTGGAATTCGCGATTCTGACACAGCCAGAGGCACGCGACCCCGAAGTGATGGCCAAGCTGGACGCAGTGGCAGGCCGCGTAATTTGATGATGCAACGGCCCCTGTGGGCTGAGGACAGGAAAACACATAATGACATTCGAAATCTGGCTGACCTTCGTGGCAGCATCCTTTGCCCTGCTGTTGATCCCCGGCCCGACGGTCCTGTTGGTGCTGAGCTATGCACTCAGCAAAGGTCGCTCCGTTGCGGTGGCCTCGGCGGCTGGGGTGGCCTTGGGTGATCTCGTCGCGATGAGCGCCTCGCTGGCGGGATTGGGCGCGCTGGTTCTGGCCTCTGCCACTCTGTTCACGGCGCTGAAATGGGTGGGCGCGGCCTATCTGGTCTGGCTGGGGTTCAAATTGATCCGCTCCGCACCAAGTGAGGGGCTCTCAGTACCCACAGCAGACAACATCACAGCAAGCCGGGTGTTTGGCCACACCGCAGCGGTGACGGCGCTGAACCCCAAGTCCATCGCCTTTTTCATCGCCTTTGTGCCGCAGTTCCTGTCCCCTGCCGCGCCTTTGTTGCCGCAGTTTGCAATCCTCATTGCGACCTTCGTGACACTGGCGGCGCTCAACGCTTTGGCGTATGCGCTTTTGGCAGACCGGTTGCGCCAGATCATTGCGCGACCATCCATCATTACCTGGATCACACGGGCGGGCGGTGCCGCGTTGATCACCATGGGTGTATTGACCGCCACATTGCGCCGGAGCATGCCATGAAGAACGTACAGGATTATATCCGCACCATCGTCGATTTCCCACACGAGGGGATCATGTTCCGCGATGTGACCACTTTGTTTGCCGATCCGCGCGGCTTTCGCATGGCGATTGACCAGATGCTGCACCCCTATGCGGGCATCAACATCGACAAGGTTGTTGGGCTAGAGGCACGCGGCTTTATCCTTGGCGGCGCGATCGCACATCAGCTGAGCGTTGGGTTTGTCCCGATCCGCAAGAAAGGCAAGCTGCCCGGCACCACCATCAGCCAAGACTACAAGCTGGAGTATGGCGAGGCAATTGTAGAGGTCCACGATGACGCCATCAAAGAGGGCGAAAAGGTTCTGGTGGTGGATGATCTGCTGGCCACCGGCGGCACCGCCGAGGCGGGGATCAAGCTGATCCACCGTCTGGGCGGCGAAATTGTCTCATGCGCCTTTATCATTGATCTGCCCGAGCTGGGCGGCCGCAAAAAGCTTGAGAATATGGGCATGGATGTGCATGCCCTCTGCGCATTTGACGGTCTCTGATCAGGTTTGACGCAGCACCGCGCCGGGGTTCATGATCCCGTTTGGGTCCAGCGCCGCCTTGATGGCATGCATCGCCGACAGTTTGGCCGGATCGCCATAACGTTCCAGATCGCCGACCTTGAGCCGCCCGATGCCGTGTTCGGCGCTGACCGATCCGCCCATCTGATCCACAAGATCATGGATCAGGCATTTCATCTCTTCGCGCTGGTTCTGGTGATCGGCGCGAGATTTGCCCGGCATGGGAAAAACGTTGAAATGCAGATTTCCATCGCCCACATGGCCAAAGCAATTGATCCGAAACGCGCCAATTTCGGCGATTTTGGCGGTGCCTTGGGCGATGAAGTCAGCGATCGCGCTGAGCGGGACAGAGATATCGTGGCTGGAGACAGAGCCGATCCTGCGATTCGCCTCCGGGATCATTTCGCGGATGCGCCAGAAATCATCTGATTGTTGCTGATTCTGTGCAATCACACCGTCCGATACCAGCCCCGCCTCATAGGCACTGACAAAAAGTGCCTCAAGTGCATCGGCGGGGATCAACCCGCCGCTGAGGCCGACATCGATCAGCACGGTCCATTCCGGCACCTCATCAAAGGGCAGGCGCACATCAAGGTCGGCTTCGGCCAGAAAGTGCATGCCCTGCCCGTGGATCAGTTCAAAGGCGCTGACCATCTCGCCCAAGTGGTCGCGTGCCAGTGACAGCAGTTTCAGCGCGGATGCGGGGCTTGGCACGACCAACATCGCGCTGCCGGTTTGTGCAGGCTTTGGAAAGAGTTTCAGCGCCGCGCCCGTGATCACCCCCAATGTCCCCTCGGCCCCGATCAACAGGTGCCGCAGGTCATAGCCGGTGTTGTTTTTGCGCAGACGGGTCAGACCGTTCCAGATCTGCCCGTCCGGCAGAACGGCCTCTAGCCCCAGACATAGATCGCGGGCATTGCCATAGCGCAGCACGCCGGTGCCGCCCGCATTGGTCGCCAGATTGCCGCCGATCCGCGCCGACCCTTCGGAGGCCAACGACAGCGGGAACACACGGTCCTGCGCATCTGCCGCGATCTGAATATCGGCCAAAATCGCGCCGCCATCAGCGACCAGGACGTTTTCGTCGGCATGAACCGCGCGGATCTGATTCAACCGTTCCATGGACAGGATCAATGGCACTGCGCCGTCCTGTGCCACCTGCCCGCCCACCAGACCTGTGCCTCCGCCATAGGGCACCACGCCGACGCGGGCTGCATTGGCATGGCGGATCAGGGTCGCAACCTCCTGTGTGCTGCGCGGCAGGGCCACGGCGGTGGGCTGACCGGCGTAAATGCCGCGCGGCTCTTCGAGGTATCGGGCATCTGCCGGACGCAGGGTGCCTGCGGGCAAGGCTGCCTCAAGCGAGGACAGAAAAGAAGCATCGGCGGGGTTGAGCGGTTTTGATGTCATGCCCCATCAATCGGCATTGGCGAATGAGGATGCAAGAGGGTATTGCACCGCGCCGGCGGGATGCAGGCCTATCCCACCTCGGTGCGCCCGCGCCGGTCGCCGCGCAGGCACGCATAAAGCACATGGGTCCGCCAGCGTCCGGCAATCTGAAGATAGCTTTGCGCGACACCCTCATATTTGAAGCCCGACTTTTCCAACAGCCCGCGCGAGGGTTTGTTTTCCGGCAGACAGGCCGCCTCGATCCGGCTGAGGTCCAGTCGGGTGAAGGCCTGATGCACCACCGCTTCAATCGCCTCACGCATATAGCCTTGGCGTGCAAAAGGGGCGCCTGTCCAATAGCCCAGCGTGCCTGCCTGTGCAGGGCCACGGCGGATATTGTCGAGGGTGATGGCACCGATCAGGGTTTGATCCTCGCGCCGGATCAGGAACAGCGGCATCGCCGTGCCAGAGCTGATTGATCTTGAGGCCCAATAGACCCGATTGGAAAAAGCCTTCCGGGTCAGGTGATCATCAGCCCAGGCCGGTTCCCATTGTTTGAGGTAGCTTTCGCTTTTGACACGCAGCGCTGTCCATGGCCGGAAATCTGCATGCACGGGGGTGCGCAGCGTCAAACGCTCTGTTTCGATCTTCAGCTTGCGTTTGATCAGCAACATCAGGCCGCGCGGCGCTCCTCTAGCTGCTGCAAAGTTGGCGCGTCATCAACCGGACCGTAAAGCGCAAGCGCGGCGGGTGCCTGCGCCGCGATCCGCTCTGCCATGTCGCGCACATCGCCGGTGGTCACGGCATCGATCTTTTCGATGGTTTCCTCAAGCGGCGGAATGCGGTCCCAGATCTGGATCAGCCGCGCCAGACGTTCGGCGCGGTTCGACGGGCTTTCCAGCCCCATCAGCAATCCTGCCTTCATCTGCGCACGGGCGCGGGCCACCTCGGCGGGAGACATATCCGCAGCGGCGCGTTTCATCTCGTCAATGGTGATGCCTGCCAGTTCCGGCAGTTGTTCGGCAGAGGTGCCTGCATAGACCGTCATCATGCCGGTATCGGCATAGGCCCCGGCTTGGGCAAAGATACTATAGCATAGGCCGCGGTTCTCTCGAATCTCCTGGAACAAACGCGATGACATGCCGCCCCCCAGCGCAGAGGCATAGATCTGCGCCACATAGATATCGTCAGCGCGGTAGCCGGGTGATTCAAATCCTAGAGCAAAATGTGCCTGTTCCAGCGGTTTGAGCTGGCGGGTCTCGCCCCCTTTGAACTGCGCTGGCGCCGTCTGGAACAGCGGCTTGGCCGGCATATCGCCAAACAACGTCTCGGCCAGTTTGACAATCTCGTCGTGGTCCACCGCACCAGCGGCGGCAAGGATCATCTGTTCGGGGCCATAGTGATCGTCAATGAAGGATCGCAAATCTGCCTGCCCAAAGGCCGACACCCGTTCCGCCGGGCCAAGGATCGTGCGGCCAAGCGGCTGATCTGGATAGGCCTCTTCTTGCAGCCAGTCAAAGATCACGTCATCGGGGGTGTCCAGCGCCTGACCGATCTCTTGCAGGATCACCCCGCGCTCCACCTCGATCTCCTTGGGGTCGAGTACAGGATTGCGCAGGATATCGGCAATCACATCCAGCCCCAGCGCCACATCGTTTTCCAGCACCCGCACGTAATAGGCCGTCACTTCGCGCGAGGTGTAGGCGTTGATATAACCGCCCACATCCTCAATCGCCTCGGCGATCTGCAAAGACGTGCGCCGTTCGGTGCCCTTGAACGCCATATGCTCAAGGAAATGGGCGATGCCGTTCTGATTTGGCGTCTCATGGCGCCCGCCTGCCGACACCCAGATCCCGATTGAGGCCGATGCAAGCCCGGGCATATTTTCGGTGACAATGCGAAATCCGTTTGGCAGGCGGTGCTGGTTCAGGCTCACGCGTTGAGTTTCCCTTTAATGAGCGTCTTCAACGCGTCAAGATCATTGTCCACACGGGTCAGGCGTTCGTCGCGGTCAAACAGATCCGCCATGCGCGGCGGCAGGCCCGGACGCACGCCTGTTGCGGCCTCAACCGCATCGGGGAACTTGGCCGGATGCGCGGTGGCCAGTGTGATCATCGGGATTGCCGGATCGCGCTGTTCATTGGCCACTTTCACACCAATGGCGGAATGCGGGCACAGCAGCTCAGCCGAGGTTTTCAGCGTGTCTGCGATGGTGGCTGATGTTTCCTCTTCGGAGGCGCGGCCGGAGCGGTAGATCTCTTGCAAGGCCTGCAATGCGCCTTGTGACACATCAAAACCGCCCTGCCCCAGTTCATCCATCAATTGTTTGATCGCAGCGCCGTCGCGGCCATAGGCATCAAAAAGCGCCCGTTCAAAGTTGGACGAGACCTGAATATCCATCGACGGGCTGATGGAGGCATGTACGCCGCCCTTGTGATAGCCTTGGCCCTTGAGGCACCGGTCCAGAATATCGTTCTGGTTGGTGGCAACGACCAGATCTTCGATGGGCAGGCCCATCTGGCGGGCAATATAGCCGGCAAAGATGTCGCCAAAGTTGCCGGTTGGCACGGTAAAGCTGACTTTGCGGTCCGGCGCGCCCAGGGACACGGCGGAGGAGAAGTAATAAACCACCTGCGCCAGTACCCGGCCCCAGTTGATCGAATTGACACCGGCCAGTTTCACGCTGTCGCGGAAGTCAAAGTCGTTGAACATATCCTTCAGGCGGGCCTGACAATCGTCAAAGTCACCATCCACCGCCAGGGCATGCACGTTGGATTCCGTTGGCGTGGTCATCTGGCGGCGCTGCACTTCGGAAACGCGGCCATGTGGATAAAGGATAAACACATCGACATTGTCGAGGCCGCGGAAGGCCTCGATCGCGGCAGAGCCTGTGTCGCCCGAGGTCGCGCCAACAATCGTCACACGCTCGCCCTTGCGGCCCAAGGCCTTTTGGAACATCTGGCCAATCAGCTGCATCGCAAAATCTTTGAACGCCAAAGTCGGACCGTGAAACAGCTCAAGCAGGAAATGATTTGGCGCAAGCTGCACCATCGGCGCACGGGCGACATGGCCAAAACTGCCATAGGCCTTGGCGATTAGCTCGCGGAATTCGTCGTCGGTAAAGGTGTCACCGATGAAGGGGCGCATCACGGTAAAGGCGACCTCTTCATAGGACTGCCCTGCCATCGCGGCGATCTGATCTTTGGTCAGCGTCGGTATGGATTCGGGAACATATAGTCCGCCATCGCGGGCCAGTCCGGTCAGCATGGCTTCTTCGAAGCTCAGAACAGGGGCCGTGCCACGGGTGGAAATATAGCGCATGGGTCAGCTTTCGAGTTTGGCGCCGCGACGACGGCGCATAAATAGAATGGACATGGCCAACCAGATGGCAGCCAGCGAAAACCATGTAATGGCGTAATTCAGGTGATCGTTGGGAATCCGGCTGGTGTCTACGGGCAATGGCGTCACGACGCTGTCTGGCACCGACAGATCCCGGGCCACCACAAGGATCGGTTCCGCTGCCAAGGCCGCTGCCAGATCATCCACATCACGGGCAAACCAGATATTCAGGTCAAAATCCGCCTCGGGGGTGAAACGATCGGTCTCCTGCGGCCAGTGCAGGTTTCCGGTGACAGTGACCAATCCTTCGGGCGTCGGCACGGACTTGTC
This sequence comes from Sulfitobacter mediterraneus, assembly GCF_016801775.1. Lineage (NCBI taxonomy): Bacteria > Pseudomonadati > Pseudomonadota > Alphaproteobacteria > Rhodobacterales > Roseobacteraceae > Sulfitobacter > Sulfitobacter mediterraneus. Next base: position 98,518 of record NZ_CP069004.1, on the reverse strand, counting down.
GTCCACCGAGACAAAGCCGCGGTCCACGAGGATGCGGTCATTGACGGTTTCCAGTGCCGTGATCAGACGGTACCCCGCCCCCACTTCCTTTTGGGAAACCAAAACACGCAGGGTGTCCCCTTCAAATGTGCCTGTGACCGTGACCGGCAAAAAGGCATCGGTCTGCGGATCAGGCTGTGCAGGCAAGGTTACGGGATCGGCAAGGATGCGGGCGTTGATATCCGCAATCAGCGCCTCTTTCCACGCGAGGCGCTGCAACTGCCAAACGCCCAGCGACAGCAGGATCGCGGCGCCGCCAAGTCCAACAATAATAAGAAAAAGCACGCGGCTCATGGGCGACATTCTCTGCGTCAAAGACAAGGCGCGCGAAGTCCCCTTCGCGCGCCTTGGGTTTTCGGGGATCGAGGCCGCAGATGCAACCCCGTCTGCACGTTCTTACGCAGGAACGCCCCAGATGTAGACGGCGAAGAACAGGAACAGCCAGACCACATCAACAAAGTGCCAGTACCATGCGGCCGCCTCAAACCCGACGTGTTGTTCGGGGGTGAAGTCGCCGCGCATCGCCCGGATCAAGCAGACCAGCAGGAAGATCGTGCCGATCACAACGTGAAACCCGTGAAAGCCTGTGGCCATGAAGAACGCGGAAAAGAACGCGTCGCCGCCGAACACCCAGTCGTGGTGCAGGATCAGTTCGGCATATTCGTAAGCCTGAAGCGCGGTGAACGCGACGCCCAGAATGACCGAGATTGCCAGACCGTTGATCAGGTCTTTGCGGTTGTTTTCATGCACAATCGCGTGGTGCGCCCAAGTCACGGCACAACCAGAAAGCAGCAGGATCAACGTGTTGATCAGCGGCAGGTGGAAGGCGTTGACCGGATCAAACACCGGCGGCACATATTCGGACCCGACATATTCGTTCATCGGGTACATGGCCTGTTTGAAGAAGGTCCAGAACCACGCCACAAAGAACATCACTTCGGACATGATGAACAGGATAAAGCCATAGCGCAGGCCAAGGCGGACCACGCCGGTGTGATCGCCCACATGGCTTTCGATGACGACTTCACGCCACCAGCCGAACATCACGTAAAGCACGGCGACGAAGCCACCGAGGAACAGAAACGGTGTGACATCGTGCATCCAAAGCACAGCGCCAAAAAGCATCACAAATCCAGCAAGAGCGCCCAGAAGGGGCCAGCTTGACGGGCTTAGGATGTGGTAATCGTGGTTCTTAGCATGTGCCATATCGCGGGCGTCCCTCAGCTTTTCTTTAGTTCAGGTCTGTTGTGCTGTCCTGGTCCAAGGCGGCATAGCCTTCGGGCAGGTCAATTTCATAGAATGTATAAGACAGTGTGATGGTATGTACAAACTTCCCATCGCGGTCTTCAACGATTTCTGGGTCCACAAAGAAGCTGACCGGCATCTGCACCCGCTCACCGGGGGCCAAAACCTGTTCTTCAAAGCAGAAACAGTCGATTTTCTCAAAAAACGCGCCCGCGGTGTAGGGGGTCACGTTGTAGCTCGCTTGCCCTGCGATGGGCTGCGAGGTTGGGTTGTAGGCCTCATAGAAGGCCAGACCGGTCTCGCCGATGCGAATCTCCATCTCGCGCACGACCGGCGTGAATTCCCAGCCCATGCCGCTGTTGAGCGAGGCATCAAAGCGGACCTTGACGGTTTGATCGAGAACCTCGTCCGATGCCGTTTCCACCTGCCCCGGCACGCCGCCAAAGCCGGTGACTCGGCAAAACCAATCGTAGAATGGCACCGATGCCCAGGCCAACGCGCCCATCACCACAACCAGCGACACTGTTTGTGCAACGGTTTTTTGTGGTCCGGTCATTGCCATCAATTGCTCTCCTGAGATTGGGTTGCGGGTGCGCCCATCGCCTTGGTGAAATCTGTTTGGGTGATTTTGACGAAAGTCAGAACCATCACCAATATGACAAAAGCGCCCAGCATCAGGCCCACACCCACATTGCGCCCGCGGCGGCGGTTGTGGATTTCATGTTCGGTCCGCATGTTCATCACCAGCCCCCAAGGCCCCATGGCCGCAGCGTCGCTTCGACCAGTATCGCACCAAAGTGCAGGAAGAGGTAAAACAGCGACAGGCGGAAGAATTTGCGTTCCACCTTGTAGTTGTCGGCCTCGGATGCGTCTTCGTCGCGCTGCCAGATCCGGTAGGCGCCCAGCAGGAACAGCGCGTTCAGCACCAGCGAAAAGCTCAGGTAGATCCAGCCGCCGATCGCGGTGAAGCCGGTGCCGACAGCCAGAACCGCCAGAACAACTGTATAGGCCAGAATGTGACGGCGTGTCGCCGGACGGCCGTGGGTCACCGTAAGCATTGGCACATCGGCATCGTCATAGTCAGAGCGCATGAACAGCGCCAAGGCCCAGAAATGCGGCGGCGTCCACATGAAGATGAGCGCGAACATCAGCCATGCCTCGATGGAAAAGCTGCCCGTGGCGATGATCCAGCCGATCACCGGCGGGAAAGCCCCCGCCGCGCCACCGATCACGATGTTCTGCGGCGTGCGGCGCTTGAGCCACATGGTGTAGAAGACTGCGTAGAACAGGATTGTAAACAGCAGCATTCCTGCCGCCAGAAGATTGGCCGCCAGCCCCAGCATCATCACCGACATGCCCGACAGGGCCACGCCCAGCGCCAAAGCCTCGCCCGGTTGCACCTTGCCGGCCGGGATCGGGCGGCTTTGGGTGCGGCGCATGATCCGGTCAATGTCAGCGTCCCACCACATGTTCAGCGCGCCAGAGGCGCCTGCCCCGATGGCAACAAACAAGATCGCGGCAAAGCCGACAACGGGATGAACAGACACAGGTGCCGCCAGCATGCCCACCAATGCGGTGAACACGACAAGTTGCATGACGCGGGGTTTGAAGAGGGCAAAGTAATCGCCCAGCTGTGCCTCGTGTTCCGCTGCAGGAGTGTTGGTGATGTCAGTCATCCCATGCCTTTGCCGAAAAGAGATCCCTGCGGGGGATCTGCCAGATTGCTGATGATCGTAAGGGTGGACCGCAGCCCACCCTTTTCAAGTCTCAGTACCAACAGGGTGCGGTTTCGCCGCACCCTGGTTTCGATTCAGTTGGACGCAACAGTCAGCGGCTGAGGGATACCTGCGTATTCCTCTTTCGCGCGGCCCAGCCACTCCTGATAGGCGGCTTCGGAGACAACCTTGACCGTGATCGGCATATAGGCGTGCGCCTGACCGCAGAGTTCTGAACACTGACCAAAATAGACGCCTTCTTTCTCGGCGTTGAACCACAGTTCAGCCAAACGCCCCGGAACGCCGTCCTGCTTTACGCCAAAGGCCGGAATGGTCCATGCGTGGATCACGTCGGATGCCGTCACCTGCATCACGATGGTCTTGCCGACAGGCACCACAACAGCAGTGTCCGTGGCCAGCAGCCATTCATCGCGTGAATACCCTGCCGCTTCAAGTTTGGCGATCATGACATCATCCAGACGGTTGGCGATGGCGCCCGCGGCCTCTTCTTCGGAGGTCAGAGTCGCCGGCGCACCGATCATGTAGCTGTCAAAGCCAAAGCCATCATCGACGTATTCGTAAGACCAGTACCACTGGTTGCCGATGGCCTTGATGGTCACGTCGGCCTCAGGGATTTCCTGCTGCCGGAACAAGATCGGCAAGGAATATGCGCCGATCAGCACCAGAATCAGTATAGGCCCGATGGTCCATGCCACTTCAACCGGGGTGTGGTGGGTGAACGACGCAGGCTCCGGATTGCGCTTTTTGTTGTAGCGGATGATCACCCAAAGGATCAGCGCGGTCACAAAGACAGTGATCAAGGTGATGATCACCAGAATCAGATAGTCCAGATCGTGAATGTCACGGGCCAGACGGGTCACGGCGGGCTGGAACCCCATTTCACCATCAACCGGTGTACCGATCACTTCCAGACCGTCGATGCGCAGATTGTCCTGTGCCAATGCTGGAAGGGCGGAGAAGCTGGCCAGAAGCGCGCTTGCAGAGAGAAGTTTTTTCATAAGTCGTCCTGATCTTGTGACCATTTGTTCTACGGGTTCAACCAAGCGGAGCCCGTTTGACAGCCGCCCGTTGTAATCTTGATGCTTACAATCATATTCTAAGCTCAAGATAAAGCCATTCGATTGCGTCAAACAGACGCTAAATTCGTTTTTGTGGCTGGAATACAGGATATATCTCCATGAGCAGCAGTGCCTTTCTTCCTTTTGAAGCTGATTTAGACCGCGATACCGCCCTTTCCATCCTGCGCAGTGCCGTCGCTGGCGCAGATGACGGGGAACTGTTTCTGGAACGTCGGCGGTCGGAGGCATTGGTGTTTGATGACGGGCGGCTCAAGACCGCGAGCTATGATGCGTCCGAGGGATTCGGCCTGCGCGCGGTGCGCGGAGAGGTGGCCGGATACGCCCATTCCACCGAAATCAGCGAAGCGGCCCTGCGCCGCGCCAGCGAAACTGCGCGGCTTGCGGTTGGTGAGGGCGGCGGCACCTGGGCGGATGCGCCCGAGGGGACCAACAAGAAGCTGTATACAGATGATGATCCGATTGCCGGGGCGGCTTTTCCTGTCAAGGTTGAGACTTTGCGCGAAATTGATGCCTTTGCCCGCGATCTCGATGCAAGGGTGGTGCAAGTCAGCGCAACAATTGCCGCCAGCATTCAGGAGATCGAGATTTTGCGCCCCGAAGGCACATCGGTCCGGGATATTCGCCCGATGACGCGGGTCAATGTATCGGTGATTGTCGAACAAGACGGCCGCCGCGAAAGCGGCAGCGCGGGCGGCGGCGGGCGCGTTGGCCTTGACGGTTTGCTCGATCCTGCCGACTGGCAGGCCAAAACCCGCGAGGCCTTGCGCATTGCTGTGGTCAACCTTGATGCAGTGCCTGCCCCCGCGGGTGTGATGGATGTCGTACTTGGCCCCGGCTGGCCGGGTATCTTGCTGCACGAGGCAATCGGCCACGGCCTCGAGGGGGATTTTAACCGCAAAGGGTCTAGCGCCTTTGCCGGGTTGATGGGGCAACGGATTGCGGCAAAAGGGGTCACGGTTCTGGATGATGGCACGATCCCGGACCGGCGCGGATCGATCTCTGTCGATGATGAGGGCACGCCGTCGGCCAAGAATATTCTGATCGAGGATGGCAAGCTGGTCGGCTATATGCAGGACCGGCAGAACGCGCGTTTGATGGGCGTTCAGTCTACCGGGAACGGGCGGCGGCAATCCTATGCCCATATCCCGATGCCGCGCATGACCAACACCTATATGTTGGGCGGAGACACTGCGCCGGGCGATATCGTATCGGATCTCAAGGATGGCATCTATGCCGTTGGCTTTGGCGGCGGTCAGGTGGATATCACCAATGGCAAGTTCGTGTTTTCCTGCACCGAAGCGTACCGCGTGGAAAATGGCAAAGTGGGCGCGCCCGTGAAAGGCGCGACGCTGATCGGGGACGGTGCAACCGCGCTGCAACAGATCCGCGCCATCGGCAATGATCCCGCGCTTGATCCGGGTATGGGCAACTGCGGCAAGCAGGGCCAATGGGTGCCGGTGGGCGTGGGCCAGCCAACCTTGATGATCGGTGGCCTGACCGTTGGCGGGTCTGCGGCATAGCTTAAATTCAAGGGGCCGGTTTAGCGCTAATCGGCCCTACTTGATTCATCCGTTGTTAACCGTGCGAACCTATACCTGATTCTGCAACGGACGGAGACAACGGGATGACTGACAAGGACCTACATCCTTCTTCCACTCACCCCCCACTCCCACCCACCCCGGAAGACGAACAGTTTGCCCGACTTCGTCTGTTGCGCTCGCGCCGGGTCGGCATTTCGACGTATAAACGTCTGCTGGCTGAACACGGCACGGCGCAGAACGCGTTGGCCGCGCTGCCTGAGGTGGCGCGTGCCGCGGGCGTTTCAGGATACGAGATCTGCCCCGAAGACGTGGTGCGCGCCGAATTGCGGGCGGGCCGCGCGGCTGGGGCACGGTTGCTGATCCTGGGGTCTTCTCCCTACCCTGCGGCACTGGCGGAACTGGACGATGCGCCGCCTTTCCTCTGGATGATCGGTCAAACGGATGTTCTCAGCCGCCCTATGATCTCGCTGGTCGGGGCGCGCAATGCCTCCTCGCTGGGCACGCGCATGGCCAAGGCGCTGGCAAAGGATCTGGCGAAGGCAGGATTTGTCGTTGTCTCAGGTCTGGCGCGGGGCATTGATGCTGCTGCGCACCACGCCGCGCTGGAAACCGGCACGATTGCCGTTCAGGCCGGCGGTATTGATGTAATGTATCCGGCAGAAAACACCGAATTGGCCGGATTGATCCCGCAAAACGGCCTGCGCCTGTCCGAACAACCCATGGGCCTGCAACCGAAGGCGCGGCATTTTCCCGCCCGCAACCGGATCATCTCTGGCCTATCGCGGGCCACTGTTGTGGTCGAGGCGGCGGGAAAGTCCGGCAGCCTGATCACCGCCCGCGATGCACTGGATCAGGGCCGTGAAGTGCTGGCGGTGCCGGGCCATCCCTTTGACGCACGTGCATCGGGTTGCAACATGTTGATCCGCGATGGTGCGGTGTTGGTCCGCTCTGCCGCCGATGTGCTTGAGGCCTTGGCGCCGACACTGGCCGCCGCGCCGGAGCTGCCATTGCCCGCATCTGACGCAGCTCCCGCCCAAAGCAAAACAGCCCCGACCCCACAACCCGGCAAGGCCAAACGCAGCTTGCGCGAAACCGCATCCCTGCATCTGCAAATCCTGTCGCGGCTTGGCCCCTCCCCCGTGGCCGAAGATCAATTGATCCGGGATCTGAAGGCGCCCGCAGGCCAGGTCGGCCCCGCGTTGGTCGATCTTGAGATGGATGGACAGATCACCAGACGCCCCGGCGGATTGGTAGCCAAAGCGGTGTGAAGGACCAGAACGAAGCGGCGCCGCGACCGGGTCAATTCCTCCACCATAGCGAGAACTCTTAACGCCGCTAGAAGGCGTTCCTGAGCGGCGCCATTATGCCAAAGCCGCCTTGCACACCTGCAAGAAAATCGTGAGCGCTGGCGCAACACTGCATTGACAATCCCCCCTCCCATCCCACATGAGACAGCGCAACCGCCCACCCAAAATTGATGTAAGGTGCCTTATTTTATGCCCGTAGTTGTTGTCGAATCTCCTGCCAAGGCCAAAACGATCAACAAATATCTGGGCGATAATTACACCGTTCTGGCCTCCTACGGGCACGTCCGCGATCTTCCGCCAAAGGATGGCTCTGTCGACACCGACGCCGACTTCGAGATGAAGTGGGAAGTGGCCAGCGACAGCAAGAAACACGTCAAAGCGATTGCCGACGCCCTCAAAGATGACAACGCATTGATCCTCGCGACTGACCCCGACCGCGAGGGCGAGGCGATCAGCTGGCATTTGCAAGAGGCGCTCACAAAACGCAAATCCATCAAGAAAGACACGCCTGTCAGCCGCGTGGTGTTCAACCAGATCACCAAAAAGGCCGTGACCGAGGCAATGCAGAACCCCCGCCAGGTCGATATGCCCTTGGTGGAGGCTTATCTGGCCCGCCGGGCGCTGGACTATCTGGTGGGCTTCAACCTGTCGCCCGTCTTGTGGCGCAAACTGCCCGGTGCAAAATCGGCAGGACGCGTGCAATCGGTAACACTGCGCCTGATCGTGGAACGCGAGATGGAGATCGAGGCCTTCCGCGCCCGCGAATACTGGAGCGTCAAAGCCTTGCTGGCCACCCCGCGCGGTCAGGAGTTTGAAGCACGCCTGACCACATTGGCGGGCAAAAAGCTGGACAAGTTTGATCTTGGCGATGCGACCCAGGCCGAAATGGCGGTACAGGCGATCACCAGCCGCGATCTGTCAGTCGTATCGGTTGAAGCCAAACCAGCCAGCCGCAACCCCTCTGCCCCCTTCATGACCTCCACCCTGCAGCAGGAGGCAAGCCGCAAGTTCGGCATGGGCGCGCGCCAGACAATGAGCACGGCGCAGCGTCTGTATGAAGCGGGCCATATTACCTATATGCGGACCGACGGTATCGACATGGCACCCGAGGCGGTGACAATGGCCCGTGATGCGATCAAAGATCGCTATGGTGCGGATTATGTGCCGGGCGAGCCGCGCATTTACAAGAACAAGGCCAAGAACGCCCAAGAGGCACACGAATGTATCCGCCCGACGGATATGACCAAAGACGCCGGATCGCTCAACCTCGAAGCGGACCAACGCAAGCTCTATGATCTGATCTGGAAACGCACCCTGGCGTGCCAGATGGCCTCGGCCCGGATGGAACGCACCACGGTTGAGATCGGCAGCAAGGATGAACAGGTCGGCCTGCGGGCCAATGGGCAGGTGGTTCTGTTTGACGGGTTCCTGCGGGTCTATGAAGAGGGCCGCGATGATGTGGTCGATGAGGATGACAAGCGCCTGCCGCAGATCTCCGAAGGCGACAAGATGGACAAACGCGCCGTCACGCCCGAACAGCATTTCACCCAACCGCCCCCTCGTTACACCGAGGCGACACTGGTCAAACGTATGGAGGAGCTCGGCATTGGGCGCCCGTCCACATACGCCAGCATCGTTACCACGATTCAGGATCGCGAATATGTCCGCAAGGACGGCAATCGTCTGATCCCCGAGGATAAGGGCCGGTTGGTGACGGCCTTCCTTGAGAATTATTTCCGGCGCTACATCGGTTATGATTTCACCGCCGATCTGGAAAACCAGCTCGATCAGGTCAGCGCAGCCGACGCCGACTATAAAGAAGTGCTGCACCGGTTCTGGCGCGATTTCTCGGCTGCGATTGCCGAAACATCCGAGCTGCGCATCACCGAGGTGCTGGAAAAGATCAACGAGGTTCTTGAGCCGCATCTCTTCCCGCCCACCGAAGATGGCAGCGATCCGCGCCTGTGCCCGCATTGCGGCGCAGGCCGGCTCAGCATGCGCACGGCCCGGTCGGGCGGCGCGTTCATCGGGTGCTCGAACTATCCCGAATGCCGATACACACGTCCCTTTGGCCCGCCAGACCCAGAGGCAGAAAAATCGGCGATCCCGCCTGATGGCAAGCTGCTTGGCACCGACAATGGCGACGAGATCCGCGTGTTCAAAGGCCGCTTTGGCCCCTATGTGCAGCGCGGTCCGGTGACCGAAGAAAACAAAAAACCGCCACGGCAATCGGTGCCAAAAGACTGGCCCGCCGAAGAGTTGGAATTGGACCGCGCCTTGATGCTGCTGTCGCTGCCGCGCCAGATTGGCCCGCACCCCGAAGACGGGATCATGGTCTGGTCCAACATCGGGCGCTATGGCCCTTATCTGAAACATGCCGAAAGCACATCGGATCGCGGCGGCACCAATGCCAACCTGGAAAGCCTTGATGAGGTCTTTACCGTTGGCATGAACCGCGCGGTGCAATTGCTGGCAGAGAAAGTCGCCAGCCGCGGTGGCCGCGGCAAGGCAGCAAAACCGATCCGCGAGATGGGCGAGCACCCTGATCTGGGCGGTGACGTCAATGTCATGGAAGGCAAATACGGGCCTTACGTGAAGTGGGAAAAGGTCAACGCGACGATCCCCAAAGAGATCGAACCGGCAGATCTGACCATGGAACGCGCGGTGGAGTTGATCGAAGAGAAACTCGCCAAATCCCCGGCCAAACGCAAAGCGGCAACCAAAAAGAAAGCTCCGGCCAAGAAAACCGCAGCGAAAAAGCCAGCCGCCAAGAAAAAAGCGCCCGCGAAGAAGCCCGCAACAAAGGACTGACCGCTGCGGTTTGCCGTCACTTCTACGACCACAGATCGCAGATCATGAATATGTGATTTGCCTTTCCACGGCTGTTTTCCGATCACCGGGGAAACAGACCCCAAGAGAGGCAAAGACATGTCAGGCAAAATTCTTACCCGCCGCGGAATGATCGCGGCCAGCGGCGCGGCACTGTTCACGCCTGCCCTGTTGCGGGCAGAGCCCAGCGCCCTGCCCCCGGTGCGCCGCAACGCCACCAGTTTCACGATGCAGCAATGGCAGGACCACTTCGACACTCTTGGCAAGGCGGCGATTGTCGCCGATACGACCTCCCGCGCCCTGCATTTCTGGAGCGGCGATGGCGAGACCTACATTGTCTATCCTACCTCGGTGCCGCGCAGTGATGAGCTGACCAAGCGCGGATATACCAAGATTGTGCGCAAGCGTGTCGGCCCCGACTGGACCCCGACCCCGTCAATGATGGAGCGCAATCCTGAACTGAAATACATGCCGCCCGGCCCGGACAATCCGCTGGGCACCCATGCGATGTATCTCAGCTGGCCCGCCTATTTGATCCACGGCACCCATGACACCCGCAAGATCGGGCGACAGTCTTCGGACGGCTGTATCGGGCTTTATAATCACATGATCGAGGCGCTATACCAGATTGCGCCCGTCGGCACACAGGTGCGGATCATCTGACCGGCACGCCTTTTCCGGCTGAATAATTTGACTTCGCCGCGCTGCGGCGTCAAAAGGTATGCCAGAGTATTCTGGACAGCCAAAGGGGAGTGTTTGCCATGAAGAAAGTCTACGGCTCAGCGGCCGAAGCATTGGAGGGTGTGCTGTCGGACGGCATGCTGATCGCCTCGGGCGGTTTCGGGCTTTGCGGCATTCCCGAGCTTTTGTTGCAGGCCATCAAAGAGGCCGGCACCAAGAACCTTACCTTTGCGTCCAACAACGCGGGCGTGGATGATTTTGGCATCGGCATCCTGTTGCAGACCAAGCAGGTCAAAAAGATGATCAGCTCTTACGTGGGTGAAAACGCGGAATTCATGCGCCAGTACCTCAGCGGTGAGTTGGAGCTTGAATTCAACCCGCAGGGCACCTTGGCCGAACGGATGCGCGCCGGTGGCTGCGGCATTCCGGGGTTCTACACCAAGACAGGTGTTGGCACCGTGATCGCCGAGGGTAAGGATCACAAAGACTTCAACGGTGAGACCTACATCATGGAAGAAGGTATCTTTGCCGATCTGTCCATCGTCAAAGCGTGGAAAGCGGATGCGACAGGCAACCTTGTGTTCCGCAAGACCGCGCGCAATTTCAACCCGCCCGCCGCCATGTGCGGCAAGGTTTGTATCGCCGAGGTCGAAGAGATCGTGCCAACAGGGTCGCTTGACCCCGATACGATCCATCTGCCGGGCATCTACGTGCATCGCATCGTGCAGGGCGAACACGAAAAGCGGATTGAACAACGTACAGTGCGGAAGGGTTAAACCATGTGGGATCGTGATCAAATGGCGGCACGCGCCGCACAAGAGCTGCAAGATGGCTGGTATGTGAACCTTGGCATCGGCATTCCGACATTGGTGTCCAACTATATCCCCGAAGGGATCGAAGTGACGCTGCAATCGGAGAACGGAATGCTGGGCATGGGCCCTTTCCCGACCGAAGATGAGATCGACGCAGATCTGATCAACGCGGGCAAGCAAACCATCACCGAACTGCCCCAGACCGCCTATTTCGACAGCGCACAGTCTTTTGGCATGATCCGCGGTGGAAAGATCGCCATGGCGATTCTCGGCGCAATGGAAGTGGCCGAGAACGGCGATCTGGCAAACTGGATGATTCCCGGCAAGCTGGTCAAAGGCATGGGCGGCGCGATGGATCTGGTTGCCGGTGTGGGCCGTGTGGTGGTTGTGATGGATCACACCAACAAGCACGGCGACAGCAAGGTGCTGAAAGAATGCACCCTGCCGCTGACCGGTCAAAAGGTCGTAGACCGGATCATCACCAATCTGGGTGTGCTGGATGTGGTTGAAGGCGGGTTGCGTATTGTTGAAACCGCCGATGGCGTCACCGAAGACGAGTTGCGCGCCGCCACACAGGCGACAATCGTCTAAGCGTGTTATTCATTCCTGGAATGCGAAAGCACCGCCTGCCTCGGGCGGTGCTTTTTTTGTGGGGCTCGGCCGCGGCCCCTCTTCATTTGGCAAGAAAAACTCAAGAGCATCCGCAGATGCAAACGCGCCCTGTCGTTGATGCGTTTACTTCATCGCCGCGAACACACAGCCATCGCTGATCAGCTCCGGCGGGCTTTTGCATAGGCCCCGCGCCACCTGAAAGGCAGCCAGCACTTTGGGTACATAGTCACGGGTCTCGGCAAAGAGCGGCACGCCGGCATGTTTGCGCACTGATCCTTCACCGGCATTATATCCGGCCAGAACCAATATCGGGTCGTGTTCAAACTCTCCCATCAGCCAATCGAGGTATTTCACACCACCTTGAATGTTCTGATCGGCATCAAAGCTGTTAGAGACCCCGAACCGCGCGGCTGTATCCGGCATGAGCTGCATCAGGCCCTCGGCCCCCGCCCCGCTGATCGCGTCTGCCTTGCCCGCGGATTCGACAGTGATCACCGCCAAAACCAATGCCGGAGACACCTGTGTCCCGATCGTGGCCCGCAGGATGTCGATTCCGTTGATCCTGGCAATGTCTTGCATCTGCTGCAACCGTGGCGCGGGCACCTTGCCCCCGGCCAATGTATCCAACGCGGGCTGCAAACGTCCGGGGCCGGATCTGGCCGCATCAGGCGATATCTTGTCCCAGAACCAGTCATAGCGGCCCGGTGCCTTGGCCGCGATGGCGCCAGATGGGGTTGCCACGGCCTCGGGTGTGACGACCGCAGCGGGCGTATCTTCGATCTGAACGGTGATGCGCCCGGTTTTACCAGCCTTGGGGGCTTTGATCCGTTTGGATTCGAACTGGGGGAAGGGTTTCGGCCCGTCTGCATAGGCCACGGGGGCTGCCAGACTCGCCAAAAGGAGCGAATATCCAAAAAATCGGTACATGCCTGCCTGCTTTTTTGTGCTTATGGGCTCGATTGGGCGGAAATATCCCATGAAATGCCCTTTCAAACCAGCCAATCGTGGCGAAGAACGTGGCGATTTTGCCCCATTTGCCGCTGCTTTGCGGCTCCCAAACTCAACTTTCAAATTTTTTGGGTTAATTTACCCATCAGAAACAGTCGGTTAAAGAATTTCCTCAAATTTCTTAACCAGTAAATGAAAAAGTCACATTTGCCGCCAAATTCATGCCCCATTCACCCGGCTATATAGCGTCATACCAAGTCGGACAGGCAGCCAACTGAGAGAAACGGCGCCACAGACGGACGGCAGGGTTACAACTTTAAACCAGATGATCCTTGGAGGGACATACCATGATGAACTTTATCAAAAACTTCCGCAAAGACGAAAACGGTGCTGTGACTGTTGACTGGGTTGTGCTGACCGCCGCCGTTGTTGGCCTGGCCGTTGCCGCCTACACATCCATCTCCACCGGTGCAACCACACTGACCGGTAACACATCTACATACCTGGACGGTCGTAACCCTAACACTCCTTAAGTTGGACACGACGACCTAGACAGATCAAGGGGGTCGCGTTCTGCATGACAGGACGCGGCCCCATTTTTTGAATAAGCAGGCAGAAGCCGCTCCCAGCGATCCACAGGTGAAGCTATGGTTAATGCGATCAAGAAATTTTTCAAATCTGATGACGGTGCCGTCACAGTTGACTGGGTGGTACTCACTGCCGCGGTTGTTGCCCTTGCGGGAGCTGCGATGCTTTCCATTCAGGGCAGTTCGGACAACCTGGGCGAAGGCACCGGAGACTACATGTCCAGCAGAGACGCTGGCAACTTCTGACAAAAGACCTATCAGGGCTGCTTTGGCGGCCCTTTTGAACATTCAGATCGGGCGCATGACCCCTGATCAAGCAAAGCAATAGTCCTTTTCGCACCTTGGACAGACCAAAGTATCGCCACATTCATGCGCTAAAGATCAGAGCAGAGACGATTGCACCGGGATCAACCTGGCTGCGACAAACATGAGGTGAATGAAATGCGGATGGTATTTGGACTGGTCCTTTTGGTGGGCATCGCGCTTGCCGGTGGGGCTGTATATCTCGCCAAGGATCGGATCGCGCAATATCAAGTAGCGAACGCGCGCGCTCAGGAAGCCTTGGCCAAAGTTGTTCCGACAGTCACAGTCTATGTGGCCCAGGATGCCCTGAAATATGGTCAACGACTGACCAAAGAGGATGTGCGCGCCGTTGATTGGCCTGAAAATGCCATCCCGGAAGGCGCGTTTGTCGAAGAAACCGTTTTGTTCCCTGAAAATACAGACGAATTGCGCGTGGTTCTGCGTGCCATCGAAAAAGACGAAGCGATCATGGCTGTGAAAGTCACCGAACCGGGTGAAGACACCGGTCTGACCTCCCGTCTTGAGCGCGGCAAACGCGCCTTTACGATCAAGGTAGACGTTTCCAGCGGTGTTTCCGGTTTCTTGCGCCCCGGCGATCGCGTGGATGTTTACTGGACCGGTCGCGCCGATTTTGGTCGCAACGACTCCAAAGGCGAGATCACCAAACTGATCGAAGCAGGCGTGAAGCTGATTGCGGTTGACCAAAGCGCCGGTGGCGAAGTGAACGAGGCAACCATTGCCCGCACTGTGACGGTCGCCATCAGCCCACAACAGGTGGCGGCCTTGGCCCAGGCTCAATCAACCGGCAAGCTGAGCCTGTCGCTTGTGGGTGCCGAAGACGACACAATCGCCGAGGCGATCAATGTCGATCAGCGATCCTTGCTGGGTTTTGAAGCGCAGGAAGCTGCGGTCGAAGTGGAAAAGGAAAAGGTTTGCACCATCCGCACACGCCGCGGCGCAGAGGTGGTCGAACTGCCAATCCCCTGCACAAACTGAACCAAATCCGCAAGTTTACCCCATATCCTGAACAGCGCCGCATCCCTGTGCGGCGTTGTTTGCATTTGAACTATGTTGCCAATTGCCCACATGGGGCAACGCTATCCAGTCAATGATTCTTGCAATGAAACATAATCTGACGCACAGTAACGCCAACGACGGGCGAAAAGACCCATCATTGAGGCGTGATCAAAAAGGCAGGTCACATGAAAATCGATAGATTTCTAAAAGCAGCCCTCGTTGGGCTGACGATTGGCGCAATGCCATTGGCTTTGTCCGCGCCCTCTCCGGCGATGGCGGATACTTTGCGTGTTGTCAAAAAGGGCGTGAACACCAAGCTCAACGTTCCCATGAACCGCGCGGTGGTTGTCGAAAGTGACATCCCCTTTGCGGAGCTGAGCATCGCCAACCCGAACATTGCGGATATCTCTTCGCTGTCTGACCGTACAATTTACGTTTTGGGCAAATCGCCCGGTCTGACAACGTTGACCCTGCTTGATGCAAGCGGGCAGTTGATTACCAACGTTGATGTCCGCGTCGCGGCAGAGGTGTCGGAGTTCAAAGAACGTCTGCGGCAGATCCTTCCGGGTGAAAAGATCGAAGTGCGCACCGCCAATGACGGGATTGTCCTGTCAGGCGTGGTCTCTTCGACCCAGCGTTTGCAACGTGCCCTTGATCTTGCGGAACGCTATGCGCCGGAACGTGTCTCAAATCTCATGAGCGTGGGCGGCATTCAGCAGGTCATGCTGAAAGTGCGCTTTGCCGAGATGCAGCGCAACGTGTCCAAATCGCTGGGCGCATCCTTGTCATTGAACGGGGCGATTGGTGGCACGGGCCTCAATGGCGGCACCGGAACAACCAATACTTCCAGCAGCGTCGCCACCTCATTGGGCGGCAATATCCCCAACCTCAATCAGAACGCTGGTGCTGTGCTGTTCGGGTTTAATGCCGGTTCCACACAGGTTGGCATTCTGCTTGAGGCGCTTGAGCAAAAGGGCGTTGTTCGCTTTTTGGCCGAGCCAAACCTTGTTGCGCTCTCCGGTCAGGAGGCAAAATTCCTTGCTGGCGGCGAATATCCTGTCCCGGTAGCCCAGTCTGAGAACCGGATTTCCGTTGAATTCAAACCCTTCGGTGTAGAATTGTCCTTCATCCCGCGCGTGGTCGACAAAGACCTCGTGAACCTTGAGCTTAAGGCTGCGGTTTCGGCAATTGACCCAACAACCAGCTTGCAATTGGGCAACGGCATCGAGATCGCCGCATTTACCCGGCGCGAGACCTCCAGCACTGTTGAGCTGCGCGATGGTGAAAGCTTTGCTATCGCCGGTCTGCTGAAAGATGATTTCACGGACAATGCAACGCAATTGCCGTGGCTGGGTGATGTTCCGGTTCTGGGCGCCCTCTTCCGATCTGCGGACTACCAGCGGAATCAAACGGAACTGGTGATTATTGTTACCGCTCATCTGGTCACGCCGACACGCGGCGAAGCTTTGGCCCTGCCGACAGACCGGATCAGACCGCCAACCGAGAAAGACCTGTTCCTTTATGGCCGTACTGCTGATGGCACCCGCGCACCCAAGAAAGGTGCCGCAGGCGAAGTTGCCAAGCAGGATTTTGGCGGCTCATACGGCTATGTATTGGATTGAACCGATGAAAAGCGTGATGACCAAACGACTCAAGATAACAGGTCTGGCCGTAAGTGCCGCGGCCTTGCTGGGCTGTGCGCCTAGCTCCGATCCGGTTTACACGCAGTTCTACCGTGAGGCAGGTGCCCTTGCCGACACGGGTTCTTTTGGTGACGCGAACCTCAACAACCGCTTGGTGATGACGGGTGAACGGCAATACACCATCGATTTGGCCAACCGTTTTGCCGCCGAAGTCGATTCAACGGTGAATTTTGCATTCAATTCATCGAAACTGGACGCTCAGGCACAGGCCATCCTGCGCCAGCAGGCCAGCTGGATCCGGCAGTTCCCTGAGATCCGCTTCCGTGTCTATGGACATACCGATGCGGTCGGGTCCAACCGCTATAACCGTAGCCTGGGCCTGCGCCGTGCCAATGCGGCCGTGGCTTATTTGACATCGCAAGGCATCAGCCGCCGCAGACTCGAAGCGGTTGCCTCCTTTGGCGAGACACAACCATTGATCGTCACACAGGGCCGCGAACGCAAGAACCGGCGCACCGTGACCGAGGTCAGCGGCTTTGTGAAACGGCACCCAACCGTGCTGGATGGAAAGTATGCACAGATCATTTACCGCGATTACATCGCCAGCGCCGTGCCTCCGACTGAATTGACCGGAACCGCGCTTGGGAATGTCGCAGAATAGCGATAAAAATCAGATAGTTGGATTGATTTCACCAAGAAAAGCCGGCGCTTTCGCCGGCTTTTTGCTTTTGATCAATCACCACTTTGACGGGTGATCGTTTCAACATACCCAACAATGGAGGTTTTTTGGCCCCAATCTCGCCCAACTTGGCTGCGATACCACTGTGTGAGAACAAATGTGTCTGCGCAAAATGCCAGACATGGGTCAGTGCAAAGACAGGCAAGCCTAATTGGCGCAGCTTAACCCTTTGCCCAGCCCTTGCGAGTAAAGGAATATGGCTATGAGCAGCAGTATGCCGCAACCCGAAACAGCAGCAATCGTCGCCTGCACCGTCAGCCGCGACGTGCAGAACTTCGATCTGTTGATCGAGGATATGGAAGATGCGCTTGGTGAAAGCTGGGGGGATCTCGGATTTGCCGAGGCCCTTGCCTTCTTTAGCCAACCGGAGGCCGAAGCGATGGAGTTCATCGCGTTGGCCTTGGACGAATCAGATGAGGAGAACCTCGTTCTGATGACAGAGATTATTACGCAAGCAAAAGCGCGGGACATCAAGGTGATCCTGATCGCTGAGGATGTGACCCCTGCCGCCTTGCATTCGCTTTTGCGTCAAGGCGCGGATGAGTTTGTCCCCTACCCGCTTCCCGAAGGGGAGTTGATCCAGGCCATATCACGGGTTCGCGCAGGTGAAACCGTCGAGGCAGAGCCCGAACCCGCTGCACCGCAACTTAAGGCCGGCACAAAAAAGGACGGCGCTTTGTTGGTTGTCCACGGTTTGGCCGGCGGCACCGGATCTACCACGATGGCGGTGAACCTCGCGTGGGAGCTGGCCAACGTCGACAAGAAAAATCCACCATCGGTCTGTCTGCTGGATCTCGATCTACAGTATGGCTCGGTTGCGACATTCCTGGATCTGCCGCGCCGTGAGGCCGTTTACGAGATGCTGTCCGATACCGAGAACATGGACGAGGAAATCTTTGGCCAATCCCTGGTTACATTCGAGGATCGGCTTCAAGTTCTGACAGCCCCGGCTGAGATGCTGCCGCTGGATCTGATCACTTCCGAAGACGTAGGACGCATTCTGGACATGGCCCGCAACCAGTTTGACTATGTTGTGGTCGATATGCCTTCGACGCTGGTGCAATGGTCGGAAACTGTGCTGTCCAACGCCCATGTGTACTTTACGATGATCGAACTGGATATGCGCTGCGCACAGAACGCACTGCGCTTTAAACGGGCCCTTCAATCCGAAGAGCTGCCCGTGGAAAAGTTGCGCTATGTTCTGAACCGCGCGCCCAAGTTTACGGATTTGAACGCCAAGAGCCGGGTCAAACGGATGGCAGAATCGCTGGATATTTCCATTGATTTGCAAATGCCTGATGGCGGCAAGCCGGTGACCCAAGCCAATGACCACGGTTTGCCACTGGCCAATTCCGCACCCAAAAGCCCGCTGCGCCGCGAAATCGCAAAGCTGGCGAATTCCATTCATGACCTCAAGGGCGATCAGGCCCAAGCCGCCTGAACCCTGACCGAAAGGCACTCCGATGTTTTCGAAGTATAAAAAACCATCCGCGGCCTCCGCACCGGAAAAGGCAAAGGCTCCGGCCACCGTCACACCGATCAAGGACGCCGCAAAGGCGCCAGCTCCAATCGCGACAGTGACGCGCAAAGCGGCCCAGCCCGCCGCTGCGGCCCCTGTTGATCGGGACGTTAAGCGCAAGCAACGGATGAGTGACATCAAGCTGGAGCTGCACCGGTCATTGCTGGACAACCTCAATCTCGCCGCTCTTGAACACGCGACCGAGCAAGAGCTTCGCCAGGAAATCAACGCGATTTCCTCCGAGATTCTCGCTGAGAAAAGCATCGTTCTGAACCGCGAAGACCGAATGACGCTCAATTCGGAGCTCTTTGATGAAGTCACGGGCCTTGGCCCGCTTGAGACCCTGCTCAAGGATGAAACGGTCAACGATATTCTGGTGAACGGCCCGCAACAGATCTTTGTAGAACGCGCCGGCAAACTGGAACTGACCGACATTACATTCAAAGACGAACGTCACCTGCTGCGGATTATCGACAAGATCGTTTCCGCCGTGGGCCGCCGTGTGGACGAGAGCAACCCATATGTGGATGCCCGTTTGAAAGACGGATCGCGTTTCAACGCAATGGTGCCACCGGTTGCTGTTGATGGCAGCCTTGTTTCCATTCGTAAGTTCAAAAAGGACAAGCTGGGCATTGATGACCTGGTGAACTTTGGTGCCTTTACCGAAGAGATGGCCGCTTATTTGCAGGCTGCTGTTGCCACGCGCCTCAATGTGATCGTCTCTGGCGGTACAGGTTCCGGTAAGACAACAACCCTGAACGCCTTGTCATCCTTTATCGACAACGCCGAACGTATCCTGACGATTGAGGATACCGCGGAACTTCAGCTTCAGCAGACCCACGTTGGCCGGATGGAAAGCCGCCCGCCGAACGTTGAGGGCAAAGGTGAAGTATCCCCGCGCGATTGTCTGAAAAACGCCCTGCGTATGCGTCCGGACCGGATCATCGTGGGCGAGACCCGCGGCGAAGAGGTTATCGACATGTTGCAGGCCATGAACACCGGCCACGACGGTTCCATGACCACGATCCACGCCAACTCTGCCCGTGATGGCGTGTCCCGTTTGGAAAATATGATCGCGATGGCCGGTATCGAAATGCCGCTCAAAGCGGTGCGGAGCCAAATTTCCTCGGCTGTGAACCTGATCGTGCAGGCCTCGCGCCTGCAAGATGGCTCGCGCCGCATGACCTCCATCACCGAAATTACCGGGATGGAAGGGGACGTGATCTCAATGCAGGAAATCTTCCGCTATCAGCGGGTTGGCCTGACACCGGACAACAAGATTATCGGCCATTTCACGGCCACCGGCGTGCGCAGCCACTTTGCTGAACGCTTCCGCATGTGGGGTTATGATCTGCCGTCTTCCATCTACGAACCTGTCGCAGCTCAGTAAGGATTGATGTCATGAGTGCCGAACCAATTATCTATGGCCTGATCTTCATCGGCGTGCTGGTGCTGGTCGAAGGCATTTATCTGGTGGCTTTTGGTAAATCCATCAGTCTCAACAGCCGCGTGAACCGCCGGCTTGAGATGCTGGAGAAAGGCTCGCGCCGTGAAGAGGTGCTGGATCAGCTGCGCAAGGAAATGCAGCAGCACATGGATAGCAAGACCATTCCGCTGTATTCATTGTTGTCGGAAAAGGCGCAAAAGGCCGCGATTGCCTTTACCCCCAAGCAGCTGATCATGCTGATGGGCGGCGTTGCCGTGCTCGCATTTCTCGGCCTGACGGTCGGCACCGAAACAGAACCGCCTGTGCGTGCACTGATCTCTGTCGGCATTGGCATCGGTGCAATCTACTTCTGGGTGTCGTCCAAGGCTGGCAAACGCATGGGGATGATCGAGGAACAGCTGCCTGACGCCATCGAACTTATGGTGCGATCCTTGCGGGTGGGCCATCCGTTCTCCAACGCAATCTCCATCGTATCCAAAGAAATCCAAGATCCCTTGGCCTCTGAATTTGGCGTGATCGCAGACGAAAGTGCCTATGGCCGTGACGTGGGCGAGGCGCTCAAAGACATGGCAGAACGTCTGGACATGCAGGATTTGCGGTTCCTTGCCGTCGCCGTGACCATCCAGCAGCAGTCGGGTGGTAACCTCGCCGAGATCCTGGCCGGTCTGGCCAAAGTGATCCGCGCCCGTTTCCGTCTGTTCCGCCGGGTCAAGGCGAT
Source organism: Sulfitobacter mediterraneus (assembly GCF_016801775.1). Taxonomy (NCBI): domain Bacteria; kingdom Pseudomonadati; phylum Pseudomonadota; class Alphaproteobacteria; order Rhodobacterales; family Roseobacteraceae; genus Sulfitobacter; species Sulfitobacter mediterraneus. The sequence goes on along the minus strand of NZ_CP069004.1, from coordinate 77,716 downwards.
CACGGCGGAGGCCAAATGGTCTGGCAAATTCCTGTCTGCCTTCCCGATTGTGGCACTGATCGTCATCAACGTAAGCGACCCGCATTATTATGACGATGTGAAGGACCACGCGTTGTTTATTCCCGCATGTTTTCTCGTTGGCATTTTCCTTTCGGTCAATCTGTTCGTGATGCGCGTGCTGACCGACATTAAAGTTTAAGGACCCTTGAGATGGAATTTCTTCAAGAATTAGATGCGCAACTGGGCGGACTTGGCCTTGTGATTGGCGCCGGTGTGATCGGGTTCCTGATGATCGTGACCATGGTGGTCATGATCTTGCGGCAACCCGAAGATCCACTGAACAAGCTCAAGCGGACCTCGGCAAGCCCCTCAGGACAGGACAAGGCCAAACGCCTGCGTCAGTCCGAGGGCAATGAGCAATTGCAGAAGTTTGCCAAGTTTCTTGAGCCTGAAGATGTGGCCGAACTGAGCGCCAAACAATTGATGCTGCGTCAGGCTGGCTACCAGTCGCGTGATGCGGTGCGGATGTTCTATTTTGCACAGATGGCGCTTGGTCTCATCGGCCTGCTTGGCGGCGTGGTTTACACAAACTTTCTGGGTGGCGGCGAAGGGCTGAGCACGCAAAAGACCATGATGTGGACCATCGGCCCCGGTGCGATCGGGTATTATCTGCCGAAATACTGGGTCACCCGCCGGGTCGAGGCCCGCAAAGAGGAAATCACCCGTGGTTTTCCAGATGCGCTTGATATGATGCTTGTCTGTGTTGAGGCCGGTCAATCGCTGGATCAATGTATCGTTCGTGTGGCCAAGGAATTGCGGGCATCCTATCAGGCCTTGTCCGAAGAGTTTGAAGTGGTGGCCTATGAGATGAAGGCCGGTAAAGACAAGATCACCGTGCTGAACGACATGGGCGAACGCTGCGGTGTGCAGGACGTGTCGTCTTTCGTAACGGTTCTGGTTCAATCTGCCGCTTTCGGTACGTCCATTGCAGACGCCCTGCGGGTTTATGCTGGCGAGATGCGAGATAAACGGGTGATGCGCGCCGAAGAGGCCGCAAACAAGTTGCCAACAAAGATGACCCTTGCCACAATGATGCTGACGGTGCCGCCGTTGCTGATCATTCTGGTTGGTCCTTCGGTCCATGGCATCACTGAATTGGGCAAGATCAGCGGACCTGGGCAATAATGACAAAAGCATTTCGGCGCGGATCGCTCCACGCCCTGCTTCTTACAGCTTCATTCGGATTGGCCGCCTGTTCAACGGGCGGCTTTTCTGCGCAGGGCGACAGCCCCTTTGCCCCCGGCGTGGACAAACGCGCCGATGCTGTGGACGGGATCGAAGTTGGCCACCGCTTGATTGCCGCCGGACAATACGAACTGGCGATCAAATCATTCAACCGCGCCGCATTGGAACAGGGGGTTGATAGTGAAATCCTTTCTGGTCTGGGCACGGCGAACCTTGGATTGGGGCGTTTGGGACAGGCCGAAACCCTGCTGCGACGGGCGGTCAAACGCTCCGATGCATTGCCTGAGGCATGGAACAATCTCGGCGTTGTGTTGATGGAACGGGGCAAAACCACCGAGGCGGAACAGATCTTTCGCAAGGCCTATGCGCTCGACAATGGCGAAAGTGACGCAATCCGTGACAATCTGCGCTTAGCACTCGCAAAATCCGAAAATTCTGGTATATCTGAGCTTGACGACAATAATTATAAGTTGGTGCGTCGGGGCGGAGGGGACTACTTGATCCGTTCTTCGCTGTGATGACGCCAAACGTCTGAATTGAGCAGTAAAAGGACGCACAAAATGCGCCACCCTATCGTTTTGGCCGCCTGCCTTGCAGGCGTTACCGCTGTTGCAGGCTGCGGTGAAAAAGACGCGAACGCCACCGTTGAACGGGCCTTTAAGGACGTGAACGTTGTCGATGAAAGCAACCTTTCCGATGTGATGCTGACAGTTGCGGACCCGAATGAGGCCGTGAATTACTTTGCCCGCTCCATCAAAGAAGACCCCACCCGCATTGACCACCAGCGCGGGCTTGCCTCATCCTTGGTCCGGGCCAAGCGCATCACCGAAGGTGTGATCGCATGGGAGAAAGTCACCAAGATGGAAGGGGCCACATCTGAAGACGGCGTGAACCTGGCCGATGCCTTGATCCGCGCCGGCAACTGGACCAAAGCGGAAAAGGTGCTGGACGACGTGCCGCCCACCCATGAAACCTTCAAGCGGTACCGGCTTGAGGCCTTGGTGGCAGACAGCCAGAAAGAATGGAAAAAAGCCGACAGCTTCTATGAAATTGCTGTGGGCCTGACCACCACCCCTGCGTCCGTCATGAACAACTGGGGCTATTCCAAGCTGACCCGCGGCGAATATGCCAAGGCTGAGCGCCTGTTCTCGGATGCAATCCGTCAGGACGACACGCTGTTCACCGCCAAGAACAACCTCGTGATTGCCCGTGCGGCGCAGCGCGATTACACCCTGCCCGTTATTCCGATGGACCAGACAGAACGTGCGCAACTGCTGCATACGATGGCTCTTTCGGCGATCAAACGCGGCGACGTCGAAATTGGCAAGAACCTGCTGCGCGAAGCGATTGACACACATCCACAGCACTTCGAAGCGGCTGTGCGGTCCTTGCGTGCCCTAGAAAACGGCTAAGCGGATGGCCATCGTCGCCGCACATGCCTGGTGGTTCTTACCGTTTGTTCTGCCGATCTGCCTTTATGTGGCATTTACGGATATGGCCGAAATGCGCATCACCAACCCATCCGTGCTGCTTTTGGCGCTGGTTTTTGTGGTGCTCGGTTTTTTCCTGATGCCCTTTGACGCCTACCTCTGGCGGCTCGCGGCATTGGGTATCGTTCTGGTGGTTGGCATGGTGCTGAACGCCGCAGGTGCCTTGGGGGCGGGCGACGCAAAATTTGCAGCCGCCGCAGCACCTTACGTAGCCTTGGGTGATCTCGGTATGTTGACGATGATCTTTATGACCACCCTTCTGGCGGCGGCAGTGACCCATCGCAGCGCCAAGTACACACCTTTACGCCGGCTGGCCCCCCATTGGGAAAGCTGGACCCAGAACAAGAAATTCCCCATGGGCCTCGCGCTTGGCCCGGCTTTGACCATCTATCTCATTCTCGGGGCCATCTACGGTGCCTGATAAACGCCATATTCAGGTCTTAACCTGCATGGTGAGAAAGACCGGTCTGATCACGCAAGGAACCATGTCATGAACATGCAAGCCACCAATGTTATGGCCCCTCCTCCGCCCAAGCGGATTGAGGAAATGCTGCTGCCCACCACGATGATGCGGGATATCCTGCTGAAGACGATGTTCCGCAAGAGCATCGATATGGTCAGTGAACTGGCAAAAGCGGTTTGCCTACCGATACCGGTGACGCAAGAACTGATCGACATGGGGCGCGATCAGCGCCTGATCGAGGCAACCGGCACATTGAATGCCAACAATGGCAATGAGATGGGTTATCAGCTGACCGATGCGGGCAAGGCGCGTGCGCTGGATGCATTGGCCCAATCCGAATATTTCGGCCCGATGCCGGTGCCGCTAGATGTTTATCGTGAACAGGTCAAACGCCAATCGGTGCGCAATCTGCAGATCACCCGCGAACAATTGACCGGAGCGATGGGGCATCTTGTCCTGCCCGACAGCTTGCTTGACCACCTTGGGCCTGCGGTCTCGGCCGGGCGCTCAATCTTGATGTATGGCCCTCCGGGCAACGGTAAATCCTCCATTTCCAACGGGATACGGGATGCATTGGGCGACAAGGTTTATGTGCCCTATGCCATCGAATATGCAGGTCAGGTGATCACGGTCTATGACCCAATCGTGCATTCCCAAGCCGAAGCGGACGTGCAAGATCCGACCTCGCTGCGCCGGGTGACACGGTTTGACACGCGCTATGTCTGCTGTGAACGGCCCACGGTGATCACGGGTGGTGAACTTTCGCTCGATATGCTGGATCTGGTCTATAACCCCACCGCGCGGACCTATCAGGCGCCGCTGCAACTCAAATCGACCGGCGGGATCTTTATTGTGGATGACCTTGGCCGCCAGAAAGAGCCACCGCAAAGCATCGTCAACCGCTGGATTGTTCCGCTGGAAGAAAGCAAGGACATTCTGGCGCTGCAATCGGGCGAAAAGTTCGAGGTGCCCTTTGACACGCTGGTGATCTTCTCCACCAACTTCCACCCGAATGAGATCTTTGACCAAGCGGCCCTGCGCCGGATCTTTTTCAAGATCAAGATTGACGGACCGAACCAGCAGAACTTTCTCAAGATTTTTGCCATGGTCGCCAAGAAGCGCGGCATGCCGCTGGATGAGGCGACGCTGGTGCATTTGCTGAAGGTCAAATACCCGACCATCGACAATCTTTATGCCAACTATCAGCCGATTTTCCTGATCGACCAGATGATTTCGATCTGCGAATTTGAGGGCATCCCCTACCAGATGTCCCCCGACCTGATTGATCGCGCATGGGCCAATATGTTCGTCAAGGACGAGCATATCGTCAAATGATCACGGTTGCGGGTTGCGGGCGCATGGGCGGGCCAATGCTCGCTGCGCTGCGCGTTGCTGGGTTTGATGCCAACGGGTTTGATGTGCGCCCGGTGGATCAGGCAGGCGTGACAGATGATCTGGCAAGCCTTTACGATGAAACGGAAATTCTGATCACAGTTGTGCGTGACATCACGGAAACCGATGCTGTTCTATTTGACGATCAGTGCTTTGCCTCCGCCCCGTGCCTCAAGACGATCATCATCAGCTCCACATTGTCACCGCGCTATGTGCGGGCCTTGCGGGACAGGGTGCCCCCTCACATCACGTTGATTGACGCACCCATGTCCGGCGCACAGATCGCCGCGCAGGAGGCGCGTCTCAGCTTTATGTTGGGCGGGGCGAAAGCCGATCTGGATGCCGCGCAACCGCTGTTTGATGCGATGGGTGCGCATTTCCACAGGATGGGGAATTTTGGCAGCGGGATGCAGGCCAAAGTGCTGAACAATCTGTTGGCCGCTTCCAACACCGCGATGACCCGTCTGGTCTTGGATTGGGCGGATGCTGCGGGCCTCGACGAACGCAAGCTTTTGAATCTCATTCACACATCATCAGGGCAAAACTGGTTTGCCTCCGGCTTTGACAGTATCGAATTTGCCCGCGACGGCCTGGCGGCGGACAACACCATCGGCATTCTGGTCAAGGACGTGCAAAGTGCGCTCGACGCCGCGCCGGAAGGGGCCGATCTGTCATTGCCACAAATGGTGCAAACCCAGATCGGGCAACTGACGCCGCGCAAGTGAAAATCACAGCCTTGCGCCGATCTCGCTGGTCCACCATGCCAGCGGTGCTATCTTAACCGGCATGAACGCCCTGCCCCCCAAATTTGACCAATGGTTCGCCAGCAAGGGCTGGTCGATCCACCCGCATCAACAACAGATGCTGGACCGCGCCGATGCACCCGCGCTGTTGTTGATTGCACCCACCGGGGGCGGGAAAACTCTCTCTGGCTTTCTGCCAACCTTGGTTGATTTGGCGGAGGGAGATCATCAGGGAATGCATACGCTTTACATCTCGCCGCTCAAGGCGCTGGCAGCGGATATCAAACGCAATCTGACCACACCGGTCACGGAAATGGGCCTGCCGATCACCATTGATGAGCGCACCGGCGACACCACCGCGACCCGCCGCAAACGGCAAAGGGCCGACCCGCCGCATATCTTTTTGACCACACCGGAAAGCCTTGCCCTCCTGGTCAGTTATGAAGATGCGCCGCGCATGTTCAAAGGGTTGAAGCGGGTTGTGATTGACGAAATTCACGCGCTGGCCGAAAGCAAACGGGGCGACCAGATGATGCTGGCCCTGGCGCGGTTGCAGACGATCTGCCCTGATCTAAAACGGGTGGGTCTGTCAGCCACCGTCGAAGATCCACAAGCCATTGCGCATTTCATGGCCCGCCATCCGGATCCCTGCGAGATTTTGCAGGCGGACCCCGGACCGGCACCCGATATCCGGATGCTCCGCACCGATGAAGCGCCGCCATGGTCGGGCGGCGGCGCGGCCTATGCCATCCCCGCTGTGCTGGAGGAAATCAAGAAACACCAAACCACCTTGATCTTTCACAACACCCGTGCGCAGGCGGAAATTTTCTTTCATAATTTGTGGCTTGCCAACGATGAGAGCTTGCCGATCGGCATCCACCACGGATCGCTGGATCGCGAACAACGCGCCCGTGTCGAGGCGGCGATGGTGCGCGGGGATTTGCGGGCGATTGTCTGCACCGGCAGTCTGGATTTGGGGATCGACTGGGGCGATGTAGATCTGGTGATACAGATCGGTGCGCCCAAGAACGTCAAACGTCTGGTGCAGCGGATCGGCCGCGCCAACCACCGATATAATGCGCCATCCAAGGCTCTGCTGGTGCCCGCAAACCGCTTTGAGGTGGTGGAATGTGTGGCGGCGTTGGATGCGGTGCTGGCCGGTGATCTGGACGGTGATCCGCGCGGCCCCGGCCCACGGGATGTTCTGTGCCAACACATCCTGATTGCGGCCTGCGCCGGCCCCTTTAACGCCGATGATCTTTTTGCCGAAATGACCAGCGCGGGAGCCTATGCCGCCCTGCCCCGCGCAGAATTTGACGCCTGTCTCGAATTTTGCGCCACAGGCGGTTACGCCTTGCAGGCCTATGACCGTTGGCAAAGGCTGTTGCAGCGGCCCGATGGCCAATGGCAATTGCGCGATCCCCGCGCCGCACAGCGCATCCGCATGAACATCGGCACCATTCAGGACACCGATACGCTCAAGGTTCGGATGCGGCGCAATCGCGGTGGCAAACCGCTGGGCGAGGTCGAGGAAGGCTTTGCCGCGACCCTGACGCCGGGCGATACCTTTTTGATTGGCGGACAGATCGTCAAATACGAGGGCCTGCGCGAGATGACCGTCGAGGTCAGCCGTGACGCCGCCAAAAAGCCGAAGATCGCTACCTTCATGGGCACCAAATTTGCCACCTCCACCCAGCTTTCTGCGCGGGTCCAGCATATGTTCACGCAAGACAGCTGGCCAGAACTGCCGCGCCACACGGCGGAGTGGTTGACCCTACAACGGGAGGTCAGCCAGTTGCCGCAGCCGGGGCGTTTGCTCATCGAAAGCTTCCCCCACGATGGGCGCGAACAGACTGTGATTTACGGCTTTGCCGGGCGCAACGGGATGCAGACGTTGGGATTGCTCCTCACCAAACGGATGGAGGAACTGGGACTGCATCCGATGGGCTTTGTTGCCACGGATTATGCCACGCTGATTTGGGGGCTGGATGCGGTGGATGACCCTGCGCCGCTGTTCGATCTGGGCGCGTTGCAGGACGGGCTTGAGACCTGGCTGGCCGGTAACGCGGTGATGAAACGCACCTTTCGTGCCTCCGCGACCATTGCCGGATTGATCGAACGCAACACACCCTCGGCCCGAAAATCGGGGCGGCAGGCAACCTTTTCGTCAGATATCCTGTATGACACTTTGCTGCGCTATGACCCTGATCATCTGATGATGCAGATCACCCGTGAAGAAGCGCTGCGCGGCTTGGTCGATTTTGGCCGTATTGAAGAGATGATCGCCCGGGTGGATGGCCGGATTGACCACAAACGGTTGTCCCGCGTGACCCCGCTGTCCGCGCCGCTGTTTCTGGAAATGGGCCGTGTGCCGGTCAAAGGCGCGGCCGAGGAGCGCCTGCTGGCCGAAGAGGCGACCCGTTTGATGGAAACCTCGGGCCTTGCGCAGATCACACCGCCGCCCTCGGACAAGCCGCGCTGGCGGGCGGGTTTTTGACCTGTACCATAGCCCGATCATTTTGCCCCGCTTTCGCTGACGATCCAGTCTTGAACCCGTGTCGTAATGGACCCCTTGCGCGGCGCGGGGTGATTGATCTTGACGAAATAGCCCCGTCCTGAGGTCACGACATGCGGCAACACTTCGACCAACTCTCCGTTGGCGATATGATCGTCGATCAGGCTGTGCCAGCCCAGTGCGATCCCCTGCCCCGACACCGCCGCGCGGATGATCATTTCATAGGTGTTGAACGTCGCACCCTTTTGCAAGACCCCGCTGCGCCCGCCTGCGTGGGACAGCCATTCAGGCCAATCAAACCAGGGGGCAGCGGTGTTTCCCGCGCCCAGATGCAACAGTTTGGATTGATAGTCCCATAGGTCATTCGCATCGGACAGAGGTCCTATCGTTTCCAAAAATCGAGGGCTTGCGATGGCGGACACAGCTTCGGGGAACAGCAAATGCGCCTCGGGGCCTACATCGGGTTTGGCCGCCATAAAGATTGAGATATCCGGCTGCACATCGCTTTCCTGCAACGGGTCTTGCGAGGCCAGAACCCGCAGATCAATCTCGCCCAGATGTTCACGCAACATCGGCAGGCGCGGCAGCAACCAGAAAGAGGCAAAGGCATAGTCCACAGCGATCAATACGCGGTTGGGCGCCGTGCGGCGGCGGCTCTGGTCGAACTGATGTGCAACCGTGTCGAGCGGCTCTGCCGCCATCTGAAACAGGGCCGCGCCACTGCCTGTCAGTTCGATCCCGGTCGAGCGGCGAAAGAACAATTCGGTTTGCAAAGTCTCTTCGAGATTCTTGATGCGCTTGCTCAAACTGGGTTGAGAGACGCCCAGCTCCTTGGCCGCGCGGGTGATGCTGCCATTGCGGCAAACCACGACAAATGCACAAAGGTCGGCCACGCTCCACAGCAGGTGGCGATAGCTATTGGTTATGGGAGCCATTCAATTCTCTCACTTCAACGGCAAAAAACCATACTCTACACATTTCTCTCATAGGAAAAAGCTTTGCCGTTCATATCTGCGTAGGTCGCAGGTGGTGCGCAGGCAGAGCGGCACAGGGGGGAATAACCAAGATGCAACCACCATTAACCGATCTGCCGATCAAGACGGCGGACAAGGGATTTTATTCAGGCTTCAACGTCGATGTCACCGTGACGTCAAAACTGGTCGTTGGCGCGCTGGTCATTTGGGCCGTCGCCTTTCCCGAACAGGCCGGTTCGGTCCTGTCCGGGTTCAACAGTTTTATTCTGGCCAACTTTGGTCTTTGGTACATCTATGTGATGGCCTCGTTTGTTCTGGTTTGCATCGCGCTGGCCCTCTGGCCCGCCGCCGGACGGCTCAAGCTGGGTCTGCCGGACGATGTGCCGGAATTTTCAAATTTTTCGTGGTTCTCGATGATGTTTGGCGCGGGCATCGGGGTCGGCATGTTGACCTGGGCCGTGGCCGAACCGATTTACCATTTCCGCAACAATCCTGAGGTTATTCAGGGCGCGGTTGAGGGCGGCACGGCAGAGAATTTCATCAATGCCTACCAATGGTCCTACCTGCACTGGGGCTTTTCGGCATGGGCCTCCTATGCCATCGCTGGCCTGTCATTGGCCTATTTCGCCTATCGCCGCGGTTTGCCGCTCACCATCCGGTCCTCGCTGACACCGCTGTTTGGCAGGGCGCTGTCTGGTCCGCTGGGCACTGTGATCGACATTGTGGCGGTGATTGCAACAATCCTTGGGGTTGCGCAGACGCTGGGCTTCGGTGTCGAACAGTTTGTTGCCGGGATGAGCCGGATCGGCATTGGCGAGTGGCTGATGAACGACGAAGGCACGGCGTCCTCGCTGGGCATCATCGTGGCCATTGTGATCATCATGGGCGCATCAACCCTGTCGGCGCTGTCCGGCGTGGGTAAGGGCATCAAATGGCTGTCCAATATCAACATGGGTCTGTCGATCTTCTTGCTTGGGTTCCTGATGCTGTTTGGCTCCACCTGGTTTGGCGTTCAGGCGTTGTTCGTGGGCATGTGGGAATACATCATTAACCTGCCGTCGATGATGTTTACCGTCTATTCCGGCGATGGCACAGGCGGCGTTGCGGACAAGCTTGAAGGCTGGCAGGGCGCATGGTCCGTGTTCTATTGGGCATGGTGGGTGGCTTTTGCACCCTTTGTTGGCTTGTTCCTTGCACGGATCTCGCGGGGGCGCACCATTCGTGAGTTTGTTCTGGGCGCGTTGATTGTGCCTGCGATCATGTGTTTTGTCTGGTTCTCCTTTGCGGGCGGCACAGCCATCGACATGGAGTTGAACGGCGCAGCCGATGGCGCGATCTTTGGGGCCAGCGATGGCGACAAGATCTTTGCCATGACCGGCCTGATGCTGGGAGAGGTTCTGGGTTGGGGCATGGCGGTGATCATCGTTATCTTGCTGATGACCTATCTTGTGACCTCGGCAGACTCGGCGGTTTTGATCGTGAACACCATCAATGCCGCAGGCGACGAAGGGCCAAAGGCGCGTCCGCATATCCTGTTCTGGGGTGCGGCACTGGCGGCTGTGGTTGCGGCGCTGTTGCTGGTGGGCGGCTTGACCGCGATCCAGACGGCGATGGTGATCGGGGCATTGCCGTTCTCTTTAGTTATGGTGTTGATGTGGATCGCATTGATCAAGGCGATCTACAATGATGGCCGCCGCGAGGCGGTAGGCGTGACCACCACCTTTGATCCGGAAACATCCGAAAGTCATTAAAACAAGATCGAGCAGTTGCGCGGCCCGCCGACCTTTGGTCCGGCGGGCCGTTGCGTTATGAGGGGGCCGCCCGCCGCGGCGCTTGCCAAACCTGCAGAATTCCAACATGAAAATAGGATGAACGGATTTGATTTCACTTTGGCCGGCGCGCAATTGATGGCGCTTGGGTCCGGCGCGCTTTGGTGGGCCGAGCAAAGCCTGCTTTGTGTCAGTGATCTGCATTTGGGCAAATCCGAACGGATTGCGCGGCGTGGCGGTGCGGCCCTGCCCCCCTATGACACCCGTGATACGCTGACCCGGCTGGCGGCAGATCTGACGTTGACCAACGCCCGTAGCGTGGTCTGTCTGGGGGACAGTTTCGATGATCTGGGTGCGGCCCTTGCCCTGCCCGAGGAAGAGCGGCTTTGGATCACGCGTCTACAAGCGGGACGGCGCTGGGTCTGGATTGAGGGCAACCATGATCCCGGACCGGTGAACCTGGGTGGCAGCCATCTGTTTGAACTGCCCATCGCGCCTCTGACCTTTCGCCACATTGCCCTGCCTGGGGCCAGCGGTGAGGTTTCGGGGCATTACCATCCCAAGGCCAGCGTCAGCCTGCGCGGGCGCAGCATCTCGCGGCCTGCGTTCCTTTTTGACAGTGACCGGCTGATCCTGCCCGCCTATGGCACCTATACCGGCGGGTTGCGCAGCCGCGCCGAACCTTTGGCAGAACTCATGCGCCCGGAGGCAAAGGCTATCCTGACAGGCAAAACCCCCACTGCAATCCCGATGCCGCGATAGGACGATCATGACCCCAGAGGAAATTGCCCGCATACACAGCAGCTTTGGCGCGCAAAGCATGATGGCGACCCTTGGTGCGGCGCTTGGGGATGTGGCGCGAGGCAGTGTCACGATCACCGCGCCAATCCTGCCCGGCGCGATGCAGCAACAGGGATTTGGCCACGCAGGGCTGACCTTTTCAATCGGCGATTCTGCCGCTGGCTATGCGGCCCTGACCACCCTTCCGCTCGACAGCGAAGTGGTCACGGCCGAGATCAAGATCAACCTGCTGGCGCCCGCCATTGGGGATCGGCTGATCGCCGTGGGCAAAGTGGTGAAACCCGGCAAGCGCCTATGCGTGGTTACTTCGGAAGTGTTTGCCGAAACGGGCGGCACCCGCAAATTGATCGCGATTTTGCAAGGCACCATGGTGCCGGTTGCGGGCTAGGGTCTAGGGGCAGACCTCCTAAAGCAATCCCGCCGCCTTGGCCGCTGGGCGGTTGCTGCGGCTGACGGGCACTTCGCTGCCGTCGGACATCACCAGAATATCCCGCCCGTTGCTGCGCCGGTGACCGGTGACCGCATCCAGCGCAATCCAATGGGACCGGTGCACCACAAGCCCATGTGCCTTTTCCAGCTCTGCCGCCGCATCGCTGAACCGCATTAGGATCAGGCTATCGCCTTTGGTGGTCACCACGTTGAGATAGTGATCCTGCGCCTCAATCCGGACCAGCGGGCCGCGCTGTGCATATGGAATGCGCTTTAGAAACCGTGCTGTGCTCTCCGGTGGATCTTCAAGATGCGCAGCGGCGGGATGGACCTGCTGAATCAGCCAGATGAACCCAATCACCAACAGGACAACAATGATAATCAGCCCCAGAAGGTATAAGAAAAAGCCCCAGGCCGGATCAATGCCGAACACCCAGAGGTTCAGCATCACGACGAACCCGCTGAGCCCAAGCCCGTATACCAGCCAGAGCGCAGCGCGCCGCCATTGATCACCCGCATGGGCCAGATCCGGCAAGAAACTGCCCCAGACCGAAGCCCCGACCACCACAAACCAATAGGCAAATCGCCCCGCCAGCGACAGGTGGTCGATTGTACCAAATGGCCCGGAGAGGGCGCAGACCACTGTCACCAAGATCCAGACTGCCGTGCCCAGTACCAACCCGCGCCGTTCACGAAGCGCCAGATGCAAAAGGCTCGGTTTGCTTGTCATTCGCGTGTCCCTCATGTCAGCCGCGCAAAGGGGATCGCAATCCCTGAGCGGTTTCTGTCACATCCGTCCCCAGATGTTCAATGGAGCCCGACATGACCCTTGCACCGCTGCTGCGTGCAGACCCAATCATTCAAATACACGCCATTGCCGCAATGCTGGCCTTGGGGATCGCCGTTATGATGTTTGCCCTGCCCCGCGGCACGCCACTGCACAAGCGGATGGGGCGCGTTTGGGTGGCCTCCATGGCGGTGACCGCGATAAGCAGTTTCGGGATCTGGGGGTTTCGCCTGATTGGCCCGTTCAGCCCCATTCACCTGCTGTCGGCCTATGTGCTTTATGGCCTCATCGGTGCGGTCCGGGCGGCGCGGCAGGGCCGGATCGCCGAACATCAGGCGATCATGAAAAGCATCGTTTTCTGGGGGCTGATCGTGGCCGGGGCGTTTACCTTTATCCCCGGCCGGATCATGTTTTCCGTGGTGAGCGGCGGTTAGGCCGTCAACCCTTCAGGCTCTTCCAGACCATTTGCGCGGCAGCAGGCCGTCACTGTATTTGCCAGAAGGCAAGCGATGGTCATCGGACCAACACCGCCGGGAACAGGCGTGATCGCGCCAGCACGTGCGGCGCAGCTTTCGAAATGAACGTCGCCGACCAGCTTGGTCTTGCCTTCGCCCTTTTCCGGCGCATCCAGACGGTTGATGCCAACGTCGATCACGGTTGCGCCTTCCTTGATCCAGTCACCCGGCACCATTTCTGGGCGGCCCACGGCGGCCACAACGATATCGGCACGGCGCACCACGTCGGCCAAATCCTTGGTGCGGCTATGCGCGATGGTCACGGTGCAGCTGTCGTTCAGCAAAAGCTGCGCCATGGGTTTGCCCACGATGTTGGAACGCCCGATGACAACCGCATCCATGCCAGAGATCGACCCATGATGATCGCGCAGCATCATCAAACAGCCCAGCGGCGTGCAAGGCACCATGGATTTTTGACCCGTGCCCAAAAGGCCCACGTTGGAGATGTGAAAGCCGTCCACGTCCTTGGCAGGCGAGATGGAGTTGATCACCAGATCTTCGTCCAGATGGCCGGGCAGCGGCAGCTGTACCAGAATGCCGTGGATTTCAGGATCGTTGTTCAGATCATCAATCAGCTTGAGCAGATCCGCTTCGGAGGTGCCGGCGTCCAGCTTGTGTTCGACCGATTTCATACCAACCTCGACGGTCTGTTTGCCCTTCGAGCGGACGTAGACCTGGCTGGCCGGGTCTTCGCCGACCAGCACAACGGCCAGACCGGGCGTGATGCCGTGATCGGCTTTCAGGCGCTGCACATGGCCCGCGACTTTCTCGCGCACGGTGGCTGCAAAGGCTTTTCCGTCAATGATCTGAGCTGTCATCAGGCTCTCCCTTTAAAAATCTGTCCGGGCATAGGCGTCCCGGTAGTGGTTCATTTGCATTTCTGTGGCATGGACCGCGTTGGACATCAGCGTCGCAACCGTCACGGGGCCAACCCCGCCCGGTACCGGTGTGATCCAGCCCGCGACATCCTTGCAGCTTTCGTAATCGGCGTCGCCAACGGTCTTTCCATCGACCCGGTTGATGCCAATGTCAATCACAACGCATCCGGGCTTGAGCATCTCGCCCGTCACCAACCCCGGCTTGCCCACCGCAACAAATACCGCATCGGCGGCGCGGCTGTGCATCGCAACTGATCGGGTCATGTGGTGGCAAACCGTGACTGTGGCGCCAAGCCCCATCAGCAGGAATGCAATGGGCTTGCCGACAATTTCGGAGTGACCGATCACCGCGACGTTGAGACCTTCGATATCCAGCGGCAGGGTTTTGAGAATTTCGACTGCGGCCACGGCCGTACAGGGGCCAAGCGCCAGATCGTTGTAGACAATATTGCCGATGGACGCGGGGTGCATACCTTCGACGTCTTTGAGCGGATGCACCAGCTTTTGCAGGGTCTTGACCGGGATGTGATCCGGCAAGGGGCGCTGGATGATGATCCCGTTTACGCGCGGGTCAGCGTTCAAACCTTGGATGATACCGGTCAGCTGTTCCAGCGAGGTATCGGCGTCATAATTGCGCGCCTCGAAATCCACGCCGGCGCTGTGGGCCGACTTTTGCTGGTTGCGTACATAAAGTTCGGCGGCGGCGACATCGCCCACAGACAGGGACACCAGTTTGGGCTGCCAGCCCTTATCGGCCAGCTCTCCAGCACGCGCTGCAACGCCCTTGCGCATCGTTGCTGCAATGGCTTTGCCGTCGATGATCGTTGCACTCATGTAAATTGGTCCTTTGCTGGCGCGAAAATACGGCCAAGCAGGGTGGAATGGATAAGGGGGGCAATTTGCCCCCCTTGTGTTGTTTAGAACAGGCCTTCGACTTCGCCTGCATCGTTCAGACCGATGCTTTCGGCGGAGGGCACCCGGGGCAGGCCCGGCATGGTCATGATCTCACCGCAGATGGCGACGACAAAGCCGGCACCCGCGCTCAGACGCACTTCACGCACAGGAATGTCGAACCCTGTTGGCGCACCGCGCTCGTTCGGATCCGTGGTAAAGCTGTACTGCGTCTTGGCCATACAAACCGGCAGGTTGCCATAACCCTGATCTTCCCATTCCTTCAGCTGGTTGAGGATCTTCTGGTCCATCTGGGCGCTGTCGGCACGGTAGATCTTGGTCGCAATCGTGTTGATTTTGTCCGCCAAGCCCATGTCATCAGGATAGATCGGAGCAAAGTTGCTTTCGTTGGCTTCGATGGTTTCGACAACTTTGGTCGCCAGATCGGCGGACCCTTCGGAGCCCAGTTCCCAGTGACGGGACAGAACCGCTTCGGACCCTTGGGAGGCCACGTAATCCTTTACCGCCTGCACTTCGGCGTCGGTGTCGGTGACAAAGTGGTTGATCGCAACAACCACAGGCACACCAAAGGATTTCATGTTCTCGATGTGACGGCCCAGGTTGGCACAGCCGTTCTTGACCGCGTCAACGTTTTCGCTGCCCAAGTCGGCCTTGGCCACGCCGCCGTTCATTTTCATCGCGCGCACGGTGGCGACGACAACAACGGCAGATGGCGCCAGGCCCGCTTTGCGGCATTTGATGTTCAGGAACTTTTCTGCACCCAGATCGGCCCCAAAGCCCGCCTCGGTCACAACATAATCGGCCAGTTTCAGCGCGGTGGTTGTCGCGATGACAGAGTTACAGCCGTGTGCGATGTTGGCGAACGGGCCGCCGTGGACAAACGCTGGGTTGTTCTCAAGGGTTTGTACGATGTTCGGCTGCATTGCATCTTTCAGCAAAACAGTCATCGCGCCGTGCGCCTTGATATCGCGCGCAAAGACGGGGGATTTGTCGCGGCGATAGGCCACGATCATGTCGCCCAGACGTTTCTGCAGATCTTCGAGGTTTTTCGCCAGGCAAAGGATCGCCATAACCTCGGACGCTACAGTGATGTCAAAGCCCGCCTCACGGGGGAAGCCGTTGGCAACACCGCCCAAGGACGTGGTGATCTGGCGCAGGGCGCGGTCGTTCATGTCCACTACGCGGCGCCACACAACGCGGCGGGTGTCGATTTCAAGGTCGTTGCCCCAGTAGATGTGGTTGTCGATCATCGCCGACAGCAGGGAGTGCGCGGATGTGATCGCGTGGAAGTCGCCTGTGAAGTGCAGGTTCATTTCTTCCATTGGAACGATCTGCGCGTAGCCGCCGCCTGCGGCGCCACCCTTCATGCCGAAGTTTGGTCCAAGCGATGCTTCGCGGATACAAACGGCGGCTTTTTTGCCGATGCGGTTCAGGCCATCGCCCAGACCGACGGTCGTTGTGGTTTTTCCTTCGCCCGCTGGTGTCGGGTTGATCGCGGTGACAAGGATCAGCTTGCCATCTTTGCGGTCTTGTACAGAGTTGATGAACTGCTGGCTGACTTTGGCTTTGTCGTGGCCATAGGGCAGCAGATCGTCAGAGGAGATGCCCAGCTTCGCGCCGATTTCCTGAATCGGGCGTTTGGACGCTTCTCGTGCAATTTGAATGTCGGTCTTGAAAGCCATTAGGAATCCCCTTTTGCCAAACTGGCGTTTTCTTTGCCCTGTCTTACAGGGATGCGGGCGGTGTCGGAGGTCGCATTTCCGACATATCCGCCTCTCGTTGCGGCGATGAGCCGATCAGGCGTTTCTTTTTGGAAACGCCCCGCGCTTATTTATGGGCCCATGCCCGCTGTCCGGGGATGTGCAAACGCAAAACGTCCCCAATCGATAACTGCCCTTCCCGTTCGATCCAGGCGCAGACGCCCCGGCGGCCCCGTGCGGCGGGCAAGAATCCTTTGCCGTGACCGGGGTGATCGTTCTCAATCTCGCGGGCGGGATAGTTGCAGGGGCCGTTTTGCATATCCACCACGATGGTCGCGCCATTCTCGGCTTGCAGGCGGGAGTTGGGCGGCAGGTGGGTGAAATCATCAATCCCCTCAACCACGAGCGAGGCGCCAAGATGGATCGGGTTGATCGCCTCAAGACCAATTTCCTTGGCGATGATATCCAGCTCTTCCGCGGACAGAATGGAAAGCTGCCGCACATTGCGGATCTCGGTGCCTTTGGGGTGCTGCGACGTGACACGCACACAGGAGGCACGGGTCAGCCCTTCGTGGTAGTCCCCTGCAATGCCGGCATAGCTGGCAAAAGCGGTGTCAATCGGTTGTGACCGGATATTCGGCCGATCCTTAGGCACTGTGCCCATCCAGGTGATGCGGGCGTAATGATCAGTTGGTATTAATTCTGGCATGGTGTTCCTCGAAATTTTCAAACCGGCCCCGTGGACGGCGGCGAACTGCCGCAGGGTCAATTCATGCGGCGCACCTTGCTGAAACCCTCGCCAAAAGAAAAGACCCCACCGAAGCAGGGTCTATAATTTCTTGTTTCAGAATGATCGGGCCTCGTGATGGCCTGGCCAAATCAGACCGAGGGTTCTGGCTCCATCCCGCCGGAGGGCGGTGATTTCTTGCCTTTGCCCTTGGCTTTTGGAATGGCCGTCACGCTGGGTGCGTTGCCTTCGTCCGAATTGTCGTCATCGGGATCTTCGGCGGGCGGCTGTCCAGCCATCACGCGCTTGATCTCTTCGCCGGTCAGGGTTTCGTATTCCAGCAGGCCTTGCGCAAGACGCTCGAATTCTTCGCTGTTTTCGCTGATCAGCTTGTAAGCCAGTTCATAGCCCTCATCGATGATCCGCTTCACTTCGCTTTCGATCAGTTCCTTCGTCGCCGCCGAGACAGAGAACCCGCCCGCGCCTCCGTTGGCCTGATATCCAGCCGCAGCTTCCTGGTAGTCGATGTTGCCGACCTTGTCGGACATGCCGTAACGCATGACCATTGCACGGGCCAGCTGGCTGGCTTGCATGATGTCGCCCACAGGGCCGGACGATACAGAGTCAGCGCCGTATTTGAAGATTTCAGCCGCCTTGCCCGCCATGGTCATGGCAATGCGTTCCTCGGCTTCATCCTTGAACATCTGCAGCTTGTCCATTTCTGGCAGGCTCATCACCATGCCCAAAGCGCCACCGCGCGGAATGATCGTGGCCTTGTACACCGGATCACATTTCGGCAGCTTGATGCCGACGATGGCATGGCCTGCCTCGTGATATGCGGTTTTTTCCTTTTGATCCTGCGTCAGCACCATCGACCGGCGTTCCGCACCCATCATGATTTTGTCTTTCGCGGATTCAAAATCCATCATTGCAACAAACCGGCGCCCCAGTCGCGCGGCGGTCAGTGCCGCCTCGTTCACAAGGTTGGCCAGATCGGCACCGGAAAAGCCGGGCGTGCCACGGGCGATGATGCGCAGATCCACATCAGGGCCAAGCGGTGTTTTGCGGGCGTGCACGCCAAGGATCTTTTCGCGGCCTTTGATGTCTGGATTGCCCACCGTCACCTGACGGTCAAACCGGCCCGGACGCAGCAATGCAGGGTCCAGAACATCCTTACGGTTGGTCGCGGCGATGATGATGACACCTTCGTTCGCTTCAAAACCGTCCATCTCGACCAAAAGCTGGTTCAAGGTCTGTTCGCGTTCGTCATTGCCGCCGCCATAACCGGCACCACGATGGCGACCCACGGCGTCAATTTCGTCGATGAACACAATACAAGGCGCGTTCTTTTTCGCCTGTTCAAACATATCGCGCACACGCGACGCGCCAACGCCGACGAACATCTCGACGAAATCGGACCCCGAGATGGTGAAGAATGGCACACCCGCCTCACCCGCAATGGCGCGGGCCAGCAAAGTCTTACCAGTACCGGGAGGGCCTTCAAGCAAAGCGCCCTTGGGGATCTTGCCACCGAGGCGCGAGAATTTCTGCGGGTTGCGCAGGAATTCCACAATCTCTTCAAGCTCTTCCTTGGCTTCATCAATGCCAGCGACATCGTCAAACGTGACGCGCCCATGCTTTTCGGTCAGCATCTTGGCCTTGGATTTGCCAAAGCCCATGGCCCCGCCTTTTCCACCGCCCTGCATCCGGTTCATGAAATAAATCCACACACCAATCAGCAGCACAATCGGCAAGAGCGACATCAAGAAGGTCTGGAAGCCTGATTGTTCCTGAGGCGTGGCTTTGACCGGCACCTCGTTGTCAATCAAAAGCGTTGTGATTTCAGCATCTTCCGGTTTAATCGCGACGTATTCTGCACCGTCCGCCTTGCGGAAGCGGACCTGCTCGCCATCCAGCGTCACCTGACGCACCTCACCGTTTTGAACGGATTTTACAAACTCTGAATAAGTGATCTCATTGCTTTGCAAATTTCCGCTGGATCCGCTGAACAGATTGAACAGCGCCAAAACCAGCAAAAGCAAAACAACCCAGAAGGCGAGATTACGCACGTTGCCCAAGGACATTCTCCCAATTTCTTCGGGTTGCGCGGATGCGCGAACCCCCAGGTCACACCGAAATGGCGCGGACACCATACTAAGATAGAGATGATGCGCTCATGTTCAATGCGATAATAATGCGCCGTAGAAGGACTCTGCGCCGCCGTCGACCTCCGCATGCCAGTTTTGGCCGTAGCCAGCAAGAGGGGCCGCGACAAGTTCATTGCCGCGCCAGACCGCAGGCGTTGACAACAGGACCGGGTGCGGGCGGCCCGTTTCGCGCCAATTGGGGCATTGGGCCAGCCCGTGATCGCCCAGCACCCCGATATGCAACCCGTCGATATTTTGTGCGGCACCGTCATTTGCCAGCGTCCAACGACCGTCCCAAAGATCTTGAACCGGGGTGGTGATCGCACTGGCGGGCTTGTATTCTCTGAAGATCCAGATCTCGCCGCCCACACGGCGCAACTGGCATCCATCCGCCGTTCCCGCCTGCCCTTTGCGCATTGCGCTCATCAACGCGCTGACCGCGCCGCGCCGCGCCGGGTAATCCTCTCCGCTGATCCAGTTGAGCGCTTGAACAATCAGGCGGCGCTGGATCTCATCAGGTTGCACCCGCAGCTGCCGTTCCTCTATGACCACCGCCCCTGCATCAATCGTCACGATATCCCGCGCCACGAGAAAGCTTTGCCAATTCAGCGCCTTACGCGCCTCGGCCATCTGACCAGCCACTTGCGATAGCCCTTGGGCGTCAATGCCCAAAGGTTCCAATAGCTTGAGCGCCTCGCGCATGCGAACCCGTTCAAATGTGGCATCTTCGTTGCTTGGGTCTTCGATCCATTTGATATTTTGGTGCAGCAGGTAATCCCGCAGATCCGTCCGGCTGGCCCGCAAAAGCGGCCGCACCCAAATGACGCTGTGGCGGGTGATACGTGGCGCCATACCCGAAAGGCCATCCACCCCGGCCCGCCGCGCCAGCCGCATGAGCAGCGTTTCCGCCTGATCATCCGCGGTATGGCCCAGCGCAACTGTCGAAATCTCATGTTGTTTTGTCCAACCCGCAATCAGCTCATACCGCGCCTTGCGGGCTTCGTTTTGCAGATTGCCGGTGCCGTCCCACCCCTTCCAATACAGGGTGTCATGGGCAATGCCGTGGCGTTCACAAAAATCGGCGACTGATTTTGCCTCGGCTTCGGCCTCGGGGCGCAGGCCGTGATTGACCGTAACGGCCCGCACTTTGGTGCCGTGCAATGTGGAAAATCCATGCATCAGGTGCAAAAGCGCAACGGAATCGCCGCCGCCTGACACTGCAACGCCCGTCACCGCAGGTGGATGTGGAAGGAACGCATCCGAAACCTGCTGTGTCAGGCGTGTGAACATCCGCTCAGGAACAGCCGATGGTCTGCCGACGCTGTTCGGCTTGGGCCACCATGGGGCTGTTGGGGAAACGCACACCAATTTCACTGAGTGTCACGCAGGCCTCCTGGGTTTGGCCAAGATCCGCGAGGGCACTGCCAAGCTCATAAAGGGAATGCGGGGCCATCGGCCCTTCGGGTTCGGTGCTAAAACTGGCGAGGAATGCGCGGGCGGCCTCTCGGGTGTCGCCCAGCGCGGTCAGTGCCTCGCCGCGGCGCAATTCGGCCTCTGCGGCTAGTGGTCCGCCCGGATAGGTCTGATTGAAGGTCGCAAAGAGGTCTGCGGCGGTGCGAAAGTCACCGGAGGCGAGCACCTCCTGCGCCCGCTTGAAATCATCCGCTTCGCCAATGGCAAGCGATGCCTGATCTGTGGGCGTTGAGGGCGCGGTGATCGGCGCCGATACAGAGGTTTGCGTGTCGCCGCCCAAGGTGGTTGTCTCACCCAATGCGGACAGATCGCCCCCTTCAAGCTCAACCAAGCGGAATTCCAGATCGCCGATCCGGTTGGTGCCATCGGCAACAATGCGGTTGATGCGGTTTTCCAGCTCTTCGGTTTTGGAAGTCAGGCGCTGCAATTCGCTTTCCATCGCGCCGACACGTTCCAGCACGCTCACGCCGGCAGCATTGACCGACGCGCCGCCCGTTGTTGACAGCTCCCGCTTGAGCTTTTGCACCTCGACAAACAGCACGTTCAGTTCCTGGCGCACATCGGCCAGTGTCTGATCATCCTGGGCCATTGCCACAGCAGGGCAGAGCAAAAGCCCGAGGATCGCACCGCGTAGAATTGCCACTGTCATGTTCTTCCCTTCGGTTAGCTGGTCAAACCACCAGCAAGCACTGTAACCGCACGGCGGTTCTTGGCATAGCAGGCCTCGTTCGAACACACCTCGATCGGCCGTTCTTTGCCATAGCTGACAACCCGCAGACGCGATGCTGGCACGCCCTTGGACACCAGATATTCGCGGGCCGCATTGGCGCGGCGTTCGCCAAGCGCGAGGTTATACTCCCGCGTGCCTTGTTCATCGGCATGGCCTTCGATCACCGCCTGATAGTCGCTGTTGGTCAAAAGCCACGTGGCTTGGCCGTCCAATGTGGCGCGGCCCGTGGCCGTCAGGTTGGACTGGTCCACCTCGAACAGCACCCGGTCGCCGATGGCCTGCTGGAAATAGGCCGTTGAAGCCGGATCATTGGCACTGCCCGGCACAATGCCGGTATTCACAGGCGCGGCGGAGCCGACATAGGTGCCATCCTCACCGCCAAAACGGCCCGGATTGGTACAGGCCGACACGGCCAAGGTTGCGATCAGGATCGTGCTTGTCGTAATGCGTTTCATGGTCTGCCTCTCATGGGTGGCGTTTTTGTTGTTTGATTGATGTTTAACACAGGCCGCGCGGGCATTGAAATTTTTTCCCGCACCGGGCCGATCACTTTTGCAGGGGAGACCACGATGGGTCGGACCCGCCTTCGGGTGTGCGCACCGGACGCAGATTGCGGCCAGAGACATCCACCGAATAGAGCGTCGATGAACCGCTTGCCCCTTGAGTCTCGCGGGCAAACATCAACACCCGACCGTTGGGTGCCCATGTCGGCCCCTCATCGAGGAAAGATGCCGTCAAAAGCCGCTCTTCGGAGCCATCGGTGCGCATGACGCCGATATGGAAACGGCCTTTGTTCTGTTTGGTAAAGGCGATCAGGTCACCACGCGGTGACCAGACCGGCGTACCATAACGCCCCTCGCCAAAAGAAATGCGCGTCGCCTCGCCGCCGGTCGCGGGCATGATATAAAGCTGCTGCGTGCCGGACCGGTCGCTTTCGAACACGATGCGCCCGCCGTCTGGCGAATAGCTGGGCGCGGTCTCAATGGCCGGTGTGTTGGTCAGGCGCACGGATTGGCCACTGGCAATGTCCATGCTGTAGATGTCAGTGTTGCCGCCCTGCGAGATCGAAAACACCACCGTTTGCCCCGATGGGGAAAACCGGGGTGCAAAGCTCATGGTGCCGTCGGCACTTTCCAGAACGCGCCGCTGCACCGAGCCGACATCCAGCACATAGATCCGCGGAAAGCCGGTTTCGTAAGA
The DNA here is from genome assembly GCF_016801775.1 of Sulfitobacter mediterraneus. NCBI lineage: Bacteria > Pseudomonadati > Pseudomonadota > Alphaproteobacteria > Rhodobacterales > Roseobacteraceae > Sulfitobacter > Sulfitobacter mediterraneus. The sequence goes on along the minus strand of NZ_CP069004.1, from coordinate 54,826 downwards.
TGTATAAAGCACCCGGTCGCCCGTGGGTGAGAACCGCGGTGCCAGCACGATGGAACCGCTGTCCGTGAGGTACTGCACATTCGCGCCGTCATAATCCATCACCGCGAGGCGTTTCTTGCGGGCATCTTTCGGGCCGGTCTCGGATACAAAGACCACGCGGCTGTCAAAATAGCCGCCTTCGCCGGTGATCCGGCTATAAACCGCATCGGCCACCTTATGTGCCATGCGCCGCCAGCCCTCGGTTGTGCCGGAAAACTGCAATCCGCTGCCCAACTCGGCGCCTGAGAACACATCATAAAGGCGGAACTTGACGGTCAGGCTGTTGCCTTGCACGTTCACCGCGCCTGTGACCAAGGCCTGCGCGTTGATTGCCTTCCAATCGGCATATTGCACCGGCGCGTTAAAATCGCTGACTGTCGAGATAAACGCAGAGGCGGGAATTTCCCGGAACAACCCTGTGCCGGTCAGGTCATCTGAGACCACGCGCGCCAGGTCATTGGCCATCTGTCCGGCCTCGGCGCTTTCTGGTTGAAAGCTGGGCACTGCAAAGGGCAAGGGTTCAATCACACCCTCGGTGATTTCAATACGCAACGGCCCCTGCTGGGCCAATGCCCCGCCGGCCTGAAATCCAAAGATCGCCACAGCCGCGGCAAGACATTTCAACGTAAACCTGACACTCATCTGATACGCATCCTTTCGGGATTGAACGTGATCTTACTATTCCGCCAATTGCGGCGGTTTTCGAGGGGAAGTTTGCCCGCAATGACACCATGGCGGAACGCCGCTGCAACGAGATACAAATTTCCCATCATTTGACCCGCATCTTTTCGGGATTGAAGGTCATCTCAATGCTTTGCCACTGGCCGTATTTGTCTGCTGGCAGATCATATCCTTTCGACCCGCAGCGGATGATCGCGCGGCGGGCTGCCTCAAAGGCCTGCTTGGCCGAGGCCGCCGTCCCGCCGGAGCTGCCCTCCATACGGATCGACCCGACAATCGGTTTGCCGTTCTGCGCCATTTCGACACTGACGACCACCGTCGTCTGCAAGGCGGCGGTAGACAGCGAACCCACGTTCCAACAGCTGCTGACCGCAACGCGCAGGTCTTCCTTTTCACCTGCGGTCAAGGGCGGACCGCTGGGCGCGGCGGGTTTGGGGGTTTCTGCCGGTGCTTGCGCAGCGGCAACCGCTGCTGCAATCGCGGCGGCGTCGGCGTCTTCGCTGCTGCCGCTTTCCGGCTCGGGCTTGGCGGCCGCCACCTGCGGCTTGGGCGCAGCAGGCCGTCTTCCCGGCGGGCGCGGCGAGGCTTTGGGCGCCTGGGTCGCTTCGGTCACAATTTCCGTTGTCGCCTCTTCCGGCGCGGTGGCCTCTTGCGGCTCCTCGGGCGGCGCTTCGGCAGCAGGCTCCGGCGTCACGGCCTCTTGCGCAACCGGATCAGGCGCCGCCTCCGGTGCGGGTTGGGCCACCGGTTCGGGCGCGACACGTGGCACAGGGCGCGGCACGGAACGCGGCGCCAAATCCGGGATGATCACGGCCACATCGCCGCTGGGTTGATCCAGTTCCGGCGGGGTGTCTGCGACTTCGGCCTCGGGTGGAAGGGCGGCTTGCTCTGTCACCTCGGGGGCCGGATCGGCGGGCGGCGTTTCCGTTGGAATGGGTTTGGGCTGCTCAATCGCCTGATCCGGCGTTGCCGCAATCTCGGGCGCGTCTGGTGTCACCTCGGGTGCGGCAGGTTGGGCCACCTCTGTTGGCGCATCCGGCGCTTGCCGGGCGGCCAGCATTGCCTCAAATTCCGCGCCGGTGATCACCGAGACCTCAGTCATTTCAAACGGCAAAGGCTCTGACTGGAACACACCACCCAAAAGCAACCAGCCAATCAGGCCAATGTGGCCTGCGCCAGAGATATAATGCCCGGCATGCACCGCCTAGTTCCCCGATGCAACGTCGCCGTCCAGCGCCGGACCGCCAATATCCGTCACCAAACCGATGTTGGAAAACCCGCCTGCATTCAGTGCGCCCATGATCTCCATCACGGCGCTGTAAGGCACCTTGCCATCCGCCCGCAGGAACACGCGGTCGCTGGTGCGCTCTGCCGCGATGGCCCGCAGTCGCGTGACAAGCGCGGCCCGTTCCACCTGCGTGGTCTGGATCTGAACGGCGCCCTCGGCGGTGATGGTCACGGTCAGCGGCTCTTCCTGATCGGCAGGCAATGCGCCTGCGGCGGTCTTGGGCAGTTCAACCGGCACCCCAACCGTCAGCAAGGGGGCAGCAACCATGAAGATGATCAAAAGCACCAGCATGACATCCACGAAAGGCGTCACGTTGATCTCTGACATCGGCTGAACCCGGCCACGCCTGCGGCCGCGTCCGCCCCCGCCTTGCTTTTTGACTACACCTGCGCCCATCTGTCAGCTGTCCAACTGGCGTGACAGGATCGTGGCAAATTCATCGGCAAAAGCCTCATGTGTGCCCAGCACCCGGTCACTGTCTGCCGAAAGCTTGTTGTAGAAAATAACCGCCGGAATCGCGGCAAGCAGACCAAGACCCGTCGCCAAAAGCGCCTCGGCAATGCCGGGGGCCACCACGGCGAGGTTGGTGTTTTGTTGTTCCGCGATTTCGATAAAGGCGTTCATGATGCCGATCACCGTCCCGAAAAGACCGATGAAAGGCGCGGATGACCCGACTGTTGCCAGCACCGTCAGGCCTTTTTGCAGGCGCTCGGCCTCCTTGGCGATGGCCACATCCATGCTGCGGTCAATGCGGGCCGTGGCACCGGGGATCAACCCGCCATCATCGCGGTGCGAACGGCGCCATTCCGACATGCCTGCCGCAAAAATCTTCTCCGACGGGCCATCGGGATCTGCGCCAATGGTGTCAAACAATCCATCCAGCGGCTCCCCCGACCAGAACGCCCGATCAAACCGCGCGGCCTCGCTTCGAGCGCTGCGATATTGGATCAATTTCTGGATGATGATCGACCAAGACCAGAACGAAGCGATGATCAGCATGATCATCACAAGTTTCACCGTCAGCGTGGCCCGCGCAAACAGACCCCACATGGAGAAATCAATCTCCTGCGCCAATGCCAGCGTTTCTGCTTCCATTTTTCCCGCTCATATTTGTGCCGTTTACACGGCGTGCTGCCTCAAGGGCCCTGTTTTCAAGGCTCCATTTCGCCTGAATCTAGCGAAGTGCAAGAGTGAAAGCTAGTGCAACGGCCTTATTCCGCCGGATCGGCCAGCATTGAGCGAAGTTTTGCTGGCAAACGGGTCGGTTTTCCGGCGGTTGTCATGCAGACCGCCGTAACCTTGGCGCGAAAAATCACCTCGTCCCCCCGCAGCACCTCCTGATCAAAGATCCAGCGCGTCGCGCCTTTGCCGTGATGGCTGGTGCGCACCTCAAGCCGGTCGCCAAAGCGGCCAGAGCCAAGATAGTCCGCCTCAACCCGTGTGATCACGAACACAAGATCCTCATCGCGCATGCTGCGTTGGTCGACGCCCATCTGCTCGACAATGTCGGATCGGGCCCGCTCAATATAACGCAGATAGTTGGCGTAATAGACGATGCCCGCCATATCGGTGTCCTCGTAGAACACCCGCACAGGAAAACTGTGGCTCATTGCACCGCTCCAACCCGCGCGGCCAGCCGCAGCGCATGTGAGGGGTCTTGCGCCGCATGGGGCAAAACCGGATCATAAGCGGCGCGGATCAGTGCCGCCACATCGGGGCGCAGCACCGTGGTGTCCGCCGCGATGGCCAGCGGACTTTGGTCCTGAAACGCCTCATCCGACCATAGCAGCATGGATTGCACGATCTGGCTGAGCGCAAGGGTCTGCGCCGGTACATCGGCCAGATGGTCGTCCATGCGCAGAAACACGAAACAGGCCTTGATCGCGCCCGCCTCATCAAAGCGGAAAAACCGGTATTGATTGGCATCTGCGGCCTGCAGCCGCCCAACCATCTGATCCAGATCCGGCACCAGACGGTCCATGCCCGGCACCTCGATCAATTCGGCCCAGTCCGAGAAAAAGAACATCATCAGATTGCTGCCCAACTCGGCGTCCATCTCTCCCATGTCGTGGCCCGCCAATTGGCAGGTCGCCTCAATCGCACCCTTCACAACCGCCAGCGTGGCGTCATCCACGCCAAATACAATGGGGCACACCGGCCGCCCCCAGCGCGCAAAGGCAAAGCTGCCATCACTGCGGGTGAACAGGGTTTCGATCTGCGCTGCATCCATCTTCATTTGGCCCTTAAAAACTCATTTCTGCCCTGTCATCCAAACAGATCGCTCTGCGATTTGGGCGGTGTCATGCCCAGATGCGTCCAGGCTTTTTGCGCCAGCATCCGCCCGCGCGGTGTGCGCTGGATCAACCCTTGTTGCAACAAGAAGGGCTCGATCACCTCTTCCAGGGCATCGCGGCTTTCGGACAGGGCTGCCGACATGGTCTCAATGCCCACCGGTCCGCCTTGGTAATTTTCGGCAATCAAACGCAGATACCGCCGGTCTGCACCATCAAGGCCCAGGTGATCCACCCCCAGCCGCGTCAGCGCCATATCAGCCAATGCGCGGGTCACGCGTCCGTCCCCTTCGACCACGGCAAAATCGACCACCCGGCGCAGCAGACGGCCCGCGATGCGCGGGGTGCCGCGGGCGCGTTTGGCGATCTCGCGGGCGCCGCCCTCATCAGCGGGGGCACCCAGCTTGCGGGCGTTGCGGTCCACGATGACGAACAGCTCGTCCTCGGTGTAGAACTGGAGCCGGGTGGGAATGCCGAAACGGTCACGCAGCGGCGTGGTCAAAAGCCCCATACGGGTGGTTGCCCCCACCAGCGTAAAGGGCTGCAGTTCGATCCGCACCGTGCGGGCGGCGGGCCCTTCGCCGATCACCAGATCCAGCTCAAAATCTTCAAGCGCGGGGTAAAGCACCTCTTCGACGGCCGGGTTGAGCCGGTGAATTTCGTCGATGAACAAAACGTCGCGGGCTTCAAGGTTGGTCAGGATCGCGGCCAGATCGCCCGCCTTGGCCAGCACAGGGCCAGAGGTCATGCGAAAGCCAACACCCAATTCACGCGCCATGATCTGTGCCAGCGTTGTTTTGCCAAGGCCGGGGGGGCCGTGAAACAGGGTGTGGTCCATCGCCTCGCCGCGTTGGCGGGCGGATTGGATAAACACCTTGAGGTTTGCCCGTGCCTCTGCCTGCCCGACAAATTCGTCCAGCATTTGTGGACGCAAAGCCCGGTCAAAGTCTTCCGGCAGCGCCTCGGGGCGAACAGTGGGGTCTATTTCTGTCATCATTTATCCAAGCAGGACCGGCGCCGGGGCCGTTGTCTGCACTCTACCCTTTGGGGGCCAGAAGTTTCAACGCCGCACGGATCAATGTGGGGGTGTCCGCGCCCTCTTGGTCTCCGGCGGCCTGGGCCACGGCCCCTGCTGCATCGCCGGGGGCATACCCGAGGTTGGCCAGCGCCGACATCGCCTCGGCCTGCGCAGAGGCATTCGGCGGTGTCATTGGTGGGGAGGCCGGCGATACCGCTTCGATTACGTCAAAATCTGCCGCGCTTTCGCCTTGGGCCTGCGCCATGGTGCCGCCCATCGCCATCACGCTGGGCGCCTTGTCTTTGAGATCCAGCACGACGCGCTGCGCAATCTTGGGGCCAACACCTTTGGCCGCCTTAACCGCATTCCAATCCCCAAGCGCAATGGCCCGGCTGACCCCATCCGGGCCAAGCGTGCCCAGGATCGCCAGCGATGCCTTTGCCCCGACCCCTTGCACAGAGGTCAACAGCCGGTGCCATTCCTTTTCCACCAAGGTCTGAAATCCAAAGAGTTGCAGCACGTCTTCGCGCACCAGCAAATCGGTATAAAGCGCGGCGACCTGCCCCGCGCCGGGCAAAGCGGCCAAAGTGCGTTCGGAACAATATACCAGATAACCAACACCGCGCACGTCGATCAGAACATGATCCGTGGTACGGTACTCGATGCGGCCCGAGATTTTGCCAATCATGCGCTTGCCTTTGCGATTGCAGCCGCCAGTGTGCTCGCGGCGCCGTGATGGGCATGGCAGATGGCGATGGCAAGGGCATCGGCGGCATCCGGTCCTGCGATTTCAACCCCCGGCAATTGCATTCGCACCATATGCGCGATCTGGCCCTTGTCGGCATGACCGACACCCACAACGGTTTTCTTGACCTTGTTCGGGGCATATTCGCCCACGACCAAACCGGCCTGCGCCGGAACCAGCATCGCGATGCCCCGCGCCTGCCCCAGTTTGAGCGTGCCAGCCCCGTCCTTGTTCACGAATGTTTGCTCTACCGCCGCTGCCTCGGGGCGGTAAGTGGCCAAAACACGGGTCAATTGCCCATGCAGAGACAATAAACGATTCGCCAGATCATCCCCTTCTGAGCAACAGATTCCGTTCGCGACATGCGAAATGCGGCTGCCCGCCACGTCGATCACGCCCCAGCCGGTGTTTCGCAACCCCGGATCAATGCCAATAACCCTGATCATCTGCCCGCCTCGTTCAATTTTGTTGCTTTTTTGATGCACTAGCACGAAACGCGAACATCCGCCAAGCATTTCGACAAATCATCCGATTGCGACACCCCGATTGTCGCTTTCCGGCCGCATCGGTCATTATCGCCAAATTCGAGGTCAAAAACGACAATACCAAGCCATGATTTTGCCTTACTTAACGGTAGCTTAACCACAATCCTGACCTATGCAAAAAACGCAGGTCACACATGCGTTTCCATCTGTTGTGCAATCCCGGACTTAGGCCTATCTGCCCCTCACACCGCCGGGGAAACCGGCCCAACGATTAGACATAAAGGACGGCTAACATGGCATCTTTCGACACATCCCGCACCGCATACGGCTCCGCGACAGCCGTTTCTTCAATCGCCGCATTCTTCGCAGGCATCGTCGCCTCCGTTGTTGCATGGAACGACGCACGCGTGACACGCGCGGCACTGGCATCTCTGTCCAACCGTGAGCTGGAAGACATCGGTCTGGTTCGCGGGGACATCGACTACGTCGCACAATCCAACATCATCCGCTAAGGCGGAACGCGGCGCTGCCCAGCGCCGCACCACGTCCTAGAACGAAAAGCCGCGCTTCTGATCGACAGAAGCGCGGCTTTTTCGTGTGGAGGGTTGCGGCCCCATCGCAGGGGCCGTTCCAGATTACTTCAGCTTGGTCACAGCTTTTTCTGCCAGTGTTGCAGTCACCGGATCAACGGACAGGGCAAATGCGCCTGCTTTTTCGATGATGGTGCCGTTCTCCAGCGTGGCAAGACGCGCGTTGTAGGTCTCAGGACCGACAGCCGCCAGCATAAATACCTTGAAGCCCAAAAAGCCAAGCAAAGCCATCATCACCAGCTTGACCGGAAACGCCCAATTGCGGCGTTCCTCTTTCGGCTCAATTACAATCAAACCGCTGGTACTGATCTTAGTGCCATACCCACGCGTCATTTTAGCGTGTTTCTCACCCAGCATTTCCAGCCGGTTCACGAAGTGATCATGCGTTTCTACCATGACAGTCTCTCTCAACAGTCGGCCCCCACCGCTGTTAAGAAAGTATTAGTCATGAAATGTGGCGAAAACAGGGCAAATCGCGAGAATAAGACCTAAAATAGCCGAAAGTTAATGGCCAATCCGCAAGGTTAGTGTCGTCCAGTCAACAATGCTCTCGCGATGGACCAGATTGATGCCGGATCGTGCATAAACCTCGATCACCTCATCCGCCTGTTCATTCAGAATCCCCGAGAGAATCGCATAGCCGCCCGGTTGCAGCGCCTGCGCCATGTCCGGGGCCAATGCGACAAGCGGCCCTTTGAGGATATTGGCAAAGACCAGGTCAAACGGTGCTGCCGCTGCCAGATCAGGATGATCAAAACCAGCCGCCTCAACACAGGTCACCCGCCCCTCAAGGCCATTGGCCACCACATTGGCCCGAGCGACATCCACCGCGACCTCGTCGATATCGCTGGCCAGCACCGTTTCCGGCCAGATCCGCGCCGCTGCCATCGCCAGAACCGCCGTGCCGCAGCCGATGTCGGCCACGTTTTGTCCATGAAAGCCCTCGTTGGCCAGACGGTCCAGCGCCCGCAGGCAACCCAGCGTCGTGCCATGGTGGCCGGTGCCAAAGGCCATCGCGGCCTCGATCAACAGTGGCGCGCTGCCCTCAGGCACCTTATCGGCGTCATGGCTGCCATAAACAAAAAACCGGCCTGCCTCGACAGGGGCCAGTTCGCGGCGCACATGGGCCACCCAATCGGTTTCGGGCAGTTCCGACACAACAAAGGGCTTTGCGCCCATCGCCGTGGCCAGCAGCGTCAGCGCCGTTTCATCTGGTGCCTCTTCGAAATAACCGCCCACTTCCCACAGGCCCGATCCGTCTTCCATCTCGAAGACGCCGACGCCTGTTGGCTCGGGCTCCAGCCGCTCCATCGCATCGCCAAGGGCATAGGCCTGATCGCGGCCTGTCAATGTGGTGAGCGCAGTGAATGTGGTCATTATCTTCTCCGATGTCTGTCGGGGTTCGGGTAGGGCCGTGGATGCGCGGGGTCAAGGGCCAGAGGTGCGGCCCGGTCCAGCCTCGCCACATAGATCCAGCCCCAGATGGCCGCGACCAGCCCCATAACGCCTCCCGCCAGTGCCTGACCATAGATCACGCCCGGCGCACCAAAAAGCGCAGCAAGCCCCGCCGCCGCGGGCCAGCTCAGCGCGCCGTCCTTGACCCAGTTCAAAAAGGTCGACCGCCCCGGCTTGCCCAGATTGTTGAAGGCCGCGTTGGAGACGAACAGCGCTCCGATAAAGACAAACCCGCCCACCCCGACAAAGGTAAAGGCCCGCAACACTTCGGCCCCCTGCCCGTCCAGCGCAAAGGCCTGCATGACAAGAGGTGTGGCGGCATAAAGCAGAACCCAAGCCACCAGCGTGTACCCCAGACAAAACAGCAGCGCGTCCCGATAGGTGCGGCGCACCCGGTCCATCTGGCCTGCGCCATAGTTCTGTCCAAAGATACCGCCAATGGCGCCGGACAGCGCAAAAATGCCACCAAAGACCACCACCGTCAGGCGGCCCACCACGGCCCAGGCCGCCACTGCATCATCGCCGAACTGCGCCATAACGATGGTCAGGATATAATTTCCCACAGGTGTCGACATCTGCGTCGCCACAGCCGGAATTGCCACCGCGATGAACGGCGCCGATATATTGCGCAGCGTCCGCAGGCGTGGCCGGTCCACCAACCCGCATTGATGCACCGCGTAGAAAAGGCCAAGTCCCATCAGGCTGAACCGGAACAGCACCAATCCGACGGCCGCGCCATCCAGCCCCCACTCCAGCCAGAATATCAAAATCGGATCAAGCACCAGCAGCACCAGTCCCGAATACAGGGTGATATACATCGCCTTGGCGCCGAACCCTTCGGCCCGCAGCGCCCCCGAGCAGATCAGCGAGACCGCCATGGGCAGCAGGGAAGGCACCGTCATGGCCAGATAACGCGCCGCCAGTCGCGCGGTTTCTCCTTCGGCCCCCGCAAGGGCCACAAGGTGATGCCGAAACCCAACAATCACCGCCACGACCAGTGCCATCACGGCAACGGCAATCGCGATACCAGCCCCGGCCTGCCGCCGCGCCTGATCGCGCCGCCCCTCACCGATGGACCGCGAAATCACGGCGGTGGCCGCAATCATCAGGCCGACAATGATCGAGACCGAAAAGAACTGCACCGCATAGGCAAATCCAATGGCAGCGACCAGTTGCGGATCACCCAGTTGCGAAATCCACAACAGGTTCGCAGCATCCACCAGAAAGACAAAGGTGATGCCCATCGCACCGGTGGCCGTCATCCTCACCACATGGCCCATCGTGCCGCCGGTCAGGAAGCGCCCTTCGGACATGGATTACTCCGCCGCCTGCGCCAGCGGGCGCGAGAATATCGTCTCATGCCCCGGTTCGGGATGGCGCGGGATCAACATCGCCAGCATCAACGAAACCGCCGCCATGGCTGCCGCCAACAAAAAGACCAAAGCGGGTGAGAGCAGCCACAAAAGGCCCAGCCCCACGGGCAGAAACACCGCCGCGATGTGATTGATGGTAAAGGCCACTGCCGCCGTGGGTGCAATATCCGCCGGATCGGCGATTTTCTGAAAATAGGTTTTGAGCGCCAGCGCGAGGGCAAAGAACATGTGGTCCAGCACATATAGCGTCGCAGCCACCATCACGCCCCAGCCGAGATAATAGACACCTCCATAGCTCAGAAACACCAAAATCAGCCCGATGTATTCAAAGCCCAGCGCCTTGCGTTCGCCAAAGTAACCCACGGCCCGGCCCATCAGCGGGGCAAAGATCATATTGGCAATCAGGTTGATCAGATAAAGCGTGGTGATCTCATGCACTTCGAACCCAAAGCGTTCGACCATCATGAAGCCGGCAAAAACAACAAAGATCTGCCGCCGCGCGCCCGACATGAATTGCAGCGCGTAATAGAGCCAATAGCGGCGGCGCAGAACCATTTTCTTGATCTGCACGGTCGGGGCTTCGAACTGTGGATAGGCGAGCATTGCAAACACCGCGATCAAAACGGTAGCACCGCCGCCGATCAAATAGACGATATTGTAGGTCAGATTCAGCGTCTCCCAGAGCGCCATGATCGCCAGATAGGCAACCAAAGTGGCCAGAGATCCCGCCGCCATCAGCCATCCCAACATGCGCGGGGCGTCTTCGATCTTGAGCCATTGCAACTGCAACGACTGGTTGACGGTCTCGTAATAGTGAAACCCGATAGAGCTGAGCATGGTGATCGTCAGAATGCCGCCCATCGAGGGAAACCACGCCGTCACGGCAGTGGCAACGCCCAACAGGATCAAGGACACCAGCCCAAGCACCTGTTCACGCACAAAAACGATAATGGCGATCACGCCAACGGCCAGAAACCCCGGAATTTCCCGAACCGTGTGCAACAGCCCGATATCCGAGCCGTCAAAATCCGCGACCTCGATCACAAAGTTGTTCAGCAGCGCCGACCAGGTGTTGAAGGCGATGGGCATCGCCAAAGCCATCAGGAAGAGCAGCGCCACGGGCCGCCGCCAGAACGGGAGCGCCTTGGCGTCTTGAAGGGTGATATACTGTGCCATAGGGGTTCAATACGCCTACCGCCAAGAATTGACGAGACCCAAAACACGGGCATATCCGTGCAAGGACGCACAGCCTCCCTGCTTCATTGGCCAAAAAACTCATCCGCATTGAAATCTAGTAGAAACTTTGCGGATCAATATCCACAGCCAGCCGCAAATCCCCCTTCAACCGGACCTGCGCAACCCAGCGGGCCAAGGCCTCTTGCAAAGGTGCGGTTTTGTCCGCCTTGACCAGCAATCGCACCCGATGCCGCCCTCGCACCCGCGCAATCGGGGCGGCGGCCGGGCCAAAGACCTGCGCCCCAATGGCCCTGAGCGGGCCGTCCTGGCGGGCCAGAAGATTGCCTGCATCAAACACCTGCGCCACATCCGGCCCGCTGAGAATGATACCGGCCATCCGGCCATAGGGCGGCACCCCTGCTTGTTTGCGCTCTCCTGCTTCGGCGCTCCAGAAGGCTTCTTCGTCACCGGCCAGAATGGCGCGGATCACCGGATGTTCCGGCTGGTACGTTTGCAAAAGGGCCGTGCCCGGCGCTTCGGCCCGGCCTGCACGGCCCGCCACCTGCCGCATCAGTTGAAAGGTCCGCTCTGCCGCGCGAAGGTCAGAGCCCATGAGCCCCAGATCCGCGTCGATCACACCGACTAGCGTGAGATTGGGAAAATTATGCCCCTTGGCCACCAGTTGCGTGCCGATGATGATATCCGCCGCGCCCGCCGCGATGCCTGCAATCTCGGCCTTGAGCGCCCGCGCCGATCCGTACATGTCAGAGCTGAGCGTGGCCACCCTGGCATCGGGCCAGAGCGCCAGTGCCTCTTCGCCCAGCCGTTCCACCCCCGGCCCCACCGGGGCCAGCTTGTCCACCGCTTCGCAGGACGGGCAGGCCTCTGGCATGGGTTTGCTTTCGCCGCACTGGTGACACACCAGCCGCTTGAGAAACCGGTGTTCCACCATCCGCGCATCACAATGATCGCAGCCGATCTGATGCCCGCAGGCCCGGCAGAGCGTGATCGGCGCATAGCCGCGGCGGTTGATGAACAGCATCGCTTGTTCACCTTTCTCCAGCCGTTTGTTGACTTCGGCTTGCAGGCTCGGTGACACCCATTTGTCGCTTGGCAAGGCTTCGCCGCGCATGTCGATTGCGCCCATGGTCGGCATCACCGCCGGACCAAAACGAGAAGTCAGATCAAGCCGCCGGTATTTGCCCGCCTCGACATTGGCCCATGTCTCAAGGCTGGGTGTAGCCGAAGCCAGCACCACCTGCGCCCCGCAGATCGCGGCCCGCAGCACGGCCATATCGCGGGCATTGTAAAGGACACCCTCCTCTTGTTTGTAGGAGCTGTCGTGTTCTTCATCCACGACGATCAGGCCAAGGTTCTGATAGGGCAGGAACAGTGCCGAGCGTGCCCCGATCACCAATTGGGCTTGCCCCTGCCCGACCATCCGCCAGATCCGCCGCCGCTCGGTCATGGTCGCGCCGGAGTGCCATTCGGCAGGTTTTGCGCCAAAGCGCTCCTCGACACGGTGCAGGAATTGTTCGGTCAGGGCAATTTCCGGCAGCAGAACCAGCGCCTGCCGGCCGGCCCGCAATGCGGCGGCCACCGCTTCGAGATAAACTTCGGTCTTGCCTGACCCTGTCACCCCGCGCAGCAATGTTGTGCCGTAGGTCTCTGATCGGACGGCCTCGGCCAGCATCTCCGCCCCCTTGGCCTGATCTTCGGTCAGTTCCTTGCCCGGCAAAGCGGGGTCAAGGCGCGGAAAAGGCAGATCGCGCGGGCTGTCTTCTTCGAAGACCGCGCCGGATTGCGCCAATCCCTTGACCACCGAAGGCGTGACCCCGGCCATTTCGGCCAGTTCCTTGAGGGTGAAGGCCAGATCGCCGTATTCTTCCAGCGTCTCCAGAACACGGCTGCGGGCATCTGTCATGCGCGGCGGCGTGCCGCTGCCGCGCCGGTAGATCTTGCGCATCGACGGTGGATCGCCCAGCCCCGGCGCACGGGTCGCAAGGCGCAGCATCGCGGGCATCGGGGTCAGGGTATAGGCTGCTGCGCGGGTCAAAAACGCGCGCATCTCGCTGCGCATCGGTGCCGCATCAACCACCCGGATCACATGGCGTACCTTTGCGATATCATAATCACCCTGCCCCGGCCCCCAAACCACACCAAGAACCTTGCGCGGACCCAGCGGCACCTCGACAAAGGCACCCAGAAAACAGCCACCCTCCGGCGCTTTGTAATCCAGCGCCTTTCCCAAGGGCTGCGTGGTCAACACCGCGACCAGGGCGCCATGGTCATAAAATTCCGGTGTGCTCACCAAGGGCTCCGATCAGACAAAGGGGTTTTCAGGGTTTAAGCAGGTCAGATCATGCGGTAAAGGCAGGATCAAGGCTCCCTTCCTCAAGCGCAAGGACACTGAGATGAAATTTTTCGTAGATACCGCCGAAATCGACGCCATTGCCGAACTGAACGATCTGGGCATGGTGGATGGCGTCACCACCAACCCGTCGCTGATCCTGAAATCAGGACGCGACATTCTGGAAGTCACCAAAGAGATCTGTGATCTGGTGGATGGCCCCGTCAGCGCCGAAGTGGTCGCACTGGAAGCGGACGCAATGATCGCCGAGGGCCGCAAACTGGCCGAAATTGCGGACAATATCACCGTTAAACTGCCCCTGACATGGGACGGGTTGAAAGCCTGTAAAGTGCTGTCCGGCGAAGGCAAGATGGTCAACGTCACCCTGTGCTTCTCGGCCAATCAGGCGCTGCTCGCGGCCAAGGCCGGCGCGACCTTTATCAGCCCTTTCATTGGCCGTCTGGACGACATCCATCTTGATGGTCTGGAACTGATCCAGGACATTCGCACGATCTATGACAACTACGGTTTTGACACCCAGATCCTTGCTGCTTCGATCCGGTCGGTGAACCACGTGCAGGATTGCGCCTTGATCGGGGCTGATGTGATGACCGCGCCGCCAGAGGTGATCAAGAAGCTGGCCAACCACATGCTGACTGACAAGGGCCTTGACCAGTTCATGAAAGACTGGGCCAAGACCGGCCAGAACATCCTTTGAGAAACGCCCGCCTTTGGTGAGCTGACCCGCCGTTGCGCATGCCGCTGCGGCGGGTTTGTTTTGAGACGAAATGACTCCCTTTGGACACAGGGCCAAGGCGCAGGCAAAAAAGAACGCGACGGGGGGCAGATTTCGTTCTGCAACCATGCTATACGGGCGCAAATAAAAAAGAGACGACCATGAGCAGCAATCCCAAGATTGATGACGCCCTGCGCGAGGCGATCATCACACAGCCCAATGTTATTTTGGATGACAGCGATGTGATGCAGGCCCTGATCGCGGCCAATGAAAAGGCGATGGGCGGCAATATCGTCGATTTGCGCGGCATCGCAATGGAACGATTGGAAAGCCGTCTGGACCGGCTTGAAGACACCCACCGCAGTGTGATTGCCGCCGCTTATGAAAATCTGGCGGGCACCAACCAGATCCACCGTGCGATCCTGCGGATGCTTGATCCGGTCGAGTTTGAGACCTTCCTGCGCGATCTGGGCGGCGAAGTTGCAGAAATCCTGCGGGTGGATACGGTCAAACTGGTGCTGGAATCGGTTCAGAATGACAATGACCCGGCGGTCAAACGGCTGGGCGAGGTTCTCAGTGTGGCCGAGCCGGGGTTCATCGACGATTACCTGACACGCGGGCGCAGCACACCGCCCCGGCAGGTGACTTTGCGCGGTGTTCAGGACGGATCAGAAGAGATCTTTGGCGAAAAGGCCAACTGGATTCGCTCAGAGGCCTGCCTGAAACTGGACTTCGGCGAAGGCCGCCTGCCCGGTTTGCTGGTCTTTGGGGCAGAAGATCCACATATGTTCGGCCCGCAGCAGGGCACCGATCTTTTGGCTTTCTTTACCGGCGTGTTTGAGCGTGCGATGCGCCGCTGGCTGTCTTGAGCGGCCCTGCCAAATCCGAACATCCCGGGCTGATCAGCCCAGCGGCACGCGATGCCCTGCAAAACTGGCTGTCCCAGCAAAGGGCGCTCAAAGGCGCGGCGGAAAACACGCTGACCGCCTATCAGGGTGATGTTGCCGAATTTCTCGCTTTTATGACCGTCCACAAGGGTGACGCCCAAGGTTTGGGGGCTTTGTCCAAGATCACCATATCCGACATGCGCAGCTGGATGGCGCAGACCCGTTCGGGCGATGTCGGGCCGCGTTCGATGGCCCGCAAGCTGTCCTCGGTCAAAGCCTTCTATCGCTGGCTGTCCGAGCGCGAAGGGTTTGAGCCAACGGCAGTTTTGTCCACCCGGTCGCCCAAGTTCACCAAGAAGCTGCCGCGCCCCTTGGCGGTAGATGCGGCCAAGGCATTGCTCGACTGCGTCGAAATCCAGTCAGACCGGCCATGGGTCTCGGCGCGGGATGTGGCAGTGTTGACCCTGCTATGGGGCTGCGGCTTGCGCATATCCGAGGCCTTGGGCTTGCGCGGTGCCGATGCGCCCCTGCCCGACGTGCTGCGGATCGTTGGCAAGGGTGGCAAAGAACGCGTGGTTCCGGTGTTGCCTGCCGCGCAGGCGGCGGTGGCCGAGTATTTGCGGCTCTGCCCGCATATGCAGTCAGACGAAGCGCCGCTGTTTCGGGGCATTCGGGGCGGTGCACTTGGGGCGCGTGCAATTGCGCAGGTGATGGCAGATGCGCGGATGCAGCTTGGTCTGCCCGCCACCGCAACGCCGCATGCGATGCGCCACAGCTTTGCCACGCATCTGCTGGATGCCGGCGGCGATTTGCGGGCCATTCAGGAATTGCTGGGCCATGCGTCCCTATCGACGACACAGGCCTATACGGCGGTTGATACCGCACGTTTGATGGAAGTCTACAACAAGGCGCATCCCAAGGCGGGTTAGGCACCGAAAGCGGGTTACGCCCTGCCAAGCTGATCTACAAAATCTTGCGCCGCTGCTGCCGGATCAACCGCGCCTTCGGCAACCTTATCCCCCAGATCGGCCAATGCGGCCTGCGCGTCGGGCGCCTGCAATCGTGCCAAGAGCCGCTGTTTTACATCTTCGTTGAACCAATACCGCGCCTGGGCGGCACGGGTGCTGTCCCAAAACCCATTGGCGCGGCGCCAGTCCGTGAGGTTTTCCAGCGCCTCCCAAGCCTCGCCCAGTCCGTTTTCCTGCAGTGCCGAAACGGTCATCGCCTTGGGGTAGCCATCGGGATCTTGCGGCCGTTTGCGCAGCAGACGCAGGGCGCCGGCATAATCGGCGCAGGTGCGCGTGGCGGCGGCTTTCAAATCGCCATCCGCCTTGTTGACCAAGATCACATCGGCCATTTCCATGATGCCGCGCTTGACACCCTGCAATTCATCGCCGCCTGCCGGGGCCAGCAGCAACAAGAACAGATCAGACATTTCCGCCACAACGGTTTCGGATTGGCCGACGCCCACGGTTTCGATCAACACCACATCAAAGCCGGCCGCCTCACAAAGGCGCACGGCCTCGCGGGTGCGGCGGGCCACGCCGCCCAGGTGGGTCTGGCTGGGGGACGGGCGGATAAAGGCATTTGGATCACGGCTGAGATGATCCATGCGGGTCTTGTCGCCCAAGATCGACCCGCCAAAGCGCGACGACGACGGATCAACCGCAAGCACCGCTACGCGCTTTCCCTGCGCGGTCAACATCATGCCGAAGCTCTCGATAAAAGTCGATTTGCCCACCCCCGGCGTGCCGGACAGGCCAATGCGCAGCGCCTGACGGTCCTGCGGCAATGCGGCGAGCAGATCAGTTGCCGCCGCGCGATGATCGTCGCGGGCCGATTCAACCAATGTGATCGCGCGGGCAAGGGCACGGCGCTCTCCGGCGGTGACCCGTTGGGCAAGGTCTTGAATATCCATGCCGCTTTTTCGCGGGACAGCGGTGAAATGTCCATCCCCTGCCCTTGGCGCGGCCCTCTGTTTCCCTGATAAAGCGCTATGTCATTTGCTTTGCCCATCGACGACGTATTGCCGCAGGTCCTTGCCGCCCTGCGCAGCACAGGCCGCGTGGTGCTGCAAGCGCCGCCTGGTGCGGGTAAAACCACCCGTGTGCCGCTGGCCATGCTGGAGGCAGGTTTGACCGAGGGGCGCATCCTGATGCTGGAGCCGCGCCGCCTTGCCGCGCGCGCAGCGGCGGAGCGGATGGCGGCCACTTTGGGGCAAGAGGTCGGACAGACCGTCGGCTACCGTGTGCGCGGTGCCTCGGCAATCAGCAAAGAGACCCGCATCGAAGTGGTGACCGAGGGTATCTTGACCCGCATGTTGCAAGGTGATCCGGATCTGCCCGGTGTCGGCGCGGTAATTTTCGACGAATTTCATGAACGGTCCCTCAATGCCGATCTGGGGCTGGCGCTCTGTCTTGAGGTGGCCGGGGCGCTGCGCGATGATCTGATGCTGGTGGCGATGTCTGCGACACTGGACGCCGCCCCGGTGGCCGAGCTGATGCAGGCGCCGATTGTGACATCCGAGGGGCGGTCTTTTCCTGTTGAGTCGCGCTGGTTGTCTCGCCCAATTGGCAAAGAGCGCTTTGAGAATGCGGTCTCTGATCTGGTTCTGACCGCGCTGGCGGAGGCGAAGGGATCGGCGCTGGTGTTTCTGCCGGGGGAAGGCGAAATCCGGCGGGTTGAAAGCCTGCTGGCCGCGCAGGTGCCGAAAGACTGCACCATCGCGCCGCTGTTCGGGGCGATGGATTTCAAAGCGCAACGGACCGCGATCCGCCCTGCGCAAACGGGGCGCAAGGTGGTCTTGGCCACCTCGATTGCAGAAACCTCCCTCACGATCGAAGGCATCACGATCGTCGTGGATGGCGGGCGGGCACGTCGGGCGCGGTTTGACGCGGCCTCCGGCATGTCCCGACTGGTCACGGATAAGGTCACCCGCGCCGAGGCCACACAACGGGCGGGCCGCGCGGGCCGGATGTCCGAAGGAGTGGCCTACAAGCTGTGGACCAAGGGCGAAGAAGGGGCATTGGCCGCCTACCCGCCCGCCGAGATTGAGGCGGGAGATCTCACCGGATTTGCGCTTGAACTGGCGCTTTGGGGGGCGCAGCCAAACGATCTGGCCTTTGTTACGCCGCCCCATGAGGGGCGTCTGGCCGAGGCGCAGAATGTGCTGCGGATGTTGGAAGCGTTGGACGCTCAGGGCCGGATCACCGCACATGGGCGGGCCTTGGCGCGGCTGCCGCTGCATCCCCGGCTGGCGCATATGGTGGCCAAAGGCGGCCCGCTGGCCCCGACATTGGCGGCGCTGCTGGCGGAACGTGATCCGCTGCGCGGCGCGGGTGTCGATCTGTCCTTGCGCATGGCGGCCATTCGCGGCCAAGGCGGCGCGGCGCAGGCCCATGCGCCAACGCTGGCCCGCATCCGGCAGGAGGCCAAGCGGCTGGCGAAGGGCCAGAACGGCCCCGGTTCTGACGATATCGGGGTTTTGGCGGCCCTGGCCTATCCGGACCGGGTCGGCCTGCGCCGCAAGGGGGACGCGCCGCGCTATGTGCTGTCTGGCGGCAAAGGGGCAGTGATGCCGCAGGGCGATGCGATGGCGGGGGAACGTTTGATCGTGGCCACCGATCTCGATGGTGATCCGCGCGAGGCCAAGGTTCGGCAAGCCGCCCGGATCAGCGAGGCCGATCTGCGCGAGGTGTTTGAAGATCAGATCCTGTGGCAGGATGTCTGCACCTGGTCGCGACGCGAAAACCGTGTGTTGACCCGCCAGCAGCAGCGTTTTGGCGCATTGGTTCTGGAAGATCGCAACTGGCCAGACGCACCGCCAGAGGCTGTGGCGCTGGCGATGCTGGACGGCGTTCGGCAGTTGGGGCTCTTGCCCTCCGCCGCAGCGCAGCGGTTTTTGTCGCGGGCAGCCCTGATGGGCGAAGGGTTTCCCGACTTTTCCGATTCGCATTTGATGGCGACACTGGAGGAATGGCTTTTGCCGCATCTGACAGGGGTGCGCAGCGCGGGGGACTGGAAGGGGTTTGATCTTTTGCCAGCCCTGCGCGGGCGACTGGATTGGGATCAGACCCAAGCGCTTGACCGCGCCGCCCCCGCGCATTTCGAAACGCCGCTGGGCCGCAAGGTTCCAATAGATTATTCCGGTGCGCAGCCGCAGATATCGCTGCGATTGCAGGAGGTGTTTGGCGTCACACGGCATCCGCAAATCGCAGGGCAACCCTTGCAGATCACCCTGCTGTCCCCCGCCCAGCGCCCGGTACAGGTGACAACCGATTTGCCGGGGTTCTGGGTCAGCTCTTATCTGGATGTGCGCAAGGACATGCGCGGGCGTTATCCGCGCCATCCATGGCCCGAAGACCCCACCGTGGCCGATCCGACCCTGCGGGCCAAGCCGCGCGGGACGTGATAGGATGTGCGGCTGCGCCGCATTCTATTTTGGTGATGGGGGGCTGTTTGCCCCCCAAACCCCCCAAGAATATTTAGGGCCAAAAAGGGGGGATCAGTCGTTGTCGGTCAGACCGGCCCCTGCCCCGGCAAGGCGGGAGGCTTCGGTTTCGGGAACCAAAAGGCGGGCCGCGAGAGTTTGCATTTTAGCCGCCAGTGTATCGGGCAATGTGACGCGTTTGGCGGGTGTTTGGACGGCCTGTTGATCGAAGGTCTGGGATACAGTGAGTTGACTGCCGCAGAGTATCGCGGTGCAGGCGAAGGATTGGGTTTGGGCATAGCTCAGCGTGAGTTCGGGCAGTGGACCGGCGGGAATCATTGCCTCATGCTGCCGGGCTTCGGCGCAGGCCATCAGCAGCACCGGCAGATCGAGGATCGGGCCGTTTGGCAGAGCGTCAAGCGCCGCACCCAGATCCGCGGCGGGACGGCCCGCAATGAGGTGGCAGGCCGCAGCCCGGCCAAAGGCATAGGCCTGCGCCACGGGGGCGCCACCACCGCGCGCGGCCTTTGCGGCAAGGTTCATCACTTCATTTGCGGAACCGATCATGGGGCAAACACCGGCAGCCACCAGTCATCTGCTGATGCGTTCAATTCATCCGCAAGCGGCGCGCCCTGACACAGGGTGATCCGGGTCCAGCGATCCGATTTGGGGTCAAATTTCGACGCGCCAAAGAACGACAGTTTGCAGCGCAGCATGTCGATGGGCAGGCAGGAGGTCGCGATCAGGTTATCGCGGATCTCGGCATAGGGATGCACCGCGCCCAGTTGCACACGCTCCACCGCCATGGCGTGCTGCGGGTGGTCCGACAGGAAGGTTGAAATGGGTTGATCCTCATCCGGCAGCGCCATCTGGAGCGCTTTGATCTGACGTCCGATGTCCAGCGGACTTTCCAGTTCTGCGCCGGGCTCGGAAAAGCGCAGGCCAAGGCGGGGTTCCTGTTTCGCTTCAGACACATACCAGAACTGGCCGCAGCCGGTGTCTGCATCGTAATCCGGCACAAGCGCCCAATTGAAGTGGCTGCGGATGCTGTCTTGCAGGGCGGCGGTGCCCGTCAGCGGCGGGCAAAACGGGCCTTGCGGGTCGGCCATGCAACCGCACAGGCCGTCGACCAGATCACCAAAGGGTTCGATCACCAGTGCCGCCATCAATTCCTGCACATCAAAGCTGAAGCGGGCGGCCTGTTCCATCGCTTTGTCCAGCGGATGCGTGCCATCAAATTTCAGATCTGACAGGACCGACTGCCAATCCGCCCGCAAGGTCACGATGCGGGCCTGATGTTCGGGGTCCGGTACATCCCATTCCGCCAGATGCCGTGCGGCGCGGATGGCCAGTTGCATCAGGCGGTCCTGCTGGGCTGGGCTGAGCGTTTCAATGGCGCGGACCCGTGCCAATGCAGTCTCACGCGCCATCATCCAATTGTTGAGCAGCACCGGATGGGTCACCAGAAACGGCGCCATGCCAAGGCCGGTGGAATTGCCGATGCCCAGATGGCGCTTGATCCGGGGATCCAGCTTGGCGCCGCCCACATGTTCGACCAGATCATGGGTGAAATGCCGGATCAGCCAGACCGTCAGCATTTCAGCAGCGAACGGCCCTTCCAGACCGGGGCGATCCGCGATCAACGCCCGATCCGCGATGCCAAATTTGCCGTTGCCATAGACCGCCGTGGTGCGCATCAGATAGCCTACGTCGCGGATCATCTTTTCATCCGGTTGCTGACCATCCTGCAAGGCCTGCACCACATGGGCAAAGAGCCGCACGGATTTGTTGGCACGGCTGAGAACCAGATCACGTTCGGTGAACCGGGCCGCCTCCTGTTTGGGGGCGGCAGCGGCGATCCGGGCGATTTCTGCTTCGTCCGGCACCCCGTCATAAAGGACATAGGCACTGTCCCACGCGGTGGCGATCACCCGATCCGTGCGCAACTCAGGTGGCAGATCGGTAGAGATGGCCACCAGAGAATATACATGACCGCCAAATCGCAGCGAATAAACAGCATGGCCAAAACCGTCTGCGTCCATGTTCCAGACCGGGCGGGCGACATGGGCGTTTTCCTGTGCCAGCCGCCGGATCATACTGCGCAGAAACGACAGCCGGGTGGGAAACATCGATCCCATCCGCGCCAGGCGCATCACCTCATCGGGAGGGCGCAGGGGCATTTGTGGTGGGATCACATCGTCCTTCATGCCGGGCCAAAACTTTCGCTGTAGAACCGCGCCCAGTTGCCGCCCATGATCCCGTCAACTTCGGCAACGCTCAGCCCCGCATTGGTCAAGCCATTGCGAATGTTGCCAAAATCGCGGTTGTCATTGAACCAGTTTGGCATCGGGGGAAAGCCCGCGTTGCTGGCGGATCCTTCGCCATAGTCGATGCCCTTGGTCCAGCGGCCCACACGCATCCATGTGACGATGCTGTCGGGCTGGTTCTGGCAAAGATCTGTGCCAATACCGAGGTTCTGCGCCCCGTATCGGTCAGCCGCCTCTGCGATCATTGTGCAGAAGCTCTCAATCGTACAATCAGAGCCGCCCGCGAGGTGGTGTGGATAAACCGAGAAGCCAAGCATCCCCCCTGCCTTGGTCAAGGCTTTGAGCACCTCGTCTGATTTGTTGCGCAGCGCGGCATGCCACCAATGCGGATTGGCATGGGTGATGGCAATCGGGCGGGTCGAATGGTCAATCGCCTCCAACGTGGAGCGGTCCGCAGAATGGGACATGTCCACCACCATGCCGACGCGGTTCATCTCAGCCACCACCTCGCGGCCCATGCGGGTCAGTCCGGTGTCGTCCTCCTCATAACAGCCCGTGGCCAGTAAGGATTGGTTGTTATAGGTCAGCTGCATGAACCGGATGCCAAGTTGATGGCAAATCTCGACAAGGCCGATGTCGTCTTCGATTGGGCTGGGGTTTTGGAAGCCGAAGAAGATCGCGGTGCGTCCGGTTTCTTGGGCCAGTTCCACATCAGCGGCGCTTGTGCCCTTGAAAATCAGATCGGGATGGTCCTCAAACCAGCGGTTCCAGCGTTCAAGGTTCAGCACCATTTCGCGAAAATTCTCGTGATAGGCGATGGTCACATGCACTGCATCCACACCGCCCTGCCGCATCTGTTCGAAGATCGCGGGAGAGAAATTGGCATATTGCAGATTGTCAATCAGGGGGGCTTTCATAACGTCAGCATGCGTCCGGCGCAGCATTTTCTCAACACAGAAAACGACCTGTAGGTCAAAATGCAGCGTCGCTCCTGATCAAGTGGCGTTGCGTTTGCGGCGCGAAATACAAACCGGACCGACATGCAGGCACATCGGTCCGGTGGCACCATTTAAGCAAGTGGGGTGGTCACTTGCGGCACTGGTTACTTCGGTACGAGGACATGATCGACGACATGGATCACGCCATTGGATTGTTTGACGTCAGCGATGGTGACTTTGGCGGCATTGCCGCTTTCGTCATAGATATAGACATTGCCGCCCCGCACCTGTGCGGACAGCGCATCGCCTGAGGCTGCGTTGAAGTGATAGAACCCGTCATTGGATGCCTTTGCCTTGGCCGCGATGGTCGCCGCTGACCAATCGCCCGGCACCACATGGGCCGTCAGAACCTTGACGAGCATATCCTTGTTTTCTGGCTTCAGGAGCGTTTCAACGGTGCCCGCTGGCAGCGCTTCGAAGGCGGAGTTGACGGGTGCAAAGACCGTGAATGGCCCTTCGGAATTCAAAGTGTCCACCAGACCTGCGGCTTTGACCGCGGCTACAAGTGTTGTGTGATCGGCAGAGTTGACCGCGTTTTCAACGATTGTCTTTTTCTCGAACATCGCCGCGCCGCCCACATCGGGGTTGGCTGCGAAAGATGCGGTTGCTATCAGGGCTGCTGCTGCGGTTATTGCAAATTTGTGAAACATTGTGGTCGTTACCTCCAAAAACGCCGCCCCTTCGGCGGCTTGTAATGAAGATACGGAGCGGGGTGGCGGAGAGTTTCAAAATAGTTGAAATTCTCTCGCGAATTTCAGCAAGACCTTGAGTTCAGGCCTTTTAAATTTCTTCCAAAGCACCAAGAGCGCGAATTTCGCCCGTCGGGCTGCCGCCTGGCGCGCCGCCAATGGGCTCATCCGTGATGGCGAGGGTGACTTGTTCCAACTGACCAGACAGCACATCAGGCAATGCAATGCGCATGACCTCCGCCTGCGGCAGCACGCCGAGAGACAACGGTGGTTGCTCTGGCAAAATCGCCCAAAGCTCTAGCACACGCCCCTCGGGCGCAGCGCCTGCGACGCGGCGCAATCCAACCTCGTTGCTGCCTGCCTCAACAATGGCCAGAAGTTCAAGCGGGCCGGCTTGCCCTTTGAGTTGTGCCGCCAGTATCGGCACCTGCACTTCTGGCGGCGCGGGGCGCAGCATCGGAATGGCGAGATAGGCAAGCAATCCGATCGCAGCAAAGCTGATACCCTTCCACACCCAGAGCCGTTCCAGCAATGGAACCTGCTGTTTCGGGAAGAGGTCCTTGAGCAGTTTTTTCTTGATCTTGCGCGGCGGTTTTACCGGGGCGATATCGTCCGTCAGCCGTGCAAAGCTTTCTTGCCATGCGGCCACCTTGATCGCGAACTGGCGGTCATTGGCCAGCTTGAACCGAGCATTGGCCAGATCTTCGCCTTCGGAAAGGCCGAGCGCATATTCTGCCGCCAGAAACGCATCATCTTCCGGCGGGATTTCCTGCGGTGCGGTCATTGGCTCATACACTCCCGCAGGGCAATCAAGCCGCGGCGCAACCATGTACGCATCGTGTTGAGCGGTACGTTGAAACGATCCGCCAGATCGGCATAGCTTTGCCCGTCCAGATAGGCTCCGCGCACCGCCAAGGCGCGATCCGGCTCAAGCGCATCAAGACAGCCAATCAACCGCTTGGCCTCTGATCCGGCAACGGCGGCCTGTTCCGGCGACGGACCGGGCGCAGACAGCTCAAGCCCCGGTGTGTCAATGTCCTGATGCCCGCTTTTCCGCGCGCGCAAACGGTCGATCGAGGTATTGCGGGCAATGGTGATCAGCCAAGTCATCGGAGACAGACCATTTGATTGGTATCTATCCGCATTGTTCCAGATTTTGACAAAAGTGTCCTGCATCGCATCCTCAGCCGCGGCCCGTTTGGACAAGACACGCAGGCAAACCCCAAAGAGTTTCGCGCTCACTTGATCATAAAGCATGTCAAAGGCCGCGCGGTCTTTGAGCGCGACGCGGGCAATCAGGTTTTCAATTTCGCGGCGATCCATGCCGGTGTTGCCTATTTCCTAGGGTGTTGACCAAAGATGACCTGCGCGGCGCAGAAGTCAAATCCACACTTTTCCCCCTGCCACATGTCTTTGGCTTTCCTCACTGCGCCAGACCTGATTAGGTTGCCGCATCTGCCATCTGCAACAGAAAGCCCCGCCATGCCAGCGACGCCGATTATCGAGTATTTCTATTCTGCCCATTCCGCCTATGCCTATCTTGGCGCATGGGAGCTTGACCGTATTGCAAAGGCCGCAGGGGCGCAGGTTCAGCACCGGCCGTTTGACTTTATGCCGGTGATGGATGCGGCAGGCGGCAGGCGGTTCAAGGACCGGACGCAGGCGCATGTCGATTACTTCTTCGGGCGCGAGATGGTGCGTTGGGCCGAATGGCGCGGTCTGCCGATGATCCGCCATCGTCCTACGTTTCATGACAATCCACTGCATTTGGCCAATGGAATGATCATCGCATCGGACGATCATGCGCCCGCGCTGAGCAAGGCAATCTTGCAAGCCCATTGGCGGGATGATGCGGATATTGCCGATCGGGCCACCTTGATCACACTTGCCGAGCAAATTGGATTGGACGGAAACGCCCTGTTGCTGGCCGCCGAAACGGATGCAGTGCAGGCCCAGCATGATGCCAACACCCAAGAGGCCATTGCCCGAAACGTCTTTGGCTCGCCCACCTATTTCGTCGGCGGGGACATGTTTTATGGTCAGGACCGGCTGGACATGGTGGCGCGGGCATTGGACAAACCCTTTGCCGCCTAGGCCCTGATCGCCACGGGTTCACACCATTCGAAAGGACATCTCATGAAACTCAAGAAAATCGTTCTCACCGGTGCCGCGGGGCGGCTTGGCTCTTATCTGCGCGAGCCACTGAGCCAGATGTGCGACACGTTGGTCAGCACCGATATCGCCGATGATATTGGCAAGCTCCACCCAAATGAGACCTATGAGCAAGCTGATCTGGCCAGCTATGACGCGGTGTTTCCGGTTCTGGAAGGCGCTGAAATGGTTGTACATTTTGGTGCCATCGTGGACGAAAAACCTTTTGAGGAGTTGCTTGGCCCGAACTTTGTCGGCTCCTACAACATCTGGGAGGCCGGGTATCAACAGGGCGTACGCCGGATTGTCTATGCGTCGTCTATCCACGCCGTCGGGATGCACAAGAAGTCCGACTTCATTGGCGTTGACGCGCCGCACCGCCCGGACACATTCTACGGCCTCGCCAAATGCTTCACCGAAGATCTGGGCAGCATGTACTGGGACAAACGCGGGCTGGAATCCGTGCATCTGCGCATCCTGAGCGCGGCACAGGTCAACAACGCCCGGGCTTTGGGGTCTTGGCTGTCTTATGATGATTTGATCCATCTGGTCACGCGGGCGGTCGATACACCATCGGTCGGATTCAGCATCATTTACGGTGTGTCCAACAATGACCGCGCCCCGGTCGACAACACCAAGGCATCGTTCCTCGGCTATCGGCCCAAGGACAACGCCGAACAATTTGCCGAAAAAGTGCTGGCTGAAACCCCTGCCCCCGATTTGACCGATCCTGCCGAAATGTTGCAGGGCGGACCTTTTGCCAAAGTTGATTTGGGGCAGAGCGGGATCGCACAGATGAAAATCGTGAATGACAAGAAAACCATGTAGTTTGGTAATAAATGAGGCCGAACGTACCATTTCCTACACGCCCGCCCCCCGTTTAGAGGGGGGTGGGTTAAAGCGATGTAAATAATTGCAGATAATTTGACCTAGAATTCAGAATTTTCTGATCTCCGCCCAAATTAGGCCATGTTTCCCGTTCAGATTGGTAACATCGCAGTCAAAGCTTTTGGCGCATATAAACGGTTTTTGGAGTTTGAGATGAGAATCCTGGCGGTAGACGATGATCCGATCATTCTCGAATTGCTCACGCAGTTCGTGATGGCAATCGGCGATCATGATCTGACCACAGCGGACAGCGCAACAGAAGCGCTGGTTGTTCTCGAAAATCCCAACACCCCCGAATTCGATTGTTTCCTTTTTGACGTTCAAATGCCCGCAATGGACGGGATCAGCCTGACCCGGTCTGTGCGCAGCATGTCCACCTATGCGGACACGCCTGTTCTGATGCTGACCGCGATGGCGGACAAACGTTACGTGGACGCGGCCTTTGCAGCCGGAGCCACTGACTACGTTACCAAGCCATTCGACATTGCAGAGCTGACCGCACGTGTCACGATGGTTGAAGGGCTTGTCGAGTCCCGCCGGGAACGCAATCGCAAGATTTTCGCAACGCAGGGGCTGGCAGAACCAGAAGCCCACGTGGAGCTTTATGAGCCGATTTCGATTTATGACGTGGAAAACGTCATCGATTATATGGCGATGGAAAACTACGTTGAACAACTGTCGCGCAGCGCCTTGTTCGGCTCGACGACCTTTGCCTTTACCATCCGTGAAGTGCTCCAATTCCATCAAAGCCTCAGCTCTTTCGAGTTCTATAGCCTGATCTCTGATGTGGCGGAGATTATTTCCGACACGCTTGAGGGCCATCAATACCTGATGTCCTACGCCGGAAATGGCACCTTTGTGTGCATCACTGAAAGCGGCTGGCGTCCTGACATGGGCCGGTTGATGGATGCGGTGAATCTGTCGCTTGCGCAGACCGAGCTCTACAACAACAAAGGCGAACGTTTGCAGGCCCGCGTGAGTGCTGGCGAAGCCGTGCGTTTGATCTGGAAATCTGGCGCCTCCCTGATGGATGCGATGGCGCAGGCCCATGCCAGTGCCGAAAATGCCAGCTTGGCCTTTGAGCAATCCAAACATGATTTTTGGCAGATGGGGCAAACAGCGTGAAACGGTTCAATTACGAATTACCCGGCATGTCCGAAATTCGGACTCGATTTATCGACCTTCTGGCCGAACGGCGCGAGCAAATCGCGTCTCATACCGTTGCAGCATGGGACGCAAAGAACCCCGACGACATCAAGACCAACCTTGCCGCGGCACAAGCCACATTGCACCAGATTGCCGGCACAGCCGGATCGCTGGGCTTTGGTCCTTTGGGCGACACCGCCCGCGCCTGCGAGATCCGCATCATCAAACACCTCGAAGACAACGATGGCAGATCGCTGACCTGCCCTGGTGATCTGATTGTGGAACTGGATGAATTCGTCGTGCAATGCCGGGCTGTGTCCCACCCGAGTTGATTGATCAAAATTGAGGTAGAACGACAAAGGGCCCGCGCGGGCCCTTTTGCATTTCTCAGGTTGTTTTGAAAGTGATCGCAGTGTCAGGCGTCGATCTTGGCCATCGCCTCTTTGATCTGATCGGACAGGGTCATCGGGTCAAACGGCTTGGTGATCACCTCGACATTGCCTATCGCCCGCAGTTCATCCATGTCCGATTGTTGGGTGCGGGCTGTCATAAAGATCGCCGGAACCTCGGCCAAATGGGGCATCTTGCGCATGTGTTGCAGTGTCTGAAGACCGGTCATGCCCGGCATCATCATGTCCAACAGGATGACATCCGGCGTTGAGTTTTCAACTTCGGACAATGCCTCATCCCCGGATTCGCATTGAATAATGGCAAACTCTCCCGAGATGCCCAGCGCCATCATCGCAATTTCCCGGATATCAGCATCGTCTTCGACATGAAGTAAGTTGATCATCTGCGTTCCCTTTTACGAGGCTTCGCGGAACTCTTCTTCTGCCCTGTCGCCATCTTCTGCGCACTGCGTCTGCGGGAGAACAAAATAGAACGTCGTTCCGACATTCTCTTCCGTTTCAAAGCCTATAGTGCCTCCTAGACTTTCCACGATGGCTTTGCAAATACTCAAACCCAAGCCTGTACCACCTTTAGAAGATCTATCCGAATTTTCCAGATCTGCAAAGCGTTCAAAAATCTTGTGATGATCGCTGCTTGGGATGCCCGGACCCTCGTCCGTGACGGACACCCGCAGGCTTTCATCAAGCTGCTGAACTTCGATGACGATCTTGCCGTTCGGCTTGGAAAATTTGCAGGCGTTGGACATGAAGTTGGTCAACACCTGAATGATCCGGGTGGAATCTGTCTTGACCGGAATTGGCTTGTCGATGCCCTTGGTTTCCACCTGAAGCGCAAAGCGTTGTTGCAGCATTTCGGTGGCATGGTTGGTTTCGCGTACAAGGTCGGACATGTCACAATCTTGCAGATCAAAGTCCATGCGACCGGCAGAGATTTTCTCAAGGTCCAGAATATCGTTGATAATCAATACCAAACGATCCGCATTGCGGTGTGCAATGCCAAGCAGTGCCAGCGCTTTGTCCGGCAGCTCGCCGGTGGCATTGGACAACAGCAGTCCCATGGACCCCTTGATCGAGGTCAAAGGCGAACGCAATTCGTGGCTCACCATCGCGATGAAATCGGATTTCTTACGTTCTTCGGCAACGCGGTCAGAGATATCGTTCAGCAAGATCAGGAACCGGTCTTCGGCATTTTTGACCCGCAGCAGCTTGATGCTGACGTAAAACGGTCTGCCCTTCAGAACCGTTTCGAAATGGGTCATGCCCTCGCCATTTTCTTTCAGCTCCCGGCAGGCGCTGACAATAGCCTTCGCGCCGCGGTCCTGGGCGATATCACCCAGTGATTTTTCCTTGTAATTACTCTTGGTCCAGTCGGTGCGGCGCATTGCCGCCCTGTTCATATAAGTAAAGCGCTCGCTGTCGGCATCGACAATCCAGATGTCATCGCGGAGCTCTTCCAATGTTTCCATTGTTTCTTGCTCGGCCAGCAGTTTTTTCGTGCGCGTGATGTCCGTGCGCGCGGCAATGGACCCGGTCCATTCTCCCAATGCATCGAACAACGGAATCACAGTTGTATGCGTGTGCATCACAGTGCCGTTCTTGCGGCGCAACGGGGTCTCACCCTGCCATGTCTCGCCGCGCAGCAAAGTCTTGCGGATCTCATCCGCCTTGGATTGTCCATTGCTTTCACAATAGAGAATTTTAACAGGCTGACCGATCAATTCGTCACGTGCATAGCCGGTCACATCAAGAAATTGGTCGTTCGCTTCGCTCACACAATGATTTGTGTCGACCACATTGACCATTACATGCCGGTCCAGAACGCCCAGGCGTTGGGTCAAGGCGACATTGTCGATGTTGGCTTGTTGTTTGACCGCATGGCGGTTCAGGAAAACCGGAATCATACCCGCCAGCGCGATCGCGCCGCCAATGGGGATGAACATGTCCAGCAGGAAACTCGAAGGGGACGCCATAAGGGCGCTGGTAATCGCATACCAACCTGTCGCCGCCAATGTCCCGACGGCGAAGGCCCTTGCGGAGGTCTTGCTAGAAATAATGTCTGCCACAATCCTGCCCTCATACTCAAATCTGTATCGCTTTCGCCCGCTTAAATGACCGGGACGCAACTCAACATTTTTGAAACCTTGCACAAGCAAACTGGCAAGAATGTGGCAGCGGCAACATTTTTAAATAAAAAGGACCCTCAATCCGGTCTTTAAGACACTTTCGCCATCCGAGAAGAGACATATTCCGCAATTGTCGACAATTCTGTTCGGGATTTCTCCAAATTGACCGTCACCCGGCTGTCGCGGCGCCTGTTGCCGTCTGAAGACAAGCCCAGAACCGTGACATTCGGGAGGATTTGGTCAATGTCATCAAACAGTTCAGAGGCATCCCCGTCAGGCAGAGACCAATCCACGATGAGCAGATCCAGATTGCCGTTCTTGATACATTTTCGGGCTTCTTCCAGACTGCCGGCATGGGTGACATCCGCCACCTTTGACAGGCCGGATTTGACCACTTCGGCAAAGTCGTAATCGTCTTCAATATGCAGCACGCGGGCTTTTCCGCGCCTCGGCAGGCGCTTGACGTTGGGTGCCGCAACGGGATCATCCAGCGTATCTTCGGCGGTGGACGGGTAGGTGAACCAAAAGACCGTGATGCCATCGGGCGTGCTTTCAAAGCCTATTTCGCCCTGGTGGCGCGTCACGATCTGTTTGGTGATATTCAAGCCAAGTCCGGTGCCCCCCTTCGCACGTGTGTCAGAGCTATCGGCTTGGGAAAAGGCTTGGAACATCAGCGGCTTAAAGTTGTCAGGAATGCCTGGACCGCGGTTTTGAATGTAGACAATGACTTTGCCTTCCAATTGCTCGGCCTTTATCAACACCTCGGTTTCGGGGTCTGAATATTTGCAGGCATTCGAGATGAGGTTGGCCAGCACCTGTTTGCTCCGGTTGAAATCGGCACTGACGTTCAAGGGCTTGTCCGGGTGCTCAAATCGCAAGGTGTTCTTGTGGGTGGTTGCAAATGGCGAATTCTCCCGCACCGCCTCGTTGATCAATGCTGTCATGTCGAGATCCTGAAAGACAAAATCCACCTCGCCGGATGAAATCTTCTCAAGATCCAGAATGTCGTTCACAATGGTCGTCAGGCGTTCGGTATTGGACAGCGCGATGTCGATCAGGCGTTTCTTGGCATCTTCCAGCTGATCCGACCCAGTGGCCAGAACCAGCCC
This sequence comes from Sulfitobacter mediterraneus, assembly GCF_016801775.1. Classification (NCBI taxonomy): domain Bacteria; kingdom Pseudomonadati; phylum Pseudomonadota; class Alphaproteobacteria; order Rhodobacterales; family Roseobacteraceae; genus Sulfitobacter; species Sulfitobacter mediterraneus. Next base: position 23,502 of record NZ_CP069004.1, on the reverse strand, counting down.
CAATGCGCCCTTGATCGAGGTCAAAGGTGTGCGCAACTCGTGGCTGACGGTTGAGACAAATTCATTCTTGATCTGCTCGATCTTTTTCTGGTCGGTGATGTCGATGATCTGCGAGATAAAATAGTGTTCGTCCTTGTTTTTGTCATAGGCCCAAGTCGTGTGAAACAAGCCCCAGCGCTCGGTTCCATTGCTGTTCACGATGCGATGTTCCCCGGTGTAAACATGGCTGCCATCGCTGTTCATCAAATCGCTGATCGCTGAATAAAGCTTCTTGCGTTCGTCCTTGGACATCATGTCCGGCATGCGCACATTGGCCAGCAAATCTTCTTCACTGTAGCCGGCAAGGGCGCAGAACGCGTCATTCACCCCAAGAAATCTACCGTTATTGTCCATCAGCACCATGCCAATCGGCGCGGCCGACAGCACCTGTCGGAAACGTTTTTCGCTGGCCTCAAGCGCATGTCTGGAATTGTGCAGTTCAGTAATATCGGCTTGCGTGCCGATCATCCTGAGGGCTTTGCCCTCTTTGTTGCGGTTCACCACGACCGCCTCTGATCGCATCCAGCGCCATTCGTTGTCCGAAAACTTGATCCGGTATTCTGAAATGGACCGGGCGGTTTTGCCCTCGATACAGGCGGCGTCGTTGGCCAGCAACACAGGTAGGTCTTCCGCATGCACACGGCTTAGAAAGTTGTCCTGTGCGTCAATGTCGGTTTCTGATGGATCAACTCCCATGATCTCGCGCCATGTGTCCGTGACATCGGAATGACCGGTCTCAAGGTTCACGTCAAAAACGCCGATCCCCGCCCCCTGCAAGGCCTGATCATAGCGGATCTTGGTGATCCGTATCTCCTCGCGGGCTTCGGTTTCGCGGGTCAGATCGCGCACAATCGCAGTGACGCGGGGAGCCCCTTCAAAGGTGGTCCATTCATTGTAGTGCAGATCCAGGACCAGCTCCGCCCCTTCGCGGGTGGTGCCTGTGGCGTTAACGCCGGATGTCTCATCCTGATCGTGCGCCGCCGACACCAGATCGTCAAAGAGCAACCCTTTGATCTGCCGAGGAGAATACCCAAAGCTTTCTTGTGCAGCCTGGTTTGCGAAAAGGATCTTTCGCTGCCCATCAAGGATAAAGACAGCCGTCACAGCGTTTTCGACAACGGCGCGGTTCTCTTCCTCGCGGGCACTGATCTGACGCTCGCGCAATTGAGCCAGCTCATGGGTTGCATCGCCCCGTATGCGCAGGCTGCGCACCGAAAAGACCAGCATCGCCGACAACACCAAACCGCCGATCAAAAGCGTCCAGGCCATGGTGTTGCGGAACGTTGCCTCGAACGGCAACGTGCTTTCATACAGCACCGTCCACTTGCGACCGTAGTTTTCAAATGTATAGGTCGCTGTATATTTTCCGCTCGGCGCTTCGCTGTCGGTTTCGCTGGCGTAAATCAACTGGTCCATGTCTGTCGTGGTGCCATCAAACACAGAAAATTGGTAAACAACCCCTTGATTGGCGGTCAGGTTGGTCAGCAGATTGCGGCCCACAAACGGGGCATAGACAAACCCTTTGAAACGCGACACCGCCGGATCGGGCCGCACTTCGCCTGTGTCGTTAAAATAAACAGGCCGAAGCAACAGAAAGCCCGGTTGGCTGCTGTGTTCCTGCACCAACAAAATGCGCGGCGTCAGTTGCGGCAATCCGGTTTCCCGCGCCGCATTGGCCGAATTTCTGCGACCTTCTTCAAACGAGATATCAAGGCCGAGCGCCTCTACATTGGGGCCAATCGGGGAAATCCGGTTGATGATGTACTTTTGCGCGTTGTCAGTCAGCGGATGAATGTTCAAATCCGGCTCACCCAGAGCGGCCATCTCATCAACCAGTTGCTGTTCCTGACCCGACTGAATGGGGGTTATATAGCCAATGCCGTTGATCCCCGGCAGATATCTCTCGATTTCCAGCTGAGAAACAAACCGATCGAATTCGGCGCGTGTCACTTCGCTAGAGGATTCCAGGAACGCGGCCGTTGCATTGAGGCTGCTCAGATAGGTGCTCATCCGGACTTGCAGGCTATCAATACTGTCATCCGTCAAGCGCCGGAATTCAGCGTTCGCAACCTTGGCGTTCGTGCGAACGCTGTTTGCAAAAAGGCCGAGGATGACCAGAACACACACACATCCCAGCAGAATCTCAAGTTTGCGCAATTGATCGCACCTTGTTTTTTGTGACTGCCGAGCGGTGCAAAGCTTCTGCTTCGATCACGACCCCGCACCAAATCAAGTCAATTGTTCTTTTCTATCCTCAGTTGATAAGTAGGTTTTTTCAACCAATCAATCAATTTTCCGGTGAGAACAGACAAGAGCAGTAAACTGAAGCACTTTCGCCCGTCAAAATTAACCCAAGATTAACCCAGCCGTAATTTCTCTCTATTCATGGTTGAAACAAGAACAACGCCTTTGCTAGCGCATCACCGACCAAGCTGGCTTTCAGGGCGGAGGAAAAACCGGATTTCATCGCTTCGAAAACCCAGCACCCTTGGCCGTTTGACATCAGGCAGCACTGCCACGTCATAAAGTTCCTGCACCACGCCTTCGATCTGCAACATGTGCTCCAACTCGCCCGTTTTGAGGTTCACCACACACAGCCCGCATTTTGGGCTCAGCCCCTGTTGCGCCAAGCGGGCATCAAGCATGAGCCCTTCAAACGTGCGGTTCTCGCGCGGGCGCGACAGGCCGATGACCGCATGATCGCCGACAAAGGACAATCCACGCGCAAAGCCGGGCAAAAAACAAATCGGGTTGAACCGGCCGGTTGCAAGATCCATCTCGCCAAATTCGCCAGTGCCGGTTTGCAAAATCCATAGCCGTCCCTGATGCAAACGCGGGGAGTGCGGCATGGACAGCCCGGCCGCAACGGGTGCCCCGCTTGCCACATCCAAAACCATGCCCCCGTCCCGGCGATGGTCACGCCAGCCATCGGCGACGTTGGTTTGGCCAACAAGGCTGACATAGCGTGGCCCCATGTCATCCGCGGCCATGCCATTAAGGTGGCAACGGTCTTCGGCTGTCAGCCGATCAATAAAAGGGGGCCGCCAAACTTCGGCAAAGCTGCCCGTATGGCTGAGCGTCGCCAGGCAATTGAAACGCGTGGCCACAAAAAGCGGTGTGCCATCCGGCTGTACGTGGATATCATGCACGTCAATGTCGCCTGTGGTATGGCCTGCAATCGGGACGTAGGTCGCATCAAAGCCATCCTGAATGACGCCTTGATCATGGAAGTTCTCGAACTGCCAAAGCTGATAGAGAGAGGACATCCAGAACCGGCGTTGCCCCACCCCCAAGCCCATGCAGTGATCAAAGGTGCGTTCAAAGACCGCCAGCTTCCCGTTCGACTGGGCGCCAACCAAAAACAACTTGCCGATTTGATAGGTCGTAAACGCAATCGACAGATCCTGCCCTGCCAACCACGCAGCGAAAGACTCTGATCCGGTCAGTGAAAACAGTGGGGTATCTGTCATGATCTCTCCCTCCCCGAAGGGGCTGGAGCTTGCCTAATATCACAGGCCGCCATGACCAACCGCAAACAGATCATCTGCACGTCCTGCCCCGTCCCCGGCCGTTTAGGCAATCGCAAACGGGTCATCGATGACGCCGATCAGCTGCATCAAGAACTCTCCCGTATTGGGATCAAGCGCGTCTTCGAAATAGGCGTCGATGGCAAAGAGCGTGTCAGCGACGCTTTGCGCTGATCCATCATAAAGCGCCATCGCGGTCTTGGCATTGTTGACCTCGGACATGCCTTTGAGAACGGAATAGTAGGCGCCGATGTCTGTCTTGGTCTGCAAATAGGCCTGGTCGAGCTGTTGCTGGTCGATAAACTCTTGCGTTGAACCCGGCGCTGGATCGGCTTTGGCGCCCCGCAGGACTTCAAGGATAAAGGCATCACGTGCGACAAAACCGTTGTCCAACAACCCAACCCAGAAGTTGAAACCGGCAGCATCGGGTGTCCGGCCAAGCACGTTGTTATAGACGGTCTGCGCAAAGACGTCGTTGGCCGTGCCTTCGGGATATTCAAGCTGCGTTTCCGGTTGCCCGACAAACAGGGTTGCCATCTCTTCCAGCGAGGTGCCGGTGGTAAAGGATGTCGCCCAGAAGTAGAGGCCCAGCGCATCCGGGGCGCGGTTGAAATACGCGATATAAAGCTCAATGATCGGCGCAAACTCTTCGGCCGTCAGTGAAGCCGGACCGCCAAAGATGTTCAGTGGCATAGGCTGACCACCAAAGATCGGCAACTCAGTTTCGAAATCCAGAAACTCAACGTCGATAAGCTCATCCGTGCCATCGCCGCCGGCGCGGCGATCGGTGATCCGAGTGCCGTCAGGGGTGAAGGTCAGGGTATAGCCCAGCTGGTCGCCGGAATAAATGGCGCGATCTATGCCTGCGCCGCCGTCGACAGTGTCATTGCCCTTGCCCGGATTGATCACGTCATCGCCATCAAGGGCGCGAATGACGTCTGACCCTGCCGTGCCGTCAAGAGCCTCGGAGCCCGTGCCGCCTGTGATCTCCTCGCCGGTGGCAATGATCGGTCCGACACCTTCGCTGGTGACCGTTTCCGGCGTGCCAAAACTGTCTTCGAACATGTAGATCACGGTGATGGTCTTGCCGACATCCTCTTCGGTGAGGGTGTAGGTAATTTGTGTTCCACCCGGAATATCCACGCCGTCACGCTGCCATTGATACGTAACGCTGTCCGGGTTGATTTTCTCGACGTCCTCGACCGTAGACGGATCCGCCTGAAGCACGGCCCCCTGTTCGGTCTCGCCGTTCACATCCGGTGTGCCGGTGGGTTCAATGTTGCCGTCGGCAAACAGGAAATCGTCAAAGGTCAAAGTGTCCGGACTCACGCCCTCCCCTTCGATCCGCAGGACGCTACCATTGTCAAAGATCAAAACCGCGCTGCCCTCGGTGGCATCGTTCACGGCGCTCAGCGCATCAAGCAAGGCAACGTCACGCAGATCAATCCGGTCTCTGCCCAGTTCAAACCCTTTCAGATTTACAAAACCGGGGATTGCCCCATTTGGACCTCCCGAACCGTCGAAGGGATCAAACAAGTCATCCACGCCGGGTTGCAGGTTATAAGAGATAATGACCCGCACATCAGGCACAGAAACGGCCGCGCTCTGGATCAAGCTGGTGTTGCCCTGCTCATCCGTCAGGGTTGCCTCTACTGTGAGCTGTTTCTGCCCGTCGTCCGGCGCGGGGAAATATTGCGCATCAAAGCCTTCGACAACGCCCCCATCGATCCGCCACACCCAGTTGTCGAAATAGCCAAATTCATCATCCGTGGGCGTTGCGCCATCTAGAAGGTCATCCAAGGACAGGGCCGGTAATCCGTCAGCATCTTCCAGTTGCGATGCATCAAGCATGAACTCGGGGTTTCCAAAAACGTCAAAGCTGGTCTGGATCAGCAAATCCCCGGTGATCGGGTCGTCCTGGGGAGCAACGTTAAAGCTCATGGTCGAGGTCACCGACCGGCCAAAACTGTCAACGATGGTGTATTCCACGACGTCCAAGGCATCACCAAACAGGTTTGCGTTTGGTGTGTAGGTGATCGTGTTCTGATTTGCATCGAACTGGACCACCCCATTGGCCGCAGCGCCCACATTGGTCAAAGAAAACGGATCGCCCTCTGTGTCATCGTCATTGGCAAGCGGGCTGTCGCCGCCTGCAAGATCGATGGTGAGAGTGGTGTCTTCGTTCAGCTCATAGCTGTCTGGTCGTGCGACGGGGGCGTCGTTGCGGCCCACGGTGACGGTCAAACTGGCCTCATCAAACCGTCCGGTGCCATCACCGATCCGATACAGAAATGTGTCCTCGCCGATAAAGCCCGCATCGGGGGTGTAGATAAGCTGGGTCAGATCGTCGGAGAGCGCGAGCGTGCCGTTTTGGGCGGTCGCAAAGGTATCCAAGAAAACCGCATCGCCATCGGGGTCACTGTCGCTATCCGCAGGATTGCCAGTGGTCGATTGCAGAGGATCAAAGGTTAAGCTGCTGTCTTGCTGGACAAAAATAGATTTGTCCTTGGCATCCGGATCATCCGGCAGCGCCGCAACATCGATGGAAACGGTTGCTGTGCTTTCCTGCCCTGCGTTGTCGGTGATCACATAGGTAAAGCTGTCCGGGCCGTTGAAATCCTGATCCGGCGTATAAAGCAGATTGCCATTGGCCAGTTCAATCACACCGCCCGAATTGCCTTCTGAGAAACCGAGGATCGAAATGTCATTCTCGCCAAAGTCCAGATCATTGGCCAGCACGTCAATCTCGATGGGGGTGTCTTCGTCCGTCGTGGCAATGTCATTGAGCGCCACAGGCGCATCGTCCACGGCGGCAAAGCTGACAGTGATCTGCGCCTGGCTTTCCGCACTGGCGCTGTCGCGCACTGTATAGGTCAGGATCTCTGTGCCAAACGCCTCTGCCTCGGGCGTCACGGTGATTGTTCCATCCGGATTGATCACGGATGTACTGAAGGTGCCGTTTGTGACATCAACAACGGTCAAAACGGCGCCAGTATCTGGATGCGTGTCATTGCCAAGCACGTCGATCACCAGTGCCACATCCTCACTGCCTTGGGCCGTGTCGTCATTGGCTGTCGGTGTATCGGGCTCGTCTGTTACGTTCACCGTGACCGTGGCCGTGCTGGTGTTTCCGGCTGTGTCCCTGATCCCGTAGGTAAAGCTGTCCTGGCCATTGAAATTGGCGTTGGGCGAATAATGCAGCGTATCATCGGACAACAAAACCACACCGCCAAAGGCACCTTGCGAGAACCCGTTGAACGACAGATCGCCTTCGCCGAAATCCTCGTCATTGGCGAGGACATCAATGGCAAAAGGTGTGTCTTCCCCCGTGGTCGCCACATCGTCGAAGGCCACCGGCGCGTCGTCCTGGCCGATCACGTTAAAGGTGATGGTGGAACTGACAACGCGCCCGAAACTGTCTGAAAGAAAGTAATTGACCGTATCGAGGCCAGTGCCAAAGAGATTGGCGTCAGGCGTATAGGTGATTGTGCCTTCGATCGCATTAAAGGCAATCGCGCCATTGACCGCTGTGCCGATGCTCTGAAATGCAAAGAAATCACCTTCGGCGTCATCATCATTCTCCAAAATGCCGCCGGGGTAAGCTTCAAAAACATCAATGATAATGTTGGTATCTTCGACCAATTCAAAGCTGTCGGGCCGGGCGATTGGCACATCGTTGCGGTGGACGGTGACTGTGATGTTGGCCGTGTCTGTGCGCCCTGTGCCGTCGTCGATGACATAGTCAAAGGTATCCGTGCCAAAGAAATCGGCATCCGGCGTGTAGATCAGGCCCAATCCGTTTGCCGCAAATTCAACGGTGCCATCCTCAGCCTCGGCAAAGCTGCTGATGCCCAGCGGATCGCGGTCGGGGTCACTGTCGGCATCCGCCGGGTTGCCCGTCGCCGACAGGCGCGGGTCAAACATCACGGTGCTGCCCTGCTGAAGTTCAACGGTGAAATTCTTGGCAACCGGATCGTCCGGCTGGGGCGTGACCTCCACAAAGACCGACGCACCGCTGACTTTGGCATCATGGTCGGACAGCAGGTACTTGAAGCTGTCTTCCCCATCAAAATCCGGGTCCGGCGTGTAAAGCAGGTTGCCGTTTTCCAGCAGCGCAACCTCGCCAGAGTTGGGCGCCGTAAAACTGACCACAAAGATATCTTCTTCGCCAAAATCCTCATCATTGGCGCGCACGTCGATCTCTATGGAGGCATCTTCGTTCACGGTCACATGGTCATCAAAAGCAACCGGCGGGTCGTTCACCTGATCAAAAGTCAATGTCAGCGTTGCTTGCCGCTCAACCCCGTCAGCATCGCGCATCGTGTAGGTGAGAACCTCTGTGCCGAACTCTTCTGCAATCGGGGTTACGGAAATGGTGCCGTCTGCGTTGATCTTTGAGGTACTGAATGTGCCGTCTGTAACGCTTACGACCGTCAGGACATCGCCCTCATCGGGGTCCGTGTCATTGGCCAGAACATCCACAATCTGAACAAGGTTTTCCGGTCCTCGCGCAAAGTCATCCACGGGCATCGGCGCATCATTGACCGGCGATATTGCCACCGCGATATAAGCCGTTGCCTCGGCGCCTCTGGCATCGCGAACGGTATAGGCCACGATGTCATCGCCGGTTGCGTTCAGATCGCCAGTGATGGTGATCGTATCGTCGGTAAAGCTGATCTCGGTCTTGTCGCCGAGATAGGCATCGACAATCGAAAATGCGTCGCCCTCTTCGTCCGTGACACCCAGCAAGGGCGACAGCGTCACAGAGTTTTCTTCGACAATTGTAACCGCCAGATCGGTGATCTCAGGTGCATCATTGACCTCGACCACGTCGATATTAACGGCCGTGGCGACAGATGCCACGCCGTCTTCGTCGATTAGCTGATAGGTAAAGAACACAGGCCCAAGGAACTGATCTGCCGCCGTGAAAGTCACTGTCTTGTCGTCATTGACAGTGAGTGTCCCCGCACCGCCAATGGTCGAGGTGAAAAAGCTGTAGGTCAGATCATCGCCATCTGCATCAAAATCATTGGCTTGCAGATCCATCCGCAGCGGCTTGTCCTCAAAGGCGGTATAGCTGTCCGCTTCTGCCGTTGGCGCATCGTTCACATTCACAATCGGGCCAAGCAGATCACTCTGTGCGATGCCCGCATTGCCGAAGTTATCGACATAGCTCAGTGTCACATAAAACTCACCGTCCACATCGGCCTGCGTCAACAGATAGGTCGCCTCTGTCGCCCCCTGAACCGGCGTGCCGTTGCGATACCACTGGAAATCCAGTGTCGCAAAGCCGTCTCCGTCTGACAGGTTCTCCATGTTTGCGGTAAGCGTTTCGTCTTCCTGCGCCAGCCCCGTGATCTCAATCGTGCCGAGCGTTGGCAGGTCAGAAAACGGCGTGCCGAAGATCAGCTTGCTGGGCGAACTGCTTGCCCCGATAAGGAAATCCGCGCCGCCATCGTTGTTCACATCGCCCGCATAACGCACGATGCGGCCCGATCCATCCCCCTCAAATCCGTCGACAACAAACCCGTCCAGATCGGTGAGGTCTTCAAGCTCAAAAACACCGCCAAATCCTTCGGTGCGCCCGTAAAGGACAAAAGTTTGGCCGGTGTTGAGGCTAGTATCGGTGCTCTCGCCCGTGTCCTGATCGTAAACGACCTCGCGGGAAAACGTGGTTGTCCCGATCACAATGTCCGCAATTCGGTCATTGTTCAGATCATCCACGATCTCGATTGCACCGCCGCCGATTAAGGATTTGAAATCACTCTGTGTATTGGGGTTTGGCGAATTATATCCTTCGGGGATCGCCAGCGTGAACACTGTGCCATCTGTCCCGTCCAGGTCTGCCAGACTGACCCGCCGGCCCGTACCGCCATCGTCCAGATCAAAGCTTTCGCCCATGGGATCGCCCGACCCGAACAACACATAAGCCCGTTCAATCAGATCACCTTCTACCGCAGTGCTGAAGGGGCCTTTGTGGATCGCGCGTGAAATCATGATGACCACATCATCAAATCCGTCGCCGTTGACGTCACCGCCGCCTTGGACCACGCCGCCCGTACGGCTTTGACCTCCGTCGATGTCGCCGTCGATCAAGAAGCCCTGATCGGCGGTCATCTTTTCCAGTTCGATGCTGCTTGCAAAGGCTTGATCACTGCCAAACAGGATGAATGCGCCGCCGGTCCATGTGTAGCTGGAGCCATCCGGGGATTCGACGCTGTGGTAACGCGATCCGATAATGAGATCGTCAAAACCATCGCCGTTGACGTCACCCGCAGACGCCAGTGAATCGCCGGGATTGGTGAAATAGCTCGGCCCAAGCAGGGTAAAGCCGTTGGTGCCGTCCAGATCCGCACCCGAGATCGTCGCAGGCAAGGGATCAGCCGCGTCAGAGCCGAACACAACATGCGTGGAACTGCCGTAGTATGCGCCGTCACTGACGATCATATCGTCAATGCCGTCCCCGTTGATGTCAAAACCGCCTTCAATGAACTGCTGGCCGTTCGCACCCTCCATCGCCAGCTTCACACCTTCTGTAGCGCCCAAACCACCAAGATCGACGTGATCTAAAAAATCACCATCTCGGCCAAATATGACGTGGGTCGACTCTGAGGTGCCCACCATAAAATCATCAATTCCGTCATTGTTGACGTCACCGGCCGCGGCGAGGGAAATGTTGGCATCCCCCGTTTCTGCCAGAACAGAGAAACCTTCATCAAGATCCAGCAGGAATGGCTGGGTCAGCGGATCAAAATCCGCGTCATCCTTGCCGTAAACCACATAGGCAATCGGCGTGATCGTGGCAAAGAAAGTCCGGTCTGTCCAACCCACCATGAAATCGTCGATGCCGTCATTGTTGATGTCACCCGCCGCCGAGACAGCAATGATTTCGGGGAATTCAAAGCCGTTGGTGCCAAGGCCAAGGTCAAACTCAACCGGGTCGGTTTCGCCAGTGTCAAAGGGCACAATCGGCAAATCGTTGATCTGCGTGCCAATCAAACGAAGGGAACCACCATCGGACAATCCGATCAGCGTATCCGCGTTATCAATTGTGACCGCCATCAGATCTCGCTCGGCCTCGGTCAGAAGCGAAGTGTCGATGAAATCTTTCGCCGCGTCGAAGTCAAAGGCAACATCCGCGCCCATCTGTGCATGGAGGAAAATCGTGTTGACGCCGTTGCCGCCAAAATGCGTATCGTCACCCTCGCCGCCATTGTAAAAATCGTTGAAAACGCCGTTGCCGCCAACAAGGGTGTCTTCGCCCGCGCCGCCGAATAATGTGTCATCCCCCTGCCCGCCCGAGATACTGTCGTCGCCGCCATCGCCTTTGATCAAGTCGTTGCCGCCATCTCCGAAGAGGGTATCGTCGCCTTCGAACCCTCTGAGGGTATCGCCCAAATGCGTGCCGCTCAGATTATCTTCGCCGCCAAACACAGCGACCTGGTAGTAGGTCCAATTGGCTTCGGTCATCACATCTAGAGGTCGGAAAATGCCCGACAGATAGAACTGCGCTGCTGACGGCGCATCGCCCGGCACGACCGCCAGAACTTCGACCTGACTGGTGGCCGGGTCGGTGAAACTATGGCCAAGAAATGTGCCGGCGCCATTGTCACCAAAAGCAGTTGAGAAATTGTAGATGACATCGTTGGCGCCGGGCGCACTGGCCACATGCACGAACTGGGCACCGTTTGACGCATCCGACATGTCGATGCCGAAGATGACGTCACCCTCGACGCCCGGCACGATCACACTGCCCGTGGGGGCGAATACCGTTGTGATCAAGTCATCTAACGTAAGAAACTGATCGGTAAAATCGAATTTCTCGATGTTGGTCGCACGGTTTGTGAGCTCATCGAAAGTGATGGTCAGATAGCCTTCATCGTCAAAATCAAAGGTGCTGCCTTCGAAGTCATGGCCAAGGACCAGGATATCCGCGCCCGCCTTGCCATCAAATGTGCTGCCGCCGGTGCCGTCGGTCGGGTTGCTGTTGCCATCCAGAAGCCGCAGCCCGGTGTAGAACTCGTTTACACCGTCATTGCCGATGGCATGAACGCTGGCCCCGTTCGCAACAGCCAGCAGTTCGACATTGTCCGGCAAAGTATAATCAACGGTCGCATAGACCGCGTCAAAGCCGCCATCTTCGGCCTCTCCAAAGATCAGGTCGATGGTTTCGTTGATCAGATAGACGTCGCCATCCGCGCCGCCCAAAAGCGTATCGGCCCCCAAGCCGCCATCCAGCGTATCGCGCCCGGCTTTGCCGACCAGCACGTTTGCAGCGTCCGAGCCGATGATCGTGTTGGCCGCATCGTTGCCTGTGCCTGTGGTCCCGTCTGTTCCGGTCAAGACCAGCGTTTCCACGTGATCGGGCAGCGCAAAATCGACCGAGCTTTCTGCGGTATCTTCGCCCTCGCCATCTGCTTCGGTGATGATCTCGGTGCTGTCGTCGATGATGAAGGTGTCATCGCCCATGCCGCCAATAAAACGGTCGCGCCCCAAGCCGCCGATCAGACGATCATCGCCGCCCTGACCTTGCAGCAGATCGTTGCCCGCACTGCCAAGCAGCAGATCCGCACTGTCCAGACCTTGCACAATGTCATTGCCGCCGCGCCCGTCAAGCGTATCCGGGACGGGCGTACCGATCAGGACGTCGGACCCTTCGGTGCCATCATTGGCGAGCGCTTTGATCTCGGCAAATGTCTTGTCGCCATCCTCAAAAGACAGGATTTCGATATCATCCGCGATAAAATCAACCGAGATCGGCACGTCACCTTCAAAGCGCATGATGTTGACGCCATCGGCAAACCCTTGGATTTGGGCGATATCTCTAAAATCGAAGCCCAAAACAACCGTATCGACCCCGTCATAACCGCGGGCGCTGTCGTTGCCTGTGCCCAAAACAATGGTGTTGTCCAGATCATTCCCGCTCAGGGCATCCGACTGGCCCGAGCCGATCAGGTTCTCCATATTGATGATCTGGTCACCTTCCGCCTCGCCCCCCGAAAAGGTCATCATCTTCAGATCGACCGATACGCCGATTTCGGAGAAGGCATAGCTCATGGTGTCAATGCCACCGCCGCCATCAATGACATCGCCGCCAAGGCCGCCATAGAACACGGTATTCTCGGCGTTGCCGAGAATGAAATCTGCGCCCTGCGATCCGGCAATACGTTCAATATTTGAAAATATATCGACGGCTTCTTCAAACCGCTCGACGACTTCGACTTCTTGCTCTGGCAGCAGCAGACCGGGCAAGAAGGGAATGTCATCCGCGTCACTGGTCTGTGTTGCATAGCTTAGGTTCAGGAACTTCCAGACCCGTTCGGGGGTGATGGACCCGCGTGGGACATAAACGTCATCGTCCGGGTCGTCATTGCCTTGATCAAAGACCTCATAGGTGCTGCGCGCCTCGGTGGTGCCAGTGGTGATCGTGGTCTGCTCTACATAGCCGTCAAAGGTGGTTTCTGTTTCGCTGTCGCTCCAGATGAACAGATCAACGGGCGTGTAAGACCGGACGATCCCGGACGTGTCGCCTGCACGTTCGCCCACGCCCGACATGATGACCTGAACGCCAAGTTCCAGAACGCCGTAGTCAATCGTGTCGAAATCCGCGCCGCCATCCAGGACGTTGACACCCGCCCCGCCAAAGAGCGCATCATCGCCAGCGCCGCCTTCGACCGTGTCATCGCCAACGCCGCCAATCAGCAGGTCCGCGCCGTCGCGACCCTGCAGCAGGTCATCACCGATTGAGCCGGCCAAAAGATTGTCACCTGCGTCCCCACGCAGCGTATCGTGGCCCACACCGCCGGTAAGGTTTTCGATACTGATCAGGATGTCCGTGCCCGCTTGCCCGGTTTCAAGATCCGCAACGATGTCGGAGGTGTCGTTGGTCAGACGTTCTACGCCGCCCTTTGGATGAACCTGATAGAAATTCCACGATGCCGTATCAATCCCTGCACCGCCATCCAACAGATCGCCGCCATTGCCGCCATGCAAGTAATCATTGCCCGCACCGCCATAGAGGAAATCATTGCCGTCACCACCAAAGAGATTGTCCGCGCCGCCCAATCCCAGCAACACATCGATGCCGTCCCAGCCGACAATTTCGTTCAGCTCTTCGTCGCCGGTGATGGTGTCTTCGAATTGCGTGCCGGTGACATCTTCGATGCCGCCCAGCAGGATGTCGCCCTCGGCATAGCCACCATCGACCTGATTGGTGCTGAGATTGACAATAACACTTGCGCGGCTGGTCTCAAAAGTGAGCCTGTCCAGCCCCTCACCGCCTTCATAGCTTTCCCGAAAGTCGCCCGCGACAAATACATCGTTACCCGCGCCACCGGACAGTGTGGTGATCTTGTCCTTTTCGTAAAGACGTACAAACGCAACATCACCGTTGGTAGGGTTATAGGTGCCCAAAACGTCATCGCCATCGCCACCATAAAGTTCACCTGTGGTAAACTGGCTGACATAAAGGACATCGTCGCCGCCATTGCCCTCAAAGATGACCGGAGACAGGATATAGCCGCCGGTGATTATGTCCCGCTGGTCTGATCCGATAATGTGCTCAAAACCGGAAAACGCCGTTGCGAGGCCGCCTTCGTCCGGCGTGTTCGAATTGGCCTGGAGCGCGCCCGGTACCTTGCCGAAATCTGTAGGAACGATGTCGCCCTCTTCGACACCATTCACGCCGACGGTTTGCTGAATGAACAGCGAATCCTCGACATCGGTGCGCAGAATGGTCTCTTTGCCGACCAGGCTGCCAAGGGGGCTCAGCGGGTCGATATGTACATGCCAGGCAAAATTGCTGTTGCGCAGATCCAGTATATCAACACCGTCCAAAGGCAATTGAAGCCCCGTCGCTGCCTCATCGCCGTACAGCTCGTCACCATCGACCGTGTTGTCGTTCCAGACACGCACGGTATCGCTTTCGCTGCCGCCATAGAATAGGTCCGGCGAAAAGGCGTGTGAGACAAAAAGGTCAGAACCGGCGCCGCCGTAGAACACGTTGCCGATATCGACTTCATCGGCAAAAAGCTGGTCGTCTCCGCCATTGCCGTAAATGTGCTGGCTCTTGCCGCGGAGCGAGAAAATATAATCGCCGCCCGTGCTGCCGACGATGTATTCGATGTCTTCGAGGTAGTCCACGCCGTAGCGGTCACCAACGTTTACGCTTGTCTGATATTTTGCGACCTGCTGCTGGCCCGGCTCCGATGTTTGCACAACAACGATCCCGCCGGGCATGTCATTGACATTGAAGGCGTCAAAGCCGGTTATGGCGAAATCCGGGAACTCTACACTTTGATCGTAGAGGGATGATATCGCAATCGTCGAATATTTGACTGTGCCATAGCCGCCCGCAGTGTCGTTGATATCATCGTCACCGAGACCACCGATATAAACGTTTCCGCCAGTGCCTCCTTCGAGATAGTCATCCCCCCAATCCCCAATCAGGATGTCGTTGCCAGAGCCGCCATAGATCTCGTCATTGCCATCAAGGCCGCGGATCATGTCGTTGCCAGCGCCACCATCAAGCCGATTCACATCGTCATTGCCGATGATGATGTCATGGTTGTCCGACCCAACGACATTTTCGATGCCCTGGATCACACCAGCGTTGTAGGTGACGGTCTCTGAGGTGGTGCTGCCATCTGGGTGCTCGGTGATAATCGTGACCGGATCGTTGATGTCATTGCCATCGAAATCCGCATGAAATTCGACCGAAGGCGGGATGTAGAAGGCTTCCCTGTCGTTTGGGTTTGTCGAGCCGAGATACACCTTCACCCCCCCGCTCGCCAGATTGTAATCCACTGTGTCGATGCCGCCGGAATCGATGATCAGATCACGGTCATAGCCATCAGGGCTGACCACATAGACATCATCGCCTTCGCCACCGAACAAGGCGTCGCCATCATATTTCCGGCGTGTGATGCGCCCGTTGCCGCCACTGCTCAGCTGGTCATTGCCGCCGCCCGTGATGAGAATATCGAGCCCGTAGGCGCCGTAGACCCAATCACGTTGGCCATCAAGCGTGAGCGGCAATTGCCCGCCAATCGGCTCCAGATTGGTGGCATAGGGGGACACATAGGCAATCTCGCCATCTTTACTGCGGGTCTCGATCAGTTGATCAAACAGCCGCAGGTCCAAACCGTCATCGGCAAAAATGATCAACTCAATATTCTTGAGAATGTCTTTGCCGTCGTTGCGTTGTGTGACCACGCCGTCCACGGTGATCGTTTCGCGGGTGTCGACGACGATCCAATCCCCGGTCGCCACGCCATCACTGATAACGGCGGTGTAATTATAGTCTTCGCGGTTGCCCGCATAAATCACGCTGTCGGGGCTCTCGTCATCTTCATCGCCGTTCGGGTTGTCCGTGCCGCCGTCAATAATATCATTGCCACCGCCGCCGGACAGAATGTCCCGGCCCGTGCCGCCGTTCAGTGTATCGTCAAAATCACCGCCAAAGATGTTATCGTTGCCGCCGAGCCCATCAAGGGTCAGGCTGCCTGTGGCATTCATGGACCCGTTGAGCGTATTGTCCCCATCCGTCCCGATGGACAGTGTTTCGGGGAAGTTCGGATTGTTGATCGTTTCGAGAATACTGGCGTATTTCGCGACGATTTCAGTCTCATAAAAGTCCTGAATTTCCTCAAGGAACAGTTTTTCCAGCTTTTCGGCCAGACCGTCCAACAGATCGATATTTGGCAAAAGCGATGTGATTTCGTCAGCGGCCTTTTCCAGCAAGGCCGTGATCCCGATTTTATCGATAATCCATTCCAGCGCCGCCTCAACCGGAGCCAGAAGGAAGCTAAAGAATGACCCCATCAGATCCAGCACCGGTCCGAGGTAATCCAGAACGGTCTCTAGTGGGTCGGTAATCTTGCTGACCACATCAGTGATGGCGCCAAGGGATTCCGCGAGATCGACAACGATATCCAACAGGTCATTGTCCAGCTTGGACGACAACTCTTCCATGGCCTGGTCGATTTCGGACAATTGCGTGACGAGCAGGAGCAAAGGGCCATTGATGCTATCCGCCTGGGAAATGCGCGCCTCTGCCAACTGCACCGCGATCGCCCGCGCATCGGCGGACTCCTTGTCCAGAAACTCGACCCCAGTGGAAAACTGTGATGCTGCGGGCGCCAGGTTCTGTTCGGCGCTGGCCAGTTTACGTGAATAGGCTTCTGCTGCGACGCCAAGAGCATTTGTGGCCTTGTTGATGTTCCCAAGCTGTTTTTGAACATTAAAGAGGAAATCGCCGATTTTGGTCGATGTCCCTTCGAGGGCTTCAATCTTGGTTTCCACCTTCTTGGTGTAGTCAATCACCTTCTCTGCAACCTTATCGGTCACCTTTGCTGCGGGGCGTGTAAAGGACACCGACTTGAGGGAGTCAGAAATATCCTCAATGACCTTGGCGGCCTTTTCGAGCTTCTTGACCTTGTCTTTGAGTTTTTCAACGGATTTGAATGGCTTGGACGCCAGTTTGACGACCTTCTTGGCCGTCCCCGCAGCGTCCGCGACGGACCATGAAATACTGGCGGCGTCCCGTAGCTTTACAGCGGCTGACTCTTGCAGAGTATCGTCGTCTTCCATTGTATCCCCACCACAATAAGAGGGTTCAACGGCTAGAAAAAATTTCCGTCGAACGCTGTTGGAGCACCCGACGATCAAACTCTAGATCGATTTTCCGGACTGACGTTGCGCAAGAACTCTTGATTTCTTGGGCAGTCGGCCACCATGCTGACCCACGCGCCCTTCATAAGCAACATAATTGTCAAGAATCCCGCTGTGAATTTAAGGGGTTACAACCACAGGTAGAAGAGTCGTTGCCGGCACTCCCAGGTCTGCATGAAACGCGTTTACGCCCCATGGGGCGGTGTTTCTGTTTTTATTGTTCTGATATTGGTTGCGGGAGTAGGATTTGAACCTACGACCTTCAGGTTATGAGCCTGACGAGCTACCGGGCTGCTCCATCCCGCGACACTTTTGTTGGCCTTGTGCACGGAGTGCTTTTTGAGGCCGTTTTTTGGCCTTTTGCACGGTGTTGTGCTTGAGGCCTTTTTGTCCTGTTACATTTTTTGTATCAGGCATTGTGTCTTGTTTGTCATCGTTGAGAGATACTGCTCTAAAAACCTTATTAGGTTTGGCGATGACCTACTCTCCCACGTCTTAAGACGCAGTACCATCGGCGCTACGGCACTTAACGGCCAGGTTCGGGATGGGGCTGGGTGTTTTGCTCGCGCTATGATCACCAAACCAAATAAAGTTTTTAGAGTTTTCCAAGTCAGTACACTGTGTTGTGTATGCTTTTGATTTATCGAGTAAAGTCTTGCTTTTACTGGATCAAATCAAGCCTATCGAGCCATTAGTACCAGTCAACTGAACGTATTACTACGCTTACATCTCTGGCCTATCGACGAGGTGGTCTACCTCGGCTCTCAGGGATACCTTGTTTTGAGGGGGGCTTCCCGCTTAGATGCCTTCAGCGGTTATCCTGTCCGATCATAGCTACCCAGCACTGCTATTGGCATAACAACTGGTCCACCAGTGGATCGTTCACCCCGGTCCTCTCGTACTAGGGGCAACTCCTCTCAAGTATCCTACACCCACGGAAGATAGGGACCGAACTGTCTCACGACGTTCTAAACCCAGCTCACGTACCTCTTTAAACGGCGAACAGCCGTACCCTTGGGACCTGCTCCAGCCCCAGGATGAGATGAGCCGACATCGAGGTGCCAAACACTGCCGTCGATATGGACTCTTGGGCAGTATCAGCCTGTTATCCCCGGCGTACCTTTTATCCGTTGAGCGATGGCCCTCCCACTTGGGACCACCGGATCACTATGGCCGTCTTTCGACTCTGCTCGACTTGTCAGTCTCGCAGTCAGGCTGGCTTCTGCCATTGCACTCAACGAGCGATTTCCGACCGCTCTGAGCCAACCTTCGCGCGCCTCCGTTACGATTTAGGAGGCGACCGCCCCAGTCAAACTACCCGCCACACAGGGTCCCGGATCCGGATAACGGACCGCGGTTAGACATCAAGCAGAACAAGGGTGGTATCTCAAGGGAGCTCCACGCAAACTGGCGTTCACGTTTCAAAGCCCACCACCTATCCTGCACATGTTCGGCCTAATGCCAGTGTGAAGCTGTAGTAAAGGTGCACGGGGTCTTTCCGTCTAACCGCGGGTAACCGGCATCTTGACCGGTAATTCAATTTCGCTGAGTCTATGTTGGAGACAGCGGGGAAGTCGTTACGCCATTCGTGCAGGTCGGAACTTACCCGACAAGGAATTTCGCTACCTTAGGACCGTTATAGTTACGGCCGCCGTTTACCTGGGCTTCAATTCAGAGCTCTCACCCCTCCTTTTAACCTTCAGGCACCGGGCAGGCGTCAGACCCTATACGTCGTCTTGCGACTTCGCAGAGCCCTGTGTTTTTAATAAAAACAGTCGCCACCCCTGGTTTGTGCCCCCAGCCCCTAGTTGCCTAGGAACCGGGCCTCCTTCTCGCGAACTTACGGAGGTATTTTGCCGAGTTCCTTCAACATAGTTCTCTCAAGCGCCTTGGTATTCTCTACCTGTCCACCTGTGTCGGTTTAGGGTACGATCTCATGATGGAGCTATTTCCAGGGACCTCTAAGCAGCCCATTCAATCCGATAAGGATGAACTACCCTCGAGATCCGTCACTTCCATCTGGCCCAGGAATATTAACCTGGTTCCCATCGACTACGCCTTTCGGCCTCGCCTTAGGGGTCGGCTTACCCTGCTCAGATTAGCTTTAAGCAGGAACCCTTGGACTTTCGGCGAGAGTGTCTCTCACACTCTTTGTCGCTACTCATGTCATCATTCTCACTAGTGATCTCTCCACCGGATCGCTCACGCGCCAGCTTCACAGAAAAGACTACGTCTCCAATATTCCCGAAGGAAGTAAGGAGACAAAGTCTTATGTCACACTACGCTCTGCTACCATGCAATAAATGCATCCTCAGCTTCGGCTCATGGCTTGAGCCCCGTTACATCTTCGCCGCAAGACAACTTATTTAGACCAGTGAGCTGTTACGCTATCTTTAAAGGATGGCTGCTTCTAAGCCAACCTCCTGGTTGTTTTGGTCGTCTCACCTGCTTTCCCACTTAGCCATGAATTAGGGGCCTTAGCTGGAGGTCAGGGTTGTTTCCCTCTTCACGACGGACGTTAGCATTCGCCGTGTGTCTGCCGACTAGTACTCATCGGTATTCGGAGTTTGGTTAGGATCAGTAAGCCTGTGGGGCCCCATTACCCATCCAGTGCTCTACCCCCGATGGTATTCGGTCGACGCTCTACCTAAATAGATTTCGCAGAGAACCAGCTATCTCCGAGTTTGATTGGCCTTTCACCCCTAGGCACAGCTCATCCCGATCTTTTTCAACAGATGTGGGTTCGGTCCTCCAGTAAGTGTTACCTTACCTTCAACCTGGCCATGCCTAGATCACTCGGTTTCGGGTCTGATCCCACGAACTCGACGCCCTATTAAGACTCGCTTTCGCTACGCCTACACCTAACGGCTTAAGCTTGCTCGTGAGACCAAGTCGATGACCCATTATACAAAAGGTACGCTGTCAGGACGCAAGGTCCCTCCAACTGATTGTAGGCGTTCGGTTTCAGGTACTGTTTCACTCCCCTCGTCGGGGTGCTTTTCACCTTTCCCTCACGGTACTGGTTCACTATCGGTCAGTAAGGAGTACTTAGCCTTCGAAGGTGGTCCTCCGATCTTCAGACAGAATTTCACGTGTTCCGCCCTACTTAATACGTCCAATCATGCTTCTTATACGGGACTATCACCCACTTTGGTTGCGCATTCCAACGCATTCTAACCACAATCATGGCTCGGCTGGTCCCCGTTCGCTCGCCGCTACTAGGGGAGTATCATATTGATTTCCTTTCCTCCGGGTACTTAGATGTTTCAGTTCCCCGGGTTTGCCTTTTTAAGCCTATATATTCAGCCTAAAAATACCTGGTTTACCATATTATTTTGCCCTACCGCGCGGAGCGCTCCTTGAGGGCGAACCCGCAAACAACGTCTGTCTGGTAGTATAAATAACACAGTATCAGGTGGGTTGCCCCATTCAGAAATCCATGGATCAAAGCTTATTCTCAGCTCCCCATGGCTTATCGCAGAGTATCACGTCTTTCATCGCCTCTTACTGCCAAGGCATTCACCAAACGCCCTTTTCGCGCTTGATTTGATCCAGAAAAAGAAAGACTTGCGTCATTCGCGAAGATCAGAAGCTGGTAAGAAACTGATCCTCTTATTCTGAACCAAAAGCATACTTTTACCCGCCCACTCATCTGAGTGGACAATGAGTGATGTCTCTAGCTGCCATCCGTGCGGGAGGCAGCATCATCACTCTGGTTAGTGTACTTGACTTGGACAACACGTTCGTTTCAGCCGCGATATGCGCAGCAGACCGAGGAAACAGTCCGTTGTGCACCGGCCTCCGAAGAGGCAGCAACTGAGATCATCGCCTAACGCGGCGCGATCAATCGTGTTGTTAGTATCTCTCTATACGATGTCAATTCGGTCGACTTTCAAAGAAAGTCCGACCAACGCGAGGCAGCGTATCCAAAGGATGCGCGTTCGCGTCGTCTGTAGAACAGACGTCCAAACATTCAGCGAATGCTTGAAGATGTGTTCTACGCTGTACGTCTCATCGTTGCCACGCAACGACTGCCAGTACTTCACACTTTGCTGCGTAAAGTGTTTGGTGGAGCCTAGCGGGATCGAACCGCTGACCTCCTGAATGCAAATCAGGCGCTCTCCCAGCTGAGCTAAGGCCCCATCAGTTTCCTTGCGGAATACATGGTGGGTCGAGGAGGACTTGAACCTCCGACCTCACGCTTATCAGGCGTGCGCTCTAACCACCTGAGCTACCGACCCATACAGACCGGTAGGCCTGAAACTTAAACTGAAGAGATATGAGGACGGCTCGGTCCGTAGAGTGCACCGAAGTGCCTCTAAATATGGTCAGTTTTGTTTACTGACCTGCTAAGTGTTCCATGATGATTGCGAACAATCATGGCTAGGAACATCCTTAGAAAGGAGGTGATCCAGCCGCAGGTTCCCCTACGGCTACCTTGTTACGACTTCACCCCAGTCGCTGATCCTACCGTGGCCGCCTGCCCCCCGAAGGTTAGCGCAGCGTCGTCGGGTAGAACCAACTCCCATGGTGTGACGGGCGGTGTGTACAAGGCCCGGGAACGTATTCACCGCGTCATGCTGTTACGCGATTACTAGCGATTCCGACTTCATGGGGTCGAGTTGCAGACCCCAATCCGAACTGAGACAGCTTTTTGGGATTAACCCATTGTCACTGCCATTGTAGCACGTGTGTAGCCCAACCCGTAAGGGCCATGAGGACTTGACGTCATCCACACCTTCCTCCCGCTTATCACGGGCAGTTTCTTTAGAGTGCCCAGCCGAACTGATGGCAACTAAAGATGTGGGTTGCGCTCGTTGCCGGACTTAACCGAACATCTCACGACACGAGCTGACGACAGCCATGCAGCACCTGTCACTGCGTCACCGAAGTGAACGCCCGATCTCTCGGGTTAGCACAGGATGTCAAGGGTTGGTAAGGTTCTGCGCGTTGCTTCGAATTAAACCACATGCTCCACCGCTTGTGCGGGCCCCGTCAATTCCTTTGAGTTTTAATCTTGCGACCGTACTCCCCAGGCGGAATGCTTAATCCGTTAGGTGTGTCACCGAACAGTATACTGCCCGACGACTGGCATTCATCGTTTACGGTGTGGACTACCAGGGTATCTAATCCTGTTTGCTCCCCACACTTTCGTACCTCAGCGTCAGTATCGAGCCAGTGAGCCGCCTTCGCCACTGGTGTTCCTCCAAATATCTACGAATTTCACCTCTACACTTGGAATTCCACTCACCTCTCTCGAACTCAAGACCAGGAGTTTAGGAGGCAGTTCCAGGGTTGAGCCCTGGGATTTCACCCCCTACTTTCTGATCCGCCTACGTACGCTTTACGCCCAGTAATTCCGAACAACGCTAACCCCCTCCGTATTACCGCGGCTGCTGGCACGGAGTTAGCCGGGGTTTCTTTACCAGGTACTGTCATTATCATCCCTGGCGAAAGTGCTTTACGACCCTAAGGCCTTCATCACACACGCGGCATGGCTAGATCAGGCTTGCGCCCATTGTCTAAGATTCCCCACTGCTGCCTCCCGTAGGAGTCTGGGCCGTGTCTCAGTCCCAGTGTTGCTGATCATCCTCTAAAACCAGCTATAGATCGTAGACTTGGTAGGCCATTACCCCACCAACTATCTAATCTAACGCGGGCCAATCCTTCTCCGATAAATCTTTCCCCCGAAGGGCGTATACGGTATTACTCTCAGTTTCCCGAGGCTATTCCGTAGAAAAGGGTATGTTCCCACGCGTTACTAACCCGTCCGCCGCTCACCCCGAAGGGTGCGCTCGACTTGCATGTGTTAGGCCTGCCGCCAGCGTTCGTTCTGAGCCAGGATCAAACTCTCAAGTTGAAAAGCAATTGCTTGCTTATCCTTGACGTCGAACCTCTGCACATCGACCATAAGACCTTACTGAAATCTTATGGCGTCTTTTCTGTTTGATGTACTTAAAGTTACCAAAGTAACCGAAAGCCACTCAAACAGTGAAGCTGACACTCCATCATCGACCGAAGTCTAAGAGCGCGATATACAGACGTTGATCCATCGAATGAACCAAACCGCCCACATATCTCTTCAGATATCAAATTTTCAAACAGCGTAGAGACAAAAGTCACCGAGATGCGCCCTAACTTTTTGGCGCGCCCCGCCGAAATTACCTCAAATTTTCTCTCCGCCTCCGAACCTCACCTCCGCGTCTCCGCTTCCGTCTGGCCCGTCCAGCGCCCCGTTAGAGCGTCACCGCTCGTCCGGTAAGGG